>AXWR01000001.1 GCA_000482765.1 Meiothermus taiwanensis DSM 14542
GCAGCTAACTCCTCTTGGCCTGTTTGCTTTGCAGAAAAGGGTAGCCGAGTAGAGGGGTGAGGGGCAACTGCGTAACTCCTATATATTTTTGAATCCGGTATAAGCTAGGGAGCGGGTGTTTTGAATGGTACCTATCCTTGATCTTAAGCGTGAATATCTGGAGTTGAAAAGCGAGGTTGACGCCGCCCTGGCCCGTGTCCTGGCCTCGGGGGCCTTCGTGGGAGGGGCCGAGGTCGCCGCCCTGGAGGAGGAGCTGGCCGCCTACCTGAAAGTGCCCTACGTGGTGTCCTGTGGCTCCGGCACCGATGCCCTCTTCATCGCCTTGCGGGCCATGGGGGTAGGGCCGGGGGATGAGGTCATCACCACGCCCTTTACCTTTATCGCCACCCTCGAGGCCATCCAGCACGTGGGGGCCCGCCCCGTGCTGGTGGACATTGACCCCCAAAACTTCAACCTCAATCCGGCCCTGCTCGAGGCCGCCCTCACCCCGCGCACCAAGGCCATCCTGCCGGTTCACCTGTACGGCCAGGTGGCCCCCATGGGCGAGATACTGGAGTTCGCGCAAAAACACGGTTTGCAGGTGCTGGAAGATGCAGCCCAGGCCATCGGGGCCCGCTACTGCGCCCCGGGCCAGCCGCCTGTCCAGGCCGGCACCCTGGGCAATGCGGGGGCTTTTAGCCTTTACCCCACCAAAAACCTGGGGGCCTATGGCGATGGCGGCTTTATCGCCACCCACAACCCAACCATCGCCGAGGAGGCCCGCCTGTTGACGGTGCACGGCTCCAAGGAGCGCTACCACCATGTGCGCCCGGCCGGTTACACCTCGAGGCTCGACAGCCTCCAGGCCGCCATCTTGCGGGTTAAGCTCCCTCACCTGGAAACCTGGAACGCCCGCCGCCGCCAGATCGCCCAGGTCTACAACGAGCACCTCAAAAACCACCTCCAGACCCCCCGCGAGATGCCCTATGCCCTGCACGTCTACCACCAGTACACGGTGCGCCACCCCGAGCGCGACCGGCTGGCCGCCCACCTGAAGCAGCAGGGCATCGGCAGCAGCGTGCACTACCCGCTGCCGGCCCACCTCCAGCCGGCCTACCGCGACCTGGCCCCGGAAGGCTCCCTTCCAGCCGCAGAGGCCGCCGCCCGCGAGGTGCTGAGCCTGCCCATGCACCCCTTTTTGCAAGAGGCCCAGCTCGAGGCGGTCATCCAGGCCGTACAAAGTTACGCCTAAACAAGGCACATTCTCCGGCTTTGGCCCCGTTTATACTGGGTTGCTATGCCGGAGAATCCTTTGCTGGAAGTGCGCTACGACATCCCTTTTAGCCAGATCCGCCCCGAGCACATCGAGCCAGCCATCCAGACCCTCCTGGCCCAGGCCGAGGCCGAGCTGGAGGCCATCCTGCGGGTAGAAGGCCCCCGCACCTTGGAGAACACCCTGCTACCCCTGGATCGGCTGGGCGAGGGCCTGGGCTACGCCTATACCCTGGTGGCCCACCTCGAGAGCGTGGCTTCCACCCCTGAGCTGCGCGCAGCCTACAAGGCCATCATTCCCCCCACCACCGCCTTCTACACCAAGCTCCAGATTTCTGCCGAGCTGTACCAGGCCCTCAAGGACTTTGCAGCCACCCCCGAAGCAAGCCAGCTCAGCCCCGACTGGGCCCGCTTCCTCAAACTGCGCCTCGATGAGTTCCGCCGCCAGGGGGCGGGCCTTCCCCCCGAGAAGAAAGCCCGCCTCGAGGCCATCAACACCCGGCTTTCGGAGCTTACTACCCAGTTCGAGCAAAATGTCACCGACTCCACCGCCGACTGGGAGCTGTACCTGGACGAAAGCCAGGTGGCGGGCCTGCCCCCAAGCGCCCTCGAGGCCGCCCGCCAGAGTGCCCGGGCCAAAGGCCGCGAGGGCTACCGCTTTACCCTGCAGCAGCCCAGCTATCTGGCCCTGCAAACCTACCTGGACGACGCCGAGATCCGTAAGCAGGTCTACCTGGCCTACCACCGCCGGGCCACCGAGCCAGGCCGCGACAACCGGCCCCTGATTGATGAAATTCTGGCCCTGCGCCGCGAAAAGGCCGAACTGCTGGGCTACGCCAACTTTGCCGACTACGTGCTGGAGAACCGCATGGCCGGCAAGGCCGAGACCGCCCTGCGCTTCGAGCAGGACCTCAAAGCCGCCTACGAGCCTTACTTCAAAAAAGAGCTGGCCGCCCTCGAGGCCTTCCGCCGGGAGCTCGAGGGGCCAGAGGCCCCGCCGCTGGAGCCCTGGGACATCGCCTACTACGCCGAGAAGCAGCGCAAGGCCCTCTACGACTTCGACGAGGAAGAGCTCAGGCCCTACTTTGCCCTGCCGCAGGTGCTCGAGGGGCTGTTCGAGATCGTGCGGCGGGTCTTCGGCCTCGAGGTGCGGGAAGTAGCGGGTGTGGACACCTGGCACCCCGAGGTCAAAACCTACGAGATCTACCGGGAGGGCCGGCGCATCTGCCGCTTCTTCACCGACTGGCACCCCCGCGAGAACAAGCGCGGCGGGGCCTGGATGAACACGCTCATCCGGGGCGTGCGCCAGGGCGATACCACCGAGCCCCACCTGGGCCTGATGTGCGGCAACCTCACCCCCCCGGTGGGCGACCGGCCCGCTTTGCTCACCCACCGCGAGGTGGAGACCATCTTCCACGAGTTTGGGCACCTGTTGCACCTGGCGCTCTCGAGCGTGGAGGTCCGCAGCCTGGTGGGCACCCAGGTGGCCCGCGACTTTGTCGAGCTGCCCAGCCAGATCATGGAAAACTGGTGCTGGGAGCGCGAGGCCCTGGACTTGTTCGCCCGCCACTATCAGACCGGCGAACCCATCCCCGACGAGCTTTTCGAGAAAATGCTGCGGGCCAAAAACTACTGGGCCGCCAACCAGGGCATGCGTCAGCTGGCCTTCGGCACGGTGGATCTGGCCCTGCACATCCACTACACCCCCAGCGACGGCGATGTGGTCGCCTACGCCCGGCAGGTCATGCAGCCCTTCATGCCAGCCCCGCTACCCCAGGACTATGCCTTTGTGGCCGGGTTTGCCCACCTGTTCGGTCATCCGGTGGGCTATGCCGCGGGCTACTACTCCTACAAATGGTCGGAGGTGCTCGACGCCGACGCTTTCTCGCGCTTCAAGGCCGAGGGCATCTTCAACCGCCAGACCGGCGAGGATTTCATCACCCACATCCTGAGCAAAGGCAACTCTGTCGACCCCGCCGAGCTCTTCCGGCGCTTCCTGGGGCGCGACCCTGACCCCAAGGCCTTGCTAGCGCGCTCGGGGCTTCTGGACTAAGCGCTGTCTAAGGCGAAGCATCCCCCCATAAAACCCGCAGGGTGGTGCCATAGCGGCTGTTATCCTGCGGGTCGAGTTCTTCCACTGCTTTTACATAACCACCGCGCATGATCACCCGCACGCGCAGGTTGGGCCGCTTCCAGTCGTATACCTCGCGCCCCCAGTCCCACTCGTCGTACTGGCTGAAAGGCCCTATGCACTCCATGATGGCCTTCAGAGACAGATTCACATAGTTCTCTGGACGGGAGAAAAACGCGCGCAGGGCTGCTTCCGAGCAGGCCATATACTCCCCAGGGCTCCGTGGCTATAGGCCCTTAGGGGCGGCGCACACCGGCCGCCTGGGGCGTGGAGCCCCCCGCCGCACCAGCCAGACGAGCAAACTCCTTGGGGTCTACAGCGCGCGACTGGCCCATCTCGTAGGTAATCAGCTTGCGCTTGTACAGGTCGGCCAGGTAGGCGTCCATGGTGATCATGCCGTACTGGCCCCCAGTTTGAATTACGCTGACCAGTTGATGGCTCTTGCCCTCGCGAATCAACGCCCGCACCGCTGGGGTAGCCACCATGAGCTCGTAAGCCAGCACCCGTCCACCGCCAAAGGCCTTGGGCAGAAGCTGTTGGGTGAGCACCGCCACCAGGTTGTTGGAGAGCTGCACCCGTACCTGCTCCTGTTGAGACTCCGGGAAGACGTCAATAATGCGGTCGATGGTCTCGGGGGCGCTGTTGGTGTGCAGGGTACCCATCACCAGGTGCCCGGTCTCAGCGGCGGTGATAGCGGCCGAAATGGTCTCGTAGTCGCGCATCTCCCCCACCAGAATCACATCGGGGGCCTGCCGCAACACCGAGCGCAAGGCCTTTTCAAAGCTGTGGGTATCCGAGCCAATCTCGCGCTGGTTGATGATGGAGGACTTGTGACGGTGGAAGAACTCGATGGGGTCTTCAATGGTCACGATGTGGCAGCGCTTGCGCTCGTTGATGTAGTCGATCATGGAGGCCAGGGTGGTGGACTTACCCGAGCCGGTGGGCCCGGTCACCAGCACCAGCCCACGCGGGCTCATAGCAATATCGGCCACGGTCTTGGGCAGACCCAGCTCCTCGAAGCTCTTGACGTTGGAGGGCACCACCCGCAGCACCCCACCCACACTACCGCGCTGCAAGAAGATGTTGACGCGGAAGCGGCCTTTGCCTGGAAGGCTGAAGGAGAAGTCGAGCTCCTTTTCTTCCTCAAAAACCCGCTGCTGCTTCTCGTCCATCAGGGCATAGGTCAGGCGCCGGGTTTCCTGGGGGGTAAGGGGCTCAAACTCGGTGGGGTGAAACTCACCATCCACCTTGACCATAGGGGGAAGGCCCACCGTGATAACCAGATCCGAGGCACTGCGATCTACGGCCAGATTGAGCAGGTCTACAATATCGGGTGCTTTGCTCATGCGCATCTCCAGTTGTCAATTCAGAATACGCCAACTCGAGAACCGGCCATGTTTATATAGCCCACCAAGACCCCAGGCGAACAATCACAGCCGACTGCCGGTATTGCCGAACCGCCCTGGCTACCTTGCCCCCAGGTATTTGAAGTAGCGTTCCCGCGTAACCATGCCGTGCACCGTATCACCATCGGCCACGAACACAATCGGATGCTGGCGAAATAGCGATCCCAGCTCGCTTGCGGCGGTTTCACCGGAGACCACTGGGGCTTCGTCCCAGGGAACCAATGAGTCGGCCATGCCGATAACGCCTACCGGATGACCGTCCTCGAGCAGTACCGCGATACTACCTTCAAAGGACTGTAGCGCGCTGATCACCGGCACCGGTCTAGCCAGCTTGCGGGCCGAAGTGGGTACAAATATACCCGCGGAAAGCAGGGTGGTGGTGGTCACCTTAACCGCCCTTTTGGCAATAAGGAGGCTGACGGTAAAAACCAGCAAGAAAGCCAGGCCCTCGAGGACGCCGAAAAAGTTAAAGCCCTCCCAGCCAAACTGCCCCCGCCCACCCAGGGCCCAGTGTATAAGCCCCGAGACCATCAGCCCGGCAATCAGCGCCGCAAGGTAAGCGATCAGGCCCGCCAAACGCAAGTCACGAACAGTTCGCATCCGGCCTCCAGTCTACATCCCCCGGCAAGGTGGTTCCAGCCAAGCGGAATCTCCCTCAGGCCAACCAACGAAGATCCTCCTCTTTATCGATATCCACCCCTATTTCAGGGTAGGGGGTAATGAGGGCTTTGGCAGGAACTCCGATAATTTGTGAGACCCTGGCCTCGAGCCCGGGGATGTCGGCCCGGCCCAACAGCACCTTTACCAGGGTGCCCAGCCCAATCATCCGGGCCAGGGCCAGGGGTTTTTTGCGCAGTTCCAGGGCTTGTCTAAGCAAAGGCAGGGCCGTAAAAAAGAGCTTCTTGTCGATGATGACCAGGTTGCCCCCAGTAAAGTAGCCCTCGCGGACGCGGGCGTAGGTGCGGCGCATCCCCGGGAAGCGCTGCTCGATGGTGGGCCGGGCAACAATGGTGTAGACGAAGCCCGCCTGGGGTGCATTTTCCAGCACCCAGCGCACCGCCTCTGCCTGCAAAAAGGGCATGTCGCCAGTAGACACCAGCACCTTGCTACCCTGGGCGGCCTTAATTCCCGCCTCGAGGTTAGCCAGCAAGCTGCCCTGGTCGGGCAAGGCCCGTTGGGGCGGGGGGTTCAAGGGCAGGGACGGCCCTACCAAAATGACCTCCAGCCCCGCTTGCACCAGGGCCTCGAGGGTGTACTCCAACAGCGGGCGACCCCGGTAAGGCACCAGGGTTTTGCTGGCTACGCCAAACTTCTGGGCCAGGGGGTCGCCGGCGTTACCACCTGCCAACACAATCGCTTCCACCAAACCAGTTTACCCTTGGTTACCCACCTCTCTTTACCCAAAGCCCTTGCAGGCGATACCCTAATGTCTATGGACGACCTGCTCGAGCGGCTGGGAAATCATCTGGTCTGGCGCATCGGCAAGGCCGAGGCCGAGGAGGTGCTGGTGGTGCGGGTGGGCCTGGCCTCCGCCGCCCCCGAGTTCAGCCACCTGGCACGCCTCCGCAACGTAACCGACGAGGAGATCGAGCAACTCGTACAGTCCGGGCAGCTAAGGGTCGAGTGGGTCAATTAGATGATACTGGAAAAAACCTTCCAGCTAAAGCTACCGGAGCCCCCCGAGCACCTGCTCCAGCCCGAGCGGGTCTTTGGTGGCAGGCCCCCGTTTAGTGAACTAACCCGTCAGGGCACCACCCTCCAGGGCTACCTGGTGGCCGAGGCCCCGCTGTTTGGCGAAATCCAGTTTCCCTTCCAGAGCCGTATTCATCCACAGGGCCTGGCGGCGCGCCTCGAGGCCCTGCCCCTCCCCGAGCCCCCGGCCTTCTGGGCCGAGCTCGAGGGCCATGGCGAGGTGGTAGAGGGGGGCATCGCCTATCAGCTCACCCTCCGCATCCACGCCACCCTGCCCCAGGGCGAAAAATGGGGGGGACGGGCCCTGGGGCGCCTGGCCGAGGCCGCTTTCGAGCGGAACGTGGAACGGGTTCTGCAGCGGCTCACCCAGGCCTGAGCCAGCGCACCCAACCCCCGTTTCGGACATATACTAGTTAACGCGTCGGAGGTCGAACCATGGTCGAGGTACGCTACCTAGGACACTCAGCCCTGCTCATCAGCGACGGTACTACCCGCATACTGGTAGACCCTTTCCTCACCGGTAACCCCAAAGCGGCCCTCACGGCCGACCAGGTAGAAGCCGACCTGGTGGTGCTGACCCATGCCCACGGCGATCACTACGGTGACAGCGTGGCTATTAGCCAGCGCACCGGAGCCCCAATTATCTCCAACTACGAGATTGTGAGCTATGCCGAAAAACAGGGCGCCAAAGGGGTGGGCATGAACCTGGGCGGCACCTACCGGTTCAAAGGCGGGTGGCTCAAGTGGTTTCCCGCCTGGCACTCCTCTTCTTTTCCGGATGGAACCTACGGCGGCCTGGCCCAGGGCTTTGTGCTCGAGCTGGGCGGTAAGCGCCTGTACATCGCAGGGGACACCGCCCTATTCAGCGATATGACCCTGGTAGCCCAGTACAGCCCCGATCTGGCTGTTCTGCCCATTGGCGACCACTTCACCATGGGGCCGGACGATGCCCTCAAGGCCCTCGAGCTAACTCGAGCCAAGCAGGTGCTGCCGGTGCACTACAACACCTTCCCCCCCATCGCCCAGGATGGCGCGGCCTTTGTGCAGCAGGCCGGCCGGCTCGGGGTGGGGGGCCAGGCCTTAGCACCCGGCGAACATATGACCCTTTCGTAGCAGTTGCCATGACCCCCAACCCCCAGCAACCCATGGACTATCGCCGACTGACCCGACAACACTACAAGCTCGAGATGCTCTTGGGCCTGGGGCGATCGTCCCAGGTGTACCTGGCCCATGCCCCCGACGGTACCAAGGTGGCCCTTAAGGTGCCGCGCCGCGAGGTACGCACCGACCGGGCCCTCACCGAGCGCTTTGCACAGGAGGTGGCCCTGTCGCTTACCCTTAACCACGCCAACCTGGTGCGGGGGCTCTCGGGGCGCCCCGAGGGGGAAGGGGCTTTTCTGGCGCTGGAATACTTCGAGGAGGGCACCCTCGAGGACAGGCTAAAAAAAGGCCCCCTTAGCCGGGAGGTGGCCCTCGACTGCCTGAGCCAGATCGCCCAGGCCCTCATCTACCTGCACGACCGGGGCGTCATCCACCAAGACGTCAAACCGTCCAACATTTTTATCGACGGTATGCTGTTCAAGCTCGGCGACTTTGGCGTGGCTAAAACCCGCGAAAACCCCAAACCCCTCGAGCGGGCCGGCAGCCCCTTCTACATGGCCCCGGAGCTATTCCTGGGAGAGCCGGCCACCCCTGCCTCGGATGCCTACTCGTTTGGGGTGATGGCCTTCGAGCTGTTGGTAGGTAAGCGGCCTTTTGTGGGGGAAACCCTGGAAGAGATCACCCACGCCCACCTGCACAAGCTGCCCCCACCCACCAACCTTCCACCCCACCTCGACCGGATTGTTCGCAACCTCCTGGCTAAAGACCCCGCCATCCGCGCGACCCCCAAAGCCTTCTTGCAGATCGTACAAAACACCCCCCAGGCCGAGGCCAACCCCGGTAAAAGCAGCCCAGAAAACAAGCCCTCCAAAGCCAAAGGGCTGTTTGGCCTGTTTCGCAAAAAATAGCAACGCGGTGCTTCACCAAAAGCCAGGCCCCTCGCGCGCAACCCCTTACCGGCTTCTGCCGATAAACTATGGGCAAGCAAAGCGAGGCCTGTTATGAACGACCCCATCTGGTTCCCTTCCGACGCGTACACCCGTGGCAGCCATATCGAAGCCCTGCTAAAACACCTGCATCTGGACAGCTACGAAGCCCTTTATCGCTACAGCATTGAACGGCCCGAGGCTTTCTGGGAGACCACCCTCCAGCTCCTGGGCCTCGAGTGGTTTACCCCTTACCGGCAGGTGCTGGACACCTCCCAGGGGCCGCAGTGGCCCCAGTGGTTTGTAGGCGGGCGGCTCAATCTGGCCTACAACGCCCTGCATCACGCCAGAACCCGCAAAGACGCTCCGGCCCTGATCTGGGAAGGGGAAGAGGGGGCCGTAGCGCGCTTGAGTTACGGGGAGCTCGAGGCCGCCGTGGCCCAGGCCGCCCACGCGCTCGAGGCCCTGGGCATCCAGAAAGGCGACCGGGTAGGCCTGTTTCTGCCCATGCTGCCCGAAACCGCCATCAGCGCCCTGGCCGTGGCACAAATTGGGGCCATCTTTGTACCCATCTTCTCCGGTTACGCCCCTGAAGCAGCAGCCACCCGGCTGCAGGATGCCGGGGCCAGGCTGGTCATCACCGCGGATGGCTTCTACCGGAGGGGCAGCCGGGTTGATCTTCTGAACAACGCCCGCCGCGCCGCAGCCCTTTCGCCAAGCGTAGAAAAGCTGCTGGTGGTGCGCCGCTTTGGGGACGTGGCCCTGGCTGCAAACGAGGTGGCCTGGGACGAACAGGTTCTAAAACAGCCCTCGAGCGCCCCGTACCAGCCTATGGACAGCATGGATCCGTTCATGCTGATCTACACCTCCGGCACCACCGGCAGACCCAAGGGCACCGTGCACTACCACGCCGGCTTTCCCATCAAAGCGGCCCAGGATATGGCCCACCTCTTCGATCTGCGCCAGCACGAAACCCTGTTCTGGTTTACCGATATGGGCTGGATGATGGGGCCGTGGGCCATTCTGGGTGCTCTTACCATCGGCGGCACGGTGCTGCTGTACGAAGGGGCCCCCGATTACCCCAATCCAGGCCGCCTGTGGGCCCTCTGCGAACGGCACAGGGTAACCCATCTGGGCCTCTCCCCCACCCTGGTGCGGGCCCTGATGCCCCTGGGGGATGACTGGGTGCGCTCGCACGACCTGTCCAGCCTGCGCATGCTGGGCTCCACCGGCGAACCCTGGAACCTCGAGCCCTACCTCTGGTTCTTCAAGACCGTGGGCCAGGGCCGGGTTCCCATCATCAACTACTCCGGGGGCACCGAGATCGGCGGGGGCATTCTGGGCTGCACAGCCTGGCGACCCATCAAGCCCATGGGCTTCAACACCGCCGTGCCCGGCATGCACGCCGAGGTGCTCGACAGCACGGGCCGGCCGGTGCGGGACGAGGTAGGCGAGCTGGCCGTGCTGGCCCCCTGGCCGGGCCAGACCAAGGGCTTCTGGAAAGCGCCCGAACGTTATCTCGAAACCTACTGGCAGCGCTTTAAAAACATCTGGGTGCACGGCGACTGGGCCAAGGTGGATCGAGACGGACACTGGGTGATTCAGGGCCGGAGCGACGACACCCTCAAAATCGCCGGCAAGCGGGTGGGGCCCGCCGAGTACGAGAGCGCCGCCGTGGAGCACCCCAGCGTAAAAGAAGCCGCCGCCATCGGCATACCGCACCCGGTAAAGGGCGAGGCCGCGGTGCTATTCGTGGTGTTGCGCAGCGACCACACCCCCAGCCCCGACCTCGAGCAGGCCATTGCAGAAACCGTTACCCAACGCCTGGGCAAGGCCCTCAAACCCGAGCGCATTCTGTTTGTGCCCGACCTGCCCAAAACCCGCAACGCCAAGGTGATGCGCCGGGTGATACGGGCTGCCTTTCTGGGCCAGCCCCCCGGCGATCTCTCGGCGCTGGAGAACCCCCAGGCGGTGGAGGCCATCCAGCAAGCAGCCAGATAGTCGGCCCGCAAAACCCAGGTTAGAAAGCCCGGCCGGTGGCTTTGGTAAGCATCAGCCTGAGTTCGTGGGGGCTGGTGGCCGATCCTTCGGCATCCTCGAGGCTGATGTGGCCCTGGCTGTAAAGCTCAACCAGGTGTTGATCAAAGGTTTGCATGCCGCGCAGATTGTCCTGTAGCATGGCATCCTTGATCTGGGGCGTCTTGTTTTCGTCCTTAATGAGGTCGCGCACAAAAGGCGTGGCGAGGAGTATTTCCAGGGCCAGCGCCCGACCGTGACCATCGGCGCGGGGCAGCAGGCGCTGCGAGATGATGCCCAGGAGCGACTCGGCCAGCAGAATGCGAATTTGTAGGTGTTCGTGCAGGGGGAAAAAGTCGATGATGCGGTTGATGGTGCGCACCGCATCCAGGGTGTGGAGGGTGGATAGCACCAGGTGGCCGGTCTGGGCCGCCATAATCGCCGCCTCCACCGTTTCGCGGTCGCGCATCTCACCGATCAGAATCACATCCGGATCCTGCCGCATGGCGTACTTGAGGCCGGAGCTGAACGAGTCGGTATCCACCCCCACCTCGCGCTGCACCACCAGGCTTTTCTTGTGCTTGTGTAAAAACTCGATGGGGTCTTCGATGGTGATGATGTTTTTAGGGTAGTGCAGGTTGATGTGGTCGATGAGCGCTGCCAGGGTGGTGGATTTACCCGAGCCGGTAGGGCCGGTCACCAGTATCAACCCGCGCTCTTTGGAGGCCAGGTCTTCCATCACCGGACGGGGTAGCCCCAGCGCCTCGAAGCTTGGAATGGTTTCGGCCACCACCCGCATCACCAACCCAAAGCTACCCCGCTGGTGCAGCAGGTTGCAGCGAAAGCGCGCCAGACCCGGCACGGTGTAGGCAAAGTCCATCTCTTTTTTGTACTCGAGCTCCTCGAGCTGCATGGGGTTTAGCAGGCTGCGCACGATGGCTTCCACATCTTCCGGCGAGAGCACTTTACTCCCAAACGGCTTAAGCTTGCCATCGATGCGCACCGTAGGCGGCGCCCCGGCCTGCAAATGGATGTCCGAGGCTCGGGCCTGCACCATGCTGCGCAGCATATCAGCAATGGGCGTAGGGGTTTGCGTGGCACTCATCTCAAAGCTCCCTCGTGGCAGCAGATCAACGGGTTAATCTCGCTGGAGCCCACCGACAACCACCATAAGGCCACCATTGCAATAAGTGCTTATCAAACATCGGCCTTACCACGTTGCTGGCGCCCAGCTCAAACCCACGCTCATGAGTATATGACACCTCCCCAGCCTGGTTCGCACCAAATGAACAAACCCCGCGATTCGGCACAGCATCCGGCGGGGTTAACTTCCCAGACCTGCTTGCCGGGCCGCCCTTGGCCCCTATGGGGATCAGGGCTTAAACTCGAGCACATGGGCAAGAAACGCCGGGCAGAAAAACTCAAACGTAAAGCGCAGCAGCGGGCGCCGCTCTCCGGTCGGGACATGCTGCGCATCTTTCCCAGCCTGCTGTTGCGGGCTTTTATCGTGGTGATGCCCCTCTCCGTGCTTATGACCATCCTGGGCAGCAACGGGGTCACGCTGTTCAATAATTTCTGGGTGCAGATGGGAACGTACCTTGCCGCCTATATCGTATTCAACAGGTTCATCTTTGGCCCCATTCGCAACTACCAACCAACCCAGGCCAGCTCGCGCAACCACCCACCCAGGGCCAAGCCCTAGGCGCTATCCCGCTATATACGCTTTGCATCGGCCCAGAAACCCTCTAGATCGTAGTATTCGCGGGCCTCCGCGCTCATCAGATGCACCAGCACCGGGCCATAGTCGAGGAGCACCCAGCGCGGACTGGGGCCTTCGACGTTGTTAGCCCGGATACCGTGGTCTTCGAGTAACTTTTCCCGCACGGCCCGCTCGAGGGCCTGCAGGTGGGGCTGGGAAGTCCCGGTGGCAATCACAAAGTAGTCGAGCGTGTCGGAGACACCGGTCAGATCCAGCACCACCACATTCTCGGCTTTCTTGTCCTCCAGGGCCTCCTTGACCAGGTGGATGAGTCTTTGGGTATCAATGGCTTGAACCATTCGACCTCATTGTACACAAGTTAAGGACTATCGAACCTCAGGGATGTACTCAAACTCATGAGTACCAAAGCGCACTGTATCGCCCGCCCGCACCCCATGGGCCTTGAGCGCTTGCTCAACCCGGTAGCGCTTGAAAAGTTCCTGCAGGTAGCCTGCGGCCTCCATCATATCGCCCTTGAGCCGGTCGAGGTGGCGCTGCACCTGGGGGGCCTCGAGCTCAAACACCCCTTCTTCCACCTGGGTCACCTTGATGTAATCGGCAGGTTCGGGCCGGGGCTTGGGGGCTTCCAGTTTGGGCTTGGGGGCGGCCTGCACCAGGGCAAACAGGGCCTCGACCAGCTCGGGCAAGCCGGCTTTGGTCTGGGTCGAGATGGGCAGCACCGGCAGGCCGGTTCGGCTGAGTTCGCCCACCAGGGTTTGCACTTCTTCCGGGGTGAGCAGGTCGGTTTTGTTGAGGGCGATCAGGGATTGGCGCTCGAGCAGTTCGGGGTTGTAGGCCCGCAGTTCGGCCTGCAGGGTGTGCAGGGTCTGCACCGGCTGATCAGCGCCGTCGAGCACGTACAGCAGGACTCGAGTCCGGGCGATGTGGCGCAGAAACTCGAGGCCCAGGCCCCGGCCCTGCGCGGCCCCCTCGATGATACCGGGGATGTCGGCCATGGTGATGCGCTCGAGGTTGCGCTCGATCACCCCCAGGTTGGGGGAAAGGGTGGTGAAGGGGTAGCTGGCGATCTTGGGATGGGCATGGGTCAGGGCGGCCAGCAGGCTGCTCTTGCCGGCGTTGGGGTAGCCCACCAGGCCCACATCGGCCAAAAGCATCAGCTCGAGGCGCAGCTTGCGCTTCTCACCTTCTTCGCCGGCCTCGGCAAAGCGGGGTGCTTGCCGGGTGGGGGTCACAAAGCGTGGGTTCCCCCAGCCGCCCCGGCCGCCCCGCGCGGCCACGAAGGTCTGGCCCTCCTCCACCAGGTCGGCCAGCAGTTCGCCGGTCTCGGCATCGTAGACCCGGGTTCCCCGCGGCACCTCGATGATCAGATCTTTGCCCGACTTGCCGAAAAGCCCCTTGCCCATCCCGTGCTGACCGTTTTCGGCTTTGTAAACCCGCTTGGAGAGATTGGAGAGCGAGTCCACCTGGCCCAGCGCCCGCAGGATCACGGAGCCCCCATCCCCCCCATCGCCGCCATCAGGGCCCCCTTTGGCGATGTACTTTTCACGCCAAAAGCTAATGCACCCATCGCCCCCGCGTCCGGCGGCCACGCTGATCTCGAGCACATCCCTGAACATAAATCAAAAACCGGAGGCTAGAAGCCCAGGCTCCCGCCTCCGGCCAATAATATGGCTAATCGCCGGCCTGGGCCGTTTCCAGGGGCCTGACCTGCACAAAGCGGCCCTTGCGACCCTTATCGGCAAACTCCACCACACCGTCGATCAGGGCGAACAGGGTGTAGTCGCGGCCCTGGCCCACCCCCGCACCGGCGCGGAACTTGGTACCGCGCTGGCGCACCAGCACGTTACCCGCCTTGACCACCTGACCTTCAAAGCGCTTGACACCCAGGCGCTTGGCTTGGCTGTCACGCCCGTTTTTGGTTGAACCCAGACCCTTTTTATGTGCCATCGTGTGCTCCTTCTGGCTAAGCGCGGATATCTTTCACGAGAATCTCGGTGTAGGGCTGGCGGTGGCCCCGCTTGCGGCGGTACTGCACCTTGGCCTTGAACTTAGCCACCACCACCTTTTTACCCTTGCCGTGCTCGACCACCTCGGCCACCACCTTGGCACCGGGTACGGTGGGGCTGCCGATCACGGTCTGCTCACCGCCCAGCATCAGGGCCTCGAACTCCACGGTATCGCCGGGGTTGGCCTCGAGCTTCTCCACGCGCAGCCTGCTGCCCTTTTCTGCGCGGTACTGTTTACCACCCGTTTTGATGATTGCGTACATAGCCACACTCTCCAGTTAGCCGTCCGGGATGCAGGTGCAATCCAACCAAACGGCTCGGGTCTTTTGACCCAGCCAACTGTCAACTATAGCGGCTATACATAAATGTTTCAAGTGCTAGCAGGTCGGGGCAGCCCACTGAACCGTGAGGCCAGATGTTCCATCGCCTTGGAATTTTCCGTAAATGTGGTAGGCTCTCTGTTGCGGATGGGCAGGAGTTCCAGTACCTGCTCCCGCCCTCGGCGGAGGCTTAACCTTGATACGCATAAGCGCTGTCGTTGATTACGCCGAGAAGGTGCGCCGGCTGGTCAAGCCCGAGCGCTATGAGCATATCCTGCGGGTTGCCGAGCTGGCGGCTCAAATTGCCCGAGCCAACCGGCTTGATGAAGGAAAAACCTACTTGGCGGCAATCCTGCACGACGCTGCGCGCGACCTGAGCACCGAGCGCTTGCTGGAGCTGGCTACCCCAGAAAACGATATTGAACGCAACCATCCCCTGGCCCTGCATGGGCGGGCGGGCCGTCGGCTGGCCGAGGCCTGGGGCATAAAAGACGAGGAGGTGCTCGAGGCCATCGAGGGCCATGTCTATGGGGTTGACCCCGATCACAAAATCGGCATGGCCCTCTACATTGCCGATGTCTCGGAGCCGGGCCGCGGGGTCAATCATGAAATTCGCGAGATGGCACTGAGCGGCAGGCTCGAGGAAGCCTACCAAAAGGCTGTCGTTTGTAAGGTTGATTACCTGCAAAAGAAGGGCATTACGCCGCATCCCCGCACCTGGGCTGCCTATCAAGCCTTGCAGGGAAAGCCAGACAACGGCTAGGCGCACCCCCGGCAAGAGGCTTTGCTGCCGCTAGGCTGCTGCTTGCCCAATTTTGTAATCTGATGGCCATGGCACGACCACCCAGCCCCCACCGCCCTAGCGCCGCTTCGTCGGTTCGCCAGCGCCGCCCTGGGCCGCGGGGTTCGCTGATCTGGCTAGGGCTGTCCTTGCTGGCCCTGGCCTGGGCCCTGGCCTATGGGCCACAGCACAGGGCTGCAAAGACCCAGTGGCAGGACACTTACCAGGGTGGAGGCCCGTACGAGGAACTTAGCCTGGTGGTGGCAGCCCGCGACACCGAGTACTGCGGCTACCATACCCCCTGTGGGCCGGGGCTCCGCACCGACACCATCTTTTATGTCCGTCTGCGCGGGTCAGAAGCCACCGCCGTAGCCATTCCTCGCGATTTGCATTACAGCGGAGAAACCCCCGAGGGGTATTTTGATGGCCGGATCAACACCGTCTACGAGCGGGGAGGCAAGGGCAAAGGGCTACAGCTGGCCGTGGAAAACCTGCTGGGCGTACCGGTAGAGCATTATGTGATCCTGACCTTTGAAGCGGTCATGAAGCTGGTCGACGCGGTGGACGGGGTGGACGTGGTGCTGCCCCAGCCTATGAAGTACACCGACCGGGCCGCGGGGCTTTACATCGACTTCCCGGCAGGGCCGGTGCATCTCAACGGCAAGGATGCCGTCAAGTACATGCGCTTCCGGCGCTGGGAGGGCACCGACCTGGGCCGGCTGGATCGCATCCGGGAGGTGATGGAGCTGGCCCTACGCAAGGCACAGAACCCCCGCTACTGGCCGCGCTTACCTGGGGTTGCCAGCACCCTCTGGGGCTCCATTGAGACCAGCCTCCCCCTCTCCGAAGCCCTGCGTCTGCTCCCGAGCCTGCGAAACCTGACTTTGAAAAGCGCCACCTTGCCCACCTTGGAAGAGGGCCTTTACCTGATCCCCGACCAGGCCGCCATGCCTTCTTTTATCGCTGGGCTGCTAGGCCACAGCACCGATACCGAGGTCATGGCCCGGTTGGTGCAGGCCGAGGCCCTGGGTCTGAAAACCCTGCTGCTTGACCGGAGCGGCCGTGGGCTGGGCGAACGATACCGGCAGGGCTTTATCGAGCTGGGCCTGCCACCGCCCGAAGTACGGCTTGGGGAGGTGGGAGGCTCGAGCGTGGTCTTGGTGCGCAGCGGCGTTTCGGTGGTGGGGCGCGAGTCCCCGGCTTTCGTACTGGCTCGAGACTACGCCGACCTGCTACACCTGCCCCTGCAAACCCGCATCCGCCTCGAGCCCCCAGGCTACGATGTGATCATCGTGCTGGGGCCAGGCTAAGCGGCCGCCCCTCCCCACACCCCGGGGCCGAGACACCCTGAGCATAAGCAGCATGACAGCTCGCGGTGTCCAATCTGCCAGCGCCGCATCAAGCCCCAGGCCCACCGGAAAGCTGCCGGGGCTTTTTAGGTTCCGTCATCTCAAAACCGCTATAATCGGCTGTACTCGAGGCCATACTATGGCAACCGCGACCCTACCCCACACCCATCCGCTGCCGGAGCGCAACCCCGGCACCCCCTTCGACCCCGGCGCCCTCGAGGGCGCGCTGGTCAACAAAAGCGCGGTCGAGCGGCGGGCCGCCACCCTGCCCACCCGCCGCACGGTCAAAAAGGAGTGGCAGGCCGCCTGGCTGCTGCACGCCATCCGCACCATCGACCTCACCACCCTTTCGGGCGACGACACCCCCGGCACGGTGCGGCGGCTGTGCGCCAAGGCCCGCCAGCCGGTGCGCCCGGAGCTGCTGCGCGACCTGGGCATACCCCACCTGCGGCTCACCACCGGGGCGGTGTGTGTCTACCACGAGATGGTGCCCGTCGCCGTGGAGGCCCTGGAGGGCTCCGGCATCCCGGTGGCTGCGGTCTCGACCGGGTTTCCGGCGGGCCTCAATCCACACCGCCTCAAGCTGCAAGAGATCGAGGCCTCGGTGGCCGCCGGGGCTAGTGAGATCGACATCGTGATCTCGCGCCGGCACGTCCTGACCGGCAACTGGAAAGCCCTCTACCAGGAGGTGCGCGACTTCCGCGAGGCCTGTGGCCCGGCCCACATGAAAAGCATCCTGGCCGTGGGCGAGCTGGGCACCCTCAAAAACGTCTACAAGGCCAGCATGGTGTGCATGCAGGCCGGCTCGGATTTCATCAAAACCTCCACCGGCAAGGAGGCCATCAATGCCACCCTGCAAAACAGCCTGGTGATGGTACGGGCCATCCGGGCTTTCTACGAGCAGACCGGCTACAAGGTGGGCTTCAAGCCCGCCGGGGGTATCCGCAGCGCCAAACAGGCCCTGGACTGGCTGATCCTGATGAAGGAGGAGCTGGGCCACGAATGGATGCAGCCGCACCTCTTCCGGATTGGGGCCAGCGCCCTTTTGAACGACATCGAACGGCAGCTCGAGCACTTCGCCTACGGGCGCTATGCCTCCATGCAGTACCAGCCGCTGGGCTAGCCAAGCGCCCCGCCTAGAGCATCCCCTGTCCCTCGAGCTAGGAGTCCATCATGACCCTCACCGAACTTATGGAGACCCTCCCCTACGGCCCTGCCCCCGAGGCAGCCCAACCCGCGCTGGACTGGATCCAGGCCCACAAGGGCCGGTTTCAGCTCTTCATTGCAGGCCGGTGGCGAAAGCCGGCCAGCCAGGAATGGTTCACCACCTTCAACCCGGCGAGCGGCCAGCCCCTGGCCGAAGTAGCCCAGGCCAACGCCGCCGACGTGGACGAGGCGGTCAAGGCCGCCCGCAAAGCCTTTGCAAGCTGGAGCCAGACCAAAGGCCACGTGCGGGCCCGCTACCTGTACGCCATAGCCCGGCAGATCCAGAAGCACGCCCGCCTGTTCGCCGTGCTGGAAACCCTGGACAACGGCAAGCCCATCCGCGAGACCCGCGATATTGACATCCCCCTGGTGGCCCGCCACTTCTACTACCACGCCGGCTGGGCCCAGCTGATGGAAAGCGAGCTGGCGGGCTACGGGCCGGTGGGGGTGGTGGGGCAGATCATCCCCTGGAACTTTCCCCTGTTGATGCTGGCCTGGAAGATTGCCCCGGCGCTGGCCATGGGCAATACAGTGGTGCTCAAGCCCGCCGAGTTTACCCCCCTGACCGCGCTTCTGTTCGCCGAAATCTGCCAGCAGATCGGCCTGCCGCCCGGGGTGGTCAACATCATTACCGGCGATGGGAAGACCGGCGCGGCCCTGGTGGAGCACCCTGGGGTGGACAAGATCGCCTTTACGGGTTCAACCGAGGTGGGCCGTCTGATCCGCAAGGCCACCGCCGGCAGCGGCAAAAAGCTCTCCCTCGAGCTCGGGGGCAAGTCGCCTTTTGTGGTCTTCGAGGATGCCGACCTCGATAGCGCAGTGGAGGGCGTGGTGGACGCCATCTGGTTCAACCAGGGGCAGGTCTGCTGCGCGGGCTCGAGGCTTTTGGTACAGGAAGGCATCGCCGAAAAGATGTACGCCAAGCTCCGCGCCCGCATGGAAAAACTGCGGGTGGGCGACCCGCTGGACAAGGCGGTGGATATCGGGGCCATCATCGCGCCGGTGCAGTTGCAAAAAATCCAGCGATTGGTGCAAAAAGGCGTAGAGGAAGGGGCCAGGCTCTGGCAGCCGAGCTGGGCCGTTCCCACCGAAGGCTGCTTCTACCCCCCAACCCTCTTCACGGATGTGGCCCCTTCTTCCACCATCGCCCAGGAGGAGATTTTCGGGCCGGTGCTGGCCGCCCTCACCTTCCGCACCCCCGAGGAGGCCGTCCGGCTGGCCAACAACACCCGCTACGGCCTGGCCGCCTCCATCTGGAGCGAGGACATCAACCTGGCCCTGGATGTGGCCACCCAGATCAAGGCCGGCACCATCTGGATCAACAGCACCAACCTCTTCGACGCCGCCAGCGGCTTTGGCGGCTACCGCGAGAGCGGTTTCGGGCGCGAGGGGGGCAAGGAAGGGCTGTGGGAGTACGTCAAAAAAATCGCGGAGAGCAAAGCTGCCAAAGCCCCCAGGGCAAAAGCTGCAGGTGATAAGCCCAGGGCCGCCCAGCCCGGTCTACCCCCCATCGACCGCACCGCCAAGCTCTTCATCGGCGGTAAGCAGGTGCGCCCCGACAGCGGCTACAGCCGGGTGGTGTACGACCCCGAGGGGCAGCGCATCGGCGAGGTGGGGCTGGGCAACCGCAAGGATATCCGCAACGCGGTGGAGGCCGCTCGAGGGGCCTTGGAGGGCTGGCGCAAAACCAGCGGCCACCACAAAGCCCAGATCCTGTACTTCCTGGCCGAGAACCTTTCCGAGCGGGCCGAGGAGTTCGCCCGGCGCATCGAAAAGCAGACCGGGCAGGATGGAACGGCCGAGGTGGAGGCGGCCCTCGAGGCCCTCTTCACCGCCGCGGCCTGGGCCGATAAGTACGAGGGCGTGGTGCACAACACCCCCATCCGCAACGTGACCCTGGCCATCCCAGAGCCCATCGGGGTGATGGGCCTCCTCTGCCCCGACGACCAGCCCCTCTTAGCCCTGGCCCGGCTGGCCGGCACCGCTTTGGCCATGGGCAACACCCTGGTGGTAGTACCCTCTCCCATCGCCCCCCTCACGGCCACCGACTTCTACCAGGTGCTCGAGACCTCCGACATCCCCGCCGGAACCTTCAATATCGTGACCGGCGAGCGCGACGAGCTGGCCAAAACCCTGGCCGAGCACGACGACGTGGACGCCCTCTGGTATGCCGGCCCCCAGACCGGCTGGGCCCTGGTGGAGAAGGCCAGCGCCGGCAACATGAAGCGCACCTGGACGCTGCCCGCCAGCGGCCCCCTGCCCGACACCGACGAGATCCTGCGGCAGGCCACCCAGATCAAGAACATCTGGGTGCCCTACGGGGCCTGAGTCGACTTCAAATAGCGCCTTCCAAGCGCAACAGCCACTCCTTCACGCCCTCCCGCCCGGCAAACCCCCCCAGCCGCCCATCGGCGTGAATCACGCGCTGGGCCGGTACCACCAAAAAGAACGGGCAGGCCCGCATACCCGCTCCCACTGCCCGGGGTGTGAGACCGCACAAGCGCCCCATCTGGGCGTAGCTGCGGGTCTCGCCGATGGGAATGCGCCGCACTTCTTCATACAGCGCTACCCGGCGGGCCTCGAGGCCGCTGTAATCGAGGGGCACCTGCAAAAAGGTTTCCCCCTTACCGGCAAAGTAGGCCTCTACCCGCCGGGCCAGGTCGCCCAGCAGGGCGCTGGGACGCTCTGGCAAACCCTCCCCCCACACCAGCAGTTCCACCGATAGCAACCCCTGGGTGCTGGCCTTGGCGTAGAGTGGGCCCACCGGGGTGGGTATTAGCAGGCTGTGCATGGCCTAGCTCGAGGTGCGCGCAGCCTTGGCGGGCTTGCCAACCTCCCTGGACAGGGCACCTTCCAGCATCAGGTCGAGGAACTTGTTCATCTCGTCCTTGAGCTGCCGCCCTGGGGTATAGGCCGCCCAGCGCAGGGCCGAGAGCAGGTACACGTCGGCCATCGAACGGGAGATGCGCTCGAGCGACATATCCTGCCGCAACCGGCCCTGAATTTTTAGCGGGTACAGAATTTCGGCGATCAGGTCACCCAGGGGTAGGGCCTCGAAAGCAGCCTTGGCGCGCTGGGGGTCGGGGTTCAGCAGCTCATAGGCCAGGGGGGATAGCAGCACCCGTTCGCGTTCACTAACCTCGGCCAGCCGGTTCCATAGGCGGCGCAGCACCTCGAGGGGGGGGCTGCCCTGGTTCAGTTCCGCCAGGGCTTGCTCACGCAGCTCACCCAGTAGCTGGGCACCAAAGTCGAGCAAAACCGCCTCTTTGTAGGCGTAGTAGTTGAAAAAAGTGCCCCTGGAAACATGCGAGGCCTTGGCTATATCGGTGGCCGTGGTCTGGTGAAAGCCCTTCTCGCGGAACAGGTTGATGGCGGTACGGAAAATGCGGTCTCGGCGACGCTGCTTTTGCCTTTCCCGAAGCGTGAGCATGGTGAGATTGTACCCGAGTACAATAAATTGCGCTAGTCGGCATCCAGTCGGAAATATCGCTTGCTGGGCACTTCTGTGGAATGTTTTTGAAAAACTTCCCACTTGCTAAATTTCACCATCGGGATGGCTCCTCCAGACCAGCTCCGGCCAACCTGCCCGTTCAGCGTTGTACAGTAGACATCTGCTATGCGCCGTGGTTCCACGTTCAATCGACTCTGGGCTGTGTGGGGCCTGCTCCGACCTCGAGGCCGCCGCAAAAGCGACCGGTTGTGGCTTTTTCTTCTATTTGTGGGCGTGGTGGGCTACCTGGCCTGGGAGACCTACCTTCGCCCGGTTCCACCGGTGTACAGATCGGCCGGTGGCCTCGAGCTGTACTTTGCTCCCCAGCAAGGCCCCACCGCCAAGAGCCGCCTGCTGGGCCTGATCAACACGGCCCAGCAGCAGGTTGAGGTGGCTGCCCTCGAGCTCGAAGACCGTGAAATAGGGCAGGCCCTTATACGTGCGGCGGCCCGCGGTGTGCGGGTGCGGATGCTCAACGACTCGGACTACCGCCGCGAAACCCGCGAGAGCCTGGGCGTGCGCAGCAGCAGCCGGGCCCGCTGCGAAACCTTACAGCGCGTGCAGGTCTGCTACGACAGCCGCCCCCACGCCCTCATGCACCACAAGTTCGTGCTCATCGATAACCTGGGGGTCTGGACGGGTAGCACCAACCTCACCTGGAACGCCTTTGAGCGCAACAACGAAAACAGCCTGTGGCTGCCGGTGCCGGGCCTGGTGCAGGTCTACCGGGCCGAGTTTGAAGCCCTGTTCGCGGGTCAGGAGAATGGGCTGGGCCGTTCTGCGCGCTTCCAAATCGGAAGCACCCTGGGCACGGTTTACTTTAGCCCCGCCGGTGGACAGGAAGCCCGCCGGGCCATCCTCGAGCGGCTGGGGCAGGCTCAGCGGGAAATTTGGGTGGCCGCTTATGTTCTGACCGATACCCGCATCGTGGAGGCCCTGGTCAAAGCCCACCGGCGCGGGGTGCGGGTGCGGGTCGTCATCGACACCCGCAACCTGGAGAACTCGCGGGATGAAACCCTGAAGCAGGCCGGGGTGGAGGTGCGCAAAGACGGCAACCCCTACACCATGCACCACAAAGTGATGGTAGTGGACGGGGAGTGGGTGATTACCGGCAGCTACAACTTCACCAACTCTGGGTTCGGCCGCAACAACGAAAACCTGCTGATCCTGCGGGACAGCACGCTGGCCCAGCGCTATCAGCGCGAGGTGGAAAGCATCTGGCGGGCAGGGAGCCGACTATGAAGAACCTTCCTACCCTGATCCTGGCCTCCGGAAGCCCGCGCCGGGCCGAGCTGCTTAGGCGGCTGGCCCTGCCCTTTGAGGCTCGTCCGGCTGATATAAACGAAGAAAGCCTCCGGCACCTCGAGCCCTCCCAGATGGCCCAGGAACTGGCCGTGCAGAAGGCCCAGGCCGTCTGGCAGCCAGGGCAGTGGGTGCTGGCGGCCGATACCGTGGTCGCGCTGGAAGGGCAGACCCTGGGCAAGCCCCATAACCCCCAGGAGAACAGGCGATTCCTGGAGCAGCTCTCGGGGCGGCGCCACACGGTGTACACCGGCTTTGCCATTCTCAAACCGGACGGGGCTGTGCACCGCGAGGTCGCCCTGGCGCAGGTCACCTTCCGCCCGCTCCAGGCCTGGGAGCTCGAGTGGTATGTGCAAAGCGGCGAGGGGCTGGACAAGGCCGGGGGCTACGGCGCCCAGGGGCTGGGCATGGTGCTGCTGGAGCGCATCGAGGGCGACTTTTACACCGTGATGGGCCTGCCCGTAAGCCGGGTCTGGCAGCGGTTGTATGAGCTGGGCTATTTTGGCCTCGAGCCCCACCGGCCAGACCCAAAGGAGCTGTAAATCCCCTACCCCAGCCGGGCCAGGTTTTCCCGGATGCGCTCGAGCTGGGCCTGGTTCTCGGCCAGCCGCTCGCGCTCGGCCTGCACCACACTGGGGTCGGCCCGCTCCACAAAACCTGGGTTGGCGAGTTTCTTCTGCCCTTGCTCAACCTGTTTTTCCAGCTCAGAAAGCCGCTTGCGCTGACGCTCCAGGAAGCTCGAGAGGTCGCCCTCGGGCTTGAGGTAGACGGTGGTGTTGGCGGTCACCTGGGCAATGGCTTTCTCGGGGCTACCGATAGAGGGCTCTGCTTTGCTGAGGAAGCGGAATAGCGCCCGGTTCTCCATCACCAGCGCGGCCCCCGGCCCATCCAGATAGACCTCGATGGCCTGC
Organism: Meiothermus taiwanensis DSM 14542; assembly: GCA_000482765.1. Taxonomy (GTDB): domain Bacteria; phylum Deinococcota; class Deinococci; order Deinococcales; family Thermaceae; genus Meiothermus; species Meiothermus taiwanensis. The sequence goes on from AXWR01000001.1 coordinate 23,609, forward strand.
TGGGGTGGGATCCCCAGCTCAGCCCGCAGGTTGCGGGTGGCGGTGATGGTGGCCTGCAAGGTTTCGAAGGCTTTTTCGGCCTCGAGGTCGCGCGCGCCGGCCTGGGGCCAGTCCTGCAGGGCCAGCTGGGTGGCATCCCCGGTCAGGGCCTCGTACAGCTCCGAGGTGATGAAGGGCATGATGGGGTGCAGCAGCTTGAGCAGGGTCGCCAGGGTGGTCTTCAGGGTCTCCAGGGTGGCCGGGTTGCCCTCGCGCAGCGCGGGCTTGGCAGCCTCCAGGTACCAGTCGCAGAACTCGCTCCAGACCAGCTCGTAGACCAGCCGGGCGGCCCGGCCCAGGTCGAAGGCCTCGTAGGCCTCGGTAATCTCGGCGATGCCCCGGTTCAGGCGCGAGACCATCCAGCGGTCGGCCAGGGTGGGGGTGGCCGGGGCGCTGGAGAGGCCCACCTGCCGGTTCATCAGCACGAAGCGCGCGGCGTTGTAGAGCTTGTTGGCGAAGTTGCGCCCCTGCTCGTAGCGCCGTTCGTCGTGGCGGATGTCCTGCCCGCCCGTAGCCAGATAATCCCAGGCGAAGCGGCAGGCATCGGCCCCGTATTTATCAATCAGCTCGAGGGGGTCGATGCCGTTGCCCTTGCTCTTGGACATCTTCTGGCCCCTGGCGTCCAGGTACAGCCCGTGCAGCACGATGGTGTGGAAGGGGGCCCGACCGGTGAAGTGGTAGCCCGACATCTGCATGCGGGCCACCCAGAAAAAGATGATGTCGTAGCCGGTCACCAGGACATCGGTGGGGTAGTACTTCCGCAGATCCTCGGTATCGTCGGGCCAGCCCAGGGTGGAAAAGGGCCACAGGGCCGAGGAGAACCAGGTGTCGAAGACGTCCTCGTCGCGCCGCAGCTTGAGGTGGGCGTAGCGGGGATCCTGGTCGCAGTCGAGGTCGGGGTTGGAGGGGTCGGGCACGTAGACGTTGCCCTCCTCGTCGTACCAGGCCGGGATCTGGTGGCCCCACCAGAGCTGCCGGGCAATGGCCCAGTCCTTGATGTTTTCCAGCCAGTCGCGGTTAACCTTCTCCCAGCGCTCGGGCACGAAACGCATCTCGCCTTTATCCAGGCCTTCCAGCACCTTTTCGGCCACCGGCTTCATCCGCACGAACCACTGCTCGAGCAGGAGGGGCTCCACCGGGGCCTTGGTGCGGTCGGAGTAGCCCAGGGCGATGGTGTAGTCGCGGACATCCCGCAGGTGCCCGGCTTCTTCCAGGGCCTCCACCACCCGCCGGCGGGCCTCGAAGCGCTCCAGCCCCCGAAAGGGCTCGGGCACCCGCTCCCCATAGAGGCAGCCCTTCAGGTCGATCACGCTGGGCATCTCCAGGTTATGCCGCTGTCCGATCTCGAAGTCGGTGGGGTCGTGGGCGGGGGTAATCTTCAGGGCCCCGGTGCCGAAGTCCATCAACACCGCCTCATCGGCGATGATGGGAATGTAGCGCTCGGTGAGGGGGATGCGGGCCTTCCGGCCGATGAGGTGCCGGTAGCGCTCGTCGGCGGGGTTCACCGCAATGGCCACATCGGCAAAGATGGTCTCGGGGCGCACCGTGGCGATCTGGATCTCCCCGCCTTCCTCGAGGGGATAGGCCAGGGTGTAGAGCTTTCCGGGGGTGGGCTCGACGTTCACCTCGAGGTCGCTCACCACCGTCTGGGCCACCGGGTCCCAGTGCACGATGCGCTTACCGCGGTAGGCCAGCCCCTGGTGGTAGTACTCGATGAAGGCCCGCCGCACCGCGCGGGACAGCCCCTCGTCCATGGTGAAGCGCTCACGGCTCCAGTCGCAGGAAGCCCCGATGCGCCTAAGCTGGTGCAGGATGGCCCCGCCGTTTTTCTCCTTGAAGGCCCAGACCCGCTCTAAAAACTTCTCCCGGCCCAGGTCGTGGCGGGACAGCCCCTCCTGGGCCAGCTCTTTTTCCACCAGCACCTGGGTGGTGATGCCGGCGTGGTCGGTGCCGGGCAGGTACAAGGCCTCGTAGCCCTGCATGCGCTTGAAGCGGATGATGGTATCGATGATGGTGTTGTCCAGCGCGTGGCCCAGGTGCAGGTTGCCGGTCACGTTGGGCGGCGGGATCACAATGGTAAAGGGGCCCTTGCCCTTGTGGGCGTTGAGTTCGGGGCGAAGGGGATTCCTGGCCCACTCCTCCACCCAACGGGGCTCCACCGCCTGGGGGTCGTAGGCTTTGGGTAGTTCCTTAGGTTCGGTCATTGCTTCTCCTCACGAAAAGGTGGTAGCTTTTTTTCTCGTCATCAAAGACAGCCTCCTCGTAGGCCACCCCCGTGACCTCGGTGTTTTCATCAAAGGTACAGCTCCAGAAGCCCACGGTCAGGCGGTTGCCCTCGAGGCTCACCGGGCCCACCGCAATTTCCTGCCAATCCGGCTCTTCCTCCTCTTCAAATTCAAGGTCTTCATCGTCCTCCAGAAGCTCGAGGGGCTCGAGGTCGTCTTCATCCAGGTCGTCTAGGTCATCCGGGTAGTCCTCATCGAGCTGCGCGAAGTCCATCGCCCTAAGGGTACAGACCCGGCCCACCAGGCTGCGGATGGGGTTGTTGGGCTGGCCGAAGCGGGTGCTGAACTCCGGGCGGAAAGGGGTGTAATCGATGCTGGCGACCAATAGGTAGTCGCCCAGCTCCCATTTGCACGAAAGCAGGAGGAACGGCTCGTCCCGGTCGGGGTCGTAGTCGGGCGGGGGGGTGGCGATGGGGGCGTTGAGCAGATCGATGACCATCTGCTTACGAACACTCTTGCTAGCCTCAATGGGGGCCGGCCGGCCCAGCAGGTCTATCATGTTCCAGTGCTTGAGGCGAGACTTCAGAGCAGCAAGGGCCTCCTCGAGGCTATCCACAATTCGCATGGGTTCGCCGCGCTGAAGAAAGTACCAGCCGGGATACTCCACCGACTCTTTGGCCGGAAGTTCCTTGCCAAATAGCTTAATGGGCCGGGGTTCCCGGCTCAACCAGTAGAGGCCGGGTTCGTAATGGGGCTCGAGCTGCCATTCCTTGGGAATATCGTTCATAGCACCTCCTCAGCGTGGCCGGACAAAAGAGGATCCTCCACCGAAAACCCTCGAGCGTTTGGAATCCTTCATCCTCACCTCACTCTATAAACAAAAACGCCCCTGCAGGCTTTGCTGCACGGACGAGGAAAACCCCGCGGTACCACCGCGCTTCCTGAAGCGCCAGCAAGGGCTTCAGGCACTCAGATGTGCTATCACGGGCACCCCCGACAGGCTCTACTAGGCCAGCTGGCCGTTCTTCCTGCAGGCTCGCGGGCGACGTTCGGCTGGTGCGTTTCCAGGTGCCCTCTCAGCCGCTGGGGCACCCTTTCTGTGGGCGCAGGCAGCCTACTCTTCCCGGTCTACGCCAGAACCCAGTATATATCAGCCAGCGGCCATACAGCATACCGGAGAAAGGGTCATTCAAAGCAAAGACCTCCAGAGGCCATCTTTTGGCATCCCAGAACGCACCCCTCGCTACCCTTGGCGCAGAAAGCCTAGCCCTTCGGCCGCCTTCCGGCGATGAACCAACCGAAATCTGGTATCAAAAGGCCTGGATCAGTTCAAAAATAAGCCAGACCAAAAAGAGAAGCGCTGCAAAAACCGCTATAGTGTGGCGCACCACGGACTCAAGGCGACCAAGCATGCTCTTGAAAAGCTCTGGGGCACGGCCGAACACGCTTCCTCACCTCACTTCAGTAGTACATGCCGGGGAAGGTCTGGTTGCGGCCCGAGCTTTTGGCCTCGGCCTGGAAGTTTTTGGCTCGAGCCAGCACGGCCTGGGCAGTCGGTTGGCCATCGCGGCCGGCAAAGCCCAGGCTGATGGTGACCTTAAGTTCGGGGTGAAGCTGGCCCCAGGGGTACTTGAGCACCGCAACCCGCAACCGCTCGCAAACCCCCAAGGCCCGATCCCCGGTGATACCGCGCAGAATCAAGGCGAAGGAATCGCCCCCCAAACGTCCAGCGACGTCCGAGGCCCGCAGCGTCTTCTGCACCAGCTGCCCCACGCGACGCAAGATCTCATCGGCCAGGGCCTGGCCGAAGCGCTGTGTAATAGTTTGAAATTCGTCCAGATCGAAGGCAACTACAGTAAACGCCTCACCGCTGGCAAAAGCGCGCTCGAGGGCCTGTTCAAAAGCCAACTTAGCAGGCAAACCGGTCAGCGGATCGTCTGTTTCGCGGCCGTAGCCCTCCAGCCAGGGGCTGCGGTGGTTTAGCAGGTTGCGGTTCCGCTCCTCAACCAGGCGCTGCACCGATTCCAAAGCCTGTTTGAGCGAGTCGAGGTTATCGCTGGCTTGCGCTATCTGGCTGCGCATCTGTTCGAGCAGGTGCAGCAGTTTTAGGTCTTCTTCGCGCAGCTTTTCAGCACTCATCTTGTTGCGGATTATATGCATTCCACGGTCTAAACCCTGTGCAATTTGACCATCACTTATGGGCTGGATGTTCCACCAGTCCACCACCGGGCAAATTGTGTTGTCAGTCCCCTGTAATGTGATTCCAGCCCCGTTCATCAAAGCGTTTCCAGGGATATTCTTAATATGAGATGAGTGCGCTCAGCGAAGCCCAGGTACTGGAAGCCCTCAAAACCGTCCACGACCCCGAGCTACACAAGGATCTGGTATCGCTGGGGATGGTTGAGCAAATTGCCGTACAAGGCAGCAAAACCGCAATCAAGATCAACCTCACCACACCGGCCTGCCCCCTCAAAGAGAAAATCGAGGGGGATATACGCCAGGCCCTTAGCAAAATCGGCGCGACCGAGGTCGAGGTGCACTTTAGCGCCCAGGTACGTGGGCCGCAAAACCTACCCCTGCCCGGCATCAAACACATCGTAGCGGTTGGCTCGGGCAAAGGGGGCGTGGGTAAAAGCACGGTCGCGGCCAACCTGGCTGTAGCACTGGCCCAGGAAGGTGCCCGGGTGGGCCTGCTGGACGCCGATATCTACGGCCCCAGCCAGGCCCAGATGTTTGGTACCCAGGGCGAGAAGCTGCGCGTAGACGAGCAAAAGCGGATGGTGCCCTTGAAGCGCTACGGCGTTAAGCTCATCAGCATCGCCAATATCGTGCCACCGGGCCAGGCCATGGTCTGGCGCGGCCCCATCCTGCACGGCACCCTCAAGCAGTTCCTGCAGGAGGTGGCCTGGGGCGACCTCGACTATCTGATTGTGGATCTGCCGCCCGGCACAGGGGATGTGCAGCTTTCGCTTGCGCAGCTCACCCGGCTTTCGGGCGGCCTCATTGTGACCACCCCGCAGGACGTGGCCCGGATCGACGCCGAGCGGGCCCTGGATATGTTCAAGCGGGTACAGGTCAGCATCCTGGGCATCATCGAGAACATGTCGTTTTTTGAGCAAAACGGGCAAAAAACCTACATCTTTGGGCAGGGGGGCGGCCGCAAGATGGCCGAGGCCTACAACACCGCCTTTTTGGGTGAGATCCCCATTGCGCTCTCGGTGCGTGAAGGGGGCGACAACGGTGTGCCGGTGGTGATTGGGGCGCCCGATTCGCCCGAGGCGCTGGCCTTCCGCCAGGTCGCGCGCAATTTAGCAGGTCAGTTGTCGGTGCAGTCCTACATGCTGCTGCCGATGGCGTAGGAGCGTTATGGCTTTGGGGATGGGCGAGACCAAGCTGCGGATTCTGGAAACCCTGCGCTCGAGGGCCTGTTGCGCGGGCTCGCTGGCCGAGTCGCTGGGTATTTCAAAAGTAGCCGTGCACCGCCACCTGGAGGATCTCGAGCGGGAAGGGCTGGTGCGGGCCCGCCTGGAAAAGAACGAGGGCCGGGGCCGCCCCAAACAGGTCTACCAGGCCGTAGACGAGCAGGCCCCGTACGCCCGGATGTGCGCCGATGTGCTCACCCATCTCAAGGAGCTTTTCGGGGAAGGCCTGGTGCTGGAGGTGCTGGCCCGACGCAACAACAAGCTGCTCGAGGAGTTGGCCCCGCATATGGAAGGTCTGAGCCTCGAGCAAAAAATTTACCGCCTGGCCGAGTTTCTGACCCAGCAAGGCTACCAGGCCAGCTTTTACCAGGAAAACGGGGCCTGGTACCTGGAGCAGGCCCGCTGCCCCAAACTGGCGCTTTCCCTCGAGCACGGCGAGCTTTGCCAGAGCGAGCTCGAGCTATACCAGCAGCTCCTGGGGGTGCCGGTGATCCGCGAAGAGCGCATCTCAGCGGGGGGCCAGTGCTGCCGCTACCGCATCGAGGCCCAGGGTTAGACCGCCCAACCTAGCAAAGCTTTTTGGCAGGCCAATATAACCAGATGCCCATCGGTTGAAAAGCCTCGCAAGGGTTTTTGGGTTTCCTATAAAAAATGTTCAGATTCGGTTATTGATGGGAAATCGCTGGTTTTTCCCAAAAAATGCCCTGTGGCTGGCGCCTCTGCAAACATCGCTGCGCGGCTTCTGCAACGGTTCAGATAACCGAAGGGGCGTCATGGGTTTTGCTATCGTTGGATTAGCAGGGGATGGGTTGCATGGCAGCTGCAAGAATGAGGGGCGTTCAGTATGCCTGATTTGAATTTTCACATTAAGGCGAGCCCGGGCCTGGAACCGCTCGACCTATCCCAGGGCATTATGGTGCTACAGACCGACCTCGAGGGGCGTTTTGTCTATGCCAATCGGGCCTACCTGCAGTATATGGGGCTGCAAGCCCTGCCGATTGGGGCCAGCGCGCTGGAGCATACCGACCCCAGGGACGTACCGACGGTTATAGAGGTGGTGCATCGGACCCTGGAGAACCCCCACCAGACCTTCTGGGTAGAGTTCAGCAAGCCAACCCGCAAACCCTGGAACCGCAGCCGCTGGGAGTTTATGGCGCTGCTGGATCAGCACGGAAAGCCGGTGGGCATACAGTGCATCGGTTTTGATATCAGCGATGCCTACCGCCGGGCCCGTTTCCAGGGGGCCTCGCTCGAGCTGCTGGCCTCGGGGCTCAAGGAGACGCTTTCCCCCGAAGAGGTGCTGCAACGGGCCCTGGAGGCTGCTTTCAAGGTTGTGCCGGTCGCCCAGGCCGGCAGCGCCACCCTGCTCCAGCCCGACGGATGCTTCCGCTTTGTGGCGGCCAAAGGCTACGACCTGGAAGCCCTGCAAAAGGTCTATCTGCACCCGCGGGAACCCCTTTCGCTGAGCCAGCACATCCAGGCCCGGGTGTTTACCCAGATCGACATCGCCCGCTTCAACCAACAGCTCGACCCCGAGCGGCGGGCCATCATAGAAGGCCCTGGGCGCGTCGGTAGCATCCAGGCCATGCTGGCAACCCCGGTGGTGGTTAAAGGGATGGCGCGCGCCTACCTGTACCTCGACCACTTTGAACGCCCCGACGCTTTCGACGAACTCGACCTGCGCCACCTGGAGGGGCTGGCCCACCACGTGGCCTGGCTGCTGTACGGGAACGAGCTGCGCAACGAAGTCCAGTACAGCCGCCAGCATGACCCCCAGACCGGTCTGCTCAATCTGTATGGTCTCAGAACCACGCTGGCCCTTTTATCGCCCGCCCCTCGAGCCCTGCTGGCGCTGCACTGCCGCTCCCTGGAACGCGTCCGGCGGCTCGAGGGCGAGGCCACCTGGCTGGCCGTGATTCACAGCCTCGCCGAGGCGATGCAGGCCGAGCTGCGGTCAACCGATCACCTGGCCTTCGAGCGGGGCATCTTCTGGCTGGTGCTGGAGGGGGTTGATAACCCCACCACCACCCAGGCCGTGCTAACGCGGCTACAGGTGCGCGTGCGCGAACAACTGGCGGCCCGCTGGCCCCAGCTCGACTTCAGCCCACGGGTGGGGGTGGCTTTTGCCCAGCCGGGCAGCACCCCGCTCGAACTTCCTCAAGCCGCCGAAATCGCCCTGGAGCAAGCCCAGCCCGGGCAGGTACGCTTTTACGATCCCGCGCTGGTAAAGAGCACCCTCGAAGAAGACTGGCTGCACCAGGCCCTGGGGCAGGCCCTGCGGCCGCTTAAGTCGGGGGGAACGCCCCTGGGCTTTTTTCTGCACTATCAGCCCATCCGCACCCTGGAGGATCGGCGCCTGCAGCACCTCGAGGCCCTGCTGCGCTGGCAGCACCCCAAGCGGGGCCCGATCTCACCGGCCCTGTTTTTACCCATCGCCGAGGAGGAGGGCTGGATGGTGGAGCTGGGGGGGTGGGTTTTAACCGAAGCCATCGCGCGCGCGGCCCAGTGGGGCATACCGATTGCGGTCAATCTGTCGGGCAGCCAGCTCGAGCCGAGTCTGCCCGAACGCATCGCCGGTCTGCTACAGCGCCACGGCCTGGCTCCCCAGCACCTGATCCTCGAGGTCACCGAGCAGGTAGCGCTGAACGAAACCAACCTTGCGGTGCTGCGCCAACTGGCCCGGCAGGGGCACCCCCTCTACCTCGACGATTTCGGCAGCGGGTTTTCCTCTCTGGAGCGCATCACCAGCCTACCCCTGGCGGCCATCAAGCTGGGCCAGGGATTCGTCAAAAACCTCGGCCCCAACCCCCGCGCCGATACCTCCGAGGCCCGCCTGATGCGCGCCGTGCAGGCCATAGGCCATGGCCTCAGGCTCAAGGTGATTGTAGAAGGCATCGAAACCGAGGCCCAGTATCGCTTTCTTTTAGCCGAGGGTTTTTCCCTTGGTCAGGGCTATCTGCTGGGCCGGCCTACCGCCATCGAATCCAGGGAACAGATATGGGCCATGCAAAGAGGGGATGCATGAACCGGGCCTTCAATTGGTCGGCGGTTAATCTAGTTTACGGCGTAATTGCCGTCTCTTCGCTGACTCTTACCATCTTTTCGGATTTCCTGGGTGCGCAGCATTGGTATAAGCTCCCCTTTCTCATGATTTTTACAGCGACCACAGCCAGCATCCATGGCCTCACATGGGGGTTCGCAGCCAGCGCACTGTCGGCCGTGCTGCTGGCCCACCCCGCCGGACTCCAGGCATGGGATGGCCTGCTGCTATTGCTATCGGTGCTCATCGCCAACGGCATCGGGGGAAGCCTGCGCAGGGCCCACCGCCATGCCAGAATGCTGGCCCGGAGCCACCAGCTTCTTGCAGAGGCCCTGGAGGTTTTGCCGGCGCTGGAACACCGGCAGGCCCTCCTGAGCAGCCTCCCCGAGCACCTTACCAAGTTTGTATCGGGCGGCCACGCCAGCGTGTGGCTGCCCCAAAAAAACACCCTGCGCCTGCTCGCCAGCGCCCCGATGATTGGCGCGCAGGAGATCGCGGCTGAAGGGGTGGTGGGCCGGGCCTTCCGCGAAGGCCGCCCCCAGTACGTACCGGACGTACGTCAGGATCCCAACTTCATCGCAGCCCCCGGCATCAACAGCGTGTCCGAGCTGGCCCTCCCGCTGTTCGAGCGGGGCGAGGTGGTGGCGGTGTTCAACCTGGAAACCGAGCGGCCTTTCTGGCCTGAGGAGGTCGATGGGCTGATCCGTTTTGCCGAGACGGTGAGCCTGCACCTAGATCGCCTGGCCGACCTCGAGGCCCGCCGCCTGCTCTCCGACCTCTCGGTGGAGCTGCACAAGGTAACCTCCCTCGAGGAGGCCTCGGCCATGGCCCTTTCCCTCTTGCTGGAGGGCCTGTCGCTCAGGGCCGGGGTGGTCTGGGAGGTGCGGGGGGCGCGGATGCAGGCGCTGGCCTACGCAGGCGTAGACGAGCCCACCCTGCTGGAGGTTTTGCGGGAGGGCCTGCCCTACGGCCAGGGCCTGGCCTGGGGTGTGTACGCCTCAGGCAGGCCGTTCTTTACACAGCGCTATGCCGAAGAACCGGGGGGTGTACAGGCTTTGCAGGCCCTGGGCTGGCGTACTTTTGCAGCGCATCCCATCCCAACCCCCGGTGCCCCACGAAGCCGTTACATCCTGGTGGTGGGCACGCCCTCAGAACGGAACTGGCGCAAGGCCGAGCAGGAACTGTTCTTGCTCTTCTGCCGCACCCTGGGCATCGGGTTTGAGCGCCTGATAGAGAAGTACCGCCATGAGAGCGTCAGCCGCCTGGTGCAGGCCCTTTTGCAACAACCCTCAGAAAACCTCTACCAGATGGTGCTCGAGGAGGCCATCCAGCAGGTGCCGGGCAGTGAGGCCGGAAGCCTGCTGGTGCTTGAAAACGAACTGTACCGCTATAAGGCGGCCGTGGGCTACGACCTCGAGGGATTGCAAGCCGCCCCCAGCACCGCCACCGATATGCTCATCTGGTATGGCCTGGGCGAAGAACGCTTGCACCAGGGCGAGCCCCGCATCCTGAGCGGTGAGACCACCCCCATTTACGAGGTCAGCTACCAGACTGCACCGCCCGCAATCATGAATGGGGCCGGCAGGGTGCGTGAGATTCAGGCCAACCTCTGCCTGCCCATCGCCTTCCGGGGTGAGGTGCTGGCCTACCTCAATCTGGACAACCTGCACGACCCGCAGGCCTTCGGTGAGGACAGCCTGCGCGCCGCCCAGTTCTTTGCGGCTCCGCTAGCCACCCTTCTGCACGACAGCAAAACCCACCGCCTCCTGGAGGAAGCCGCCCTGACCGACCCCCTGACCAAACTGCCCAACCGCCGGGCCTTCGACAAAGCGCTAGCCGAAGAGCTCGAGCGGGCCGCCCGGTACGGCTATCCCTTGTCTTTGATCGTGATGGATCTGAAGGGGTTCAAGGCGGTCAACGACCAGCTGGGCCACCCCACCGGGGATCTGGCCCTCCTCAGGGTGGCCGAGTTGCTGGAAAAGGAGCGTCGCTCGGGCGACCACCTCTTCCGCTGGGGCGGTGACGAGTTCGCGGCCATCTTTCCGCACACCGATAAGACCGAGGCGGTGGCGGTCACCACCCGCTACGCCCAGATCATCGAGTCCATCTGTCTCAGCGGGTTGCGCTTGGGGGTCAACATCGGCCTGGCCACCTACCCCGAAGACGGGGTTAGCCCGGAAAAGCTGCTCAGCACCGCTGACAACCGCATGTATGAGGCCAAAGCCATGGGCATCCCCTTGAAATCCTAGCACCGCATTCCAAAAGATATTCATGCAATCATCCGTGCTATGCTGCATTCTGTTGGTTCATCGGAAGGCAGCATGGGGGGTGAATTCCAGCTATCGAATGGGGGCCGCCGGCGGCTGATAGGTCGCTGGAACAGCCTGCTCATCTCACTTGGGATTGATCCCAGCCAGCATTTTTCCATACTGGACGATCTGCTCATCCGGCATACCGAGCCGCAACGGTACTACCACAACCTGGCCCATCTCGACACCCTGCTTAGGTTGTTGCCGGCCCAGCCGCACCTCGAGCTTGCAGTCTGGTTCCACGACGCCATCTACGACCCCACCCGCGCCGACAACGAGCTGCAAAGCGCCCGCCTGGCCGAACAAAGCCTCCAGCGCCTGGGGGTGGCCCCTGCGCTCATCCAGCGGGTGGTGGGGATCATTCTTGCCACACAACACCACCGCTCAGACGACCCCGAAACCGCGCTTTTTTTAGATGCGGATCTTTCCATCCTGGGCGCCGAGGCCAGAACCTATCGGGCCTATGCTCGAGCCGTCCGGCTGGAGTACGCCTGGCTGCCGGAGGCCGTATTCAGAGAACGGCGGGCTGGGGTGATTCGCCAATTTCTCTCGCGTGAGCGCATCTATCAGACCGCGGGGTTTGCCGGGCTGGAGCGGCCCGCCCGCGATAACCTGCAAGGTGAGTTAGAAACGTTGGTTCGTTCCTCATAGGGCCTGCCAGTAGCGCTCGAGGCTCTCCGCCAGCTGCGCCGCCAGCCCCAGGCGGTACGCTGTAGCCACCCGGCGGCCCAGGGCTTGCACCAGCGGATCGGGTGCGGCCTCCAAAGCCCGCAGGGCCTTCTCTGAAAGGGCGATGTAGACCCGCTGGGGATGGGTCGGCCGGGCTGGCAGGCTGAACCAGTATTCGGCCTCTTCGGGCTTCACCACCGAGGCCCCCCGCTCGATAAACCAGCCGGCCCCCTCAGGGTGCACATACACCTTGGCGGCCTGGGTGATGGCCTGGCGCACCGCCTCGGCAAATGGCAGTGGAATAGCCCACCCCGATAGCGGGGCGGCCGTTAATGGCCGGTAGGCCTGGGCCCTCAGCTCGATGCTCTGCTCGCCGTTCCAGCGGTTCAGCACCAGCCCTGCGGCCAGCTCGATGGCCTCGGGCAGGTGTTCGCCATTATCGCGCCATTTGACCACCCGGATCCCGTTCAAGCGGAACGATAGGTGCCTGCCTTCCCCCATGGTACGCACATATTCCGGCTTACCCTGGGCATAAAACAAAGGCTCGGGGTTGCCCTCCCCCACCGGCTCGAGCCGCTCTAAGGCCTGGTAGAGCTCCAGCAGGTCTTCCCCATCCAGCCATCCGTCTAGCACAATCTCGGGTTCTGGCACCGGGAACTGCGCAGCATAGCGATGGATGGCCTGGGTAAAGGCCGGGATCTGGCTTTCTTGAATGGCAAACCCCGCCGCCTGGGCATGGCCCCCAAAGCGCTCGAGGTAGGCCCTGGCAGACTGCAAGGCCCCTACCGCGCTGATACCGGGCGTGGAGCGCACCGAGCCCTTGCCCTCGGCGATGATAAACACCGGCTTGTAGTAGCGCTCGAGCACCCGGCTGGCCACAATGCCCATCACCCCAGGGTGCCCTTCGGCATCGTGGATGACCAGGGCTGGATGGGTGGGGTCGAGGGTGGGCCCGATACGTTCCAGCATGGCCTCCTCGATGCGCTGGCGCTGCACATTAAGCTGGTCTAGGCGCTCCGCCAGGGCATGGGCTTGCAAAACATCCTGGGTGGTGAGGAGCTCCAGGGCAATCCCAGCCTGCCCCAGCCGCGAGGCTGCATTAATACGGGGTGCGATGCGAAAGGCGATCTCGCTGGCGCTGAATTCCTGGCAGTGTTGCGCCGCCAGCACCCTGAGGCCCAGGTTGGCGGAATCGCGCAGGCGACGAAGCCCCTCCTGAACCAGGGCCCGATTAAAGCCCTGCAGAGGGGCTACGTCGGCCACCGTGCCAACAGCGGCCAGGTCGGCGTACTCCAAGGGTGGATCCCGACCCAGCAGCTCGTAAACCTGCCACAGCAGCAAGAAAGCCACCCCCGAGCCGGTGGGGTGCACCTGGCCTTGCAAACCAGGCGAGAGGGCCGGATGCACAATCAGACCTGGCGGCGGCGCAGCACCCGGCGAATGGTGGTCGGTGACCAGCACCGAGACCCCATTCTCCACCAGCGCGCGCAGTTCGGCGTGGTTGGTGATGCCGCAGTCTACTGTGATGAACAGGTCGCAGGCCTCGAGGTGCTCCGGCACCCGATCCATCAGCACCCCGTAGCCCTCCTCCAGGCGGTGAGGGATAAAGGCGTGAATCTCGGCCCCCAGTTTCCCCAAGCCATTCAGCAGCAGGGCCGTGCCGGTCAGGCCGTCGGCGTCGTAGTCGCCGTGAACCCGTATGCGCTCGCGTTTTTCCAAAGCTTCAATGATGCGCAAAGCCGCCCGCTGGAGGCCATCGATGGGAAGGCATACCAGGGGGGGCTCGAGGTCTTCCTTGCGCCGGAACCCCCGGTTCCAGAAAACCGCCGCCGCCAGCGGCGGTATACCCAGTTGTTCAATCAACGGCCGAAGCTCGGCCACATGGGGCCATGTACGGAGTGTCCACTTCATCCAGATCTCCTACCACCGCACACCCGATCAGCCCAGGGCCCCCAGTGGATAGGCGGGCTGGGTCTCACTCTCTGCCCATCGAGGGGGCTTGCCGGCATCTGAACGGCGCTTTTACTCAAGCTGGCCGGTCTGGTATGACCGGAGTTTCTTCAGGGTGCTGTTTTCTGAGGGCCTCGAGTTCAGCCCTAAGCTGACGCAGTTCCAGGTTGCGCTGGCGCAAAGCAGCCTGGGCCTGCATCCAGCCGGTCAGCACGTATAACCCCATCACGGCCAGGCCCAACCCGAAGGCCCCCACCCACAGCAGGCTCAGGTGAACCAGGCCCCAGGGTGTACCGATCAACAGCCCAGGCTGCAGCGCATACAGAACCCAGGCCACCGCCGCCACCCCCAGCACGATCGCGAAGGCCAGCGCACTCAGAACTTTCATGCTAGAAGTCTACCGCAGCCTTGGGTGAGAAAAGCGCCCTGGCCCGTGCAAACCCCTCCTGAACCCCGAGGGGGTCGAACGCTCGATTAGTTTACAAAAGTTGTAACTTATGCTAGCCTACCCTTCACCAGGCGGCCGTGCCTGGTATCAAGGCTCTAGGCCTTATCCAGAGCAGCGGACAGGGCAACTGCCCGACGGGAACGGCCCGATGAAGCTGCGGCAACCTGCCAAAGGCAAGGTGCCAATTCCGGCCCGGCCTCTGTGCTGGGAAAGATAAGGGGGTTTGAATATCTTGGAAAACTCGAGCGCCATCTCCTCAAGCCACACCACAGGTTATTCCGCTCCAGCCAGCAGCAGGAGACCCGGAGGGCAGCACCGCAAGCCATCGCTTGCATCGGGGGCTGTCATCTGGTTCACCGGGCTTTCTGGAGCCGGTAAAACCACCCTGGCCCGGGCCCTGGAGGTGCTCTTATACGAAGCCGGATACCCGGTGGAGCATCTCGATGGCGATGTGGTGCGGGAGCATTTATCGAAAGGCCTGGGCTTTAGCCGAGAAGACCGCGATACCAACATCCGCCGCATCGGTTATGTGGCCAACCTGCTGGCCAAACATGGGGTGCTGGTGCTGGTAAGCGCCATCAGCCCCTACCGTTCTACCCGCGAAGCCGTGCTGGCCGAAGCCCCCAGGAAGCTCGAGGTCTACGTGGACGCACCCCTGGAGGTGCTGATCCAGAGGGACGTAAAGGGCCTGTACGCCCGGGCCCTGCGCGGCGAGATAGCGCACTTTACCGGGATTTCAGACCCTTACGAGCCCCCTCTGAACCCCGATTTGCACCTGCGCACCGATCAGATGAGCCTGCAGGAGTGCCTCGACCGTCTGCTGGCAGCCCTGGCCCCTTTGGGTGTTAGGGAGGTGGGCAGGCGGTGATCCCTGAGCACTGGAACCCCCAGACCCCGCCCCTCGAGGTCATCCAGTGGGCCCTGGAGCACTACCCCGACCTTATCATCACCAGCGCCTTCAACCTCAATGGGGTGGTGCTGCTCGAGCTGGCCGCGCAGGCCGGCTATACCGGTGAGGTGGTGTTTGTGGACACCGGCTATCATTTCCCGGAAACCCTCGAGACCCGCGACCGCCTCTCGGCCCGCTACCCACAGATGCGCTTTGTGACCCTCAGCGCCGGGCTGCCGCCCGACCCCTGGGGAGAGGAGCGCTTCCGCAGCGACCCCGACGGCTGCTGCAACGTGCGCAAAGTGGCCCCCTTGCGCGCCTACCTTTCGGAAAAAAACCCCTCGGCGCTGCTAAACGCCCGCAGCCGGGATCAGGCCCCCACCCGCCAGGGGCTGGGGTTTCTGGAGCCCGGCCAGCGGCTGCGCATCAACCCGCTGGCCTACTGGCATCGCGCCCAGCTCGAGGCCTTCGCACAAACGCACCAGCTTTTCGTCAACCCTCTGTACTGGTCGGGCTTTCTCAGCATCGGTTGCTGGCCCTGCACCCGCGCCGTGCGCCCCGGCGAGGAGGCCCGGGCCGGCCGCTGGGCAGGCCGGGGCAAAACCGAGTGCGGCCTGTGGCAGGGTGAACAAGCTTTGTAGGAGTTTTTTTATGGCTGAAAAACTTACAAATGTTGTAAGCTTACCATCACCGCACGGGGGCACCCTGGTTGAACGCGTGTTGGAGGCGGATCCACAAGAGTTCGCCCACCTTCCGGCCCTCGAGCTAGACGCCCAGGGCTACGCCGACCTGGAGCTGATCGCCACCGGGGTCTACTCGCCCCTGCAGGGGTTCATGGGGGAGGCCGATTACCGGCGCGTGCTGGAGGAGATGCGGCTCTCTGGTGGCCTGCCCTGGAGCATTCCCATCACCCTGGCCGTCCCGCGCTCGCAGGCCGTTCTGTACCGCCGGCGCGTGCGCCTGGTCTGGAATGGGAAAACGGTGGGCCTGCTCGAGGTAGAGGAGCAGTATCAGCCCGACAAAAGGCAGGAAGCCCTGGCGGTCTACCGCACCGCCAACCCCGCCCACCCCGGGGTGGCGGCTTTGCTGGCTCGAGGCGAGGTCTACCTGGCCGGGGGCGTGTATTTGTTGCACCTGGATCGGGGGCCCTTCCCCGAGCACCACTACACCCCCCGCGAGACACGGCGCATTTTTGCCCAACGGGGCTGGAAAACGGTGGTCGCTTTTCAGACCCGCAACCCCATCCACCGGGCCCACGAATACCTGCACAAAGTAGCCCTGGAACAGCTCGACGGGCTGTTCCTCAACCCCCTGGTCGGTGCCACCAAGGCCGACGATGTCCCGGCTTCTGTGCGCATGGAGGCCTATAAGGTGCTCCTGGAGCACTACTACCCCAAGGAACGGGTTCTGCTGGGGGTCTATCCGGCAGCCATGCGCTACGCGGGGCCCCGCGAAGCGGTCTTGCATGCCATCAGCCGAAAAAATTACGGCTGCACCCATTTCATTGTGGGCCGCGACCATGCCGGCGTCGGCCAGTACTATGGCCCCTACGAAGCCCAGGAAATTTTCTCGGCCTTCAGGCCCGAGGAGATCGGCATTCAGATAGTCAAGTTTGAGCACTCTTTCTACTGCCGGGCCTGCCAGGCCATCGTCACGCCCCGCACCTGCCCCCACGACAGCCAGCACCACCTGGTGCTCTCCGGCACCCGCGTGCGCGAGCTGCTGCGCGCAGGGGCCCCGCTGCCTGCGGAGTTTACCCGGCCGGAGGTGGCGGCGGTGCTACGCTCCGCTTATCAGGCCAAGGCTGTAGAACATCGCTAAGGCTCTGGGGAGGTCTCGGCTTCTCAGATATCCGGGGGTCTCTACTCAAACCCCTCACCGGTATATATCCAGGCAGCTACCAGGCTGGAGGTAAGTTGGATGCTCGAGGTTGTCATAGGTTTCGTCATCGCCCTGTGCATCGGCCTGACCGGGGTCGGCGGGGGCACCCTCACCACCCCGCTGCTGATCCTGGCCCTGGGGGTTCCACCCGAGGTTGCCGTTGGCACAGCGCTGCTTTTCTCTATGCTGGCAAAGATTCCCGCCGGGTGGGTTTACTGGCAAAAACAAGGGGTCAACTGGCAAGCCCTGCGCCTTTTGCTAATCGGCGGGCTGCCAGCCGCCGCGGCCGGCAGCCTGCTGCTGCACTCCCTAAAGGTTCACAAAGAGGCGGTGCTGGTCGGCATAGGCTTGATTATTTTGCTCGTGGCGATCATCAACCTGGCCATCACCCTTAAGAGGCTACCCCCTCGGCCCCTGGCCCCCCAGTGGATCGTGGCCATCGCCGCCTTCATCGGCCTGGAGGTGGGCTTTTCCTCGGCAGGGGCCGGGGCCCTGGGTATTTTGCTGCTGATGAGCGGAACCCGCCTGCCCCCCAGGCAGATCGTGGGTACAGATCTCTGGTTTGGCCTTGGGCTATCCGCTTTTGCCGGTGGGCTGCACGCAGCGCTGGGCCAGACCGACGGGCTGCTGCTGGCCAAGCTGGCCTGCGGTGGTTTGCTCGGCTCTTTGCTGGGGGCCTGGCTGGGCCAGCGGGTCAACCAGCGGCCTTTTAGAATAGGCCTTTTGCTCTGGCTGATGCTGATTGGTTCGCACCTGATTCTGCGCGGCATACCCGCCCTGGCGAGGTGAGATGTGTATCCGGTAATGCTCAATCTGCAAGGCAAAAAAGTGCTCTTCATCGGGGGAGGCCTGGAGACGGCCAGCAAGGTACAAAAGCTTTTGGAGCAGGGGGCCTGGGTTCGCCTGATCTCGCCTCTGCATCACCCCGAACTGGAAGAGGCCCTTCGCCAGGGGCGGCTCGAGTGGCAGCAACGCAGCTACACCTACGGGGATCTGGCCGGCTTCGTGCTGTGCTTTTCCCATCCGGTGGATCCGAGCCTCAACTCAATCATCGCCCAGGAGGCAAGGGAGCGCGGCGTCTGGCTCAATGCGGTCGACGATCCCCCCCACTGCGACTTCATCCTGCCTTCGGTACACCGCCAGGGCGATCTGGTGCTGGCCGTCTCTACCAGCGGCGTTGCCCCGGCCTTGGCCGTGCGCATCAGGGAGCGCCTGGCCGCCGAGTACGGCCCCGAGTATGCCGAATACCTGGAGCTGCTGCGCTCTTTCCGCCCCCTGGTCAAACAGGCCTATCCCCATAGCTTCGAGGCCCGTAAGGCCGCCTGGTATCGCATGATTGACAGTGAGGCACTGGATCTGATTTTCCTGGGCGAGCACGAGCGGGCTCGAGCGGTTCTTTTACAATCCCTGTACGATCCAAACTCCGTTCGGCAGATGGGCAAACCAACCCCTAGCGTGGAGGTGGTATGAGTCCAGTTTACCTGGTGGGGGCCGGGCCCGGCAGCGCCGATCTTTTGACCCTGCGGGCCGCCCGGGTTCTGCAGGAAGCCGAGGTGGTTCTCTACGACCGCCTGGTAAGCCCGGAGGTGCTGGCTCTGGTCAACCCCCAGGCTGAGCTCATCTATGTGGGCAAAACCAAGGGTGAGCAGGATAAACAGCAACAGATTTTGCAGCTGCTCCTATCCCACGCACGGGCCGGGCGCAAGGTCGTGCGGCTCAAGGGGGGGGATCCCATGGTTTTTGGGCGTGGGGCGGAGGAATGGCTCCACCTGGCTCAAGCAGGCCTCCCGGTCGAGCTGGTGCCCGGCCTTAGCTCTGCTGTGGCTCTACCGGGGCTGTGGGGCATCCCTCTTACCATGCGGGGCCTGGCCAGCGGCTTTGCCGTCATCTCCGGGCAGATCCAAGAGGGGGCCGCCCCCAACCTGGCTGCCTATGCGCGGGTGGATACCTTGGTCATTCTCATGGGCGTCGAGCGGCGCGTAGAGCTGGCTCGAGCCCTTATCCGGGCCGGACGGCCGCCCCAGGAGCCGGCGGCCTTCATCGAAAACGGAACCACCCCCAGCGAGCGCCTTTTGCTCACGGATCTGCAGAGCATCGCCCAGGGCCGGGTAGAGGTGCAGGCCCCTGCGGTCTGGGTGCAAGGGGCGGTGGTAGGGGTTCACCAAAGGCTGCGCAAAACGAAGGAGGAGTATGTCGCCGCAATCTAAAATCTCCAAGGTAGAAAGCATCAAGCTGGCCAGCCGCAACCTGCGCGGGCCGGTGGATCTCGAGCTCAACAGCCCCAGCGACCACTTCAGCGAAGAAGGCTACCAGATCCTCAAGTTTCACGGCATCTACCAGCAAGACGACCGCGACGTGCGCAAGGCCCGCAAGGCCCAGGGCCTGGGGCCCGATTACTCTTTTATGATCCGGGTCGCCATACCCGGCGGTGTGCTGCAACCCGAGCAGTATCTAGCCCTCGACCGTCTGGCAGACCAGCTCGGAAACGCCACCTTACGCATCACCACCCGCCAGGCCATCCAGTTTCACGGTGTGCGCAAGGGGGGTCTGAAACCCCTGATCCAGGTGCTTAATCAGCATCTCCTAACCAGCCTATCGGCCTGTGGGGACGTGGTGCGCAATGTGGTGGCCTGCCCCGCTCCCTTTTCAGACCGCCAAAGAGCGGAGATATCGCAGTATGCCAAAGCCCTGTCCGACCGGCTCAAGCCCAGGAGCCGCGCTTACTACGAGATCTGGCTGGATGGCGAAAAGGCCGCCAGCCTGGAAGAAGAAGTCGAACCCCTGTACGGCCAGACCTATCTCCCGCGCAAGTTTAAGATCGCCTTTGCTTTCCCTGGCGACAACTGCGTGGACGTCTATACCCAGGATATCGGCATAGTGCCCTGGCTTGAAAAGGATGTGCTAAAGGGATTCACCCTCCTGGTAGGCGGTGGGCTGGGGCAGAGCCACGGGGCTAAGGATACCCATCCGGTGCTGGCCAAACCCCTCACCACCATCAAACCCGAGCAGCTGTTTGAGGTGGTGGAGGCCATTGTCCGGGTTCAGCGCGATCATGGCCGGCGCGACGAGCGCAAACTGGCCCGCATGAAATACCTGGTGGAGGCCTGGGGCCTGGAGCGCTTTAAGGCCGAGGTTGAGCGCTACGTGGGCTACAGCCTGCCCGAGGCCCAGCCCCTCACCTGGCAGTGCGCCGACGACCACCTGGGCTGGCATGAGCAGGGCGATGGGCAGCTTTTCTTCGGGCTTTTTGTGGAAAACGGGCGGGTCAAGGATCACCTTCGCGTAGCCATCCGCGAGGTGGTCAGGCGCCTCAACCCGGAAATACGCCTTACCCCTCAGCAAAACATCCTGTTCACCAACATCCGGCCGAGCGATCAGGCTACCCTCGAGGCCATCCTGCGCGAGCACGGTGTGGAACTACCTGGGAGCATCCCCCTGGTGGTGCAGCAAGCCATGGCATGCCCGGCCTTGCCCACCTGCGGCCTGGCTATTACCGAAAGCGAGCGGGTTATGCCCCAGGTGATCCGCGAGATTGACGCCCTGCTCTCCAGACTGGATCTGCAAACCGGCCCCGTTCCGCATGTGCGCATGACCGGCTGCCCCAACGGCTGCGCCCGCCCCTATACCGCTGAAATTGGCCTGGTGGGCCGAAGCCTCAACTCGTACACCATATACCTGGGCGGCAGCCCCCTGGGGGATCGGCTCGGCGAGGTGTACCTGGACAACGTCAAGCGCGAGGATATAGCCGCCCGCCTCGAGCCCGCCCTGATGGCCTACCGGCAGCAGCGACGGGAAAATGAAACCTTCGGTGAGTTTTGCCATCGAGTAGGGATCGAGTTTATACGCAGGCAGATCGACCCATCGGATCAGCCGACCCCTGCAGGCTGAGGCTTGTTGAGTGGCGCCAGGGCGGGCTTACAAACGCGGCCGCAGGTGTTGCGGGACAGCCTTCCTCATCAAGCGACCCTCGCTTTGTACCGGATTCCAGAGGCTATCTTTTGGCATCCTAGGGCACACCCCTCGCCACGCTCGGCGAAGAAAGCGTATCCCTTCGGTCGCCGGTATTACTTCACCCAGGACGACAGGCTGATCCGCCCTTCGTAGAGGGCCTTGCCGGTAATGGCCCCCTCCACACCCAGGGCTTGCAGTCCATGTAAATCGGCATCCGAAGCGATACCCCCTCCGGCGATCAGAAAGCCGGGCCAGGCAGCGCGCACCACCCGCACCACCTCGAGATCCAGCCCCGCCAGGGTTCCGTCCCGCCGCACATCGGTGTAGATCAGGGTACGAACGCCCATCTCCCATACCCGCGGGCCCAGTTCCTGCACCATCAGGCGGGTGCCCTCAGCCCAGCCCGAGACCACCACCTCCAGCCCCCGGGCGTCCAGGCTCACCACCACCCGCTCGGGGCCGAAATCATGGAGCATCTGGCCCAACACCTCTGGGGCCTTTACCGCTATGGTACCCACCACCACCCGGCTGGCCCCCAGGGCCAGGATTTCCCGGGCCACCCCCAGGCTGCGGATGCCGCCGCCCACCTCAAACGGGATATCGATAGAGGCAGCCACCTCGCGCAACACCGCACGGTTGTTCCCCCGACCCGTCGCCGCGTCCAGGTCAACCAGGTGCAGCATCCGGGCCCCTTGCTTTTGCCAGTGCAGGGCGGCCTCCACCGGGTTTTCGTAGTAGACGGTTTCCTGGTTGGGGTCGCCCTCATAAAGCCGGACGGCCCGTCCAGACTGGATATCCACCGCAGGAATGACCAACACCCGAGGATTGTATCAAGCCAGCCCGCACCGGGTCATCAGTAGATTTTCTTTCCCAACAGGCTGCTAGCCAGTTCCACCATTATCTTGGCAGTGCGGTTGGCGATATCCAGAATGGGGTTCACCTCAACCATATCGAGGCTGGTAACAATTTTTGCATCGGCCAGCAGTTCCATCAGAAGGTGTGCTTCGCGGTAGGTCAGCCCGCCAGGAACCGGGGTTCCAACCCCCGGGGCTATCTCCGGATCGAGCACGTCGGCATCCAGCGAGACATGCACCCTGGAAAAACCCTTGAACTTGGCGGCGACCTGCTGGGCAATGGCCGGAATTCCCTGTATATCCACCTCCTTCATGGTATAGACCATAACCCCACGCTCGCGTAAGAGTTGAACCTCGCCCGGATCCAGACTACGAATGCCAATTAGCACCACGTCCTCGGGCCGCACCTTAGCCCCAGGGCGGCCCAGGTGCACCAGACGCGGGTCGCCCAAGCCACACAGGTGGGCCAGGGGCATCCCGTGGATGTTGCCGCTGGGGCTGGTCTCGGGGGTGTTGAAGTCGGCGTGGGCATCCACCCAGATCACCCCGATGCGCTCCCCCCGGCTGGCCCCCGTAACCGAGCCCATGGCGATGGAGTGGTCGCCTCCCAGCACAATTGGAAACACCTCGGCGGGCATCTGATCGATGGCAGCTATGGTATCCAAACAGACCGTGCGAATGGCCTCGAGGTAGCCCATCCCCCCCGGTTCCTGCTGGGTGTGGCGCAGGCTCTCGACCACCGGCACCCGCACATCGCCGTAGTCGTGCACCCGGTGGCCCAGGCCCTCGAGCACCTCCTGCAAACGCCCATAGCGCATGGCGCTGGGCCCCATATCCACCCCGCGCCGCCCTTGACCCAAGTCCATCGGAACGCCCAAGATACCAATATCCTTCATACCCACACAGTCTACCGTTCGCGCAGGCCCATTGACCCCAAGCCTCCTCGAGGCTAATATGAAGAGCTACGCCTAAGGCGCAAGCATTGGGTAAAGATGAAGCAACGTCCAATACCAAGCATCAATCTCTCGCGGCTGATCCGCGAGGGTGGCAGCACCACTGCTAGAGATGAAATCTGGGATTACATCGCCCTGCCCAACGAGCGCATCCCGCTGGTAGGCCCGGCGGTCTGGAAGGTCAGCGTTGCCAAGATGGAGGGGGAGGGAGGGGTGGATTTCTGGCTTTCAGGCGAAATTGCCGGCAACGCCCTGATGGAGTGCCGCCGCTGCCTTGCCCCAACCCCCGCAGCCGTGCGGGCCCATTTTCAGTATCTGCTTCGCTATCAATCGGGCTTGGCGCACCTCGAGGCCATCGAGGAAAATGAAGAGGAAATCCTGCTTTTTGGTCATCCCGACCTGGACTTAGAGCCCCTGTTGAGCGAGGCTTTTGCCCTCGAGCTGCCCTACACCGTGCTGTGCAAAGAAGACTGCAAAGGCCTGTGCCCGGTCTGTGGGGCCAACCTCAACGAAGTAGACTGCGGCCACCAGACCAGAGCCCAGAGCAGGCTGGGCGCCGAGCTATCAAAGCTATTGGACGGCCTGAAGGACTGAGGCCGCCAGCTTGGGTTGAGGTAAGCCTCCCCGGCAGCGTGCAGGTGCTAGGCTGATGGCATGTCGACCATTGGCTTAGATCGCTGGCTGCAGCACCTGCGGGAGCACCTGCCCATCGCCAAAGAGGGCCGTGACCCCGAGGGCGTGCACCAGGTGCGGGTGGCGGTACGGCGGCTGCGGGTGTGGCTACGGCTGGCCGGGCTGCGGGTGTTGGAGGATGACCTGGCCTGGCTGGTGCGGGCAGCCGGGGAGGTGCGCGACCTCGAGGTGCTGCTTCAAAATAACCGCCTACCCAAAGCGTTCCGCAGATGGGCCGCGTCCAGGCTCAAAGAGGCTCGAGCCCGCTTTGAACCCCTGCTGGAGACACCCCGGCTGGCCGGATTGCTGCAAGCCCTTTCCAACCTGCCCCCGCTGGATACCACGCTGGCCCAAGCCCGGCTCAAACGCTTTTTTCACCAGGTTGAAGGAAAAGCCGAGGAGTGGCGTTACCAAGAAAGCCTCGAGAGCCTGCACGCCCTGCGCCGGGCCCTGCGGCGGCTGCGCTACGCCAGGGAGTGGCTCGGGCAGGAGAGCCAGCCCATCAAGCAGCTGCAGGAGGTCTTCGGTCGGGTGGGCGACCTGAGCTTCACCCTGCGCTACCTAGCCACCTACGAGTCCGAAGGGGGCCGGGGGGCCGCGCTCTATAAAAAGCAGCTCGAGACCCAGCTAAGGCAGGCCCTCGAGGCCGCCCGGGAAGCCTGGCAGGCCCACCAGGCCGGCCTGGGGTAGGCACAAAAAACCGGAGGAATCCCCTCCGGCAAAACACCGCAACGGATGTTACTTCTTGCGGGGACGGTATTTGCCGTAAGTCCCACGGAAAATTTTGCCGCGACGGGTACGACGGTCACCTTTGCCCATGCTGTACTCCTAGGCTTTAGCTCCGCTCAGAAGCTGGTGCACTTTGCTCATCAGGCGGGACTTGCGCCGGCTGGCCGCGTTCTTGTGCAGGGTCGAGCCCTTGGCGGCCTTGTCAATCAGGCTTTCGGCATAGCGCATAACCCGCACTGCCTCGCTGGCGTTGCCTTCTTTAGCCAAAGCCACCGCTTTCTTGCTAACGGTCTTGATGGCCGACATCTTGGACTTGTTGCGAGCCCGACGCTTGAGCGACTGGCGGTGGCGCTTCATGGCCGAGGGATTGCGTGCAGTTTTTTTCTGTGCCATAGTTCTCCAATATTGCCCAATTGGGGGGCTACCGCGTTCGCACCAATGGCGAAAGAGCAGCCTCGAGGCAAACCGCTCACAAGTCTAGCATAAGGCCCGCTTCCGTGCCTAGACCCTAAAACTCGTTGCGGGTCGCCACCCAGTCCATGCGCACCTGGCCCCGCGCATCCTTTATGCGGAAAATAACATCGTACAAATTGGCCTCAACCGGGTAGCGTATTTCCTCGGAGAAGCGGCCCCGGTAGCGCTTGACCAGGCCCGGATTGTTCTGCCCCGAGCGGCGAATCTCCACCTCGAAGCTCCCCTGCCGCAGCTCACCGCTCACCGTCACCTTGACAAAGGCCCGGATGCCCGTGGCCCGTACCTGGTTGCGCACCTCGCCACTGTAGTTCCAGTAAAAAACCGGGGTAAAAGGCGCGTAGCCCACCGCAAGACCGAAGCGCTCCGCGTAAAAGTACACCCCACCGGCAATGAGCGCCAGAATTAGAAGTGTTCGCACGGTTCAAGTATAAGCCAAGCCCGGATTGGCTCGAGCACACCGCTCACGCCCAGCCTGTCAGCCCCGGTCAAATCGGTATACTTGAGGGCATGACGGCGGAGGAAGCATTCAGCCTGCTGCGGATGGGGGCGGTGGAGATCATCCCCCAGGAAGACTTACTCAAAAAGTTGCAGTCGGGGAAAAAGCTCACAGTTAAGCTAGGCCTCGACCCCACCCGGCCCGACATTCACATCGGCCATGCCGTGGTGCTGCGCAAGATGCGGCAGTTCCAGGAGCTCGGCCACAAGGTCGTTCTCATCATCGGCGACTTTACCGCCATGATCGGCGACCCCTCGGGCCGCAGCAAGACCCGCCCACCCCTCACCCTGGAAGAAACCCGGGCCAACGCCAAAAGCTACGTGGAGCAGGTGGGGAAGATCCTGATCACCAACGACCCCGCGCGCTTCGAGCTGCGCTACAACTCGGAGTGGCTGGAAAACCTGGGCTTCAAAGAGGTCATCCGGCTCACCTCGCTTTTGACCGTGGCCCAGATGCTCGAGCGCGAAGACTTCAAAAAGCGCTACACCGAGGGGGTGCCCATCTCCATCCACGAGTTCCTCTATCCCTTTGCCCAGGGCTACGACTCGGTGCCCATCGCCTGCGATGTGGAGATGGGCGGCACCGACCAGAAGTTCAACCTGCTGGTAGGGCGCGAGGTGCAGGCGGCCTATGGCCTGGAAAAGCAGGTGGCCTTCCTGATGCCGCTTCTGGTGGGGGGCGACGGGCAGAAGATGTCCAAAAGCTACGACAACTACATCGGCATCACCGAGGAGCCCAGCGAGATCTTCCGCAAGCTGATGAAGGTGGAAGACCCCTACCTGCCGACCTACTTCGAACTCTGCACCGACCTTGCGCCGGAAGAAATTCAAGAGGTGCTGGAGCAAGGCGGGCCGGTGGGCGCCCACCGGGTGCTGGCCCGGCTGCTCACCGGGGCCTACGCCCAGCCGCTGATTCCCGCCCGACTGGACAAAGCCCTGTACGAGTCGCTGGGGTATAGCTGGGAAGCCCACGGGCACGACCAGGGCGGCGCGCCGGTGGTACAGCAGGCCGAGGCCCGCTACTACGAGATCGCCCACGGGGGCATCCCCGACGAGATGCCCGAAGTGACCCTGCACCCCGGCGAGCTGCAAGAGGGCAAAATTGCCGTGGTAAAGCTCTTCACCCTGGCCGGCCTGACCGCCTCCAACGGCGAGGCCCGGCGGCTGATCGAGCAAAAAGGCCTGCGGCTCGACGGTGCGGTGCTCACTGACCCCAAGCTGGAGGTGGTGCTGAGCCAGCCCGTGGTGCTGCAACGCGGCAAGGATAAGTTTGTGCGGGTGATACCGGGCTAACCCGGCTCGAGCGGGCGGAAGGGGGTCTCGTAGCCGGTGGCATAGAGCACCCCGTTCTCCTCCTCGAGGCGCAGGCGGGGCAACGGGAAGCGGGGCGGGCCGTACACCGCCTTGCCCCCTTGCAAAGGCTCGTAGGCCCCAAAGTGGCAGGGGCAGCCCAGGAAGGGGTGGTCGGTGCGGTAGTTGTAGGCGATGGAGCCCAGCTCGGGGTTGTCCACGTAGTTGACCACACAGCCCTGGTGGGTGCAGATGCGCGACAGGGCCAGAAAGTGGGCCTCCCCTACCGTGAGGCCCCCCACCACCGGTTGCGGAAGCCGGAAGACCACGGCCTTGAGGGGGCTGCCGCTGTACTCGTAATCGAAGTACTTGAAATGCCAGGGGGCCGCCAGCTCATCCAAAGTAGCCACCGCCCGGCGAGGCCCCTCGCGCCAGACAGGCTCACTCACACCGGCTTTGGTGAAGTGGATGAGGTAGGTACGCCAGGCCAGCCAGCCAAAAAAGCCGGTGGTGATGGCGCTCGGAACAATCCAAAGCAAATCCCGCCGGTTGATGCGGCGCAGGTTTTGCGGGTTGGGCTTGTCCATAGACCCTCTACAGCCCCCCCAGGTACTGCAACAAAGCCTGCATCTCGGCCTCGTTCAGGGCCACCGCCGGCATCTGGCCCCGGCCCTTGAGGACAATCTCCCGCACCGCCTCCGGCACCTTGCGGATGGGGTTGCCCTGCAGGCGCGGCCCCGTACCCCCCTGGGCCTGGGCCCCGTGGCAGGCCGCGCACCGGGCCAGGTAGACCTGCTGCCCCAAGGAGGTGGCGCCAAGCTGGTTTTTAGCAGTCTGGATCAGGTTCTGCACCTGCTCCCGGGCCTCGCCGCCGGCCTTCAGGTAGCCCTCCCAGGCCGCAATGGCCTGGGCCGGGCGGCCCAGTTGAAAGTAGGCGTTCCCCAGAAACAGCCAGCCCTCGGGCACCTCAGGCTCGGCCCGCACCGCGAGCTCGAGGGCCTGGGCCCCCTCCTCGGGCCGGCCGCTCATGAAGAGCAGGATGCCGATCCGGCGCACGGCGGTGGCGTTGCGGGGCTCGAGCTCGATCACCTTCAGGTAGCCCCGCACGGCCCGCTCGAAGTCCTGCAGCTCGTAGGCTTTGTTGGCGTAGGCCAGCCAGTCGGCGGCCTGGCCGCTCTGCTCGGCCCGGCGTTGCAGGCGGCCCAGCTCGCGGGCCTCGCCCCGGCTGGTGATGATGGTCTCGCCCGGCAGGCGCGGCACCGTGTAGGCCCACAGCCCCACCCCCAGGGCCAGCAGGCCCAGGGTCACGGCCCCCAGCGTGAGCGGGCTCAGGCGGCGCGGGGTGGGGTTTTCCTGGCCCAGCTCGGCCAGTTGGCGCTCGAGGCGCACCGCCTGGGCCAGGAGGCGCTTGCGCTCCTCCCCTTCGGCCTCCCGGGCCAGCGATTTGAGCACCTCGAGCTCGGCTCGCAGCTCCTCGGGCCGGGGGCTCTCGGGAAAGGGCTGGGCCGGGGTGCGGAAAAAGGGCCAGAGGGCATAGGCCAGGGCCAGTACAAAGAGCAGGGCAAGGATCAGGTAGGCCAACATCATGGTTGTCGCTCGGGGGATTGCAGCTCGGCCTCGAGACGGGCCATCTCTTCCTCGGAGACCTCGGAGGCAGCGGTAAGGGCTCGAGCCCGCACCCGCGCCAGGTAGCGCCACAGGCCAAAGCCCAGCAGGCCCAGCCCAAGGAGGGGCGAGAGCCAGACCCACAGGGTGAGGCCGCGGGCGGGCGGCTCGTAGAGAATCCAGTCGCCGTAGCGCTCTACAAAAAAGGCCCGGATCTCGGCCTCGCTTTTGCCCTGGGCCAGTTGCTCGGCGATGATGCGGCGCATCTCCACGGCAATGCCGGCGTTGGACTCCGCCGCCGACTCCCCCTGGCAGACCGGGCAGCGCAACTGGCCGGCAATTCTGAACACCTCGGGCGAAAAATCCGGGGGTGGGGTGTTGGGGCTGGGCTGGGCCAGGGCCCAGGCCAGCAGCAAGAGCCCGCCTACCCACCAGGTAATCGCTCGCTTCATCCTCATCGCAACACCTGCTCGATATAGCCCCGCAGCTGCGCCTCGCTCAGCTCGCCGGCATGCCGGGCCAGCACCACCCCGTGGCGGTCTATCACAAAGGTCTCGGGCACGCCGTAGTAGCCGTACTCGATGCCGATGCGCCCGCGCGCATCGTAGACGCTGGGGAAGGTCAGGCCATACTCCTGGACAAATTTCAGGGCCTCGGCCTCGCTGTCCTGCACATTAACCCCCAGGATGAGCACCTGGTCTTTGTACTGCTGGTGGAAGCGCTCCAGGAGCGGGGCCTCGCTGCGGCAGGGGATGCACCAGCTGGCCCAGATGTTGAGCAGCACCGGCTTACCCAGGCCTTCGCGGATCCCCATCTCGGCCCCGTACTGGGCCCGGTAAGGCGCTAGAAGCGGCAGGCTAAAGCTGGGCGCCGGCTTCCCCACCAGCACCGACTTCAGCTCGCTCTTGTCGGGGCGCTGCAGGCCCCAGTAGAACAGCCCCCCCAGCAGCAACACCCAAATCGGCCAGAATCTAAGCACAGCCCCCCTCTCCTCGCACCGGTATCAGTCCCCCGCCATGGGGGATGCCTGCCGGCTGGTTACCCTGGCCCCCGCCGGCCAGAGGATATAGAGCGTACCCAGCACGATGATCAAACCGGCCACCCACAGCCACAACACCATAGGGGTAACGATCAGTTTGATGGTCGCCCACTGGCCTTTTTCCTGGTCGAACTGCATCAGGACGAAGTAGTAGTCGTTGTACAGGGAGTATCGGACCACCGGCGTAGCCAGCGGCGAGCTCATCTGCGGGTAGAAGTTGAGCCGGGTCTCGTAGCGCCCATCGGCCCCCCAGCCCTCGCGGCTGGTGGAGCGCACCTCGAGGGGCGCAATGGCCGCGAAGCGGTTGGCCTCCTCCCGCGCACCGATGGAAAGCAGGCGGATCTCCAGGCCCCGGGTCTGCCAGGTCTCCCCTACCTGGAGGGTCTTCTGCTCGGTCACCCGGTAGGTCTGGCTGAAGGCGATGGTCAGGGCGGCCAGCGCCACCCCGAAGTGCACGATGTGCGAGCCAAAGCGGCGCTTGTGGCTGGCCGCCAGCTCCCACAGGGCCTGCCCCGCCGGGATCCCGAGCGACCTCGAGCGCGCCCGCACCCCCTGGGCCACCATCAGCCCGATGGCGGTCAGGTTGTAGGCAAAAAGCCCAATGGCCAGCGAGACACCCAGGCTCAGGCCCAGCCCCAGGCCCAGCAGGGTGCCCACCCCCAGGGCCAGCAGCATGGCCGCCAGGTGGCGCACCACCTCGGCCTGGGTGTTGCGCCAGGGCAGCACCGGCCCGATGCCCATCAGGAGCAGCATGAAGATGCCCAGGGGCACCGAGACCTGGTTGAAGAAGGGGGCCCCCACCGAGACCTTGGCCCCGCTCACCGCCTCCACCACCAGCGGCCACAGGGTGCCCAGCACCACCACAAAAGCAAAGGTGCCGAAGAACAGCGCCCCGGCCAGCAAGGCCCCCTCGCGGCTTCTCCAGCGCACCTCGCCGGCCTCGTGAATCTCGGAGGAAACCCGGGCCAGAAGCCCCAGCCCCAAGGCCAGCACCCCCAGCAAAAACACCAAGAACCAGGCCCCCACCGGCCCGCTGGCGAAGGCATGCACCGACTGAATCACCCCCGAGCGGGTCAGGAAGGTGCCAAAGACCGTCGCCGCGAAAGCCAGGGTGATGAAGGCGAAGTTCCAGCCCTTAAAAAGCCCTTTGCGCTCCTGCACCTGGGCGGTGTGAAGGAAGGCCGTGGCCAGCAGCCAGGGGATGAGAGAGGCGTTCTCCACCGGATCCCAGGCCCAGTACCCCCCCCAGCCCAGGATCTCGTAGCTCCACCACTTGCCGGTGAAGATGGCCGCGGTGAGGAAGCCCCAGGCCACCAGCGTCCACCAGCGGGTCTCGAAAATCCAGCTCTGGTAGCGCCGGGCCACCATGGCCGCCACCGCGTAGGCAAACGGCACCGAAAGCCCCACAAAACCCAGGTACATCAGAACTGGGTGCACTGCCATCATCCAGTGGTTTTGCAAAAGGGGGTTGGTGCCAAGGCCATCGGGGGGCGGGTTGGGCACGGCATCGAAGGGGTGGGCCACAAAAACCATCACCGCGAAGAAGAACACCTGCACCGCAAAGAGCGTGCCCAGCGCCACCGGGGCCCGCCAGAGATCCAGGCTCTGGCCGGCCCGCAGGCCCACCAGCCAGGTGTAGGCGGTCTGGAGCAGGGCCCAGAGCAGAATGGAGCCCTCCAGGGCTGCCCAGGGCGTGACCAGCTTGACCCACAGGGGGTTGCTGGCCGAGCTGTGGTTGGCTACGTAGGAGACGCTAAAGTCGTCGGTGAGGATGGCCCACTCGAGCGCGGCAAAACTGGTTGCGGCAGCCAGCAGGGTGAGGAGCGAGAGGCGCTTGGCGGCCTCGAGGTAGCGCCCATCCCGCAGGCTGTAGGCCAGCACCGCCAGCACCAGGCCCAGCACCGAAAGAACCAGGGCGGCGACAAGGGAGACCCCACCCAGTAGACCCGGTGTCAAGCGAACCTCCCCTTCATCACTGGGTCTCCTCGATCAGCTTGCGCACCTGCTCGGGCGTCCAGCCCTCCTTGGGGGCCTGGTAGGTCTCGGAGTGCTTGACCAGCAGGTTCTGGCTCACAAAAGTCTCGCCCTCAAAGCGGCCCTCCACCACCACCCCCCGGTTCTCACCAAAGAGGGCCGGTGGGGTGGTACCCGAGGAGCGGATGGGAATCTCCTTGACCCCATCGGTCACCACAAAGCGCAGCTCGAGGGTCTGGGGGTTGTAGTCAAGCGTACCCGGCTTGACCAGCCCACCCAGCCGCACCGGGCGGTTCTGGTAACGGTCTACTTGCTGAAAGTATTCGCTGGGGGTGATGAAGTAGACCAGGTTCTGGCCCAGGCCTCCAAAGATCAGGTAGGCCAGGGCACCCACCACCAGCAGCAGTCCTACAACATACTTTGGTTTCATGCGCACCTCAAAGGCCTCTTCAGCGGTTTTTCTGGTAGCGCCAGATGAGGTAACCCAGATAGCCAAAGACCAAAGCGTACACCAGCGCGTATGTCCAGATCACAAAAGGGTTGGCTGGGTTCCACAGGGGGTTATCGGGCATCTCAGGCCTCCTCCCGGGCCGCTTCGCGGGCGGCAATAATAGCGCGGAGCCGCACCAGCCCGATAAACAGCAGCGTAAACGCCGCCAGGTTCACCAGCATGGGGATCAGGATGGCTGCGTCCACGTTGATCTTGCCGGTGGTGAGGTCGATGGACTGGGTCTGGTGCAGGCTGCGCCACCACTTGACCGACATGTAGCTGATGGGCACATTAATCGAGCCCAGAATAGCCACCCCCGCCGCGGCCTTGGCCCTGAGCTCGGGGTCTTCGATGGCCCCCCGCACCACCACGTACCCCACATAGATGGCAAACAGGATGGCGGTGGTGGTGAGCCGGGGCTCCCAGTCCCAGTACACCCCCCAGGTGGGCCGGGCCCAGAGCATGCCCGTAATCAGCGCTAGGGCCATAAAAATGAGGCCCACCTCCACCACAGCGGCGGCCACCCGGTCGTGGTGGGCTTTGCGCCGCACCAGGTAGGCTACCGAGTAGCCCAGCGCACCGAAGCTAGCCAGATAGGCCATCCAGGCTGTGGGAACGTGCATATGGAAGATACGGGCCACAAAGCCCTGGCTCTGGTCGGGGGGGGAGCCCATAGCCAGGATAAATCCCACCACCGCACCCACCCCCCCCAGGCCTAAAAGGCCCAGGGTCAGGCCATCCAAGCGGTTGATTTGATTGGAGCGAGCGAGTTGCATTCCAGTCCTCTCCTTTGTCTTCTATATGTATTCTGTACTGAAATAGATTAAACGCCGTAAACCACGTTACATCATCGGCGAACCGGGGTATTTGACCACGCCCTCCAGCACGTCTAGATTACCCCGGTAGGGTAAGCTGGCACTTTACTCGCAGTAATAACGGCCATAACCTACCCCTCGAGCATGTACGGGAAGACCATCGCGCACACCGTCACATAAATCACGTCGAAGACCAGCAACAAGCGCAGCCAGTCCAAAAGCTCGGCCACCGGAACCCCCTCGGCCAGGCCCTGGGTAAAGCGCACCGCAGCCAGCACCACCGGAATTACCAGGGGAAAAAGCAGCAGCGGCAGAAGCACCTCACGTCCCCGCAGGCGGGCCAGCATTCCAGCATAGAAGGTGGAGATGGCCGCATAGCCCAGCGAACCCAGCAGCAGCACCACCAGGTACCAGCCCCAGTGCTGCAGCGGCAGATAGAATAACCCCGCCGCCAGGGACAAAAGCACCACCCCGACCAGGAGCATTAGAGCAAACTGAAACAGCAGCTTGCCGAAGTAAATCCACTCCCGGCTACCGGGGGTGAGGAGCAGATCGTCCAGGGTACCGTCCTCGACCTCGAGGCCAAAGGCCCGCCCCGCCAGCAAGCTGCCAGCAAAGGCCAGGGCCACCCACAACACCCCAGGGGCCGCTTTTCGCAGATCTTGGGGGTTGGGGCCAAAGGCCATGGCTAAAATAAAAAGCATCACCGCCAGAAAAAATACCGCCGAAAGGAGGCCCGTACGCCCTCGAAACTCCAGCACCAGGTCGCGCCAGGCCAGCCAGAAAATGCGCTGCACAGGGGTAAGGGTATCGGTTTGGCTGCCGCACGTAAAGGGTCAGGGTTCACTTCCCCCCACATAGCGGAAGCGGGGTACCCGCCGGCCATCTACCTCCACGTCTTCCAAAAACATCGCCAGCGGGCGCACCCACAGGGTCTCGGGCTCCACGCCGTAGCGGGTCTCGTAGACCACAAACCACTCCTCGGTCTCGGAGTGGCGGGCCAGGCCGTGTACCCAGTAGTACTTGCCCTTGTAGTGTTGGTACAGCCCCGGTTGCAGATGCACCCGCCCACCTCGATGTTTAATATTAGCGCGAAGCATCCCCCAAACCCCTTAGCTCCAGTAGGGCCGCACCGACTCGAGCATCCGCTCGGTCACCTGGCGGTTGCGCCGCTCGATCTCGGCCTTGCGGGGAATCTCGGGGTAGGCGCCTTCGGGGTCGAAGAGGGTATGGGTCAGGAAGTGCCCGAGCTGGGTTCCCCAGCGCCTAAGCCAGGGTTCGGGGAGGTGATCGGGCAGGGGCAGGCCTTGCAGCGTAAGGTAGAGCAGGGCCCAGATGCGGCTGGTGGCATCCAGGCTGTAGCCGCCCCCCAGGGTGTAGACCGCCCGCCCCCCGGCAAAGGCCGCGGCGTACTGCCGCAGCAGGGGGAAAATTTTGGCGTAGGCCTGGGTGGTCAGCAGAATTTCGGCCAGCGGATCCTGAAAATGCGCATCGGCCCCGCACTGCACCACCAGCACGTCCGGGCGGAACCAGCGCAGGGCGGGCTCGAGGCCCATCTGCAGAACCTCGAGGTAAGAATCATCCTCGGTAAAGGGCTCCAGGGGTATGTTCAGCTTGCGTCCGGTGCCCTGGGCCTTGCCGATCTCGTGGGTATGGCCGGTGCCGGGATAGAGGTAGCGCCCCGACTCGTGAATCGAGAAGGTGAGCACGTTGGGCTCATCGTAGTGAATCCACTGCACCCCATCGCCGTGGTGCACGTCTATGTCGATGTAGGCCACCCGCAACCCCTGCTCGGTCAGGTAGCGAATCGCCACCGAAAGGTCGTTGTAGACACAAAACCCCGAAGCCAGATCCTTTTGCGCGTGGTGCAGCCCGCCCCCAAGCTGCAAGACTTCCTTGGCGGCCCCGCTAAAGACCATCCGGGCTGCGGTGAGCGTGCCCCCCACCAGCCAGCGGGCCGCCCCGTCCATGCCGGGAAAGATGGGGGTGTCGGCGGTTCCCAGGCCGTAGTGGTCGAAGTCGGGCAAAGGCTCACCCCTTCCAGCGGCCTCCACCCGGCGCACAAACGATTCCAGGTGCACACTGCGCACCTCCTCGCGGGTGGCCTGTGCAGGCTCGACAAACTGCAGCGGGTGGCCCAGGTGTTCCAGCAAGTCCAGTAGCATCTCCAGGCGCAGCGGACTGAAGGGGTGCTGAGGCCCAAAGTTATAGAGATGGTACTGGGGGCTGTAGACGACCGGAACGCTCATAAGCTCTTGCTGGGGATTTCGGGGGGCCACTGTACCACAAATCCTTTTTGGCGCAGCTCCCGAGCTATCCTGCGGGTGTCCAGGGTGCCCACCCGCACCACGGTGGTCACGGTGCCCTCGCCGCAGGGGTAGGTCAGCAGGGAGTGGATGTTGATGTGCTGCTGGGCCAGCTCGCTGCTCAGGCGGGCCAGCTCGCCGGGCCGGTCGTCGAGGCAGACCTCGAGCCGCCCGCTGGGCTTCTCCACCCCGGTCAGCCGCAGGAGCGCATCCAGCAGGTCAATCCCGGTCACGATGCCCACCAGGGCCTCACCCTCCAGGATGGGCAGGGCCCCAATTTTGCGCTGGCGCATGACCCGCGCGGCCTCCTCCACCGGGTCGAGGGGATCGCCCGTTATCACCGGCTGGGCCATCACCCGCCCCACCGGGGTGTCGATGGGCTGGGCGCCCCCGGTGGCAAAAGGGCTGGTGGCCAGCCGGATATCACGGTCGGTGATCATCCCCACCAGGCGGCCCTCCTGGGTTACGGGGATGTGCCGGATGTTGCGCTGCAGCATGAGGTGGTAGGCCGCCTCGAGGGTCACCGCAACGTCCACGGTTAGCACCGGGCTATTCATTACGTCTCTGACCAACATTTGCCTAAAGTCTAACGCAAAAGCCGGGCCAGATTGAGCGCAACCCGGCAGCAAACGCACCGAGCACCCCGCCGGGGTGGTCTAGACTGTGGATGGATGTTGCGCCTGCGCTTGCAGCTGCTGTGGAACGGGTTCCGCCAGGCCCCGGCCTCGGCCCTGGTGGGGTTGCTGCTGGGGGCGGTGCTGGCCTATGGGGCCTGGGCTGCCACAAGCTGGTTTCTGAACTTCATCTCCAACGAGCTCTTTGGCAGCAATACCTTTGTAAACCGGCTGGCCGCGGCCTTCACCCGCGAGGTGTTGGTGGATCGCATCCTGGGCAGCCTGCTGCTGGTGCTCTCGAGCGCGGTGGTACTCTCGGCGCTGCCCAACGCGGTGGCCGTCCTCTACACCTCGGAAGACCTGCCCCTGCACCTCACCCTGCCGCAAAAAGCCAGCCGGGTGTTTTTGTTCAAGGTGGGCGAGGTGTTCGTGACCACCGCCCTCCTGCCCATGCTGCTGGTGCTGCCGGTGCTCTTCGCCTATGGTGCCCACTACGGCGCACCGCCCATCTTCTTCCTGGGGGCTGCCCTGCTGATGCTGGCCCTGTTCGCCTTTCCGGTGGTGCTGGGGGTGGGGCTGGCCCTGCCGCTGGTGCGCTTCGCCCCGGCGGGCCGGGCGCGGGAGTGGGCCGCGGCCCTGGGCGCGGTGCTGGGTGGGCTGCTTATCTTTCTGTTGCGGGCTTTACGCCCCGAGGTGTTGCTGCAGACCAACTTCGCCAACCCCGAGGAGTTCGACCGCTTCCTCCAGACCTTCCGCGACCCCAGCGCCCCCTTCCTGCCCTCGGCCCTGGCCCAGCAGGCCCTCAAGGGGTTGGTGCGGGGCGAGCTTGAAGCGCAGTTCTGGCTCCTGCTGGCCCTCTCGGGGGGGCTGCTGCTCCTGGCGGGGCTGGTCGCGGGCTATGCCTACCAGCAAGGCTGGGTACGGGCCCTGGAGGGCACGGTGCGCGAGCGCGGCCTGGTGCGCCCCGGCCTATTGGATCGCTGGGCGATGAACAGCCGGGTGGGCGCTCTGTGGGCCCGCGACCTGCGGCTCTTCTTCCGCGATGCCAACCAGGCCGCCCAGCTCATCCTGGTGGGGGTGCTGGTGCTCCTGTATACCACCAGCCTGCAGTACCTGCCCCTGGGGGATACCCGCTTTCAGGTGGTGGCGGGCTTCCTGCACCTGGCCTTCCAGGGCTTCGTGATTGGCGGGGTGGGGGTGCGGCTGGCCTACCCGCTTTTGAGCCTCGAGGGCCCCGGCTACTGGATGCTGCAAACCGGCCCGGTCGCCAAACACACCATCCTGCTCACCCGCTTTGGGCTGGCCCTCTTTTTCCTGCTGCCGCTGGGCCTGGCCCTGGGCTACTTCTCGCCGCGGGTGATTGGCCTGGACGACAACCTCACCCAGGTATCGGTGGTGCTGGGCCTGGCCTCGGCCCTGACGGCGGCAGCTTTGGGGGTGGGGCTGGGGGCCGCCTTCCCCAAGTTCGACGCCGCCAACCCCGCCGAGGTGCCCATCGGGATGGGGGGGTTTTTGTACATGGGCTTCATGCTCCTGCACGCCGGGTTTCTGGTGCTGCTGGCCAGCCGCCCGGCCTACCTGGCCATCACCCAGCGCCAGGCCAACTACCTGGCCAGTGGCGAGGGCCCCCTGTGGTTGTTGATGGTGGCCGCCGCGACCCTGGTTCCCCTGGTGCTGGCGCTATGGTTCGGCTACCGCCGAATGGGCGAAAGGTGAAGTTCTCTGTCTGGCCCAGCGGGACTGCAACCGCGAGGACTGTCCAGCAGGCCTCGAGATCCCAGGGGCTGGGGGGCCGGAACCCCGGCAGATGCGCCTGCCCTGAACCTTGGGGTGCCAATCCAGCTTAGAAAGGCCATAGCTGAAGGGCCTCGGCGGGGTCGGATAGGGCGCTGTACACCCTCCGGCTGTGGGTCGCCACAAACAGGTACTCGTGGTTTTGGGTGTGCGAGATCTGGCCCACTTTTTCGCCCTGGGGGTTGTAGATGCCGATGCGGGCCCCCACATAGCGGACGTGGGGGCGGGTGAGGCGGCGCACGAAGCCCCAGTGCCGGAGCATCTCCTCTATTTCCTCGGCGGTAAAGAACCCCTCGTTGTTGAACGAGACCACCAGATGCTGGGCCTGGATGCGCCCTAGCAGGGTTTGCATGGCTTCCCTGGCCTCGCGCTTGGAATTGAAGGGGCTTTTGCGTTCCTGTACGTCTTTGCGCTTGTTGGCTACGCCGTAGGTCTGGGGCCTGTCCCAGCGCACCAGGGTCTCCCAGACGTGGTAGTTGCCCAGGTACGAATGCTGGTTATAGGGGGGGTCGAGGTAGAAGAGGTCGGCTTCCAGGTGGGCAGCCACCTCGAGCGCATCCCCCTGCAGGGCCTGGCCCTCCCCCGGAAGCAAGGGGGGGTACTCCAGGCGCAGGTCGTTGTACGAACGGGGCGACCACCGCTTGAGGTAGGCCATCTGGATGCCGGTGGTGGAGTCTACCCGGTCGGCCGCTAAAAGCAGGCTGGTGAGCAGGATGGCCCGCAGCAGGGGGTCACCTTCAGACTCGGCCTCGAGCCCCTCGCGGATGGCCTCGATGCGCGCGCCGTTTTTGGGCTGAAAATAGCGGGCCTTTTCGCAGTAGTCCTGGGTAAACCAGCCCCGGCGCGGGGGCA
This sequence comes from Meiothermus taiwanensis DSM 14542, assembly GCA_000482765.1. Lineage (GTDB taxonomy): Bacteria > Deinococcota > Deinococci > Deinococcales > Thermaceae > Meiothermus > Meiothermus taiwanensis. Next base: position 61,388 of record AXWR01000001.1, read on the forward strand.
GGGATTGCAGCCTGTCCAGGATGGGCTGAACGCGCTCCCGGCTGTAGGTGCGTGCGTCGGCTTCGACCAAGGCCTGGGCCAGCACGTGGGCATAGCTCATGAGGTCGTTGCTGATCACATAAAACCCTTCAGACTTCAGGGCGTGCCCCACCCGAGCACTGCCGGAAAACAGATCCACCACCCTACGGATGGGCGCTTGCTGGTGAATGGACTGGATGGTTCCAATAATCCAGGGAAGCAAAGCCCGTTTTGAGCCGATGTACTTGATCATGCGGTTCCCTCGATACAGGCGAATCTGGAGATTTCACCATGCCACAATACCACGCTGCGGTTGCGGTAGAATTGGCCCTCGAGGTCTCCTATGTTCGACTTTTACCAGGTAGCCGAGCTGCTTACCCCCGAAGAGCGCGAGATTCAAAAAGCCGCCCGAAAGTTCCTCGAGGCCGAGGCTTTGCCCTACATTGCCGAGTGGTGGGAGCAGGCCGAGTTTCCGGTGCACCTGATCCGAAAGTTCGGCGAGATGGGCTTTCTGGGCACCACCATCCCCACCGAGTACGGCGGGATGGGGGCCAGCGCCGCCGCCTACGGGGTGATTGGCTACGAGCTCGAGCGCATCGACTCCGGCCTGCGCAGCTTTTGCAGCGTGCAGAGCAGCCTGGTGATGTACCCCATCTGGGCCTATGGCTCCGAGGAGCAGAAGCGCGAATACCTGCCCAGGCTGGCCACCGGCGAGTACGTGGGCTGCTTCGGCCTGACCGAGGCCGACGGCGGCAGCGACCCCGACAGCAACATGAAAACCCGCGCCCGGCGCGACGGCGGCGATTACGTGTTGAACGGCTCCAAGATGTGGATTACCAACGGCAACCTGGCCCACATCGCCCTCATCTGGGCCAAGGACGATGAGGGCGTGGTGCGCGGCTTTATCGTGCCCACCGATACCAAGGGCTTCAGGGCCAACAAGATTCAGCACAAAGCCTCGCTAAGGGCCTCGGTTACCAGCGAGCTGGTGCTGGAAGACGTGCGCGTGCCGGCCAGCGCCATGCTGCCGGGGGTGAAGGGCCTCAAGGGGCCGCTCTCCTGCCTCACGCAGGCCCGCTACGGCATCGCCTGGGGGGCCCTGGGGGCCTTAGAGGCGGTGTATACCGAGGCGCTGGAGTTCGCCCGAAGCCGCAGCACCTTTGGGGCGCCCATCGCCAGCCGCCAGCTGGTGCAGGAAAAACTGGTGCGCATGGCCGCCGATCATACCAAGGGCCTTTTGCTGGCCTGGCGCTTAGCCCAGCTCAAGGACGCCGGAACCCTCAAGCCCGCGCAGGTGAGCCTGGCCAAACGCGACAACGTGCGGGCCGCCTTGAACGCCGCCCGGATGGCCCGCGAGATCCTGGGCGGCAGCGGGATCACCCTCGAGTACCACAGCATCCGCCACATGCTGAACCTCGAGACCGTGGACACCTACGAGGGCACCCACGACATCCACACCCTGATCTTAGGCCGCGAGCTGACCGGCGAGAACGCTTTAGGCGAGAGCCCCAGGAAGGAAGCGGTGGGCTCGAGGTAACCGCCCAGCCCACGCGGAGGGCGGGTGTTTTCGCTCTAATCCGGGGCTGCTATACTGCTGGGAATATGCTCGAGACCCCTAGCAAACCCCGCCCCAGAACAGGAAAAATCCAGCAAGAAGGCCTGACCTTCGACGACGTGCTGCTCATCCCGGCTTACTCGGAGGTTCTGCCCCGCGAGGTGGACACCCGCACCCGCCTGACCCGCAAACTCTGGCTCAACATCCCCATCATCTCGGCCGCCATGGACACCGTCACCGAGGCCGAGATGGCTATTGCCATGGCCCGCGAGGGCGGCCTGGGGATCATTCACAAAAACCTGAGCCCCGAGGAGCAGGCCGCCATGGTGCGCAAGGTCAAGCGCAGCGAGGCCGGCATGATCCAGGACCCGGTCACCCTGGCCCCCAACGCCACCCTGGAAGACGCCGAGCGCCTGATGCGCGAGTTTAAGATTGGGGGGCTGCCGGTGGTGGACTTCTACGGCAGGCTGCTGGGCCTGGTCACCAACCGCGACCTGCGCTTCGAGCGCGATATGGGGCGGCTGGTCTCCGAGGTGATGACCCCGGTGGAGCGCCTGGTGACCGCCCCACCCGGCACCATCCTGGAGGAGGCCGAGCAGCTATTGCGGCAGCACAAAATTGAAAAACTGCCCCTGGTAGACCACGAAGGGCGGCTCAGGGGCCTCCTGACCCTCAAAGATCTGACCAAGCGGCAGAAGTTCCCCTTCGCGGCCAAGGATGCCCAGGGCCGCCTGCTGGTAGGGGCCGCGGTGGGGGTCTCGAAGGATCTGGAGGCCAGGGCCCGGGCCCTGGTGGAAGCCGGCGTGGATGTGCTGGTGCTGGACAGCGCCCACGGCCACAGCCGGGGCATTCTGGAGGCCCTCAAGCAGCTCAAACAAACCTTTGGCGAGGCCGTGCAGATCATCGCAGGTAACGTAGCCACCGCCGAGGGCGCCCGCGCCCTGGCCGAGGCCGGGGCCGACGCGGTTAAGGTGGGGATTGGGCCGGGCTCCATCTGCACCACCCGGGTGGTGACCGGAGTGGGGGTGCCGCAGATTACCGCCATTATGGAGGCGGTGGCGGGCCTCGAGGGCCTGGATGTGCCGGTGATTGCCGATGGCGGCATCAAATACTCCGGCGACGTGGCCAAGGCCCTGGCCGCCGGGGCCCACAGCGTGATGCTGGGCTCCATGCTGGCCGGCACCCAGGAGGCCCCTGGCGAAGAGGTGCTCAAGGAGGGCCGCCGTTACAAGCTCTACCGGGGCATGGGCAGCCTGGGAGCCATGCGCCAGGGCTCGGCCGACCGCTACTTCCAGGAGTCTGGCAGCAGCGCCAAGCAGCTCGAGGCCAAAAAACTGGTACCCGAGGGCATCGAGGGCATGGTGCCCTACAAGGGGCCGGTGGGCGACGTGCTCTACCAGGTGGTGGGGGGCCTGCGGGCGGCGATGGGCTACTGCGGTGCGCCCGACCTCGAGACCTTCCGCACCCAGACCCGCTTTACCCGCATCTCCAACGCCGGCCTGATCGAGAGCCACCCGCACGGGGTGATCATTACCAAAGAAGCCCCGAACTACTCGAGGTAGTCTAGCGGTTGCTTTGCGCCCGCAGGTTTTGCAGAGCCGTGGCCGCCTCGAGGTAGCCAGGCCGGTAGCGCAGGGCCGCCTGAAAGTCGGCCCTGGCCCCTTCCAGGTTGCCCTGGGCCTGGCGGGCCAGGCCGCGCCAGTAGTAGCTCTCCTCATGGTCGTTGATGCGGCCCAGCACGTCGTCGGCCAGGGCGATCACCTCCTGGTAGCGGCCGGTTTTGAAGTAGGCCTCGTAGGGGCCAAACTGGTACCACAACATCCGCCAGGGCCAGTTGTGTAGCGCGTTGGCCGGGCGGCGGGGGTCGAGGGTGCGGCTCGGCGCAATCTGCCGCGAACGGTCGTAGGCCCGGGCGGCTTCCTGGGCCTGTCCCAGCCGCAACAGGGTGCTGCCCAGGTTGAACCAGGCGAAGGCGTTGGAAGGGCTGGCCTGGGTCTCGCGCCGGGCAAGCTCGAGGGCCATCTGTAGCTCAGCGGACTCGTTCATACGCCGGCCCAGAATGGCCGCCACCTGGGCCTCACGACCTTTGGGGTAGACCACCAGATAGGTGCGGTTGAACACCTGCCACAAAGCGTCCATCTCGCCATAGCGCAACGTCACCTTGGGGCCGTAGTAGCTATCGAAGGCGTTGAAATGGCCCTGGCTATCGTTGTAGCCCACCAGCAGGCGGTAGTGGCCCATCCCGCCATGGTCGGGGGTCACAAACCAGGTCTCGATAATCACCGGAAAGCCCCCGGCCAGAAGGCGCTTGAGCAGGCCCAGGTCGCCGGCCAGCCCCAGGTGCACGCCGAAGCCCTTCCGGCGGGCAAAGGCCGCCAGCTCCTCGGGGCTTACGTTTTTGTCGTTTTTGTTGGGCTTGAGCACGGGGGCGATCTGGTACTGCGTGAGGTTGCTGCCCCAGTAGCTCAGGGCCATCCCCAGGGTGGCCGGGCCGCAGTTGTTGTAGCGCTGATACTCGTGCTTTGCACCCGACAGGAAAACCGAGCCGGGCTGGGCCAGGGCCAGGCTTAGGAAAAGCGGGAGGAGGGCGGCTCGAGGTGGGAGCACCCGTGTATTATGGCAGACCCCGCTCGCCACACATGCAAGCCAGAACACCTAGCCTTGTCCACCTCAGCCATGCGCATCCTCAAGCGCACCCAAGGCCCCTTCAGCAGCCCTGGCCAGCTCCTCCTCGCCGGGGAGTTTCCCCTGCTTAAGCGCGGAAACCAAGAAATTGCTCATTCTGCCGATGGCATCCCGCACCCTGCGCCATTCCTCCAAACCCTTACCCGAAGGGTCGGGGAAGGACACATGCAGCCGGTGGGTTTTGGCCGGATAGGCCGGGCAGTTTTCGGCGGCCGCGTCGCAGACGGTGAGCACCAGGTCGAAGTTCCAGGGGTCGGGCAGGTCGAAGAGGGTTTTGGAGGTATGCCCGCCCAGGTCTATGCCCACCTCCTGCATGACTGCCTTGGCCTCGGGTTTTACAAAGGTCTTTTCGGTGCCCGCCGACCAGACCTCGCAGGGAAAGCCCAGGCGGCTGGCCCAGTAGCGCAGCCAACCTTCGGCCATCTGGCTGCGGGCCGAGTTGTGGGTACAGAGCACCAGAATACGCACTGTTGAACATTATCGCCCAATTGTCAGGCCCATGTCACAGGGCGGTCAGGCTGAGGGGACAGGCCTGGGCTGGGCCTGCCCAATGGGCAGGGCCCAGGCAATACGCCAGCCATAAAAGGCCAGAGCGAGGGCCTTAGGCTTCGGATGGGGGTGTCAGCGGAAGGGTCATGGCGATGGCGGTATCGGGGCAGGCACCCTGGAGTTCCTGCGAAGCCTGCAAGGCAGCGGGTAGCTCGGCGCGTGGAACCACAGCAAAACCGAAGCGGATGAAAAAATCCGCGGCGGTCTCGGTGAGGAGCGAGAGCGAGGTGAGGTTTTTGTAGCGGGCCAGATCCAGCATACCCTCGGTGAGCTTGGCCCCGATCCCCATCCCGCGGTATTCCTCGGCCACCGCCAGGGAGCGCAAAAGGCCGCTGCCCTGGTGCACCTCGAGGCCTGCGCAGCCCACCACCTTATGGCCCTCGAGGGCCAGCATAAAGTTCAGGATGTGCTCTTCCAGGCCCGCTTGCGACAGGCCAGCAGCGGCCAGCAAGGCCCGCACTTCGGGTAGGTCGCTCGAGGTCGCGGTGCAGTAGGTAATCATGGTTCCCCCAGGGTATAGCATCAACCATCCGCCCGGCGCATCCAACGCCAGCCCCGCCTACCGGTTTTTAGCCTCCCACAGCTTACGGGTGGTAATTACCTGGCCGGCGTGGTGCTGGGCATGGGCCGCAATGTGATCAAGCACGTACACCGCCTTGACCGGGTGGGGGCCTACCTGAACGGTGCGCATGAGATCCTCGTCCCGGAGGGCCTGCAAACCTTCCCGCACTCGCTTTAGGTTTTGCGCGAACTCGGCCAGCACCTCCTCCGGGGCCCGTCCGCTGGGGGCCATCTCCTCGGCCGGCCGGATGCGCAGGGCCTCGGGGATCTCCTGGCCCGTGCCCCGCAACAGCAGACGGTAAGACGATCCGCCGATGTGGCGCACCAGGCCTCCAATGGGGTTGGCCTGGGGGGCCGGCACCCACCAGAAACCCTCGGGTGTAAGGCCCCCGGCCCATTTCTGTACGGTCTCCTCCACTTCTTCCAGGTTTCGCAGCCAGACCGATACCAGCCAGTGCACGCCTTCTATATCGCCGCGCAAAAAGGGAGCCAGCTGTGAGGGTGTTTGCATACACCCCCATTGTACGCCTTCCCGTAGAATCCCCCCATGCAACCCCTGGCCCCAAATCAGCGGGATGTTTTCCTGGACGCCGTGCGGGGGCTGGCCCTGGTGGGCATCCTGGCGGTCAACCTCGAGCACTTCGCCGGGGTTGGCCTGTATGCCGCTCGGTATGGCAGCTCACCGCCCTACACCCTGGGCCGCGAGATTCTGGCCTTCTTCTTCAGCGGCAAGTTCTACACCATCTTCGCCATCTTGTTCGGGCTGGGGCTGGCCTTGCAGTACCGGCGTTTTGTCGCGGCCGGCCTGGATGCTCCCGCCCTGCTGCGCCGCCGCCTGGGGTGGCTCCTGGGGGTGGGGGCGTTGCACGGCCTCTTGCTGTTCGACGGCGACATCCTGGGCACCTATGCCATCCTGGGCTTTTTTACCCTGCGCTACCTGGGACAAGAACCCCGGCTTTTGGACATCGCCAGGTTCTTGCTGGCAGGGTATGTCCTGTATGGCCTCTTCGTGTTCTTTTTGCGCGATATGGCGCCCGTTCCGGGCAGCGCCGAGGTATTTGCCAGCGGAAGCTTCTGGGCGGTCAGTGCGGCCCGGCTCGAGACCTGGCTAGCTAGCACGGTGCTGGGCTCGCTCCTCTTCGGGGCCGAGCTGGTGGGCTTATTTTTACTGGGCATCTACCTGGCCCCGCGCTGGCAGAGCATCGGGCCGGCCACCCTCTGGCGGGTGGTGGCGCTGGGGCTGCTGGTGGGCATCCCGGTCAACTGGTACAACGCCCAGCACCCCGATCTCCAGCCCCTGCGCGGGCTGGGCGGGCTGGCCTTCGCGCTGGTTTATATGGCCTTGTTTCGTCTGTTCTGGCCCCGGCTCGGCCTGCTACACCCCCTGCGCTACGCAGGCCGGATGCCCCTCAGCAACTACCTGCTGCAATCGCTCGCCATGAGCCTATTGTTCTACGGCTATGGGCTGGGGCTGTACGGGCAGGTCAGCCCCATCTGGTTCCCGCTCATAGCGGTGGGCTTTGTGGCGCTCCAAGTGGCCCTGAGCCGGTGGTGGCTTTGGCGCTTCGGGCAGGGGCCGCTGGAATGGTTGTGGCGCAGGTTCACCTACGGCCCAGCAGCAAGCCCCCAGTAAGCCCACACTCAGTACTTGCGGCTGGTTTTTACCGCGGTGCCGGAGGCCGTGACCATCAGCATGTTGCCCTGGCCCACGGTCTCGTAGTCTACGTCAATGCCGATGACCGCATCAGCCCCGCGGGCGATGGCGGCCTGCTCGAGCTCGGTTAGGGCAATCTCGCGGGCCTTGCGCAGCTCGGCCTCGTAGGCCCCGCTGCGGCCCCCCACGATGTCCCGCACCGAGGCCAGAAGGTCGCGGAAGATGTTGGCCCCCACGATGGCCTCGCCAAACACCACATCCAGGTACTCGGTAATCTGGTAGCCCTCGAGCTGGCTCGAGGTGGTCAGGGTGATCTTGCGTCGCATGCTCTTCTCCCCCGGCTATAATCTACAGCATCATGCAAGTGGCCCTTTTCGTCACCTGTCTGACCGACCAGTTTTTCGCCGAGGCGGGGGTGGCGGCGGTGCGGCTTTTGCGCCACCTGGGCTGCACGGTTCACTTTCCCCAGGGCCAGACCTGCTGCGGACAACCGGCCTACAACGCGGGCTACTGGGCCGAGGCCCGGCAGGTGGCCGACCATACCCTGGGGGTGCTCGAGGACGCCCCGTACGTGGTGCTGCCTTCGGGCTCCTGCACCACCATGCTGCGGGCTTTCTACCCCGAGCTGTATCGCGACCGCCCCAAGATGTTCGCCCGGGCCCTGGCTTTGAGCCAGAAAACCTACGAGCTTTCCGAGTTTATCGTCAAGGTGCTGGGGAAAACTCACCTGGGCTCGGGCCTGACGGGCAAACGCATCGCCTACCACCACGGCTGCCACGCCCTGCGCGAGCTGGGCCTCAAGCAGGAACCCCTGACGCTTTTGCGCAACGCCGGGGCCGAGGTTGTGGACTGGGCCGCCGCCGAGGAGTGCTGCGGTTTTGGTGGGCTCTTCTCGGTCAAGCTGCCCGAGGTGGCCCTGGGCATGGCCGACCGCAAGCTCTCCACCCTGCCCAACGGACAGGTGGATCTGCTCACCAGCGGGGACGCCGGCTGTATGCTGCACCTGATGGGGCGCATGCAGAACCAGAACCTTAACCTGCCCGTGCGCCCGCTGGCCTCGGTGCTGTGGGAGGCGGTGGGATGAAGCCAGCAGCCAACCGGTACCCCCAGGAAGCGGCTCGAGTTTTGCGCGAAGAGCCCCAGGTGCGCGAGTCGGTGACGGGGGCCACGCTCAACTTCGACAGCAAGCGGCGGCAGGCCTACGCCGAGGTGGACGCCGAAGCCTGGCGGCACTGGGCCGAAGGGGTCAAGAACCATCTTCTGATGCACCTGGATCAGTACCTGGCCCAAGCGGAAACCAGCCTGCAGCGCAATGGAGTGCAGGTGCACTGGGCCGAGGACGCCGACGACGCCCGGCGCATCGTGGCCGGGATCGCCCGCAAGGGCGGGGTGCGCAAGGTGGTCAAGGCCAAGAGCATGATCTCGGAGGAGCTGGGCCTCAACCCCATGCTGGAAGGGATGGGCCTCGAGGTGCTCGAGACCGACCTCGGCGAGTACATCATCCAGCTCCTGAACCAGCCCCCCTCGCACATCGTGGGGCCGGCCATCCACCTGAACCTCGCCCAGATTCGCCAGCTCTTCCACCAGCGCTTCCAGACCCCCCCCGAGGCCAGCCCCGAGGAGCTGGCCGCCGTGGCTCGTAAGGTCTTGCGGGAGGGTTTTCTAACCGCCGATATGGGCCTCTCGGGGGCCAACTTTGTGGTGGCCGAGACCGGTACCCTGGCCCTGATCGAAAACGAGGGCAACATAAGGCTTTCTACCTCGGCCCCGCGCATCCACGTGGCTTTGGTGGGCCTCGAGAAGCTATTGCCCCGCTTTTCCGACCTTGCGATTTTCTTGCAGCTCACCGCCCGCGCCGCCACCGGGCAGCGCCTGGGAACCTTCGTCTCGCTCATCCAGGGGCCGCGCCGGCCCGGCGAGCCCGACGGCCCCGAGGAGGTGCACGTGGTCTTTGTGGACAACGGGCGCAGCAGCCTGCTGGCCGACCTCGAGGCCTGGGAAACCCTGCGCTGCGTGCGCTGCGCCGCCTGCCTGAATGCCTGCCCGGTTTACCGCCAGACCGGCGGGCACGCCTACGGCTACGTCTACAGCGGCCCTATCGGGGCCATTTTGTCGCCGGGGCTGTTGGGGCTGGAAGAGACCAAACCCCTCCCCTATGCCTCCTCGCTGTGCGGGGCCTGCTTTCAGGCCTGCCCGGTGCGCATCCCCATCCCCAAGCTGCTGCTCACCTGGCGCCACCGCGCAGTAGCGGAGGGCCTGATGCCACGGCTCGAGGCCGCCGCCATCAAAGGCTATGCCCTGGCCATGACCCAGCCCTGGCTGTACCGCCTGGCCAGCAAGGCCCTGCGCCTGCTGCCCGAAAAAGCCCTGGACAATAGGGTTGTGCCGGTGGTCAGGGCCTGGGTGGAGGGCCGGGCCGGGCTCAAACCCAGCCCCAAAAGCTTTCAGCAGATGTGGGAGGCCGGAGAGGTCTAGCCCTAGCGCCGGTAAAGCTGGCGCAGGCTGGGCAGCAGGGAAATCCCCTCCGGGCCTGGCAGTTTCAGGTTTTGCGTCCCCTGCACCACCGAAAGTGGCACTCTGACGTTGCTGGCGGTAGGGCGTACCAGGAGCAGATCGCCATCGGCATTGGTATAGCCTCCAAGGTAATCCCCCGGCGTGATATCTTGGTCGCCATCCAGATCCTTCCAGGCAATCACAACATAATCGCCGCCCGCCAGGTTTTCGATCCGATAGGGTGCGGTCTGGCCTGTCTGAGCAATGGTCACAAACGCCGATTTGTTGGGGTCAATGTCGTTGCCTGCAACGTACAGGGCAAAAACCACCGTACCCTGCACGCTGGGCGGGGGCGCAGGCGTGCCCACCGTCAGGGCCAGCCCCACCGAGCGGTTGATGCTGCCGCTACTGCCGTTGATGGTGAGGTTGTAGGTTCCAGGGGTCGGACTACCGCTCACCTGCAGACGCAGGGTGCTGGTGCCGCCGGTAACGCTGCTGGGGTTGAACTGCCCGTTTATCCCGACCGGCAGGCCGCTCAAGCTCAGGTTGACGGCATTGCTAAAACCCGCAATGCGTGCGATGCTGACGTTTATATCCACGCTGCTACCTGGGGTGGGGCTGAGGGTGGCCGAGGTGGGATTGAGCAGGAGGGTGTAGCTCGGCGTTGCGCTGCCCGCCGCGCTGACGGCTGCTTGCGCATTGACCAGGCCCGCGCCACAGTCACTGCTGGAGAGGGTTGGGAAGTCGGCCGGGATCGCATCCGATGGGCGGCCCGTGCAACTGGCCCCACTCAGCGGCACCGCCGTGCGCTTGAGGATGTCCAGCGCCTCCGAATAGGTCAGCTCGGAGCGGCGCGCTTTCATCAGGGCCACCAGGCCCGCCACATGCGGAGCGGCCATAGAGGTGCCCTGATAGAACTGATAGATGAATTGATTGGCTCCTGTTGCATTATCGTCCTTGAGCGGACTCAGCACCCCGTCTGCGTAGCCATCTGCGTTACGGTCAATGGTTATATCCCCACCCGGCGCCATCACGTCGATGCGAGGGCCATAGTTGGAGTAGTAGGCGCGAAAACCCCGGGTCTCGGTCGCCCCCACGGTAATGACCCCGCTACAACTGGCCGGGGTGAAATCGGAGGCATTTTCGGCACTGTTGCCAGCCGCCACCACAATGATGGGGCGCTGGGGCTGGTTTGAGGCCTGGTTGATGGTATCCTGCCAGGCCGGCGCACAAGTACCCCGGCCCCCCAGGCTCATATTGACCACCGCCGCCGGGTTGGCATTGTTGGGCACGCCCGAAACCGGAAGCCCCACTGCCCAGCGAAGGGCCGCAATAATGTCGGCGTCGCTGCCCCCGCCCACGCCCAGGGCCCGGATGTGCAGCAGGCGGGCCCCCCAGCTGACCCCAGCCACACCCCGGTTGTTGTTGGTGGCCGCCGCGACCGTTCCGGCCACGTGGGTGCCGTGATAACCGGTCAGGGCCTCGGGGGGCACGCCGGGCGCCACGTTGCCCGTATCTTCGGGATCGTTGTCCCGCCCGTTCCCATCGTTGGCAATCTGCGGGTTGGAGATAAAGTCATATCCCAGGATGGGTTGGGGAATATCGGGGTGGGCGCCCACGATACCCGAATCTATAACCGCCACCGTCACCACCCGGCTGGTTCCATCCTCGATATCCCAGGCGGCCGGCAGGTTGATGGCCGGATAATGCCACTGAAAGTTATAGAACGTATCGTTGGGGGTCTTAAAAGCCTGGCGGATGTAGTTGGGCTGGGCGTAGAGCACATCGGCCCGGCGGGACAGGGCCTGGACGACCTCGAGGGTCTGAGGCTTGCCGGCAACGCCCCGGAAGAGTGCCATGCCCTGGGTGTCCAGGTCTTCTACCCGCTGTAGCTCCACCCCGGCTACCTGGAGGCTCCCCACCGTTTGCAGGCTCACCCCCGGCCGAAACTTGACAATCACCTCTCCGGGCACAAAATCGGTTTCACTGGTCTGGGCAAAGGGCTTTTGCGAGACCTGGATGGCCCCGGCACCACCCGAAAAAAAGCCCACCTGACCCGAGATGCTGCCAGGGCCCCCATCCCCACAAGCAGCCAACATAACAACCAGCAGCATCCACACACGCAACATCTTCATCGGCCCGCCTCCTGAGCTCTAACCACAGTTACATTGCACAACAGCTTTATTGCACACCTGCCGTTATTTCACCGTTACATTGAGCCCCTCATGTGATTGAGACAATTGAGACAAAGGTAAGGTATGAGACACTAAAACCCATGGTACGTGCCAAGATTTGTGGGATTACCCGGCTAGAAGATGCCCTGCTGGCCGAGCAGCTCGGGGCCTGGGCCCTGGGCTTTATTCTGGCCCCCGGAACCCCGCGCTACCTCGAGCCCACGCAAATTCGACCCATCAGCAGCGCCCTGGGGCCTTTTGTCGTTCGGGTCGGGGTTTTTGTGGACACCCCGCCCGAAAAGGTCTTAGAGCAGATGGAGGCCGCCCGGCTCCAGGTGGCCCAGCTCCACGGCCACGAACCCCCCGAATGGGCCGAGCACATCCGCCGCTTCTACCCGGTTATCAAGGCCTTCAAGCTGAAAGGCCCGGCCCAGCCCGACTGGCTAGGCTACCCCGCCGACGCCCTCATGGTGGATGGGGTGAATCCCGGAAGCGGGCAGGGCTACCCGCTGGACTGGATCGCGCCCCTGCGGCAACACCCCCGACTGATTATCGCCGGGGGCCTAAAGCCCGAGAATCTGCCGGCAGCCCTGGAGCTAGCGCCCTATGCCGTGGACGTGAGCAGCGGGGTGGAGGCCGCCCCCAGGCTCAAAGACCCCCACAAGCTCCGGGCTTTTTTGGCTCAGGTCGCATCTTTCAACGGAATCAGCCGAAACCAGTACACATAGCGGCGCTCGGCTTCTTCCAGCCGATACTCCACGCTTTCTACAAGAAACCAACCGCAGTCGCGCCAGCAGTTGGTTCGCTCACGCCGGTACACCCGCAGGGGTGTCTGGGCAGCCATAGCCAGAAGCAGAATCCGGTTCCCCCCCGTTGGCTGCTGGTTTCCCGCAAGCCCCTCACCCGGATACAGGATGGAGCCATCGGGCAGGAAGCGGTTTTTGTAGCCGGACTCGCCCCGATCCACCAAGAGGCTGTGTGGGCCTATCCCCCGCAGGGTTTTGTGTTTGGCGAGTACTTCTTTCCAGGTCATCATGCTTGACACCCAACAGGCCAACCGCTATTATCCTATGTGCCTGTTCGGACGACTCCGACGCAGTGCTACAACCTGCTCCGGTGGTGTAGTTGGTTAACATACCCGCCTGTCACGTGGGAGATCGCGGGTTCAAGTCCCGTCCGGAGCGCCAAATTTACGCCGAGCGCAAGCAAAAACTGTGCTCGGCGTAAACCACGCCAAGGTAGCTCAGTCGGTAGAGCATGCGACTGAAAATCGCAGTGTCGGCGGTTCGATTCCGCCCCTTGGCACCAGCCCAGGACGCAAATAGCCCGAGGTGTGCACCCTCGGGTTTTGCTTTTGACCCCATAGCGCTCAGGAGCCGCATCCAGCCCTCGCCCCCTTGGTTTAGGTTGTTGCAATCATTTGCACATCGAACAAGCGCTTCCTCTAGCTAAGATAGACAAGTTGAGGTGGTTCATGGCCCTGACTTCCCCTGCGCGCATTTCGAAACGTTCTCTACGGAAGAAGTTGCTCGAGCTATTCAGTGCCGCACTCAAGCCCCTGTACTGGTGGTACGAAAAGCGCATCGAGGCCGAAGTGCGGAGGGGGCATATACCCAGGCACCTGGGCTTGATCTTGGACGGCAACCGCCGCTTCGCCAGGGAGCTGGGCCTGGAGGATCATCAGGGCCACGAGTTTGGGGTGCAGAAGGCCTACGAAGTCTTGGAGTGGTGCCTCGAGCTCAAGATTCCCACCGTGACCATCTGGGTTTTTTCCACCGACAATTTCAACCGCAGCCAGACCGAGGTCGAAACCCTCATGCAGCTCTTCGTGCAGGAGGCCAAGCGCATGGCCCACGACCCCCGCATCCACGCCAACGAGGTGCGGGTGCGGGTAATCGGGCGGCACGACCGCTTCCCCCCCAAGGTGTTGGAGGCCCTGGAAGAACTGGAGAAGGCCACCGAGCACCACAACGGCATGCTCCTGAACATCGCCATGGGCTACGGCGGACGGGAAGAGATTGTAGATGCCGTCAAGAGCCTGCTATTGGAAGCAGCCCAGACCGGCAAGTCGCCGGAAGAGCTGGCCGCCGAGCTGGACATGAAGCACATCTCCGAGCGGCTTTACACCGCCGGCGTGCCCGACCCCGACTTCATCATCCGCACCTCGGGCGAGATACGGCTATCGGGCTTTTTGCTGTGGCAAGCGGCCTACAGCGAGTACTATTTCTTCGATGCCTTCTGGCCCGCCTTCCGCAAGGTGGACTTTCTGCGGGCGGTGCGCGACTATCAGAAGCGGGAACGCAGGTTTGGTAGGTAATACCAGATTCGGTTAGTTCGTCACCGAATGGTGGCGAACTAACCCGACCGAAGGGAGTGCTCTAGGATTCAAAAAGATAGCCTCTGAAGGTCTTTGCGTTGGAAGATTATCTTTTTGAATCCGGTATAACCTAGGTCAAAACACCAGCAAAACAAGCAAGGCCAGCACGCCCCCCGGTATCAGGCCAAGGGCCACGTATGCCCCCAGCCCCTTAGCCCCAAACGCCAGGGCGGCTTTGAACACGGTGTTACTAAGCGCAGCAACCAGAATAGCAACGGAAGCCACCGATACCATGAGCTGCTGGTTGGCGGCCAGCCGGGCCAGGGAGAGCGTGATAGCGTCTACATCAGCCACCCCTGAAAAAGCGCTCACCACAAACACCCCGGCACTGCCAAAAACCTCGAGGCCCGCCCTCGCCAGCAGTTTGACCAGGGCATACACACCGGCAAAGATCAGCGCGCTTTGGAGCTGCAAGGGATTCTGTACCGGTACACTTTCGGAGATACCGGAATCATGCCGGGCCAGCCAGGCCGTGACCAGCACCCCCCACAGCAGCCACACGAGCACCGGGAACCAAAGCAGCTGTAAAAGGGCCGGGGCTGTGGCGCTCCAGACCAGCAAGCGTCCCAACATCATCTGGGAAGCCAGCACCACCCCACCAGCCCAGAGCAGGTTTTTACTGGGGTTGGCCCGGCTTTGGGTCACCATCGAGAGGGTGACGGCGGTGGACGAAACCAGCCCCCCCAAAATGGCCGCTACCCACAAGCCTTTGGAGCCCGACAACCGCAAGGCCAGATAGCCCACAAAGTTGACCCCAGCCACCAGCAAAACCACCTGCCAGATTTCGCGGGGGTTCCAGACCCCATAGGGGCCATAGTTGACATCGGGCAGCAAGGGATAGACCACCCCCAGCAGCAGGGCCAGCAACACCACCGCTTCCACCTCGCTCCGCTCTATTCCACCCGCGAAGGCGTGCAGCTCGTCGTGGAAGGCCAGAAAGCCCAACAGCAAAGCCCCGGCAAACAGCGCGGGCAGCACGATCCCCAGGCCGCACAGCACACCCAGCACATACACCACCAGGGCGGCCACCTGGCTGGTAGCATCGCGGCTATTTTTCAGTGTGTATACCGCCAGGCCAGCCACCCCCAGCAGCCCTGCCGCCGAAAGCCATGGGGCTGGCCCCAGGGCCCCCACCCCACCCAGCAGCCCCAGCAGGGTGAAGGTACGCACCCCTCCAATGGTCGAACCCTGCCGTTCGACTTTGGCGCGCTCACGCTCGAGGCCCACCGCAAAGCCGATCAGGGTGGCGGCCAGCAAATGCCATAAAGACTCCTGCATCTCTTTACGCTACTACTTTTGCCCAGCGCAATCCTTCAGCAAGGTAGATCAGGGGTAGGGTTATCTCAGTGGTGTAGCCTCGAGGCCAGATTCAGCACCACCACCCCTGCGATGATAAGAAGGATGCCCAGGGCAATAGCGCCGTTCATAGGCTCCTTAAGCACCCACCAGCCCAGCAGCGCAATCAGAGCAGTGCCCAGCCCCGACCAGATGGCGTAGGCGATATTGAGCGGAATGGTTTTGAGGGAGAGGCTCAGAAAATAAAAGGCCAGGCCATAGCCCAGCACCACCACCAGCGAAGGCAGCAGTTTGCTAAACCCCTGGGAGGCCTTGAGTGCGGTGGAACCAATCACCTCAGAGACAATCGCAACCATGAGTAAAAGCCATCCGTTCATTCTTCCAGACTACACCGCGCCGCCGTGTACAATACCTGGTAATGATTCGCATCTTGCTTGCCGATGATCACGCCCTTTTTCGCCAGGGGCTCAAAAGCCTGCTGGAAGCTGAGCCCGACTTTAAGGTCATGGGCGAGGCTAAGGACGGGCGCGAGGCCCTACGCCACGCCCTCGAGGCCCACCCCGACATCATCCTGATGGACATCCAGATGCCCAACCTCGATGGCGTGCAGGCCACCCAGGAAATCCTCAAGGAATGGCCCCAGGCCAAGGTGATTATGCTCACCATGTACCGCCAGGACGGCTACGTCTTCGAGGCGGTAAAGGCCGGGGCACGGGGCTACATGCTCAAGGACGCCGACGCCAAGGAACTGCTGGAAGCCATCCGGCGGGTGTATCAGGGCGAGGTCTTGCTGGATGCCGAGATGGCCGAGCAGATCATCCAAGACTTCAAGGCCAAGCAAGAAACCACCCCCAAGGCCCACGCCGAGCTTTCCGAGCGCGAGGTGCAGATTTTGCGCCTGGTGGCCCAGGGCTACACCAACCTCGAGATCGCCGCCGAGCTATCGCTCTCGGAAAAAACCGTGCGCAACCGCCTGTCGGACATCTTTCAGAAACTTCACCTCAACAACCGCACCCAGGCCGCCCTCTACGCCCTGCGCGAGGGGTTGGCAGAAAAAAGCGACGAGTAGGCCCAGGGCCGGTATGATCTGGTTTGCATGAGTGATTTTGCCACCGAAACCACCCGCGATCCCGTCCTGCTGCTGGCAGAAATCGCCGAAATTAGCGGCGATGCTGCCCGGGCAGCCTGGGTTGCTCAGCAGCTGCAAGCCCAGGGGCTGCCTCCCCAGACCGACGAACTGGGCAATGTCTGGGCCGGCCAGGGCCCCATCTTGCTCATAGCCCACATCGACACCGTACTGCCCCCCGCCCCCTTGCGGCGGGAACAGCACCGCTGGTACGGCCCGGCCGTGGGCGATAACTCGTCGGGGGTAGCGGTCTTGCTGGCCCTGGCCGCTGAGCTGGTGGCCTTGGGCTGTACGGTGGCCTTTAGCGTGGGCGAGGAAGGCTTGGGTAACCTGCGGGGGGCCCGGCGCCTGGTTAGGCATCTACAGCCGCAGCAGGTGGTGGCGGTGGATGGGTATTTACCCGGTATCGTAAGCCGCTCGGCGGGCTCCCACCGGCTGCGGGCCCGCTTTATTGGCCCCGGCGGCCACGCCTGGGGCGACCGGGGGGCTCCATCCCCGGTGCCGGCCCTGGGGCAGGCCCTGGCTCAGATGTACGCCCTCGAGCGCACCAACCACACCAGCCTGAATGTGGGGCGGCTGTGGGGGGGTGAGGCCATCAACGCCATTCCCCAGGAAGTGGGCTTTGAGCTTGACCTGCGGGCCCTGGACGCAACAGAACTGGCTCAGATGGTGGCCCAGGTGCGCGAAATTCTGATGGAAGCGGCCCGTAAGTTCAATCTACGGATGGAGATTGAGGTACTCGGCGAGCGGCCAGCAGGCATGACCGCCACCCGCCCCATGCTGGAGGCCGCCCGTCAGGCCCTGATGGAGATCGGCCTCGAGGCCCAGTTCACCGCCGGCTCTACCGATGCCTCGGCTGGGGTGGAGGTAGGCCTCCCGGCCATCACCCTGAGCGTCTACCAGGGGGGCGGGGCCCACACCCCCGAAGAATGGGTGGAGCCCGACTCCCTGCGCTTGGGAGCACGCGCGCTGCGCAGCTTTGTGCGGCAGCTCCTCCAGATATAACGGCCTCGTAACGTTGATCCTGCTACCCTCCAGCCTGAGGGGTTATGTCCAACAACCGATCTTTCCTGCTGCAGCTCTGGCAAGACCAGGGAGGTGTCTGGGTGGTGCTCAAGGACGAGGTCTGCGGGCTGCTTTACCAGTTTGAGAGCCTCGAGGCACTGATCCATTTCCTGGCGCAAACCACGGGGTTTTCGCCACAGGCCCATGCCATTAAGGAAGCCGCGCGGGGCGCACCCGGAGAAAACAACCCGCAATAGCCAAGAGTGCGATAGGATAGTCGGGTGCGTGTGGGTGTTTTGAATAGCTGGCTGTCCAGTCGCTACCTGCCCTTCTGGGGATCTTACTTGCAAGCATTGGAGGTTGAGGTTGTCCAGCCTGAGGAGGCCTCGGTCAATTTACCGGTTCCCGCACCCATCCGTCGGGTGCTGGGTCAGGTTTTCAACCTCAAGACTCAAGGGGTCGACTATCTGTTGCTACCGGACGTGCAGCTTGGCGTTGAAGCCCACAAGGGCAGCCCTTCACCCTGGCTGGTCGATTTGCAGGCCACCCTGGAAAGGCTGGTACCGGGACTGCCCCCCGCCCTGGTGGTTCCTGCCGAGCGTTCGCCGGAGGTGGCGGGTCTGGCCGCCACAATTGGGCAGCTCCTGACCCAGAACCCCATGCTGGCCCGGCGGGCCCTGGAACGTACCAAACACCAGCTAGGCTTCACCTTTACCCCTCCCAAACAGTCCGGAGCCCACCTGATTGGACTGGTAGCCCAGCCCATGCTGCTGGACGACCCCGAGTGGCTGGACGCCCTGCGGGCTGCGCTGGCTGAGCAGGGGCTGAGCCTCTTCCTGGCCGACAAAGCCCCCGCGGAGCTGCGCCAGGAGGGGGCCCACCTCGAGCTGGGCCTCGAGCTGCCCACCGACCTCGAGGCCGCCGGTATGCACCGCTACCTCTCGAGGCTGGGCAAGATCAAGGGACTGCTCTACGTGCACGACCCTGAGTACCTGCCCCTGCCCAGCCCCCTGCGCAAACTGCTGAAGAAATCCGAACCCCCCAAGCCCTGGCGGGTGGTGGGCCTCGAGGCCCCCTGGCCCCAGGTGGCCGCCGAACTGGCCCAGCGCCTTCGGCTCTGATGCTTGGTCGAATAAACTACAGTCAGGTTATTGGGGAGGAATAAAGTGGTAAAGATGCCCTCATCCGATCATTCTAAGACATCCCCCAGAACTGACCGGTCAGTTTTCGGCCCGCTCTTCGCCCTGATGCCCTACCTGCGCCGCTACGGCCCCCAGTACCTGTGGGGCATGCTGGCCGGCATTGCCTCGGTGGGGGTGGCCTCGCTCTCGCCCTACTTCTTGCGCCACGCCATCGATGCCATCCGGGCCGGGGAGGCCTATCTGGTCTGGGTCTGGGCCATTCTGGGCGCGGCGGTGGCCTCGGCCTTCTTCTCCTGGGCCAACCGGCAGCTCTTGGTGGTGGCCAGCCGCTACATCGAGCACGACCTGCGCATGGATCTGTTCAAAAAGGCCCTCTCGCTGGACCACTATTTTTACAGCAAAAACCGCATCGGCGACCTGATGAACAAGTTCACCACCGACTTAGGCGCGGTGCGCGAGATGCTGGGCGGCGGTATCAACATGGGCAGCCGCCTGCTGATGTTTGTGGTCTTCGCCATTGTGGCCATGTACCTGGTGAGCGTGCCGCTGGCCCTGGCCCTCTCCCTGGTCTTCCCCATCATTTTTTTCGTGATGTACTACGTGCTGCGCCTGATTGACCGGCGCTACCGCGAAAGCCAGGAGTCCTTCGACCGGATCTCCACCCGCGCCCAGGAGAACTTCTCCGGCATCCGGGTGGTGAAGGGGTTTGCCCTGGAAGACCGCGAGCTTGCAGCCTTCCAGGCCCTCAACAAGGACTACATCGCCAAAAGCCTGGCCCTGACCCGCGTGGACGGGCCGGTGCGGGCCCTGATGGGCCTGATGATGGGCTTTGCCGCGCTCATCGTGCTGTGGATGGGTGGCGGCATGGTTATCCGGGGTGAGATGACCGCCGGGCAGTTCGTGCAGTTCAACGCCTACCTGATGATGCTGGGCTGGCCCATTATCGGCCTGGGTTATACCCTCACCATCTTCCAGCGGGGCTCGACGAGCTACAAGCGTCTGGAGGAGTTCTGGCATGAACCGGCCCGGATTGCTTCTACCCCCCCCTCCCCCGAGCCCGCTCCCCCATCAAAAGAGAACGGGGTGGCCGTCGGTTCGGAGCTGGCGGGAGAGATCAAGTTCGAGGGGGTCAGCCTCGAGCTGGGGGGGCGCAAGGTGCTGGACGGCATCACCCTGACCATCCCCGAGGGCACCACCCTGGGCATCACCGGGCGCACCGGCAGCGGCAAGAGCCTGCTGGTAAGCCTGGTTCCGCGCATCCTGGATCCCACCTCGGGCCGCGTCTTGGTGGGGGGCTACGACGTAAAGGAGCTGCCGCTCACCACCCTGCGGGCTTCAATCGGGATGGTGCCGCAGGAGCCTTTCCTCTTTTCCGACACCCTGGCCGAGAACATCTGCTTCGGGCTGCCAGCGGTGGACCTCGAGCGGGCCGTCTGGGCCGCCCAGCTGGCCGGGGTACACGACGACATCATGGCTTTTCCCAAGGGCTACCAGACCTCGCTGGGCGAGCGCGGCGTCACCCTTTCGGGCGGGCAGCGCCAGCGGGTGGCCCTGGCCCGGGCCCTGGCCCGCAGGCCGAAAATTCTAATCCTCGACGACGCCATGAGCGCGGTGGACACCGAGACCGAGTCGCGCATCCTCTCCGGGCTCAAAAGCGTGCTGGGCCAGCAAACCACCCTCCTGATCGGCCACCGCACCTCCACCTTGCAGTACGCCGACTGGATTGTGGTGCTGGATCACGGCAGAATCGTGGAGGAAGGCACCCACGAGATGCTGCTGGCCGCAGGCGGCATCTACGCCGAACTCGACCGCATCCAGCGCCTGCAAGCGGAGGTGGACTAGGAAAGCTTCAGCCCCCTATCTTAGCGGAGCAAACAGCGCACTCGCACTTCCCGTAGGGGCCCCAGGATGAGGGCAAATTAGCGGTAGAGCACTTGGTAAAGCGGCGATTGACCATCTGTTATCAGCTATCAGCGGAGCCTTATGCACGAAGAAGAAGCCTTTAAAAAGAGTTTTGATGCCAAGCTGGCCCGGCGCATCCTGAAGTATGTGCGTCCCTACTGGAAGCAGGTGGGGCTGGCCCTGCTGGCGCTGGTGGTGAGCACCCTCACCGCCGCCTCCACCCCGCTTTTCCTCAAGTACGCCATTGACAACGCCATCGTGCCGCGCGAGGTGCTCCCCCTGGCCCAGCGCTACGAGACCCTGTTGCTGGTCTGCGCGGTTTTTCTGGCGGTGCGGGTGGTGGACTTTATCGCCAACTACGCGCAAACCTACCTGATTAGCTGGGTGGGGCAGCACATCCTCTTCGACCTGCGCTCGGAGATCTTCGCCAAGCTCCAGCGCATGCATCTGGGCTACTTCGACCGCAACCCCGTGGGCCGTCTGATGACCCGCATCACCTCCGATGTGGACGCCATCAACCAGTTCATCACCGGCGGGCTGGTGGGGCTGATCGCCGACTTCGCCCTGATCATCGGCCTGATGACCTTCATGCTGGTGCTGGACTGGCGCCTGGCCCTGGTAGCCTTCGCCATCATGCCCATCTTCCTGGCCGTGACCACCTGGATCCGAGGTGGGATGCGCGAGGCCTACCGGGCCATGCGGCTGCGGCTGTCGAGGGTTAATGCTTCACTGCAAGAAAACCTGGCCGGCGTCCAGACCACCCAGCTTTTCAACCGGGAGCCCAAGAACGAAGCGCAGTTCAACCTGCTCTCCAGCGATCTGCGCGGGGCCTGGGTGGAGATCATCAAGTGGTTTGCCCTGTTCTTCCCTTTGGTGGGCCTCATGGGTGAGGTCACGGTGGCCCTGTTGCTGTGGTACGGGGGCGGGCAGGTCATACAGCAGGCCATTACCCTGGGCTTGCTGGTGGCTTTCACCGATTACGTGCGCCAGCTCTTCCAGCCCCTGCAGGATCTTTCCGAGAAGTTCAACATCTTCCAGGCCGCCATGGCCTCGGCGGAGCGCATTTTTGGCCTGCTGGACACCAAAGAAGAGGTGGCCGACAAGCCGGGGGCGATACCGGTCGAGCGCTTTAGAGGCCAGATTGACTTCGAGGACGTCTGGTTTGCCTATGGCCGGCGGGGCGAGGCCAAACCCCAGGGAACGGAGCCTGGGGATGAAGGAAAGGAGGTTGAAGCAGCCGGCCTCGAGGTGATCGAGCCCACCACCCCTGAAGAGGGCGAGTGGGACTGGGTGCTGCGGGGGGTGAGCTTCCGGGTGCGGCCCGGCGAGAAGGTGGCCCTGGTGGGGGCCACCGGCGCGGGCAAGACCAGCGTGATTAGCCTGATCGCCCGTTTCTACGACGTGCAGCAGGGTGCGGTCAAGATCGATGGCCTGGACGTGCGGGAGTACCGGCAGCGCGACCTGCGCCGGGCCATTGGCATCGTGCTGCAAGAGCCTTTTCTGTTCAGCGGCACCATTGCCTCGAACCTGCGGCTGGGCGACGAAAGCATTACCTTAGAGCGCATCGAGGAGGTGTGTGCCTTTGTGGGGGCCGACGAGTTTATAAAGCGGCTGCCGCAGGGTTACGAGACCGTTCTGCACGAGCGCGGCGGGGGGCTTTCCACGGGGCAGAAGCAGCTTTTGGCCCTGGCCCGGGCCATCCTGCACAACCCCGACATCCTGCTGATTCTGGACGAGGCCACCGCCAACGTGGACTCCGAGACCGAGCAGAAAATTCAGGCCGCGCTCGAGCGGGTTATGCAGGGCCGCACCTCGATTGTGATCGCCCACCGGCTCTCGACCATCCGCCATGTGGATCGGATTCTGGTCTTCCGCAAGGGCAGGCTGCTGGAAGAGGGCAGCCACGACGAGCTACTGAAAAAGGGCGGCTACTATGCCAGGCTCTACGAGCTGCAGTACGTGCATGGCGGCGGGGCCTGATTGGGCAGGGCTACAGCGCCTCCAGCGCTTCACGCTGGCGCTCGACAAGGGCCAGCAAGCGCGATAGGAGGGCTTTTTCTGCCAAGACCACCAGGCCTTTTTGCTTCAAGGGCACCAGCACCAGCACCCACTGGGGGAGTGATATAACCGAGAGGCGGGCCGGCTGTCCCGAGAGTTCGTTGGCCAGGTTGATCAGGTCGTCGAAAACCACCTGAGCACTCTTGGAGGCAAAAGGTAGCCCGCCCGCCACCACCTGCCCCCCTTCAACCAGGGCCACCGCCTCCACACCCCGTATGCGAAACTGCCTCAGCACCTCAGGCTCGGGGAGGGTGGCGGGCTGGGATGAGGGTGTAGGTGGTGGGCTGGGCGCCTGGAAAACGTCCAGCAAGGACTCGAGGTCGGCCCCTTTTAGTTCTTGCAAGACGCTCTGGGCTGCCTCGTACTCCTGGGCTAGCTGCGCCTCGAGGCGCTCGGCTTCCTCCAAAGCCCGCCGCACCTCGAGCAAACCGCTGGCCCCCAGGCGGGGCAGGCGCTCAGCCGCCGATTGCAGGAAGTCGCACAATGGCTTGAGGCGCAGGGCGGTTTCACCCCCCACCCCTTTGTGCACACCATAGGCCTCGAGCAAAGCCCCTATACGCGCGCCCAGGTCGGCCCGCAGCGTCTCCTGGGCGCGACGCAGACGGCCCAGGAGCGCGTGAATCTCGCTCAGGTCGGGTAGTTCACCGGCCTGGAGGTAGGTTCGGGCCTGGGCCACTTTAGCCTCGAGCTCCTCACCCCCCAGCCCCTTCATGCTGCGGGCCACCGCTTCGTAGCGCGAGAGTTCCTCGGCGATGGAAGCCCGCCGAGCCGCTACCAGATCGTCCAGCGCTCGCTCCAACGGGCTGGGGTCGGCAATACGGCCCTGGGCCAGGGCCTCACGGTTGGCCTGCAGGGGTTTCTTGAGTTCGATCAGGGATTCCTTGAGGACGCGCTCGAGGTGCTGGATGCGGGCCTCGAGGGCCTCCAGCCGGCCCAGCACCACCCCCCGGGCGCGCTCCACCAGGGCCTGCACCGCCGCCTCAAGCTCGGCCAGCGTGCCCAATCCCTGCTCGAGCTGCTGCAACAGGCGCTTTTTATCAGCCTCGAGGGGCTCGAGGCTTGGCAAAGCCTGCACGCTGGCCCGCAGGCCCATGCGCTTGAGGCTTTCCTCCTCGCGCTCCCGGGCCAGCTGGGAGAGCAGGTCGGAAAGCTCCTGGCGCAGGGTGCTCAAGGCCGCCTCGGAGATATCCGGGGCAGCCAGGGCCGTCAGGAAAGACTCCACCTGGGGCCGCCCACGGAAGGGCGACAGGGCATGTTCGGCCTCGCTGCGCAAAGTGGCCAGCGCGGCCTCGAGGCGGGCCTGGCGGGCCTTGTTTTCGCGGTTGGCCTTCTCTTCGGCCTCGAGGCTCTCCAGGTTGCGCTCCAGCTCGGCCAGCTCATGGGGAATCCCACCGGCCTGCAAGGTTTCCAGGGCCACCATCAAGCGCGCCTGCAGGGGGGCGGTTCGCTCCGAGGGCAGCTCGAGGCGGCCCAGGCGGTCGGCCAGCCACTCATAGCGCACCCGGGCCTCGGTTAAGGCCTCCTGGTGTGCGGTCTTGAGCAGCTCGGCAAAAGCATCCAGACGCTCCCCTAGGGGATTGCCGGCCGATAGCTCGGCCTCCAGTTCGGCCAGCTCACCAGCCACACTGGCCTGGTTCAGCACAGCCACATAGCGCTCTTTGAGTGACTCCAGCCGGCGGGCGTCCTCGGCCACATCGATCTCGCGGATGCGCGACAGCTGCTCAGAGGTCAGGGCCTCAAAGTCGAGGTCGATCACCAGGGCTTCGTCGTCGAAGCCGTCGCTGGCCTCCTCCAACACCACCGGCGCTTCGATGGTGGGGTCTTTGAGCACCACCTGTGGCTCGGTCGGCACGATTTCCTCGATGGTATCCAGGGTAATGGCAGCCTCACCGGTGGGATTCTGCACCACCGAGGACTCGACCAGCTTGCGCATATCAGCCGCCAGGGCCCGGGCTCGCTCCACCTCAGCGGCGGCCAGGGTTTCCTGGGCGTGGGCCTCCTGGATAATCCGGATCAGGTTTTCCAGGCGGCGCACCTTGGCCCCACCCACGCTCTGCACTCGAGATAAGCTCATCTCCAGCTCGGCAATATCCCGGGTCTGGCGCAGCAAAGCCGCCTGGAGCTTCTCCTCGAGCTGGGCCAGCACCTCCTGCCCCTCACGCAACAAAGTGCGCGCCGCAGCAGCCTCGGGATCCTGCTTAATCGCGTTGACCAGACCACGCAGGCGCCCAACCTCGGGCCAGTCCAGGTACAGGCTGAAGCGCTTTAGGCCGGCCTCGAGATCCGCCAGCACCCCCTGGGCATGCGCCGACAACCCACCGGTAGCGGACTTGGTGCTTTTCTCTCCACCAAGCCCCAGGGTTTTGAGCAGCTCCTCGATATGACTGCGGGCTGCGCTGGGGCTCATTTTGGCCTGAAGTTCGCGGTACACCAGGCGCTTGAGAATGGTCTCGGCCTCGGATGCGTCGAGCTTATCCGGGCTGGTGCCCAGCCGACGAAGGCCCTCTTCCAGCACCACCCGGGCACGATCCCCCAGCACCGGCTCGAGGGACTTACTGAGAGTCTGATACAGCGACAAGCCTTGACCTCCCGTCAAAACCATACGATACCCGTTCTTCGCCCAGTGTATCGTGAATCGCGCTGCCAGATGGTTCAAACCAACACCCGGCCAGTCTGTACAGCGGATTTACATCAAGTCCAAGCATCCCGTTAACATTCTGAAGCAGCCACCGCAGGCCTTTCCCTAGTGGATGTTCGGGGCCACCGCCTCTTGCTCAGCGAACCCGCTGGCCGGCAGCAGCCTCGATCAGCAGGTGGAAAATACCCCATTGCTCAGGCAGCAGCTCGGGGTGCCACTGTACCCCCAGGTAGAACGGATGGTCTTCGAGCACCACCGCCTCCACAATGCCATCGGGCGCAGCCGCCACCGCCCGCAGG
Source organism: Meiothermus taiwanensis DSM 14542 (assembly GCA_000482765.1). Classification (GTDB taxonomy): domain Bacteria; phylum Deinococcota; class Deinococci; order Deinococcales; family Thermaceae; genus Meiothermus; species Meiothermus taiwanensis. Next base: position 86,920 of record AXWR01000001.1, read on the forward strand.
CCGGGCGCCAGGTCTTTAATGGCCTGGTGGTGGTAGGAGTTGACCCGGAAGCGCGGCGCAAACAGCTTGCTGAGAGGGCTTTGCCCGGTCTGCTCAAGGCCATGCCCCAGCACCGGGGGTTCGGCCTTCTGGCTGTGCTGCACGGTGCGGAAGCCTTGCGCAGGCAGATCCTGGTACAGGCTACCGCCCAGGGCCACGTTCATGACCTGGATACCGCGGCAGATCCCCAGGGTAGGAATGCCGTGTTGGGCCGTATAACGAGCCACAAAGAGCTCGAGGGTGTCGCGCTCGAGGCTCACTTCCCCCAGCTCGGGGATGGGTTCTTCGCCAAACTGGGCCGGATCCACATCCACACCCCCTGGCAGCAGCACGCCGTCTAGCTGGTGCAGCAAAGCGGGCAGCTTGTCGCCCGCCTGGGGCGGTAGGATTACAATGCTGGCACCCTGGCTTTCCAGAGCCCGCACATAGGGCTCGAGCAGGCCCCAGATTCTGGTGCGAAAAAGACCTTCTGTGTTGCGCGACTGAGAGGTTACGCCAATGAGCATGCCCCAATCCTACACCGCCCTGCGGCCCGAGTTTAAAGAGGCCCTGCTGCAAGCCGCCTCTCAGTTTGAGACACCTTTTTACGCCTACGACTGGCCCACCATCCTAAAGCGCCTCGAGCGCCTGCAAAAAGCCTTTCCGCAGGCCGAGCTGTTCTACGCCATCAAAGCCAACCCTCGCCTGGGCCTGCTCAAGCGCTTCCTGGAACGGGGGGTCTTTGTGGAGGCGGTCAGCCTGGGTGAGGTGTTGCGGGCCTACAAGGCCGGCTTCCGCCGCAACGAGGTCTTGTTGAACGGGCCGGTTAAAACCCCGGCCATGCTGGAAGAGCTGAACCGCATGGGCCTTCCGATTCTGGGCCTCGACTCGCTGGCCGACCTCGAGCGGGCCTCAAGGGTGCTGCCCAGGGCCCGCGTCCTCTTACGGGTCAACCCCGACCTGCCCATCGTCACCCACGACCACCTGGCCACCGGGCGCGGCCATAGCAAGTTTGGCATCCTGCCCGAGGAAGTGGGGCCGGCCCTGGAACGGGCCCGCCGGAGCCGCCTCGAGGTGCTGGGCCTGCACATCCACCTGGGCTCAGCCCTGGAGCACCCCGAAGACTACCAGGCGGGCTACAGGGTGATGGACGAGCTGTACCGCACCCACGGCCCCTTCCAGGTCATGAACCTGGGCGGGGGCTTTGGGCTGGGCCTCGACCTGGATGCGTTGGGAGCACAGGCGACTGCCCTGGCCCACCGACACGGCGCGGAGCTGTGGCTCGAGCCGGGCCGCTACCTGGTTGCAGAGGCCGGGGTGCTGGTCACGCGCTGCTGGGGCATCAAGCGCACCCGGCGCAATTACCTGTTGATAGACGCCGGAATGAGCCAGCTGATCCGGCCCATGCTCTATGGCGCAGTACACCCGGTGGAGCCGCTGTACCACAACCCCCGACAAGCCACCTACGACCTGGCCGGCCCCGCCTGCGAGTCGGGCGATGTGCTGGCCCGCGACCTCACCCTGCCCGAACCCAAGGAGGGCGACCTGCTGGCCGTTTTGCAAGCTGGAGCCTACGCCGGTAGCATGAGCAGCAACTACCTCGACACCCCCCGCCCCCTCGAGCTGCTGTGGACAGGCCAGGACTGGGAGGTAATCCGCCGGCGGCAAAGCTGGGAAGCCTTGCTGGAAGACGAACTGTAGCCGGTCAAGCAGGAGGCCCGGCGCTGGGAGGCCTTTTATAGCGGATTCGGTGAGTTTGGCCCCTTTCGGGGCCAAACCAACCCGACCAACGGGATACGCTTTCTTCGCCGAGCGTAGCGAGGGGTGTGCTCTAGGATTCATACCAGATTCGGTTAGTTCGGCACCGAATGGCGACGAACTAACCCGACCGAAGGGAGTGCTCTAGGATTCAAAAAGATAGCCTCTGGAGGTCTTTGCTTTGGAAGATTATCTTTTTGAATTCGGTCAGGCGAACCCAGGGCAATTCCTGGGGAGCAGGAAAGGCATGCAGCCTGCCCTGAGCTCGTACCAGGGGCTCAGCGCAGCAACCAGCGCACGTCCGCTAACACCCGTTCGGTTTCGGCGGCTTTGCCGTTGCCGTATATCAGCCGCAGCTGTCCTTTGGGATCGAGGGCAAAGACGGTGGCGGTATGGTCTACGTTGTACTCGGTGGCCGATTTGATCTGGGACTTTTGATAAAACACCCCGTAACGCTTGGCCACCTCGGCGATCTGCTCGGGGGTTCCAGTCAGCCCGATAAAGCTGGGGCTGAAGAAGGTGACGTAGTCCCTTAGCTTTTCCAGGGTGTCTCGTTCGGGATCTACCGAGATGAGCAGAACCTGCACCCGTGCCTGTTCGGCGGGGGTCAGGGCTTTGTAGACCTTGCTGAGCTCGAGCAAGGTGGTGGGGCAGACATCCGGGCAGTTTATAAAGCCAAAGAAGATCAAAACCACCTTACCCTGAAAGTCCGACAGGCTCTTGCTCGAGCCGTCGTGCGCGGTCAGGGTGAATTGGTTGGCCTCGAGCGGACGAGCATTCAACAGGCGCGTTCCATAGGGCTGGTAGGTATCGCGCGATACCAGAAAGGCCGCCCCCGCCAGCAACAAAGGCAGGCCAACCAACAGGATGATCCAAATTGCTCGACGCGGCATCTACACACTCCTGGGCTCGAGGGTTCGCAGCCCTCTGCACACCATGCTTAACCCTAGACAACCCAGCCCCAGGCAAATGTCCCTGAACGAACAGTCTGATACCAGATTCAAAAAGATCATCGTCCAGGGCAAAAACCGTCAGAGGCTATCTTTGAGCACTGACGTTGGTCGGGTTGGTTGACCACCTTCCGATGGGGCATGGCAAGCCAATTTACATTGGCCCCGCGGCTTTAGGGCAAGATAAGGGCTAGCATGGAGGATCGCACCATCGCTTTTACGCACCCCTTAGTACGCTGGGCCGGGGCCCTTTTGGTGGCCCCTTTCTTCCTGCAGCTGCTGGGACTGGGCAACACCTTGCTGGGGGGTGGGCTGTGCGGTGAGTTGTTCGGCAACGACACCCCGCTGGGGCTTCAGGGGGCGGGGTTCTGGTATGCGGTCCTGTTCATGATGCTGCTGGGATTCCAGCTTATGTACGGGGGGTTCTTGCTGCTGGCGCGCCTGCTCGAGATGCCCACCAGCATGGAGCGGGGAACCTACAAAGGGGGGGTCTGGCTGGTGGGGCTTATCACCCTGCTGTTCGTCCTGACCCGCACCACCGGCCTGCCCTACCCCAGCCCCCAGGGCCTGGCCTTGGGGGATACCGCCCCGGTAGATGTGCTGAGCCTGATACTGATGGGCTGCTCGTGGGTGGCCGGCTTCCTGCTGTGGCAGCTGCTCAGACATGGCGAACTTTCCAAAACCCGCTAGGCTGTAAGCATGGAGCGTTTACTCGAGGTCATGCGGCGTCTGCGGGGCCCGGATGGCTGTCCCTGGGACAAGGAGCAAACCCACCAAAGCCTGCGCCCCTACCTGCTCGAGGAGGCCGCCGAGGCTGTGGATGCCATTGGCAAAGGCGACCCCAGCGAAATCGCCGAGGAGCTGGGGGATGTGCTGCTGCAGGTGGCCTTTCATTCGGTGATTGCCGAGCAGGCGGGCACCTTTACTTATTCACAGGTGGAGCAGCACATTGTGGATAAGCTCATCCGGCGCCACCCCCACGTCTTCGGCGATGTGCAGGCCGACACCCCCGAGGCCGTTAGCGCCAACTGGAAGGCCATCAAGGCCCGGGAGGGCAAAACCGCCCAGTCTATTTGCGACCAGGTGCCGAGAAGCCTGGGGGCCCTGGCCCGCGCCGCCGAGATGCAGAAAAAAATGGGGTACACCTTTCCCGGAAAAGACCGGCTGATGGGGGCTCTCGAAGAGGGCAACCTGGCCGAGGCCCTGTGGCTGATGGTGGCCTGGTGCCGGGAGGAAAAAATCAATCCGGAGATTCTGTTGCGCGAGCGGTGCGAGGAAAGCTGTTTATAAAGCGTCAGATACCACAGATAGCAGCGCAAACCTGGTGCAAAATGGAAGTCCATGACAGCTCCGGCACGTTGTTGTCCAGTGTGCTGGACAGACCCATGAGATCGGACTTGCTCAAAGCCATTGTTGCCCGTCCTCCTGCCGCGCTCTCGAGGCCGGAGGGTTTTGTGGATGCCGCCGTGCTCCTGCCGGTTTGGGAGGGGCAACTTCTGTTCACCGTGCGCAGCGCCCACCTTCCCCACCACGCCGCGCAGATTAGCTTTCCTGGGGGTCGCTTTGACGATGGTGAGAGCGCCGAGCAGGCCGCCTTGCGCGAGGCCTGGGAAGAAGTGGGGCTGAACCCGGAGCATGTGGAAATCCTGGGACACCTCAACCCCACCCTCTCACCCTTTGGCTTCCGGGTATTTCCTTTGCTGGGCCGGATCACCCAGGAACCCCAGCTGACCCCCAACCCTGCAGAAGTAGATACCTTGCTCTGGGTACCCATAGAGGAGCTGCTGGCCGCACCCGCTTACGCTGAAGAACGCACCCCCCCGCCGGGCAACCGCCTTCCCAACGGCCTGGGCGGGGAGTTCTCCGAGATAGAAGGCCAGCTACGGCGCAAGGTCTGGCATTATCCCTGGCGGGGCTACGATATCTGGGGTGTGACCGGGAACATCGTGCACGATTTCCTCGAGCGCATCCGTGCGGTGCGCCTGTAGATCCCCTGGCCTCAGTCCGCGGCCGCCAAACCCTGCTCGAAAACCGGGCGGGCCTGCCGGGAGAGTTGATTGTACAGCTCGAGGAATTGCGCCTTGGCCTGCTGCCCCAAAAAGCCGGGTGGGGTCAGCTCGGGCGGCAGGCCGGGGTCTAAGAAGAGGTTCTTGCGGGCCTGGTGAATCATGTGGGTCAGGCGCACAAAGGCCTCCTCGGCGCTTTGGGGCCGCCCCTGCCTTTGCGATAGAAAAGCCCGGTAGCGGGTCTGGGCCGCCTTCAGGTTGAAGGATTTCTCGATGAGCTCGAGGGGGGGTGTGCTGGAGAAACGCTCGGCCTGGAACAGCTCCACATATTTTTGCAGGCCGTAAAAGCCCACCAGGTCGCGGGCGGCCTCGAGCGAGCCGTTGGGGCTGATCCAGACGCCCGGCGCCGGCGTACCGAAGCCCAGGAGGATTAGCTCGTTGCGGAAGCGATCCCGCACGGTGCGCTTGGTTTCCGGCACGGCGTAGACCAAAATGCGCCACCTGCCATCCCACGGGGCACCGTAGCTATACAGGCGCTCCCGCACCTTCTCGACCTGCCAGGCCACCCTGGGCGAAAGCCGGTAGTACGCCCGCCGCCCCTCTTTTTCCGGGATAATCCAGCCTCGTTTGACGCTGCGCGAAACCGCGGCCCGCACTGCAGGTTCGCTGAAATTCAACAGTTCCATCCAGCGGATCAGATCCCCCACCCAGGCCCGGTTTTCGGGGTACAGATACTCCATATAAAGCGTAAACAAGTAAGAGCGCGCCCGCATTGAGGCTCAGTATAATACGGGTTTTTGCATCTTCAGCAGAAAAGCGTTGGTACAGACCCCTAATCAGAGGCCGCTGCCCGGGCCTCGAGCCGAAACCACCGCCCACTTCGATAGCGCCACAAAAACATGCTCACCCGCACCGTCTCCTCGCCCAGAAGCCGCCCCAGAAATATGCCCCACAATCCCAAACCCAACGGAAACGCCAGCAACCAGGCCAGGGGCAGACCCACCACAAACACTGTTACGAAATCGGAGAGCAGCAAAAAACGGGTATCCCCCCCGCTGGCCAGGGTACCAAAAAAGATGAAATTGGACACCTTGACCGGCTGGAACAGCGCATTGAGCAGCACAGCCCAGAACCCCCATTCCTGCACCTGCGGGGTGGTGTTGGGGTAGAGCACCGGAAGGAGAAAAGCGAACAGGGCAAAAACAAAGCCAAAGATGGCGGCCGAAGCCAGTCCAATGTGCCAAATCTGGCGCGAAACTGCCCAGACGCCGGGGGAGTCGGCCCGCCCAATGGACTGGGCTACCAGAACGGTGGCCGCGTAATGCAGGCCGGCCGAGGCGGTGATGAAGACCATCTCGAGGTTGCTCACAATCTGAAACACCGCCAGCTCCGGGGTGCCCAGGCGCTCGAACAGCAGGGCAAACAAAAACACCCCTCCGCTAAAGACCACCTCGGTGATGAACAGCGGCAACACCAGCGGCACCGCCTCGCGGAGCAAATCCCGCCCTTGTCCCAGGCTGGGCCAGGCCCAGCGCAACCCCCAGCGGCTTCCAACGAGCAGCCCAAGCAGCAGCAGTGCCCGGATCCCCTGGGCCACCAGGGTCGCCAGCGCTGCCCCCACCACACCCATCCCCAGCGGATGCACAAACAGCCAGGACAACAGCGGTATCAGGGCAATGGCCGGAACGGTCACTAGCATTGGTATGCGCGCCCTGCCAATGCTACGAAAGGCCGCGCTGCTGACCACGCTTAGGGTAATGAGGGGCAAGGAGAAAGCCACCAGGGTGAGAAAAGGCCCACCGATGGCAGCAATCTCCGGGTTCGACCCAATCAGCTTTAGGAAAGGGGTGGCCCCCAGCCCCAGCGGCAGGGCCAGCGCCAGCGATACAAGCACAGAAAATCCGACAAAAAAGCTTACGATGCGCCGCACCGCGGCCTCGTCGCCCCGCCCCCTGGCCCGGCTGGCCAGAATGGCGCACCCCGCACCCAGGGTGTTCAGGCACAGGATGCCAATAAACAGCAGGTTGTTAGCCAGACCCACCGCGGCAATGGTGGCGGTACCCAGGGTTCCCACAATCACCTGATTAACCAAACCCAGGGCCAGCTGCGCGGTGGACTCGAGGCTCACCGGAAGGGCAATTCTGAATATTTCGCGCCGGGTATCAGCAGTCACAAAGGCCAGCATACTACGCAGCAGGAAGGTAGAATCGGGGAGATTATGAACCCCTTTGTATTGAACACCGAGCAGCTCATCGAGCAGGATATCGCCCACCACCTACACCCCGTCACCAACCTGCACCGCCACAAGCGGCAGGGCCCGCTGGTGCTGGTTGAGGGGAAGGGTTCCAAAGTGCGTGACAGCGAGGGCAGGTGGTACATTGATGGGTTCGCCGGGCTCTGGAATGTGAATGTGGGCTACGGGCGCCAGGAGCTGGTCGAGGCCGCCCGGCAACAGATGGCCCGGCTGGCCTTTCAGCCCACTTTTTTTGGGCTGGCCACCCCCCCGGTCATCGAGCTGGCCGCCAAGATGCACCAGCTTCTACCGCACCACTCCCATTTCCAGTTCACCTCGGGCGGGGCCGAGTCCAACGAGACCGCCATCAAGATTGCCCGCTATTACTGGGCTTTATCGGGCAAGCCCGAAAAAACCAAGATCATCTCGCGGCGCATGGCCTACCACGGGATCGCCATGGGGGCGCTGGCCGCCACCGGCGTACCGGCCTACCACGCCGATTTCGGGCCGCTGCCGCCAGGGTTTTTGTACCTGAGCGCGCCGCTGGCCTACCGCAACAACCCGGGGCTCTCGGAGCCCGGGTTTGTGGCGATGCTGGCCCAGGAGCTCGAGGACTTAATCCTTCGGGAAGGCCCCGAGACCATCGCGGCCTTCATCGGGGAGCCGGTGCAGGGCGCAGGGGGCGTGGTGCCACCCCCCGAAGGCTACTGGCAGGCCATTGTCCCCATTCTGAAGAAGTACGAGATCCTGCTGATCGCCGATGAGGTGATTACCGGCTTTGGCCGTACCGGCGAGATGTTTGGCCAGACCACCTACGGTTTCCAGGCCGACATCACCAGCTTTGCCAAGGGCATCACCTCGGGGTATGTGCCGCTGGGCGGGGTGGGCATCAGCCCGCAAATTTTCGAACGCATCTCGGCCCCCGACCGCATGTTCATGCACGGCTTTACCTACTCGGGGCATCCGGTAGCCTGTGCGGTGGCCCTGGCCAACATCGCGATTATCGAGCGCGAGCAGCTTTGGGTGAACGCCGCCGAGCGGGGTGCGCAGCTTTTGCGGCGGTTGCGCGAGCTCGAGGCCCACCCCCACGTGGGCAATGTGCGCGGCAAGGGCCTGATGGCCCTGGTCGAGGTGGTGGAGGATAAGGGCAGCAAAAAACCCTTCGATGCGGCCAGGGGCATTGGGGAACGCTTGATGCAGGTCAGCCGGGAAAAGGGCGTGATCGTGCGCTGCAACGACACCGGCTTTGCCATCGCCCCGCCCCTGGTCATTACCGAGCAAGAGATCGACGAGCTGGTAAACGCCCTAGCCGAGACCCTGGACGAAGTCCTGGGTGCCTAAAAAACCTCCCGTAATGGGGGCTCCATCAAACCGGTTCGGCGGTGGGCAGGTCGGCCACAGCGGGCCCCTGCAACAACCGGAGCACCTCCCCTGCTAGGTACAAAGAGCCCGTTACCAAAACCGGCCAGCCATCCTGCCGGGCCAACTGAATAGCGTTCTGGAGAGCCTCGAGGGGGTCTTGGAAGTAGGGCGCTGGGTAGGCCTGCGAGAGTTCCTCCCCCCGCAAAGCGCCCTTGGCCGCATAAGTAAAGCGCACGCTTTTGGCTTTGGGGAGCAGGGTTTGCAGGATGCTGCGGTAGTCCTTGCGGGGAAAGGCCCCAAACACCAAATGAAAACCCTCGAACTCACCCACCAGGGCCCTGGCTGCAGGGGGGTTGTGGGCCCCATCCAGCACCACCGGGACACCTTGGTAGGTAAGCTGCTGCATACGGCCTGGATGCTGGGCGCTGGACAGACCGCTGGCAATCACGCTGTCGCTATAGCCCAGCAAGCGCAACACCGCCGCGGCCAGGCGGGCGTTGTGCTCCTGAAAACGGCCCCGCAAAGAGGGAGGGGCCGGCAGCTCGAAGAGCGGACTGCCCTCGCTCAGCACATACATCGGTGCTGCCCGCTCAGCAGCGATGGTGCGGATTACCTCCAGCCCAACCCCCTCGGCCCCGGTCACCACCGGAACCCCTGTGCGAATGGCCCCTGCCTTATCCCTAGCCACCCCCTCGAGCGTGCCCCCCAGGGTCTCTAGGTGGTCTTCGCCGATGTTGGTCAGCACTGTGACCCGTACCCCAGGGAGCACGTTGGTGGCATCCAGCGCACCGCCCACCCCTGCCTCGACCGCCGCCAGCTCCACGCCCTGCTGGGCAAAATGCTGAAAAGCCAGGGCCGTGGTGAGATCGAAAAAAGCCACCGGTTCACGGAACGACTGGCTGCGGGCCCACTCCACAAAACGCAGCACCTCCGCCGCGGGGATCGGGCCCAGATGCGTGCGGATGCGCTCGCGAAAGTCCAGCAGATGGGGGCTGGTGGTGGCTCCATAGCGCTGACCAGCGGCTTTGAAGGCCGCCTCGAGGTAGGCCACCACGCTGCCTTTGCCGTTGGTGCCAATCACATGAACCGCAGAAAACCCAGCCTCGGGATGGCCCAGGCGTTCCAGCAGCTCTTGGATGCGCGAAAGGCCCCGCGGCGCCCCGGCGCGGCTTTGAGAAAACAACCATTCCACCGCTTCTGGGTAGGTCACAGGCATCAGTTTAGCGCAGATTTCGGGGTGTTTACAGGATAATAGGGCCATGGAAGCGCTGCGCGCCCGGTTGGAACTCGAGCTCAGCCAAGTCCTGCTGCACACCTGGATCAGCCGCCAGCTCGCCCGGGTGGACATGCCGGTTCGGCTGCTACGCTTTCCGCTGGGCCGCCTCCAGCACGGCCAGCTTCGGGATTTCGAACTGGGCCAAAACCACTGCCAGGCCGAGATTGGGTTCGCCAGCGGCCCGGCCCTGCGCTTCAGGGTGCGGGCGCTGGACTTCCAGCCCGATTCACAGGCCTGGCGACTACAGGTCGAACACCTACATTTTTCGGGGTTTCGGGGAGGGCCGGTGCTCAACCTGTTGCCGGGCAAGGTGCTGGAGATGATGGCCCAGCAGGCCAACCAGCGGCTGCCCGGTCTGCTGACGGTACACAACAACCTGGAACTCGAGTTTCGCCTGGAGCCGTTGCTGCAAAAAATCCTCCAAGAAACACCGCTCCAGACCATGGGCCTGGGAAAAACCCCCAGCGTGCGAATCGAGCACCTCGAGCTGGCTCAAAACCTGCTGCGGCTCACCCTTCGGGCCAGCGGCTGAGTCGGGTGGTCTTGTACCAGATTCGGTTAGTTCGTCACCGAATGGCGGCGGCTACCCCGACCGAAGTTATCCGCGTAGCGGAGGGCGATACCGCCCCTTGGAAGGGATACGCTTTCTTCGCCGAGCGTAGCGAGGGGTGTGCTCTAGGATTCAAAAAGATAGCCTCTGAATGTTTTTTGTTTGAAGATTATCTTTTTTCCGGTATTAGACAACCTGGCGCCGCAGGTTGGAAAATAGCAGGCTCGAGGCCAGCAGCACCCCCGCCAGCAACCCAAACATGCCGCTAATCTCGGTGCGCTGGGGCTTCCAGCCCACCGTCCGACCCAGGTTGCGGTAGGCCTGCCGCAGGGCTTCCGCCGAGTCTGCAGCGTAGTACTGACCCCCGGTGGCCTCAGCAATGGCCCGCAGGGTTTCTTCGTCGAACTGCATCCAGTAGCCGCCCCAGTACTGATCGGGGTCGCTGGGGTTGTTGCGGCGGCCCAGCCCGATGGTGTGCACCACCACCCCCATATCCTTGGCAAATGGGACGACCTCGAGCGGGTCTACACCGCTGTTGGTTCGACCATCCGAAAGCAGCACCACCGTGGAGGGCCCTAGGGGCTTGCCGTCTTCGTCTTTGGGGATGGCTTTGAGGCTCTCCAGCAAACCATCACCAATGGCCGTTCGACGGGCCATCTGCAACAGCTCGATCTGGTCTATCACCCGCCGGTGATCGGTGGTCGGCTCAACCTCCAGGGTGGCGTAGCCCGCGAAGCTCACCAGCCCCACCTTGACGCTATCCGGCAGCGACTCCACGAAGTTTTTGGCTTCCCGTTTGGCCGCCTCGAGGCGGGTCGGCTGGATGTCCTGGGCCCGCATCGAGAGGCTGATATCAATGGTCACGATGACGGTGGCAGTGGGGTCGGGTACCGGCAGCACAGCTTGCGGACGGGCTAGCGCGGCGATGGCCAGGGCCAGGGCCAGGCCGTACAACCCAGCGCTCAGGTGACGCTTCCAGCGAGGCTCGGATAAACGGGCCAACGGGGCCAGACCGGGGTAGAGCACGTGGCCGCTCGCGCGCCCCTCCTGCACCCTGCGCTGGTAGGCCCAGGCCAGCAGCGGCAGCAGCAGGAGCAACAGCAGCAGCAGCGGAAACTCAAACCCCACGGTTCACCCCTCGAGCAGCGCTTCGACAAATAAGCTACCCCTCGAGTTTGCCGGCTAATGCCCTGCCAGATGGTAGGCCCATTTACGGTTGGTCTTCAAAAAATATACACAAACCAACAGACCTGGGGTTTCCCGCCAAAGGCACACTACCCATTGGCCATCACCGGCTGGGCTTCAGGCTGGGATGAGGCCGGGGTGCCCAGCAGGTAGGCCACCACGTCCCGCGCGCTGTACTCGGTGCCAAACTGCCGCACGAAGCGGCCGATGCGCTCGAGGTCGTCGCCGCTGGTGACCAGGGGCAGCTCGAGGTCGCCATTTTTCTGGAGCTGGCCCATCCCCACCGCCGCCAAAAGGGCGTTGCACAGGCACTTGCGCCCCTCGGTGTGGGCGAGTTGGCCTCCTTTGGCCAGGTACTGCTCGATGGGTTCGGAAGCGCAGCGGAAGCCGATCTTGCCTTGGGGCGTCTGGTAGGCCTCACGCAGGTAGCCCAGGTCGCAGACCCGCGTTCGCCGCTGGTATTCCTCGGGCTGCGACAGGGTGCCCTCGACCTCGGCTACCTTGAAGGGAAACCCGGTGGGCGAGGCTTTGGGATCGGTAAAGACCCTGACTTCCCCCCTGGCAGCTTGCTCGAGGATGCCCCGCTTGAGGCCGGCCTCGAAGCCCGACTCCTGGCTATAGGCGAACAGCGTCCCTACCTGAATGCCGGCGGCCCCCCGTGCAAGGGCTTCTTGCAAAGCCTCGGGCGAGCCCGTACCACCGGCCAGCCAGAAGGGCAGGCCCAGGGCTTTGATCTGCTCCAAGTCCACCACCTCCCGCTCGCCGTACACCGGCTGCCCGCGTTCATCAAACACCGGCGCTCCCCTTGGTGGAGCGTTGTGCCCGCCTGCGGTGGGGCCCTCGATCACGAAGCCTTGAATGGTGCCCGTTACCTTGCGGGCCAGCAAAGTAGCCAGCGAGTTGGAGGCGATGATGGGCAAAAAGTGGGGGCGCTTGAGGGTTTGCACACCGCCCAGCACCTCGCGTGGGTTGAAGTGGAGCCGGGGGGCCTCGGTTCCCGTCCAGCCGGTTACGTCAATTTTGAGCGAGGCGGTCTCACCGGCGGCCAGTTTGTCGAGCACCTCGGGTATCTCGCGGGGAATGCCAGCCCCCATCAAAACGTAGTCCACCCCGGCCAGCATAGCCCCATACAGCGTGCCCAGGGTGGGCAGCTGCAACTTGGTCAGCAGGTTAATGCCCACCAGGCCCGGGTGCCCCTCCTTGGCCAGAAACACCTCCACATAACCCCCCAGCACGTGCATGATCTGCGAGGCGGTATCACCCAGCCGGCTGGGCATGGGCAGGCGCAGGTAGGGCTGGCCTTTGCGGCCTTCGGGCCGGAAGTATTTTTCCAGCACCGGTTTAACCCAGTGCTGTACAGGAAAGGAAGCCAGCGCGCGGCGCACCAGCCCACCGGGGTCGCCGTCCTGCAAACGCCGCACCAGCACGGTGTCCATGGCGGTTCCAGAAACCACCCCCAGCTGCCCCAGCAGCGAAACTGTTTTAGCCAGCCGCCAGCTGGAAACGGAAACACCCATCCCACCCTGAATAATGCGCGGTAGGGCTACAGTAGCAACACTTTGCACGTCAACAAACCTCCATATAAAGCACCTCGAGACAACGACAAGATGGCCGATTGTACGGTATGCGTGGGTGAGAACTACAGGCACAGGTTCAAAAGCCGCCCGATCTGTACTGGGTACAAAAACTACAGTCATACCAAGATTCGGCTAGCCCGACCAACGGCAGTGCTCAAAGATAGCCTCTAACGGTCTTTGCCCTGGACGACGATCTTTTTGAATCCGGTATCAGATGATGTAATGGAGCCTGTATGAGCCTCGAGGCCCTCTACGCCCGACTTACTACCTGCCGGGCCTGCCCCCGGCTGGTGGCCTGGCGGGAACAGGTTGGGCGGGAAAAACGCGCAGCATTCCGCAACACCCAGTACTGGGCCAAACCCGTGCCGGGCTTTGGCGATCCCATGGCCCGGATTTTGATCTTTGGGCTGGCCCCTGGTGCCCACGGCTCCAACCGTACCGGGCGGCCCTTTACCGGGGATGCCTCCGGTGATTTTCTGTACCCTGCCCTCTACCGGGCTGGGCTGGCCAGCCAGCCCACCTCGAGCCACCCGGGCGATGGTCTGAGGCTCGAGGGGGTCCACATCACCGCGGCGGTGCGCTGCGCCCCACCCCAAAACAAGCCCAGCCCGCTCGAGCTGCGCACCTGCGCAAACTGGACAGCCCAGGAACTGGCCCTCCTGCCCCATATTCGGGTCTACCTGGCCCTGGGCCAGATCGCCCACCAGGCCCTGCTGGCATACCACGGCCTGCCCAAAGCCCACCACCCCTTCCGGCACGGCAGCGAGTATCGGGTGGGGGAACGGTTTCTACTCAGCTCCTACCACGTGAGCCGCCAGAACACCAACACCGGCAGGCTAACCACGGCGATGTTCGAGGCCATCCTGGAGCGGGCCAAAACACTGGCCGAGATCGGGTAAAAAAAGGCCGTCTAGCTTTCCACCTGCTTGCTGTATAGGAAGTCGTAGAGTAACGCTGCCAAACCAGCCCCCACCAATGGGCCCACCCAGTAGACCCAGTGGGCCGCCCATTCCCCACCGATGATGGCCGGGCCCAGCACCCGCGCGGGGTTCATGGCCGCACCCGAGACGGCCCCACCGGCCAGGATGTCCATGGTGACCGCCAGGCCAACCGCCAGCCCGGCAAAGCTAAAGTTGTTAAAGACCGCTGAAGCAAAAAAGACCGAGGCCAGGAAAAAGGTTAGAAAAACCTCCATCATGAGGGCCTGGATGGCGGTGTGGTTCGTGCTGGGGGCCGGGGTTCCGTCCGCCACAGCAGTTCCGCCATAGATGGCACCAATGAAGAAGGCTGCCACCAAGCCTCCCAACAACTGCGCCACCCAGTAACCCACCGCACCCACCGGGGTCATGCGCCCGGTGATCAGCATTGCAAAGGTCACAGCGGGGTTAAAGTGCCCGCCCGAGATGGTCCCCAAGGCCACCATTGAAAGGCCAATGGCCAGGCCATGGGCCAGGGCAATGGCCATCCAGTCGCCCCCCTGGGTAGCCGCAATGGCCCCGATCCCCACAAAACACAGGGCAAACACCCCTAAAAACTCTGCCACAAGGGCGCGTAAGTTCATGCTTTCCTCCCGCCCATACGTTACCCCAGCCCGCCAACTTCTCACAATTGGCCGAATTTGACAGTCAAGCAGGGCTTGTGTGCGTAGGATAAACCCGTGTGGTCGCGGCTCAAGCGTTTGTATAAAGCCTTCGTCCCAGCCCGGGCCCAGCCGGACGACGACTGGGCACTGGCCGAACTCAGCCTCGAGGAGGCCCATCTATACAAAGCCATGGATGTGCGGGATCGGGAGCACGCTGTGCGGGTGGCCAAAAGGCTGCTGGAGCGCTACCCGGACGCCCCCAGCTATGCCGTGCGGGCCGCGCTGCTGCACGACTGCGGCAAAGCCCTGCGGCCCTACCGTCCCCTGGAGCGCATCCTGACCGGGCTCATAAGCCTGGATGTGCCCATTGAGCCCTTACACAAGGGTCTGCTGGGTGCCTGGCAGATTCGCCAGCACCACCCCGAGTACGGGGCGATGCGCATCCTCGAGCCCCAGGTAGCCCAGATTGTGCGGGAACACCACCACCCGGTGAGCCTGTGGGCCCAAAGGCTGCACGAGGTAGACGAAGAGTTCTAAGGGAAAACCACGTTGCGAACGATATCAGAATGCTCGATCAATTCGGCTTTAGGCCTACTTTCAAGGGGAACCAAAATAACTTGAACACCCTCTCTGCGTGCAAATTTCATCGCAGGTATAAAGTCGCTATCTGCGGTAACGAGGATAATTCGATCTACAAGGCGTTTACTTGATAACCAGGCAACATCTAGACCAATATTCATGTCCACACGTTTTTGTGTGAACTTTGGGTGAACCTCTTCTGCTGTGAGAATAACTGGATTAGGGGGCGAAGAAGCGGCTTCACGCATCAAGCGATCAACCCCATCTTTTGTGATCTGCCATCCATCAAAAGATAGCATTCCTCTACGGAAAGCGATGTAATCCTTTTTTACCAGCTCCGCTAGCATTTGCTTTCTTGCTCGGGCCATTTTACTTTGGGCATAGTCGATTTCCTCAGCCGATATAGGATGCCTGAGCATGCCTTCGAATGGGGGGCAGTCGTAGTAGTAAAAGCGAAATAGCTCTTCATTAGCCTCGAGCGTCTTGAGGCCAAACTCGTAGACGTCAGCGGCGCTAGGATCTCGTCCCATACGCCTCTTGAGCATAGGCAAGAGAAATCCACCATCCACCAACAATGCTGTTCTTTTCATAGCTACTACAGCATACAAGCACTGACCCCAGTGCTTAGATCTTGCCATGCACCGGGGTCTCGATTGCTTGCCCGCCTACGGGCTTATCGGATTCGTGTATATAGGATAGATGTTTAGGTGCCAAATGTCAATTTGGCTAGAACCGCTCGGTCACGCTCTTCATCTGCAGGAAGTTGAGCAGGTAGTCGGGCCCCCCGGCCTTGGTGTCGGTGCCCGAGAGGTTGAAGCCGCCAAAGGGCTGCACCCCTACCAGCGCCCCGGTGATCTTGCGGTTGAAGTAGAGGTTGCCCACATGGAACTCGCGCCGGGCCCGCTCGAGACGCTCGCGCTTGCGCGAGAAGACCCCGCCGGTCAGGCCAAAGCGCGTGCCATTGGCCACCTCCAGGGCGGTGTCGAAGTCGGGGACGCGGATCACCGAGAGCACCGGGCCAAAAATCTCCTCCTGGGCAATGCGGGCGTCGGGGGATACGTTCTCGAAGACGGTGGGGGAGATAAAGTAGCCGCCCCCCTCGAGCCGCCGCCCCCCCAGCGCGAGCCTGGCCTCCTGCTGCCCGATCTCGATGTAAGAGAGCACGGTTTTCTCCTGCTGGGCGCTGGCCACCGGCCCCATGTCGGGGTTCTCCTCGGCCGGGCCCACAATCAGGCTTTCGGTACGGTCGAGCACCTGTTCCATGAGCTGGTCGTAGATCCCGTCCACCACAATCAGGCGCGAGGCCGCCGAGCACTTCTGCCCCTGGAAGCCAAAGGCGCTCTGCACCGTGGCCTGGGCCGCTGCTGCGATATCCGCGGTTTCGTCCACGATCAGGCCGTCCTTGCCGCCCAGTTCCAGGAAGACCCGCTTGATCCAGACCTGCCCGGGCGAAAGCCGGGCCGCGCTCTCGTTGATCTTGAGGCCCACCTCGAGCGAGCCCGTAAAGTTGATGAAGCGGGTGCGCGGGTGCTGCACCAGATAGGCCCCCACCTCGCCCCCCTCTCCGGGCAGGTAGTTGGCCACCCCGGCGGGCAGGCCGGCTTCCTCCAGAATCTCGAAGAGCTTGGCCGCAATCACCACGGTATCCTCGGCGGGCTTGGCCACCACGCAGTTGCCCACCGCAATGGGGGCCAGCGTCATACCGGTCAGGATGGCCAGGGGGAAGTTCCAGGGGGCGATCACCACCCCCACCCCCAGCGGGATGTAGAAGGCCTCGTTGTCCTCGCCCGGATAGGGCACCACCGGGGCCCCGTCCTTGTACTTGAGGGCCGAGAGGGCGTAGTAGCGGGTAAAGTCGATGGCCTCGGCCACATCGGCGGCGGCCTCCGTCCAGTTCTTGCCGATCTCGTAGACCAGCCAGGCCTCGAGCTCCCGCTGGCGGCGCTTCATGATCTGGGCGGCTTTCAGCAGCACCCGGCTGCGGTGCTCCTGGGGCCAGTCGCGCCAGGTTTTGAAGGCCCGCCAGGCCGCGTCCAGGGCGGCGTCGGCCTCGGCGATGCCGGCCTTGGCGCTCACCCCCACCACCTCGCTGGGGTTGGAGGGGTTGGTGGAGGTGATGGTGGCCTGGGTGTGCACCCGCTCCCCCCCGATGATGAGGGGATAGTGGCGGCCAAACTGGGCCCGCACCTCGGCCAGGGCCTTGCGCATGGCCTCGAAGGCCTCGGGGCTCTGGAAGGTTTCGATGGGTTCGGGGCGGTAGGGTTCGGCGGTCATACTCACTCCTTTCAGTTAGGTTACAACAGCGCTTGCACGATACCCGGGATGGATCAGAAGCGGAGTCCCTCAGCGTGCGTACATCGAGCCGGCCACATCTACCCCTGAATCAGGCTGCGCGCCACGAACAAAAGGTTCTCGGGGCGCTCGGCGATGCGGCGGGAGAAGTAGGGATACCAGTCGGTGCCGTAGGGCACGTAGGCCCGCACGGTATAGCCCTCGGCGGCCAGCTTTTTCTGCTCGTCGCGGCGCACCCCATAAAGCATTTGAAACTCGAAGCGATCCGGCCCAATGCCCATCTGCGCCGTCCAGCGTTTTATCTCCTGGATGATCCGGGGGTCGTGGCTGGCAATGGCCGTGTAGAGACCGCTTTCCAGGGCTTTCTTGCACAGCAGCACAAACTGGGCGTCCACCAGGCGCTTATCCTGGAAGGCCACCTCGGGGGGTTCTTTGTAGGCACCCTTCACGATGCGCACCGGCGCTTTGAGAGGTATCAGGGCCTGCAGGTCTTGTTCGGTGCGCTTTAGGTAGCTCTGCAGCACCACCCCCACGTTTTCGAAACCCGCCTCGCGCAACCGCCGGTACATCCGCAGCGTTGCGTCTACACGGGGGCTGTCCTCCATGTCCATGCGCACGAAGCAGCCCACCTGCCGGGCCTCGCCGAGAATCTCCTCCATCAAGGAAAAAGCTAGGTCTTCGGAGATATCCAGACCTAGCTGGGTGAGCTTGAGGGCCACATAGCGGGGGTAAGGTCGTTCGCCCAGCGCCTGCACCAGCCGGATAATCTCGCGCTGGAACTGCCGGGCCTGGGCTTCGGAGGTGACCATCTCGCCCAGCAAGTCCAGGATGGCGTGAATCCGGTCGCGCTCGAGGGCCTCCACTGCCTGCAAGGCCTCCTCGAGGGTATCCCCGGCGATGAAGCGGCGGGCAAAGTTGCGGCCACGGGTGAGCACCAGTTGCTTGATGCTGGGATTCTGGGCAACGGCCAGCACAAACGAGCGGTAGCTTTGGTTGAAATCCATAGGGGCTCCTCTACTGCCAGGCCTGGGCCTGGAGGCTCTGCATCACCAGGTCGCGAAAGTGGCGCACATGGGCCCGGGCGGCCTCGGCGGCCTCGGCTGGGTTGCGGGCCTTGAGCGCCGACAAAATGGCCTGGTGCTGCTGGCGGGTTTTGGGGTGCTGGGAAAGGGTTTGCTGAAACGAACGGACGAGGGTGAGGCTCGAGCGCAGGTCGGCGTAGATGCGGGCCAGGGTTTTGTTGTGGGCCGCTTCGATCAGGGCGGTGTGAAAGTCGAAGTCCACCTGCATCTGCTGGGCATAGGCTTCCTTGGGCAGGGCATCGAGCGCCTGAAGCAGCCGCTCCAGCCGGTTCAGTTCCTCCTCGGTGGCGTTTTGTGCCGCCAGGGCCGCCGCCTCGCCCTCGAGCAGGGCCCGCACATCGTAAACCTCGCGCACCTCCTCCGCCGAGAGCACCCGCACCCGCGCCCCCTTCCCCGGCAGCAGCTCCACCAGCCCTTCCTGGGCCAGGCGCTGCAAGGCTTCGCGCACCGGGGTGCGGCTCACGCCCAGTTCCTGTGCCAGCCCCGGCTCGGAGATGCGCGCCCCCGGCAGCAAGGCCCCCATCAGGATGGCCCCCCGCAGGTGGGCATAGGCCGCCTCCCGCACCGAGTGAGGTCGCTGAAACTGGGCCATAAAGTGTATACAGTATACATTCCCTGTTTCGCCGGGTCAAATCAAAAGGGCGGCCTGCGGGCCGCCCAGAGAGTTTGTGCAGGTCTACGGCAAAAGCTTGCGCAGCTCCTCGACCTTGTCGGTGTTCTCCCAGGGGAAGCCCTCGCGGCCAAAGTGCCCGTAGGCCGAGGTGGGGGTGTAGATGGGGCGCTGCAGGTTCAGGTTCTCGATGATGGCCCGGGGACGGGCATCGAAAACCTTCTGGGCCGCCTCGGTGATTTTCTCGTCGGGCACAATCCCGGTGCCAAAGGTCTCGACCCGCATCCCCACCGGGCGGGCCTTGCCGATGGCGTAGGCCAGCTCGATCAGGGCGCGCTTGGCCAGCCCCGCTGCCACGATGTTCTTGGCAATGTAGCGGGCGTAATAGGCCGCCGAGCGGTCTACTTTGGTGGGGTCTTTACCGCTGAAGGCCCCGCCCCCGTGGGGAACCGCACCGCCATAGGTATCCACGATAATTTTGCGTCCGGTCAGGCCGGTGTCGCCGTGGGGCCCCCCAATCACAAACTTGCCCGAAGGGTTGACCAGGTAGAGGGTCTCTTTGCTCAGGTACTCTTCGGGAATGGCCTTTTCGATCACCTTGGTGCGGATGTCGTGGTGGATCTGGTCGGCCTCCACCTCCTCAGAGTGCTGGGCGGAGACCAGGGCCGTACCCACGTAGAGGGGCTTCTGCCCCTCGTAGACCACCGTCACCTGGGCCTTGCCATCGGGGCGCAGATAGGGGATCTCCCCGGTTTTGCGGGCTTCGGCCAGGCGGCGGGTCAGGCGGTGGGCCAGCGAGATGGGCAGCGGCATCAGCTCGGGGGTCTCATCGGTGGCGTAGCCGAACATCAGCCCCTGGTCGCCCGCGCCCACCCGGTCAAACTCATCGCGGGATCCCAGCACCCGCCACTCCCAGGACTCGTTGACCCCGCCTGCAATGTCCGGCGACTGCTCGTCTATAGCGGTGAGCACGGCGCAGGTATCGCCGTCGAAGCCGTATTTGGCCCGGGTATAGCCCACCTCGAGCACGGTCTGGCGCACCAGGCGGGGAATGTCCACGTAGCTATCGGTGGTGATCTCGCCCGCCACCATCACCAGGCCCGTGGTCACCAGGGTTTCGCAGGCCACCCGGGCTTTGGGATCCTGGGCCAGAATCGCGTCCAGCACCGCATCTGAGATGCGGTCGGCCAGTTTGTCGGGGTGCCCCTCCGTCACCGATTCCGAAGTTACCAGTCGTCGCAACTTAGTCCTCCTTATAGCAGCGGCCAGGCCGCGTCAACCGAAAGAGTATAGCACCCCATCCTTCCGTTCGACCAAAAAGCCCGCCCCCCTGTCTTATAGAGGGTCAGGCCGAACCCACCCGGCTGGCAATCAGCTCGACAAAAGCCTCCACGATGGCTGCATCGAGGGTCTGCCCAGCCTGCCGCTGTAGCTCGCCCAGCGCGTCCTCACAGCGCCAGGCGGCTTTATAGGGCCGCGGGTGAATCAGGGCATCGTAAACGTCCACCACAGCAAACAGGCGGGCCTCGAGGGGAATCTCCTCGCGGGTCAGACCAAAGGGATAGCCGGAGCCATCCACGCGTTCATGGTGGTAACGAACGATATTCCGGGCTGTCTGCGACAAGAAGCCCAGGTTTTCTAGCATGCCAAAACCAATATCGCAGTGGCTTTGCATAATGCGCCACTCGGCGTCAGTGAGGGTTCCAGGCTTGAGCAGAATTGAGTCTGGGATCGCCAGCTTGCCCAGGTCGTGCAGGTAGGCCCCCATGCGCAGCCCCTCGAGGTCGGGAAAGCCCAGACGCTGCCCCAGGGCCACGGTCAGGGCCACCACCCGGTCGGTGTGACCTTTGGTCTCGAGGTCACGCAGCTCCAGGCCCAGGCCCAGGGCCCGCAAGGCGTCCTCACGGGTACGGGTAATCTCCTCGAGGTGGGCCGCCCGTTCCAGCGCCCGCTCAAGCCGCCGGGCCACCGCCTCCAAAAGCGCCAGGTGCTCCTCAAAGATGTGGGCCTTGTGGTCAAAGCTGGCCAGGGTAAGGGCCCCATACGGCTCACCCCGTAAAAACAAAGGAGCGGTTAGCAGGGTTCTTAACTTATAAACCTTCAGCTCCGGCCAAGCCCCTTCCCAGTCCTGGTAGTCCTCGATGCGCTGCACCTTGCCGCTGGCCAGGGCCTTACCCATAAACCCCTGGCCCAGGGTGACGGGTAGGTTGGAAAAATGCTGTAAGCGCCCCTCTCCAGCCCGCTCATGCCCCAGAACCAGCCGCATCCAACCGCTGCCCCGGCTCGCATCCTGCAGTTCCAGGCGAAAAAAGCCACCGGCAGAAAGCCCCGTAAGGTCGATCAGCGTCTCCAGGGCCCGCTGGGCCATACGGGGGGGTTCGTCCAGGGTCTCGAGGTCGGAGGACATCTGCACCAGCCTGCGGTAGCGCTCGGCCTCCCGGTTGGCGCGCTCGAGGGCCTGCAAGCGCGAAAGCAACACCCCAGCCACCTTAGCCAGCGCTTCCAGCGCATAGCGATCCTGGGGGTGTATCTGCCCGCCCGCCCCGGCCGTATCCACCGAGAGCACACCCACCATCCGGCCTTCAGGGTCGCCCAGGGGCACCCCCAGGTAGGCCGCGGGAACCCGCCGGCCCGAAGCATACACAGCGTTGGGATCACCAGAGGCATCCGGTAAATACAGGGGGCTGCGCTGCTCCATCACCCGCCAGGCCAGCCCTTTATTCCGCTTGATTCGGATACCTGCCGCCTTTTCAGCCGCATAGCCCGCCGCTGCCACCACCTCGAGCACATCTGCTTTAGGCCGGTACAACGTGACCAGACTGGTGGAAGCCCCGGTCTGCTCCAGGGCTTCCCGCACGATAAGCTGTAGCAGTTCTTCGGTGGTTTGCGCGGCCGTTAGGCGTTGGCTGGCCCGGGTCAGGCTTTGCAACCGAGCCAGCTCGCGCTGCTGGGCCGCCTGTGCCTGCAAGCGGGCCAGCACCTGACCGGCCCCACGGCCGAAGGCCTCGAGCACCGGCACATCCTCCGCTTCGAAGGGGGTCTCCGAGTAGGCCACCACCACCCCGAAGCCCTCCCCCTGGGCATCCTGGAGAGGAATGGAAGCCGCGTACTCCTGAGGCCTGGCCGGTACCGCGAATTTTGGGCCGGTGTCTTCGAGGCGCACCATCTGCACCCGGCGCTCCTCGAGGGCCGCCCAGGAGATCCCCTGGCCTTTGGGAAGCGAGAAGCCCAGCGCCTCCCTCCAGTTGATGGCGGCCTCCACCCTTAACTCGCTGCCCTCCCGACGCAGCGCCACTGCCCGCTCCGCTCCCAGGATTTCCATTACCAGGCGGGGCAGCGCCTGCCAGAGCAGGTTCGCCTCATGAAAAGTAGACAGCACCTCCAGCACCCGGGCCAGGCGCTCTTCGCGCTCGAGGCGGGCCTGGGTATTCTGACGCTCCTTGAGGGTTTGCAAAACGACGCCCAGGCTAAGAGCCAGCTCCCGGGCCAGCGATACAGCCTCCGGCGGAAAGGGGGTGGCCTCACAGCGATCCAGGTTGATCCAGGCCTCTACCCGGTTTTGCAGTGGGACGGGAATCTTGAGCAACCAGCACATGCCCTGCAGGCTCTGGCGATCCCGCGGCAGCAAGCCGCTCCGCTCGGCCTGAATCCGGACGGCTCGGGGCCAGCCCGATAAGGCCTCCTCAAGGCTGCCCCCATACCAGCGAAGCTCATCTTGCAAGCTCAGGGTATACCCGGGCAGGGGCATATTGTGGCCTCGCATTGCCACAAAGCGGTAGGCGTTTTCCTGGCGCAGCAAAACCGAACCGGCCTGGGCCCCCGGAATCAAGCGCATGGCCCCCTCGAGAGCGGCCTTGAGCAAATCTTCCAGGGTGGGGCATCCAACCAGCTCACGCAGTAGGGCCAGCATGCCCTGATAAGAAGCGCCCATCTTTACACCAGCCTAGGGCTATATCCAACTTACACCAGTTTACACATCACAAGCCTGTTAACTCCGGCTTTGGTGCGGCAGACGGGCATGTTTTTCTCAGCGCTGCAAATTCGGCACCCCGTCCAGGCGGTACTGCCACTCGGCTTCAAAGCTGCGCCCCCAGGGGAATTGCAAACCCTCCGGCCGAAGCTGCCCCAGCCCCAGGCGCGGCATGGGTTCGGTTTGTAGGCGTTCGAAAACATAGCGGGCGGCCTCTTCGGTGAGGGGTTCGGGAAACCGGGCGCGCACCCACGGGCGGCCAATCTCCCCCCAAAGGTACTCGAGGTAGGCCTGGGCCAGCACCCGGGCGCGCCGCTCCTCGCACCAGGCCGCCGGATTGCCCGCCCTCTGACACAGGGGTGCAGCAAACAACCCCCCCTGGGCCAGGGCCGCACCCAGGTTATTGCCGGGGGTGCCCCAAGATGCGTAGGCGGCCAGGTCGCGGTAGATATCCAGGGCTAGCAGGTAACGAACCAGCGAGGCCTCACCCCGGTTGACCCGGGCGATATCAGCCAGCGCAACCGGCGCTTCACGCAAGCCCTGCAACACCGTCAAAACACCCCGCCGGGGGTCGCCGCCGGTGTACACCACCAGCACCAGATCGGGCCGGCTTTCCACAGCAACCGCCCCTGCCGAAAGCAGCAGCCGCGAAACGGATTCTTGCAAGGGAATCCCCTCGTAGCGGGTGATCTGCTGAGCCGCCTGGGGCTGGTCGTAGAGCACCCGCACCCGCACCCCTGGATTCAAGGCCCGCAGCAACAACACCTGCCCCGCCTCGTCGGCCCCGGGCCGCGTGGGAATGGGTAGGGTGGCGGCCTCGGCCACCGCTGGTGAGCCCGGCAAAGCATCGTCCCAGGGTGCTTCGAGGTACGCAAAACCATCCCCCAAACTGCGCAGCAGTTCCAGGTTTCGCGTCCGGTGGGTGGCATCGGGGTGACGCGGAATCACCCCAAAAGCCAGCACCTGCCCTCCCGTACGGGCCTGCCAGCGGTACAGTACCTCGAGGCGGCCCCGGGCCTCTTCCAGCGGGAGAGCAGAACTGCGGCTCTGCACCAGCCCGCCATACACCAGGGCATCCAGGCTGGCCACCAGGGTACGGCCGGTCTGTTCTTGCAACCAGCCCCAGAGCGCCTCTAGGTTGGCCCCTTGGCGCCCTTGGTAGAGGGCTCGAGGGGGGCAGCGCACCACCTGCCAGGTGCAGGGCAGCCAGTTGGGGGGTCGGTCGTCAAGGGGCAGATAAAGGGTTCCACTCGGAAAAGCCCATCCATGCGACACAAGGACAAAAGCAAGCAGCAACGCCCAGCGCACCAGGCCATGGTACGGCAGGTTGGTGAGGAAAATTGCAGGGTCGAGCCGCCGCCCCTGTCAACACGCTGGAGATGGTCGGCCGCATAAAGGGCGGGCTGGGGTGGATCGCCTCCCCCACCCCAGCGCCCCAACCTTGAATCTAGGTACTAGACCCCCACCCGCAGAAAGCGATCGGTGTAGAAGGGGCCCTCCCAGCGCTGGCTGCGGGGTTCATTGAGGATGGTGATGCGGTTTTCCAGGCGCGGCTCCCAGGAAGGCTGGGTGCGCAGGTACTCGATGAGCACCTCGGCATCGCTAAAGCCGGTGTCCACCCGCAAGCCTTTGGCATCCCGCAAAACCGTAAATCCGTCGCCCCCACCGGCGATAAAGTTGTTGGTGACAACCCGGTAGGTGGCATTGGGGTCGAGTGGCTGGAAGCCCGTAGGGGTCTGCACCTGAACCTGGGTTACCCGGCTGCCTGCCGGACGCGAGAGATCGAAGGTGTAGCGAAGGCCGGCCACCCCCGACAAGAAGCGGCCTGCGATCTGCTCCCACTGGGAAGCGCCGTTTTCTAGCGCGGCCAGAACTTCGCTGCCCCTGAGCTCGAGCACCACCAGGGTGTTGCCGAAGGGCAGCACCTCGTTGACCTGCCCCACCGTAATGTTCCCCGCTGGAATGGTCGCCCGGATGCCCCCACCGTTCTGCAGCGCGATGGTAGTGCCCGCCTGGCGGGTTTTCCAGAGCATGGCATCGGCAATCAGGTTGGCCAGGTTGGTCTCGCGGCGGCGCACATCGTTGCGCTCACCGTTGAGCGTAACAGCCGCCCTGGAAATCACCTGGGCCCGCAAGGCTGCGATGGGCAGCCCGTAAGCCGAAATGGCGTCGAGGGCGAAGCGATCCTCAGGGAGGTCGGTGGTTAGGGGAATCACCTGGCCTTGGTGAGCCACCAGCTCACCCCGCTCATCGAAGGTGACCTGTAGGCGACCCACCACCTTGGCCCACTCCCAGGCCTGCACGATCAGTACGTCTTTGTTTTCGGGGTTTTTCACGATGGTGGGGTAGGGCCCCCCAGGGCGCAGCTCCGGGAAGGGGGTCTGCCCCAGCAGGGTGTGGCTGTGACCCCCCACAATTACCTGAACGCCCGTCACCCGGCGGGCCAGTTCTTGGTCTTGCAGGTAGCCCAGGTGCGAAAGCACCACAATGTATTTCACGCCCTTAGCCAACAGTTCCACCACGGCCTGCTGGGTGGCCGCAACAGGATCGGTAAAGCGGACATTGGGGCCAGGGCTGGACATGATGGGGGTATCGGGGGTGGTCAGGCCGATAATCCCCACCCGCTGCCCGCCCACGCTCACCACCGCGTAGGGCTTGATCCGCCCGGCCAGCTTGGGCTCCCGCGAGACATCGGTGTTGGCCGAGACCACCGGGAAGCGCACCCCGTTCAAAAAGTTGGCCAGTCCATCCGGCCCCAGGTTGTACTCGTGGTTGCCAGGGGCCAGGGCCCGGATACCCATGCGGTGTAAGAAGTGCCGGTCGGCCAGCCCCTGGTACTGGTTGAAGTAGAGGGTCCCCTGGAACACATCGCCCGCGTGCAAAAACAGAGGGTTGGTCGCGGTCGCACGTAGGCGGTCAAACAGCGAGATCACCCGGGCAAAACCCCCCAGGCGCTGGTCTCGCCGCCCCCCCAGGGTAAGGCCGCCAGTGGGCTCGAGGTGGGCGTGGGTATCGTTGATGTGAACGATGGTCATGGTGAAGCTGCCACCCTGGGCCCGGGTCAACCCGGCCAGTGCCGCTCCACCCAGCAAACCCGCTTTGAGTACTTCTCTACGACGCATGCTTCCTCCTCTTGTATCGCCAGGTCATTCTATACCTGCTTCAGGTCAAAACCGAGTCAGCCTCTGGCATATCTAAAATACCAGCCCCTGGCCTCAGGGTATAAAGGGGCTTAATCCCAGCTTCAAGCAGCCCTCAGACAGACCACATCCCCAGGGCTTAGGCTGCCATATAAACCTAGACGGCTCGAGGAAACCTATATGCGCTATTTACTGGCTTGCTCAATGGTGGCCCTGGCTGCTTGCCAGGACGCTCCCACAGGCGAACCTTCCCTTTATCTCAGCCTGCTCGTCCCCTCCGGCCTCGATCAGCCCCTCTATCTGACCCATGCCGGCGACGGCAGTGGAAACCTGTACGTGGTAGAAAAAGCCGGGCGCATTCGGCTCATCGAAAATGGGGCCCTGCGTGCCCAAGCCTTCCTCGACATCACCGCAAAAACCGCCAAAGGCGGCGAACAGGGCTTGCTGGGCCTGGCTTTTCACCCCAACTACCGCAACAACGGCTTCTTCTACGTCAACTACACCAACACCGCTGGCGATACCATCATTGCCCGCTACACAGCCAACCGCAGCAGCAAGGTGGCCGACCCCGGTTCCGAGCAGATCGTCCTCAGCGTAGACCAGCCCTACGATAACCACAACGCCGGCTGGCTGGGTTTTGGCCCCGACGGCATGCTCTACATTCCCCTGGGGGATGGGGGCTCAGGTGGTGACCCGCAAAACCACGCCCAGCGCCTCGAGCCCCAGAGCGGGAATCGGCACCTGCTGGGCAAAGTCTTGCGCATCGACATCAATGGCAGCGAGCAGGGGCGCAACTATCGCATCCCCCCCGATAACCCCCGCCTGGGCGGACGGGTTTCGGAAATCTGGGCCTACGGCCTGCGCAACCCTTGGCGGGCCAGCTTCGATAGACAGACCGGCGATCTCTGGATCGGCGATGTGGGCCAGAACAGCCAGGAAGAAGTCAACCGGGGCCTAGGCGGTGGCAAAGGGCTTAACTACGGCTGGAAAATCATGGAAGGCACCGACTGCTACGACAACAGCATCGCCCCCGGCTGCCACAGCAGTGACCTAACCCCACCCGTACATACCTACGGACGCAACGACGGTTACTCCGTGATAGGGGGCTACGTCTACCGAGGCCGGCGCTTTCCCCGGATGCAGGGCCGCTATTTCTTCACCGACTTTGGCTCGGGCCACCTCTGGAGCCTGCGCCAGGTCAATGGGGCCTGGGAGCGCAAAACCGAGCTGGCCTCGGCTGGAAGCGCCCTGGCCTCCTTCGGCGAGGATGAGCAGGGTGAACTGTATGTCATAAGCCTAACCGCAGGGCAGGTCTGGCGACTGGAAGATCGACCCTAAAACAGACCCTGCACCCAACCCGGCGGGTCAACTTGTAGCCTGCACACACCGACCTCAGAAAAAGCTTGGCTACACTGCCTTCATGCGACAGATCGTTTGCTTTACCCTGTTGTGGTTCGGCCTGGCTTCTGCGCAATCTATTAACCTGGTTCCAATCGCCAGCAACCTCAGCCGCCCGCTGTTCCTCACCTATTCCCCGGACGATACCGGACGGCTTTTTATCCTCGAGCAGGGCGGCACCATCCGCATCTGGCAGAACGGGCGGCTGCTCGCAGAGCCATTCCTGGATATAAGCAACCTGGTCTCTTGCTGCGGTGAACGGGGTCTCTTGGGACTGGCCTTCCATCCCAACTTCCGCCAGAACAATTTGTTCTTTATCAACTACACCAACCGCAGCGGCGATACCGTAGTTGCCCGCTACCGCGCGAACGGCAACCGCGCCGAGACAAGCTCCGCCCAGATCCTGCTCACCATCGAGCAGCCCTATGCCAACCACAACGGCGGCATGATCGCTTTTGGCCCGGACGGCATGCTGTACATCGGCATGGGCGACGGGGGCTCGGCCGGCGACCCCCTCAACGCCGGCCAGCGGCTCGACACCTTGCTGGGCAAGATCCTGCGCATAGATGTGAACCGTAGCGAGGGCAACCGGGCCTATGCCATCCCCGCTGACAACCCCGTTCTGGCCGGGCGCCGCAGCGAGATCTGGTCGTATGGTTGGCGCAACCCCTGGCGCTTCAGCTTCGATCGTCAGACCGGCGATCTGTGGGTCGCAGATGTCGGGCAGAACGCTGTGGAGGAGGTACACTTTCAACCGGCCAGCAGCAAAGGCGGCGAGAACTACGGCTGGCGCATTATGGAAGGGGATCGGTGTTTCAATCCCCCGCAAAACTGCAACCGCAACGGTCTGGTAATGCCCGTGTTGACCTACACCCACGAGCAGGGCCGCTCCATCACCGGGGGCTACCGCTACCGGGGCAACGCCATGCCGGCCTTCCGTGGGGCTTACTTTTATGCCGACTATGTGAGCGGTCGCATCTGGGCGGCCACCCCCCAGGGCAGCGGCTGGCAGAGCCGGGAGGTGCTTAAGACCGATCTAAACATCAGTTCTTTTGGCGAAGACGCCGAGGGCGAGCTATATGTGGTAGATCACCGCGGTACTGTCTACCGTATGACCCAACGCTAAAAAGCCTCCCGCAGGGGAGGCCGGTTGGTTTCACCCAGGCTCAGGGCAGGTAGTTGCCAGGTGTGCCCAGGGTCTCGGGTTTTTCTGTCCACTCACCTGCAATGCCCAGCTTCCAGGCACCCGCAGCCCCACTGGGGTTGGCGTAGCCCCCGTAGATCCCCAGCCGCAGCCCACGCAAAACGGTGTAGTACAGCGAAGCGGTCACATCGTAGCCCAGGCCAAGGCCAAAGGGATAGCGTAGCCCCCCCTCCAGGTAGGCATTGAGGTCGCGCGTGAGTTCCAGCTTCAAACCGGCATAGGCGTTGGCCGCAGCATTGAGCGAAAGCGACGGCACAACCACCAAAGCGACGTCCAGGCCCGCCCCCCCATACAGCGCCGCCGCATTGGCGATGCGCTGGGTAATGAAAATTTCTGCACCCGCATCAAAGTCGAAGCTAAACGGGCCAGGCAGAAGAACCTGGTTGGAACCCAGGCGAACGGCCCCTTCCACATAGCCGCTACTGGACTCGTTCAGCTTGGCAACCCCCACCAGCCCGGCCCGGCTGGCCAACACAAACTGACCGGCGAAAAAACCCGGGCGCAGGCTGGCTCCCGCCACGATGTTATCCGACAGGTTGAAGCTGTAGTTAAGCGCGGTACCCCGGTAGCTACGGTAAGGGGTTGTAAACTGCCCACCCACCAGGCCAACCTCGGGCAAAAACTGTAGGTTGCCCGTAATGGAAAAGCCATCGGCTAAAGCCGCTCCCCCTATACCCAACGAAGCCATTGCTGCCAGCACGATTTTTTTCATGATGCCTCCTGATGGCAAGAACGCCACAAACGGCCCAATGATAGGGGCTCCACACGCCCTATGCCTGAGAGGGATTACAAATTTTCTTAATCGAATCAGTGCCCGTCCTATTCGCACATAGAAGGCCCGTCGCCAGCCCCGATCCACCGGTATGCTGTATACATGGCACGAACCAAGCAGGACATACTGCAAGAGCTCAAAGAACAGCAGGTGCGCTTCCTGCGTTTACAGTTCACCGATATCCTGGGCATTAACAAGGTCGTCGAGCTACCGGTGAATCAGTTCGAAAAGGCGCTGGACGGCGAGATCATGTTCGATGGCTCCTCCATCGAGGGCTTTGGCCGCCGGGAGGTAGAGGAGTCGGATATGTTGCTAAAGCCGGACTACAACACCTTTGTGGTCTATCCGAGCGACCTCGAGCCCAGCACCAAAGGGGCCGTGGCCCGCCTCATCTGCGACATTGCCTACCCCGATGGCAAACCCTTTGAGGGCGACCCCCGGCAGGCGCTCAAGCGGCAGATTGAGCGGGCTCAGAAAAAAGGCTTCGACAACCTCTATGTGGGCAGCGAGGTGGAGTTCTTTTTGTTCAACCGCAGCCCAGAAGGCGGCCCCACCACCCATACCTACGACCGGGCCGGCTACTTCGACCTGGCCCCCACCGACAAAGGCGAGGAGGCCCGCCGGGATATGGTGGACATGCTGGTGCGGATGGGTTTGCAGCTCGAGGCCGCCCACCACGAAGGGGCCCCCGGCCAGCACGAGATCGACCTCAAGTACACCGATGCCCTGCAGGCCGCCGACAACCTGACCACCCTCAAGTTTGTGGTCAAGCGCGTCGCCATCAACCACGGGCTGCACGCCACCTTTATGCCCAAACCCATCGCCGGCATCAACGGCTCGGGGTTGCATTTCCACCTTTCGCTCTTCAAAAATGGCGAAAATGCCTTTTATGAGCCAAAGGGGAAGCTCGAGGCCTGGCCCCACCAACTTTCCAAAACCGCCCTGCAATTTATCGCCGGCCTCTTCGAGCACGCCGAGGGCATGGCCGCCATCACCAACCCGCTGGTCAACTCCTACAAGCGCCTGACCCCCGGCTACGAGGCCCCTACCAGCGTGGCCTGGTCGGTCTCACACCGCAGCGCCATGATCCGGGTGCCCAAGCGGCGCGGCGTAGGCACCCGGGCCGAGTTTCGTTTCCCCGACCCCTCCTGCAACCCCTACCTGGCCCTGGCGGCAATCCTGGGGGCAGGCCTCGAGGGTATCGAGAACAACCTGACCCCCCCGCCGCCCATCGAGCGCGACGTATACGAGCTTTCGGTGCGCGACCGGCGCAAGTACCGCGTAAGCGAGATGCCCGGAACCCTGCGCGAGGCCCTCGAGGCCCTGCAAAAGAACCGGGTTATACGGGCTGCGCTGGGTGAGCAAATTTATAAAGATTTCCTACACGCCAAACAGGTGGAATGGAACTCTTACCGAATCGCAGTACACCAGTGGGAGCTTGACCAGTACTTGGCTGAGTACTAGCACAAAACGGAGGTTTTTGCTGGATTGCTTGTAAGATGAAAGGCTTCATCGGTGGTATGCGGCGGTCTTACCGAAGGGAGTGCTCTAGGATTCAAAAAGATAGCCTCTGGAGGTCTTTGCTTTAGATGATTATCTTTTTGAATCCAGTACTACAACCAGCCAATGCCATTCCACACGCATCCTGACCTGATTCAAGAATCATACAAAGCACCGGGAGAATCTTGCATTTTTATCCAGGACGATCTTGCATTTTTATCAGAGTTGTGTAGGCTCATATTGGCTGGTCAGCAGAACATCCCCCTAGATTGACACAACACAGCATGGGTTAGGTAAAATAGGCCAGCCAGCTAAGGCTAAACTTGTTGTTCTTTAGGAGGAATCGGCATGAAAAAGCTCGCAATTCTAGCACTGGGCGCATTGGCTCTGGGTGCAGCCTCGGCCCAGTCCAATGTGATCAAGATCGCTTCGGTCTCGCCCCTGTCCGGGCCCCAGTCGGGTCTAGGCACCGCCATCCAGCAGGGCGCTCAGATGGCTATTGAGGACGCCCAGGCCCGCTTCCAGCAGCTTGGCTTCCAGCTCCAGTTCGCCCCCCAGGACGATCAGGCCAACCCCGATGTGGGTGTGGCTGTGGCCCGGCGTATCGTTAACGACCCCGACCTTTTGGGAATCGTAGGTCACCTGAACTCAGGTGTGGCCATTCCAGCTTCGGAAATTTATAAAGACACCAACCTGGTGATGGTCTCCCCGGCCAACACCAACCCCCGGGTGACCGACCGCGGCTACCTGAGCGTTAACCGCATCTGCGGCCGCGACGATGTGCAGGGCCCGGTGGGCGCCGAGTACGCTGTGAAAGTACTCAAGCGCAACCGCCTGTTCGTAATCCACGACAAGACCCCCTACGGCCAGGGCCTGGCCGAGGCCTTCGCAGCCCGTGCCAAAGAACTGGGTGCCAACATCGTGGCCCTGGTGGGTACCGAGGAAGCCTCCAACTTCCAGCCCCTGATCCTCCAGATGCGCGCCCAGCGCCCCGACCTGGTCTACTACGGCGGTATCTACGACAAGGGCGGCGTGCTGGTCAAGCAGATGCGGGAGCGCGGCATCACAGCCACCTTCATGGGTGGTGACGGTCTGGACTCCTCCGACCTGGTCAAGATTGCCGGCGCAGCCTCCAAGGGTGTGCTCTACACCACCACCGCCGGCCCCATCAGCACCCTGCCCAAGGCTGCCGCTTTCGCCCAGCGCTACAAAGCCAAGTTCGGCAAAGACCCCGAGGCCTACGCGGTGTACGCTTTCGATGCCGCCAACGTGATTCTGAACGCCATCGAAGCTGCCATCAAGGCCAACAACGGCCGTAAACCCACCCGCGAGCAAGTGGCCCGGGCGGTGCGTGCGGTCAAGATGGACGGCCTTACCGGTCGCATTGAGTTTGACAGCAAGGGTGACCGTAAGCTTTCCGACTACTATGTCGTAGGTCTGAAAGAGGCCAAGTACCCTGGTGAAGTGCTGCGGGTGATTCAGTTCGCACCCCCGGCTGCTCGCCAGTAAGGTTGCTTACCCGCCAAAGGCCCCCGTTCACGCGGGGGCTTTTTGGTTGCTTATACCGGATTCAAAAAGATAATCTTCAAACAAAAAGCATTCAGGGGCGGCTTCGCCCTCCGCTATGCGGACAACTTCGGTCAGGTTGTCCGGTGCCGAACCAACCGAATCTGGTATTACAACCAACCCTTATAGCTTTACGTTGCTTCAGGAAAACCTTCAGGTACGATACACAGAAACCCCCATGCTCCAGCCGGCGGTTCAAACTTTGTACGGAAATATCAAAAAACTGACTCAATGGTCAGTTTTATCCAAATTTCAGCACTGCCAACCTGTTGTCAGGTTGGTTTGCAGCCTATATACTCTGGCAGGCTAAAGCTGGAAAAGAACGCACGCTTGTATGAGTTTTTATGCGTGTGTTCGTATAATCATAAAAGACTAGGGAGGTTTACTTGACGGTTGCAGATCTGTTTGCCATCCTACCGCAAACCCTGCTCGAGGGTCTGCTCTTGGGGTTCGTATACGCCATGGTGGCCCTGGGATACACCATGGTGTATGGGGTGTTGGGGCTGATTAATTTTGCCCACTCCGAGGTGTTCATGATCGGGGCGGTGATCGGCCTCGAGGTCTTCCGCTTCTGGGGCAATCCCGAATCACCGGTGATCGCCAATCCGTTCTTGCTGCTCTTGGTGGCTCTGATTTTTGCCGCGGTGGGTTCGGGCATCATGGCTGTTTTGGTCGAGCGCTTCGCCTACCGGCCCCTGCGCAAACGAGGCAGCAAAAACATTCTAGTGCCCATGATCACGGCCATTGGGGTCTCTTTTTTGTTGCAAGACCTGACCCGTATCTACGCCGCGCTGCGCCACAACGAGTTCAACATGCAGTACCGCACCTACGACGCCTTGAACCAGACCTTTGAGCTGCCCTTCCAGACCATCATCCAGGTCAAGGGCATCATCATCATAGTGGTTTCCATCCTGATGCTCATCGGGCTCACCTACCTGGTCAACCGCACCAAGCTGGGCAAGGCCATCCGGGCTGTCTCCCAAGATATGCAGACGGCCTCCCTGATGGGCATCAACCCCGATGTGATCATCTCGCGCACCTTTTTGATCGGGGGTTCGCTGGGTGGGGTGGCGGGGGTTTTGTTTGGCCTGCTCTATACCAACGTAACCCCCTACTCCGGGGTGCTGCCAGGGCTCAAAGCCTTTACCTCGGCGGTGCTGGGTGGCATTGGCAACATCCCGGGGGCTATGGTCGGGGGGCTTATTCTGGGCCAGCTCGAGACCCTTTCGGGCACCTACCTGCCCTTTCTAACCAACGGCAACTTTGGCACCGAATACAAAGATGTGTTTGCTTTCCTAACCCTGGTGCTGCTGTTGCTGTTCAGACCACAAGGCATCTTTGGTCAGAATGTGAGTGAAAAGGTATGAGCCCATTCATGCTTCCTTTTACCGTGGCCTTCACGGCCCTCTCCATGCTCGGGGCCTTTCTAGCACCTGAAAATGGGCTGACCAACCTGGCCATGCTGCTCTCGGTTGGGCTCGTCAGCCTGGGCCGGCTGCCCACCGCCTGGCGCTCGGGCTTGCTGGCCGCACTGGCCTTGGCCCTGACCCTGCTGCTGCGGCTCAATCCTGACGACAAGCTGGCCTTCTACGGCCTGCTGGGCGTGCTGGTCGCAGCCTTTTTGCTCCCCAATTTGAGCCGGTTGGTACGCATCGCCCTGGGCGTAGCCATCCTGTTTATTGCCGTGCCCATCGCCGGGCTTACCAACTCGTTCCTGTTCGAACTGGGCATCCAGATCGGGATTTTTGCCGCGCTGGCGCTGGGCCTTAACGTGGTGGTTGGACAGGCCGGGCTACTCGACCTGGGGTTTGCGGCCTTTTTCGCCATCGGGGCCTACACCTGGGGCATCTTCGGCTCACCGCAGGCGGCCCAGTTCATCCCCGGTTACCCCTCCGAGGGCCTGCCCGGCAACTACCTGTACCTGTTTATGGCGCTGGCCGTTATTACGGCGGCCATTACCGGGGTGCTGATCGGCTTGCCGGCCCTGCGCTTGCGGGGCGACTACCTGGCCATCGTAACCCTGGGCCTGGGTGAGGTGGTACGGGTTTTCGCCAACAACCTCGATAAGCCCCTCAACATCACCAATGGCCCCCAGGGCATCACCCCGGTCAACCGACCGGAGGTAGGGCCGCTTGCCGAGTTCCTGCGGGCCATTGGGGCCGAGCGCCTGTACGGTCGGCCCATTGACGAATCCATTGCCTATGCGTTTTTCTTCTATCTGCTGGTGCTGCTGGTCATCGGCATTGTGGTGCTGGTAAACATCCGGCTGGCCAACTCCCGCTTCGGACGGGCCTGGGTGGCCATCCGCGAGGACGAAATTGCCGCCAAGGCCATGGGCATTCCACTGCTGCCTACCAAGCTGCTGGCTTTCGCCACCGGTGCAGCTTTCTCCGGTGCGATGGGGGCAATTTTCGCCGCCAAGCAGACCTTCGTAAGCCCCGAGTCCTTTACCCTGCAAGCCTCGATTAATATCCTGGCTTTCGTGATTCTGGGGGGCATGGGCTCCATCGGTGGCGCGGTGGTGGGTGCGGCAGCGGTCACAGTGCTCAACATCGGCATCCTCAAGGACTTCTCCGACCTCCTGAACACCTGGCGCCAGACCGGGGTGACCATCCTGGGATACAACATGGCCAACCTACCACCCCAGCTTAACCCTGCCAAGTACGAGCGCCTGGTCTTCGGTTTGATTCTGATTCTGATGATGATCTTCAGGCCCGAGGGGCTTATACCCGAGCAGAGACACCGGGCCGAGCTACAGGAAGCCCGTCAGGAAGCCAAGGAAGGCGGTGGCAAATGAGCGAACTGGCCCTGGACGTACAAAACGCCACCAAAAAGTTTGGCGGCTTGGTGGCGGTTAACAACGTGAGCCTGCAGGTACGCCCTCGAGAAATCTTCTCGGTGATTGGCCCCAACGGGGCCGGCAAGACCACCTTTTTCAACCTGCTGACCGGAATTTACAAGCCCGATACCGGCAAGGTGCTGTTCTTTGGCAAAGACATTACCGGCTACTCACCCGATCGGGTGGCTCGCACCGGAATTGGTCGCACCTTTCAGAACATCCGGCTGTTCAAGGCCATGACCGTGCTGGAGAACGTGTTGGTGGGACACCACAGCCTTACACACCAGAGCTACCTGGACGTGCTGCTGCATACGCCGCGTTTCCACGCCTCGGAGCGGAAGGCGAAAGAGCGGGCCATGGAGCTGCTGGCCTATATGAACCTGGACAAGCGGGCCGAGGAGCTGGCCTCGGGGCTTTCGTATGGTGAGCAGCGTCGCCTCGAGATTGCCCGGGCCCTGGCCTTGGAGCCCAAGCTGCTCTTTCTGGACGAACCAGCGGCTGGTATGAACGAGCAAGAGACCGAAGACCTCAAGATGCGCGTACGCAAGCTGCGCGACGACCTGGGCCTGACCATCGTGCTGATCGAGCACGACATGGCCATGGTGATGAGCATCTCGGATCGGATTGCGGTGCTCGAGTACGGCTCCAAGATTGCCGAGGGGCTGCCGGCCGAGATCCGCAACAACCCCAAGGTAATCGAAGCCTATCTGGGCCGGGGCGCCGCAGGGCAGGCTGGAGGGGGTGCCCATGCCTCTGCTTGAAGTTAAGGACATCCACACCTACTACGGTCACATCCACGCGCTCAAGGGCGTCTCGCTCACGGTGGAGGAGGGTGAGATTGTGACCCTGATTGGTGCCAACGGCGCGGGCAAAAGCACCACCCTGCGCACCATCAGCGGAATGAACAAGCCCCGCAAGGGCGAGGTGGTGTACCAGGGCAACCCCATCCACAAACTGCCTGCCGACAAGATTGTGGGGCTGGGCATTGGGCACGTGCCCGAAGGACGGCGCATCTTCCCCCGCATGACGGTGGAGGAGAACCTCGAGATGGGCGGCTTTCTGATCCGCGACCCCAAGGTGCTGCAGGAGCGCAAGGAGCAGGCCTTTACCCTCTTCCCCCGCCTGGCCGAGCGCCGCAACCAGAAGGGGGGCACGCTTTCGGGTGGCGAGCAGCAGATGCTGGCGATCGGTCGCGCCCTGATGCAAGACCCCAAGCTGCTGCTGATGGACGAGCCCTCGATGGGCCTGGCCCCGGTGCTGGTGGATTTTATCTTCGAGATCATCCAGAAGCTCAATCAGCAGGGCAAAACCATTCTGCTGGTAGAGCAGAACGCCCGCCTGGCCCTGCAGATTGCCCACCGGGGCTACGTTTTGCAGACCGGACAGCTCACCATGAGCGGCCCAGCTAAAGAGCTGGCGGCCCGGCCTGAAATCCAGGAAGCCTATCTGGGTGGGCACTAGCCTTGGAGGAGCGAGTTATGAAAACCAAGCATGCCCAGTCCGCCAGCCTGAAGGGCCTCGAGGTGCCCGGCGCGGTGCTGCGCCCTTTTGCCGGTGAGCAGCTGATGCTCATGCGGGCCGAGGGCAAAGCAGGCTGGCCCCTGGCCGCCCACGCCCACCCCCACGAGCAGATCACCCTGGTGGTCTCGGGGCGGCTGCGGATGCGGGTTGGAGAGGAGTGGCTCGAGCTCGGTGCAGGCGATATAGTGCACGTCCCCTCCAACGTGGAGCACGAGGTGCTCTTCCTCGAGGACAGCGTGGTGTTTGACGCCTTTCACCCAGTGCGGCAGGATTTGCTCGAGCGCCTCGAGGCCCCAAAATAGTCCCCATGCAGCAGGAGGTCACCACCTACTACCTCGAGATCTGCGCCCCCCATGAGCTACGCCCTAAGCGCGTTGAGATGGAGGGGTTGCTGCTTATCAAAGCCGAAATTCCCAGCGCCGAGTTGCAGCATTTTCTGTATCGCAGCGTGGGCGGCAACTGGTACTGGTACGAAAAGGCCGACTGGACGTATAAGCAGTGGCTCGAGTACGCGCAAAACCCCCACCTGCACACCTGGATGCTGCTTCTAAAAGGCACGCCAGCGGGTTACTTTCAGCTCGAGGTGCAGCCAGACCACCAGGTGCAGATCGTGTATTTTGGCCTGCTGCCGCAGTTTGGCGGGATGGGGCTGGGGGGCCACCTCTTGACCTGTGCGCTCGAGGAAGCCTGGCGGCTGGGAGCGAAAAGGGTCTGGGTGCACACCTGCTCGCTGGATAGCCCAGCCGCCCTGGCCAACTACCAGGCCCGGGGTATGCAGCTCTACAAAACCGAGACCAGGCTGATGGAGATCCCCGACCAAACCCCCGGCCCCTGGCCCGGGGCTTATGGCTAGGTGGGCGACAGCTCGCCAAACCACTCAGCTGCCTTGCGCCGGGCCTGCTCCTTGATGGCAGGGGTGATGTAGGCGGCTACCGTAGCGATGGCCGCCAGTAGAACGCTCAAATCGTCGGTGAAGCCCACCAGCGGGGCCAGGTCGGCCACCAGATCGAAGGGCAGGATAAAGTAAACCAGCGCGCCCACGATGGTGCGCTTGGCCCAGGCCGGGGTCTCCGGGCGCTTCAGGGTGTAGTAGAGCCAGAGGGCTTTTTCCACCACCTCGCGCCCCGCCATGCGAGCGAACCTTCGCAGCTTGCGCCAGAAGGCGGCCTCGCTGTAGCGCTCGGTAGGTTGGATGGGCACGGCCTCGAGCTTCTGCAATTCTCCCATAAACCCCTCCTCTAGATGGTAGCAATTCCTCGACCAGATGGATGAGTTGGGTTCAAAAATGTAACCCAAGCTGCAAGATTGAGCACCCTTCTTTCCTTATGCTAACCTCGTCTTACAAGCAGCGTTCACCTGCAATCGGATGCCCAAGCAGTTCCCTTTCTTTGGAACCCTGCTAAATCCTGTGGGCTGACGTTGCAGGCAGCGACTGCAAAGGAGGAATAAGCATGCGAATCCGGTTTTGGCTCACCCTGGGGCTAGCCCTCCTGCTATCCTGGGCTCTGGCCCAGCCCCGCACCCTGATTATTGCCCAGGGCACCGACCCCACCTCGCTGGACGCCCCCCTGGCCACCGACTCGCCTTCCGGAACAGTGGTGAGTCATGTGGTGGAAACCCTGTTTGAGTACACCCCCGACGGCAAAATTGTGCCCTTGCTGGTCGAGCGCTACAGCTTTAGCAGCGACCGCAAAACGCTGACCCTGTTCCTTCGCAAAGGCATCAAGTTCCACGACGGCACCGATTTCAACGCCGAGGCGGTGAAGTTTAACCTCGAGCGCCTGATCTCCCCCGAGCTGGCCTCCTCGTTTGCCTTCCTGCTGCGCGGCCGGGTGAGCGCCTTCGAGGTAGTGGACAGCCACACCCTGCGCCTGCGCATGCCCGAGCCCTTCGCTCCAGTGCTGGCGCACCTCTCCCACGGCTCCACCGGGATCCAAAGCCCAGCCGCCATCCGGCGTTTGGGCGCAGGTTACCGCGACAACCCAGTAGGCACCGGCCCCTACAAGTTCGACCGTTGGCAGAAAGGGCAGTTTGTGGAGCTGGTGCGCAACGAGGAGTACTGGGGTAAAAAGCCGGCCATCGAGCGCCTGCGCTTCCTGGCTGTACCGGAGGCCACCACCCGGATGGCCCTGGTCGAGACCGGGCAGGCCCATGTGGCCGTGCGGGTGCCGCCCCAGGACGTGCAGCGCCTGAGCGCCCGCCCGGAAATTGAGGTGGTCACCACCCCCAGCGTGCGCACCATCTTCTTCTACTTCAACCAAGCCAAAAAGCCCTTCGACGATGTGCGGGTGCGCAAAGCCATCAACCACGCCATCAACAAGGAAGAGATTGTGAAGTTTGTGCTGGGCGGCTTTGGCCGGGCCTCCGATGCCCCCATCAGCCCCGGCATCTTTGGGTACACCAAGATTGGCAGCTATGAGTACAACCCCAACCTGGCCCGGCAACTGCTGGCCCAGGCCGGTTACAACGCTCAAAACCCCCTGCGCTTCACCCTGCACAGCCCCAACGGACGCTACCTGCAAGACATCCGGGTAGCCGAAGCGGTGCAGAGCCAGCTCCGGGCAGTGGGGGTACAGGCCCAGATCCAGACCCTCGAGTGGGGCGCCTACCTGGCCGCCAGCAACCAGCCGCGCGAGCGCAACGAGTTCCAGATGGCCATGCTGGGCTGGGGCACGGTAACGGGCGATGCCGACTACGGCCTGTTTGGCCTCTTCCACTCCTCGCAACACGCCCCCAATGGCTTTAACCGGGGCTTCTACTCCAACCCCCGGCTTGACCGCATCCTCGAGCAGGCCCGGGTTGCCACCAACCCCCAGGCCCGGCAACAGCTTTACAGAACAGCCATGCAGATCATCTACAACGATGCCCCCTGGGCCTTCCTGCACTCTGAACAGCAGGTCACAGCCATCCGTCGCGAGGTGCAGGGCTTTATCGTACACCCCATTGAGCGCCTTATTGCTACCCAGGCCAGCTTCCGGACTGCAAGCGAGCGCTAGTTAGCCACACACCCCCCGCCACAGCCAGCTGTGGCGGGCTTCTTCTTGCAGGAGAAGCGAGGCCTGGGTAGGATATCCAGCGACGTCAACCCGTACCGCACCTCAAGTCTGGTGTAGTCTTCACATGACCACTTATATTCTCCGCCGCCTGCTAACGGTCATCCCCACCTTGCTCGGGGTCTTGCTGGCCGTATTCCTGATGGTGCGGCTGGCGCCCGGCGACCCCGCCCAGCTCCTGGCCGGCGAGTTTGCTACCCCCGAGACCCTGGCCGACATCCGCCAGCGCTTTGGTCTGGATCAGCCCTGGTACACCCAGCTCGGACTCTACACCCTGAATGTGTTCCGTGGCGACTTGGGCGAGTCGGTTCGCACCCGCAAACCCGTAACCTACGAGCTAAGCCAGTACTTCCCCAATACCCTCCGGCTCACCCTGGGGGCCATGCTGGTGGCCCTCCTGATTGGCATACCGGCGGGCATCATCGCCGCCATCCGCCCCGGTACCATCTTCGACCTGCTCGCCATGCTGGGGGCCTTGATTGGGGTCTCGATGCCGGTCTTCTGGTTTGGCCTGATGGCGATTTTGATTTTCTCGGTGCAGCTCGGCTGGTTTCCGGTGGCCGGTACGGGTACTTTGCGCCACCTGATCCTCCCCGCCATCACCCTGGGCATCGGCACCGCCGCCATTCTGGCCCGCATGACCCGCAGCGCCATGCTGGAGGTGCTCTCGCAGGACTACATCCGCACCGCGCGGGCCAAAGGGGTGGCGGGCCGGGTGGTGATTTTCAAGCACGCCCTGCGCAACGCCCTGATTCCGGTGGTCACCATTGCTGGCCTGCAGTTCGGTGGACTGCTGGAGGGTGCGGTCATCACCGAAACGGTGTTTGCCTGGCCGGGCATTGGACAGCTGCTGGTGGGTTCGATCCTGGCTCGAGACTACCCGGTCGTCCAGGGGGCGGTGCTCCTGATTGCGGTGGCCTTTATCCTGATTAACCTGATAGTAGACCTGCTGTACGGCGCCATTGACCCGAGGATCCGCTATGACTAAACCAGTGGCGAATACCTCCACCCCAACCAGACGCGAGCCACCCCGCTGGCGGCGGCGCTTGTTGCGGAGCCCTCTGGCCATCACGGGGTTCGTCTTTATCGGTGTTTTCGTGCTGGTGG
Organism: Meiothermus taiwanensis DSM 14542; assembly: GCA_000482765.1. Lineage (GTDB taxonomy): Bacteria > Deinococcota > Deinococci > Deinococcales > Thermaceae > Meiothermus > Meiothermus taiwanensis. Next base: position 128,050 of record AXWR01000001.1, read on the forward strand.
CAGCTTTCGCACCTTTCATCTCGCCGTACAGCCCGGTTGAGCAAAACCTGCGCGGCACCTATGTTCCCCCCATGCGTGTGGAGCTGAGGGGCCCCCAGGGCCAGCCCGGCCTCTGGGTGCGCGAGGTTAGCCGCACCCCACTGGGCCAGCTCGAGGTGGGGCAGGAGCTGTATCCCATCCGGTTCTTCGTGCGCGGCGAGCCCTGGGTCTGGTGGGGTGGCCTGCTCCGAAGTGATTTGCACTTGTTTGGGGTGGACGGCCCGATCAAGTTTTATCTGCTGGGGGCCGACGAACAGGGCCGCGACATCCTGAGCCGGCTGGCCCATGGCGCCTGGATCTCGCTCTCCATCGGGCTTATTGCGGTGACCATTGGTCTTTTGGTCGGGGTTCCGGTGGGGCTTTTTTCCGGCTACTTTGGCGGCACCTTCGACCTGATCACCCAGCGCATCGTGGAGGTGATGCTCTCCTTTCCTGGCATTCTGCTGGCCATCGTGCTGGTGGCCACCCTGGGCACCGGCCTGACCAACGTGATGATTGCGGTGGGTATCGCAGCCATTCCGGTATACGCCCGGCTGGTGCGGGGCTCGGTGCTGGCCTTGCGCGACCGGGAGTTTGTGGAGGCCAGCCGCGCCCTGGGTAGCCGCGATCTGCGCATCATGCTCCGGCACATCCTGCCCAACGCCCTCTCCCCCATCATCGTGCAGTCGAGCCTGCAGATGGCGGTGGCCATTTTGTTTGCCGCTGGGCTGGGCTTTCTGGGCCTGGGGGCGCGTCCCCCCGAACCGGAATGGGGGCTGATGCTGGCCCGGGGGCGCGAATACCTGGCCACGGCCCCGCACGTAGCAACCTTTCCGGGGCTGGCCATCATGTTCGTAGCCCTGGGCTTCAACCTGCTGGGCGATGCGCTGCGCGATGCCCTCGACCCCAGGGCTTTGCGGTAAGACATTTCTCACCAGCGGCCCCCTCTTTTTGAGCAAAGCTTCACCCAGGGCCCCCTACGCCTGCAAAGCCGCTAATATGGGGGTATGAAACCATGGCTGGGTCTTATCCTGCTGGCCCTGGCGGGCTGCATCCCCGAGCCGGGTCAGGCTACCTACCGGGTCGGCGAAATTCAGTTGCTCTTCCCCGAGAACACCGAGCGCTGGACGTACTTTTACGGCGAGCCCCAGGCGGTGCAGCTCGGCGGGCGCACGCTGGCCCTTACCAAAGGCAGCTCCAGCAGCCCCCTGGCCGTGCCGGAGGCCTTGCTGGTGGATGGCGAGGCCCTCTACCGCGAAATTGGGCCGGCGCAGCCGCGTGTAGCCCAGACCAGCCGCACCTTCCCGGGTTTGCAGTTTGTGGTACGGGCCAGCCGCAACCTGCAAAGCGCCTGGCTGTTTGATGGGAACTGGTCGAGGCTGGAAAGCAGCTTTGCCAGCAATAGCGCACAGGTTGTAGAGAACCGGCCCGGTACGCCCCGCTTCGAAGAACTGTCCGAGGCCGAGAACAGGGTGGTGCTGCAGGAGATCCTGGCCCGCCGCGGAGGACGCCCGGTGGTGCTGTACGAGGTTCAACCGGCCCTCGAGCCCAACCGCTACACCCCCGCCCCTGTCCAAAGCCGGGTGGTGGCCCTGGCCGTGCAGTACGGCCTCGAGACGGAACTCACCCTTATGCCCCCCAACCCCAGCCCCAATCCCCGCGTGCTGCGACAAGGCAGCCAGTCGGCCTACACCGACCCAACCCCCGCCGCGTACCTGGCGAGCAGCCCCGATCAGCTCCTTAGTGTCTGGCGGCTGGCCACCGGCCACCAGATTCCCCAGCCCGCCACCCCCTCGGTCGATTTCAGCCAGAGCCGGGTGGTGGCCTTCTTCTGGGGACAGAAGCCCACCGGCGGCTATGGTGTGCAGTACGTGAGCAGCCAGCTTTCGGGCAGTACCCTGCGGGTCACCTTGCGCCTGGTGAGCCCCGCGCCGGGGGCCATCCTGACCCAGGCCCTGACCAGCCCCTTCGTGCTGCTCGAGGTGCCCGGACGCTTCAACCGGGTTGAGTTTGTAGACGTGAACGGACGGCCCCTGGCCAGCGCAGGGAACTGAATCCCAACCCTTGGGGTGCGCGTTACTCCCTCTCCCCTGCCCCCTTGCCCTCCCGGCGCCCGCGGAAGACCATCCGGAAGGGAATCTCGCGCAGACCTAAGTCTTCGCCGATGCGGTTGCGCAAAAAGCCCTCGAAAGCCCGCGTGACAAACTCGGGGTGGTTGCAAAAGAAGACAAAGGTGGGGGGGGCCACCTCGGGCTGGGTGAGGAAAAAGAGCTTGAGGGGTTTGCCCTTGAAGTTGGGCAGCTGGGTCTGGGTGCTCCAGACCGAGAGCCAGCGGTTGAGCTCGGCGGTCTCGAAACGCACCCGGGCCAGCTCATAGAGCCGGGCGGCCTCGGAGAGGAGCTTGTGCAGGTTCTGCTTGGTCACCGAGGAGACATACAGCAGGGGCAGGTGCTGAACGTGCGAGAGTTTGAGGGCCAGGTCGGCCCGCACCCGCCTGGCCTCCTCTTTGCTTTCGATTAGATCCCATTTGGTGATGGTCAGGATGACCGGCTTGCCGGCCTCGAGGGCCTCGTTGGCCAGCTTAAGTTCGTGGTCGCCCAGCTCCTTGGGGTCTATCACCAAGAGCACCACATCGGCATCGCGGATGGCCTGGTGGGCCCGCACGATGGCCTGTTCCTCCACCCCGGTCTCGGGCCGCTTGCGGATGCCGGCGGTGTCGACCAGCAAAAACCGGCTACCCCCGTAGTCGAACTCCACATCGATGGAGTCGCGGGTGGTGCCGGGTATCTCCGAGACGATCACCCGCTCCTCGCCCAGGATGGCGTTGAGCAGGCTGGACTTGCCCGCATTGGGCCGGCCCACAATAGCCAGCCGGATGGGTACGACCTCGGGCTCGCTCTCCTCCTGGCGGATGGGCAGCAGGGCCCAGATGCGCTCCAGCAGCTCATCGAAGCCCCGGCTGTGGGCTGCGCTGGTGGGGACGGGCTCGCCAAAACCCAGGGCATAGAAACTCCCCAGGTAGGCCTCGTGCTTGGGGTCGTCTATCTTGGTAGCCACCAGCAGCACCGGCTTGCCCTGGCGGCGCAAAAAGTCGGCGACCTCGAGGTCGGCGGTAACGATATCGCTGCGCCCATCCACGGCAAAGAGCACCAGGTCGGCCTCCTGGATGGCGCGCTCCACTTTTTGCTTGATCTTCTTCTCCCACACATCCCCCGACCACAAGCCGCCGGTATCGATCAGCTTGAAGCGGCCCTGCTCGCTCTCCACCACACCCTCTTTGAGGTCGCGGGTCACCCCCGGCACATCGGCCACCACCGCAAACTGGCTCCCGGCCTTGGTGGCTTTCTCCGGGGCGGTGCGCAGTCCCAAAAGCTTGTTGAACAGGCTCGACTTACCCACGTTGGGGCGGCCCACAATCACCACTCTATACATAACTCAACCCGCTTTCGGTTCTAGCTGGCCCACGTTGCATAAGGCCACAAACAACATTCTTGATGTTACCATGCACGGTATGAAGCCTAAAGCCTGCCTGGTGGTCGGGATGGGGCGGGGCCTTGGGCTCTCGGTGGCCCGGCGCTTTGGCTGCGAGGGGTACCGGCTGGGCCTGATCGCCCGCAGCGCGGCCAGCCTGGAAAACTACGCAGGGGCCCTGGAACTCGATGGCTGCACGGTTCAAACCTTTCCCGCCGATGTAGCCCGCACCCCCCAGCTCATTTCGGCCATTCGGGAAGCCGAAAGGCAGTTAGGCCCCATCGAGGTGTTGGTGTACAACGCCTATAGCTCGCTGGGCAGCCGGGCCTCGGAGCTGAGCCTGGAGGCCCTCGAGCAAACCCTCCAGGTCAACCTTCACGGGGCTTTGCTGGCAGCCCAGCTGGTCATCCCCGGCATGCTCTCGCGCCGCAAGGGCACCCTGCTCTTTAGCGGGGGCGGCCTGGCCCTGAACCCCCAGCCCGACCAGGCCGCACTCGCGATTGGCAAAGCCGCCCTGCGGGCTTTGGTGGGCGCCCTGAGCAAGGAGCTCTACCAGGAAGGTATCCATGTCGCTACCGTGACCATCGCCGGCCCAATCCGGCGCAACACCGCCTTCGACCCCGACCTGATCGCCGAAAAGTTCTGGGAGCTGCACGCGCAGCCTCCGGGCCGGTGGAAAACCGAGGTGATCTATCAGGGTTAGCGCACCCACAAAGCCTACAGATCTCAACCGCAGCCATCGCCCCAAATGGCGTTATAGGCAAGGGCCCGCGGAGCAACCCAATTGGCACCAGAGCTAGCCTTTAGCGCCCTGGCCTAAAAAAGCTTTGTTTCCCTCTCGAAACCTGGCCCATGCCCCCGCCCGTTCGAAGAAGCAGAGACCCTCCGCGAGGGCGGGCCGGATGGGGCCCAGCCCTTCGCGGGCCAGGGCCAGGGCCTCGTCCCAGGTGTAGGGAAAGACCTCGAGCCCCCGAACCCCCGGAAGCCGGTAGTCCACCAAGCGCGCCTCAAAAGGCAAGGGTGTATCCGCTAGCAGAACCAGGATATCCGCATCGCTCATGGCCGTGGCCCCCCGCGGGCCCTGCCGGGCCAGGGAACCAAAGAGCACCACCGCCAGAACCTCCGGGCGCTCCCCCAGCATCTGGGCTGCCCTGCGAATCTCCTGCAGGCGGGCCTCGCGGTCAAAGCGAAACACCTGGGTCATACATGGCTCCTGGCAAACTCCAGCACCTGCGCTGCCAGCCGCACGGCCTCCTCGGCCTCCCGGGCCACGTAGTGGCGCGCCGCCGGCCCGGCGGGGTGGGCGTCGGGGTAGCGGGTGGGGATGTAGTACTTGTCCAGAATTTTGCCCGCGTCTATAAGATCCTCCGGGATCTTGAGGTTTGCCGGAAGTGCGGTCAGAAGATCCAGGATGGAGTGACCCCAGGCCACCTGCCCATGCGCCAGATGCAGCCCTTTGAGGGCCGCCTCCGCGGCCTGCTGGGCCGCAAAGCAGGCCCAGGCATAATCCCCCAGCCCCAAGGAAGCCTGGGCATGGCGCAGGTTGTACTCCGACTGTTCCAACCAGTCCTGGGCCCGGTTCACTTTTCCAGTGTATCAGCCTGCACGCCCGGCCAGGAGGTTGCCAGGGCCTATACTTTGGCCTGTGAGCACCTCTGCACCAAACCCCCTCGGCCGCCTGGTGGCCTCAGCCCCTTTCAACCGCTTTGTTACCGGCGTTATCGTGTTTGCCGCCGTACTGGTGGGCCTCGAGACCTACCCACCCCTGATGGCGCGCTACGGCCCCGCCCTCCACCTGCTCAACGACCTGGTGCTGGCTATTTTTGCCCTCGAGGTGCTGCTGCGCATGGGGGCGCTCTGGCCCCGTCCGCTGCGCTACTTCCTCGACGGCTGGAATGTCTTCGATTTTTTGATTGTGGTGGGGAGCCTGCTGCCGGGGCTGGGGGCCTACGCGGTGGCAGCCCGCCTGCTGCGGCTTTTGCGGGTGTTGCGCCTCATCCGCACCCTCCCCGACCTGCAAATTATTTTGGGTGCGCTACTGCGCAGCATTCCTTCCATCGGCTACGTCTTGCTGCTGATGCTGCTTTTGCTCTACGTCTACGCGGTGGCCGGGGTGTTTTTGTTCGGTGCCAACGACCCCTTCCACTTCGGCAACCTGCACACCGCCCTGCTCACCCTCTTCAGCATCCTAACTTTAGAAGGCTGGGTGGATGTGCTGCGCATCCAGTACTTTGGCTGCGCGCGCTTCGAGCTGCCCAACCCGGCCCTGTGTACCCAGCCCCAGGCCCAGCCGCTGGTTGCGGTGGTGTACATGGTCTCGTTTGTCCTGCTGGGCACGCTGGTGTTTTTGAACCTGCTGGTGGGCATCATCGTTAATAGCATGGACGAGATGCGCAAGAGCCTGCAGGAGCGCAAAGCGCCATCCTCCGACCTCGAGGCCCGGCTGGAAGAGGTACAGGCCAAACTCGATGAGGCTCAGGAATTGCTCAAGTTGCTGGGGAGAGCGAAGGACTGACCAGATCGGTTTCGTAGCTGTCCGGAACCGGATGGCCCAGCCCCCGCCCCAGTGCCAACATCTGCCCCTTATGGTGAAACTCGTGCGTGATGGGGTGCATTAGCAACCAGCGCTGGCTCACATTGATCTTCCAACCCATGCTCGGATGCGTCCAGACATAGACCTCGTCCAGCCGGTCAAAGGAACTTAAGGCTTCCTCCACCAACCTGTCTACCCCTTCAAACACCGCCCTCACCGCAGCAACATTCGGAAAGTCTGCCCCCTTAAGGTCGGCCTTGGGGTGGCCCATACCAACTACCCCCACCCACCATAAGTAGCAGTCGGCTACATGGACGTGCAGGTTGCGGATGCTACCGTAGCCGAAGTCGGAGCGCTCCTGGGTATAGATTTCCGGGGGCAGCGATTCACAATAGCGAAAGAGGATTTCGCGGGAACGCTGCACCCAGCCGTAGAAAACCCGTAGATCATCGTTCATGATGAAGAAGCATACCACTGCCCGGTGTGGTATACCATGTAACAATGGTACATCCCTATGCGATTCAGCCCCGGACGCCCTGGCAGCGCTTTGGGGTATGGGCTTTGCAGCGGCTGGGCTGGACGCCCGTAATGGCCCCACCCCCCGGCCAGAAGTTCGTGCTGGTGGGCTACCCCCACACCTCCAACTGGGACTTTCTGTATGCCTTGCTGTGGGGGATGGCCTCGGGCACCCGCTTTAGATGGGTGGGCAAGAAAGAGCTGTTTCCGCCGGTGCTGGGCGTGGTGATGCGGTGGCTGGGGGGCATCCCGGTGGATCGGGCCAAGGCAGGCGGCGATTTTGTGGGCCAGGTGGCGCGCATCTTCGAGCAGCACGACAACCTGTGGGTGGTGGTGGCCGCCGAGGGCACCCGCAGCCGCGCCCCCTACTGGAAAAGCGGGTTCTACTACATGGCCCTCAAAGCCCGCGTGCCCATTGCCCTGGCCTATATTGATTACCGCAAGAAGGAGGTGGGGGTGGGCGGCTACCTTACCCCCACGGGCGACCTCGAGGCCGACTTCGAGCAGATCCGGGCCTTCTACCAGGACAAGGTGGGCAAAGACCCCCGCAAGCAAAGCCCCATCCGCCTCAAACCCAAAGACGGGCCGCCTCCAGCCTAGCCAAAGCAAGCCCGCGCCTATCCGCCCAACCGGTTCCGCGCTATTCTGGTAAATAGTGACCGTGTATGCTGGAGAAACTTGAGTCCTTAGAAGCCGAGTACCAGGCGCTCGAGCGCCAGCTGGCCGACCCGGCGGTGCTCACCAATCAGAGCGAGTATCAGCGCATCAGCAAGCGCTACGCCGAGATGGGCCACCTGGTCGAAACCATCCGCAGCTACAAAGAGGCCCTGACCCACCTGGCGGAGGCCCGCGAACTGCAGTCCGACCCCGAGCTGGGCGAGATGGCCCGGGCCGACATCGCGGCCCTCGAGCCCCGCATCCGCGAGCTGGAAGCCGAGCTCGAGCTATTGCTGCTGCCCAAAGACCCCCTCGATGAGAAAAACGCCATCGTGGAGATTCGGGCCGGCACCGGGGGCGAGGAGGCCGCGCTGTTCGCCGCCGAGCTGCGCGACATGATCATGGAGTACGCCAAGCAGGGCGGCTACCGGGTCGAAGTCCTGGACACCTCGCTCACCGACCTGGGGGGGGTTTCTAAGGTGGTCTTCGAGGTGAGCGGGCCGGGGGCCTATGGCTACCTGAAGTACGAGGCTGGGGTGCACCGGGTGCAGCGGGTGCCCGCCACCGAGACCCAGGGCCGCATCCACACCTCCACCGCCACCGTGGCGGTGATGCCCGAGGCCGAGGAAGTGGACGTGCAGCTCGACCCGGCCGACCTCGAGATCACCGTCTCGCGGGCCTCGGGGCCGGGGGGCCAGGGGGTCAACACCACCGACTCCGCGGTGCAGGTGCTGCACAAGCCCACCGGCCTGATCGTCTCCTGCATGGAGTCGCGCAGCCAGATCAAAAACAAAGAAAAAGCCCTCGCCATTCTGCGTTCGCGCCTCTTAGAGATCAAACGGGCCGAGGAAGCCGCCCGCCGCCGGGAAGACCGCCTGGCCCAGATTGGGGCCGGTGAGCGCTCGGAGAAGATCCGCACCTACAACTTCCCCCAGTCGCGCGTGACCGACCATCGCATCGGTTTCACCACCCACGACCTCGAAGGGGTGCTGGCGGGCGACCTCTCCAAACTGCACGAGGCCCTGCGCAAAGCCGACCAGGAACGGCAGCTCGAGGCTTTGTCCACCGCATCCAAGACCGCCTAGGCGCAGGTGGTCGGTATGCACGGGTTACGGCGTGACCTATTGGTGGCAGCCGCCATCCTGATGGACAAACAGGGACGGGTTTTGCTGGTCGCCAACGACTGGAGCCGCCGCGGGCGGGTGCGCTATACCCTGCCGGGGGGGATGGTCGAGGCTGGGGAGACCGTGCTGGATGCCATTGTGCGCGAGGTACAGGAAGAAACCGGCCTGCGCATCAAGGCCATCCAGCACCTGGCCTACGTGGTGCAGGTAGAGGATGCCCGCAAAAGCGAACGTACCATCGCCATGGCCTTCCGCGCCGATTACCAGGGCCTGCTCAACCCCAAAGACCCCGATGGGCACATCGTGGAGGCCCGCTTCTTTACAGCTGAGGAGGTTGCGGTCAAGCTCGACGAACACCGGCCCCTGCTGGAGCCCCTCATGGACTATATCCGGGGGGAGCGGGGCCGGTTTTATGCCTACTCGAGCTGGGGCGGCGAGGGCACCCGGGTATAAGCCTCAGCGGCGAATGGCAAAACCTTTTTGCTCGAGCGCGGCGATGATGTTTTGCATAAACCCATCGGTCTCCTGGTCAGTCAGGGTGCGCTCGGGGTGGCGGAAGCTGAGGTGGAAGGCCAGGCTCTTCTGCCCCTCCTCGAGCGGCTTGCCCCGGTAGACATCGAAGAGCTCGAGCTTTTCCAGGTGCTCCCCAGCGCCCGCACGAATCAGCCGCTCGACCTCGGCATAGGGGGTGGCGTCCGGTACCACCACGGCCAGGTCGCGCATAGAAGCCGGGTACCTGGCAATATCCACGAAACCGCCAGAACCCCTGCTGAGGGGGAGGGCCAACTCGAACAAGAACACCGGCGGCAGTTCCAGCGCCTCGGCAATGGCCGGGTGCAGCGTGCCGATCTGCCCCACCTTCTGCTCGTTCCAGTAGACCGCCCCGCTGATGCCGGGGTGCAGGTAGGGCACAGCCTCTTTTTCGACCCGCACGCGGCTCCCCAGGTTACGGGCAGCCGCCTCGAGGAGCCCCTTGAGGGCAAAAAAGCCGCCTCCCAGGCCCTTCTGCCACAGCCCCGGAACCGGGTCGCCACACAGCAAAGCCGCCAGGTGCAGGGATTCGACCTGCCTGAAGACCTTACCCACCTCGAAGAGCAGAAAAGGCTCCTCTTCTCCCTGGGCCAGGGCGGTTTGCAGGTTCCTGAGCAGGCCGGGGTAGAGGGCGGTGCGCAGGGCGGTGCGGTCGGGGGTCTGGGGGTTCTGCATGAACACCGTGGGGGCCGGCGCCCGCATCAGGGTGCATTCCTCGGGGGAAGACCAGGAGTAGTTCAGCACCTCCTGGAAGCCCAGCCCGGCCATCACCTGCTTAAGCCGCTCGTTGGCCTCGTAGGGCGCCTCCACGCCCAGGTTGTCGGGGTGGGGGAAGAAGCTGGGCAGGGTGGTGGGGATCTGCTCGTAGCCCACCACGCGGGCCACCTCTTCCACCAGGTCTTCCTCGATGTTCAGGTCTACCCGGTGGCTGGGCGGGGTCACGGCCCAGACGCCGGCCTGATCGGTGGGCTCCACGGTGCAACCCAGGCGGCGGAGCACCTCGGCCTGGGTGGCCTCGGGGTACTCGAGCCCGACCAGCCTCGAGGCATAGGCGGGCCGGAAGGCAATGGGCGGGTGGGGCTGGGTGTGGTTGAGGTCGAGGCGATCCTGGGCCACCTGCACATTGGGCCCACCCCAGGCCTGCAGCAGCTCCATAAAGCGATCGGCGGCCAGAAGCTGCCCGTCTTTGTCCACCCCGCGCTCAAAGCGGTAGGAGGCCTCGGTCTTGAGGCCCAGCCGCCGGGCAGTGCGGCGCACCCGCACCGGGTCGAAGTGGGCCACCTCGAGGGCCACTGCGCTGGTGGTTTCGCGGATTTCGTCCTCGAGGCCCCCCATCACCCCGGCCAGCCCGGCGGGACGGGTCTGTGGGCCGTCCTTGACCGCAATTAGCAGGTCGCGCTCGTCCAGGGTGCGCTCCTGCCCGTCCAGGGTGACCAGCTTTTCGCCGTTGCGGGCCCGGCGCACCACCAGGCCCTCCCGAATGAAGGCGGCGTCGTAGGCGTGCATGGGGTTGCCCAGCTCGAGCATGGCGTAGTTGGTAGCGTCTACCACGTTGGAGATGGGCCGCATTCCCGCCGCATACAGGCGGCGCTGCACCCAGAGCGGGCTGGGCCCCACCCGCACCCCCCGCGCATAGGACAGGGTAAAGCGGTCGCAGCCCTCGGGGTCTTCGATCCAGACGCCAAACGGCAGCGGTAGGGGCGTGGTCTGGGGCTTGGGGCTGGGCCGCACCAGGCTCAGGCCCAGGGCGGCCAGATCGCGGGCCACCCCGTAGACCGAGAGCCAGTCGGGGCGGTTGGGGGTGATCTCGACCTCGATCACCTCGTCGGGCCCCCAGGCCTCGGCCAGGGGCGTGCCGGGCGGCAGGGCCTCGGGCGCAAACTCGAGCAAGCCCCCGGCATAATCGCCCACCCCCAGCTCCTTGGGCGAGAGGGCCATGCCGTAGGACTCGAGACCGGCAATGGTGCGCACCCGCAGCTCGCTGCCATCGGGCAGCACCGTACCCGGCAGGGCCAGGGCCACCCCCACGCCCGCTTTAGCGTTGGGCGCAGCGGAGATCACCTGCACCTCCTGCCCAATGTCCACCACAAGCCGGCGCACCTCCTTGCCTTCCAGGTTCTCAACCTGCAACACCCGGCCAAACACCACCCGGCTGGGCGGTGGGGCCAGTTTGGTGATGGACTCGGTCTCGAGGCCCAGTCCAGCCAGAAGCTCCTCCAGGCGCTCGCTGCTGGGGGCATCGGGTAGAAATTCTTTGAGCCAGCTATAGACAATTTTCATCTGCAAACCCCACTAGCCTCTAAACTGCCGCAAAAAGCTCAGGCGGTTCTGGTAGAAGTAGCGGATATCGGGGATGCCGTAGCGCAGCAAAGCCAGCCGCTCAACCCCCATTCCGAAGGCCCAGCCGGTCATCCCCTCGTAGGCCCTGGGCAGGCCCTGCCGCTCGCGGTAGTCGTCCACCGCCTTGAACAGGTAGGGGTGTACCATGCCGGCCCCGCCCAGCTCGAGCCACTTCTGGCGCTCGGGCCACCACATGGCAAACTGCACCCCCGGCTCCACAAAGGGAAAAAAGGTGGGCTGGAAGCGGGCCTTGCCCTCCTTGCCGAAAAGCCCCCGGGCCAGCTCGCTGATGGCCCCCTTGAGGTCGGCCATGGTGATGTTGGGCCCCACCACCAGCCCCTCGAGCTGATGGAACATGGCCTCGTGTGAGGCGTCGGTCTGTTCGTAGCGGAACACCCGCCCCGGCACCACAATTCTGAACGGTGGGGTGTGCTGGATCATGTAGCGGATCTGCATCCCCGAGGTATGGGTGCGCAACACCGCCCCACCCAACCCGGTCACATCCTCGCCGAAGGGGCCCTGGATGGTAAACGCTTCTTCCGCGGCACGGTTGAACTCAACCCAGAAGGTGTCCTGCATGTCCCGCGCAGGGTGCCACTCGGGCATGTTCAGGGCGTCGAAGTTAAAAAACTCGCTCTCCACCTCGGGGCCTTCCACCACGCTGAAGCCCAGCCTGCGAAAGATATTTACCAGCTCGAGCACAATCCGGCTGGTGATGTGCAGCCCCCCCGAAGGGAAGGCGTAACCCGGCAGCGAGACATCCAGGGCTTCCTGCTCAAGCTGGGCCTGCAGGGCCTGCTCTTTAAGCTGGGCCTCGCGCGCCTCCAGGGCTAGCTCGAGGGCCCGCTTCCACTCGTTCAGCACGCGGCCCTTTTCCCTGCGCTCCTCGGGTGGGAGCTGGCCCAGGGTCTTCATCGCCTGGGTCACCTGACCGTTCTTGCCCAGGTAGTGCACCTTCAGGCCCTGTAGGCGCTCCAAATTAGGCGCTCTGCCAATCTCTTCCAGCGCGGCTTCGATATCCATGCAACCTCCAAGCAACCTTGCCCAGTCTACCCAAACGCGGTGGGCGGCACGCAGGCCGCCCACGAGAGAGTCTTGCATCTCCCGCGGGCCTAGCTAAAAAACCACCCCCCGGCCATACTTGCGGGTTAGCCTACCACCCCAGCAAAACCCCGGTCAATCGCGGTCATCACCCAAGCGCCGCACGGGGATGGCCTCTCGAGGGCCAGCGGCGTTTTTCTGTTTGAGCTGGCTAAACCACCTCCCACTGCAGGTTGCTAGCCAAGGACAAACAACAACAGGCCCAGCACGGCCGTCCCCACCGCGCTGGCCATCAGGATGGGGAAGGCTTTGTTGAGGTTGGGGTTGCGCGGGGCCAGCACCCGCCAGAGTGCTACCTCCACCGCGCTGACCAGCAGCAGCAGCAGACCAACTAGTTTGATAGCTTCCACAGGCCCATTGTAGCAGCAGACCCTCCGAAAAGTACCGTTGGCTCGGCCTACTCAACGGGGCGCTGCCGTGTTTGTTCGAACAGATCGGCCAGCCAGGCCTCGGTGGCCTGGGCCATGTGGGGGGTGATCCCCAGCGCTTTGAGCATCTCTGCTGCTGCGGCCATCTCCTCCCGCCGGCGCCTCGCGTGGCGCAGGCTGCCCTCCACCAGCCGGTCTACCAGGCGGGCATCGGCGGCGGCCAGGGTCTCGGCGATGTTCTGCCAGGTCTCCTGCTCGCAGCCGAGCCGGCGGGCGGCCTCGAGGGCCTCCCCCACGGCCGCGGCCATCCCCTTGAAAAACACGCTGCGCACCAGCTTGCGGGCGGCTGCAGCCCCCGCCTCCGGCCCCACCGGCTCCACCGGCATGCCCAGGGCCCCAATGGTGGCGACGAAGCGGGCCGCCCCCGGCCCCGAGACCAGAGCGGGGGTGCGCAGGCCCCTGCCCGGCACCGGGCTCATCAAGGCCACGTCGGCGAAGAGGGCCCCGGTGGGGGCCAGCACCGCGGCCAGCGACTGCTTGAGGGCCGGCGCGGCGGTATTGAGATCGGCAAAGAGCTGCCCTGGGCCGAGGGTGGGGGCCACGGTCTGGGCCACCTCGAGAGCCACCCGGGCCCAGTTGACGCTCAGGATCACATGGGCGCCCCGAACGGCCTCTATTTCGCTTCCCACCCGCTCGAGGCCCGCCACGCTGCGCTCGGGGATGGGGTCGTATCCTCGCACCCGTACCCCCAGGGCGACCAGATCGGCGGCGATGGCCGAACCAGCCTCCCCCAGGCCCAAGATGGCGATAACGGGCATCACCCCTCCCCCATAGCCCTGGACAGCTCTTCTTCTACCTGGGGGCGCAGCCCGTAGAGGTCAATGGACAGCGCCCCCGCTGCGAACTGCTCGCGCAGACCGGCCTCGCGCTGGGCCCTGGCCTGGGCTGCTTGCAGGACTTCTTCGGCCCGCTCGGCAGCCACCACCACCGCCCCGTCGGCGTCCAGCACCACGATGTCGCCGTTGTGGATGGTCGTGCCGCCCAGGGTGAGGGGCACCCCCAGCCGGCCCAGGCTTTTGCGCTCGGCCCCCCGGGCCCGGATGTAGCGCGCCCAGATGGGCAGGCCCATCCGGCCCAGCTCCTCGGCATCGCGCACCGCGGCGTCGATCAGCATGCCGGCCACGCCGCGCCGGAGGGCCTGGGTGGCCAGCAGCTCCCCCACCAGGGCCACCGGCTGGGCCTCGGGCATGGCGATCACCAGCACCTCCCCCGGCTGGGCCACGGCCATCACCGCGTGCACCATCAGGTTGTCGCCCTGGGCGCACAGCACCGTGCGGGCCGGCCCGGCCACCCGGCTGCCGGGGGTGAGGGGGTGCAGCGGGAGATCCACCAGGCCCTGCCGCCCCGAGGCCTCGTAGACGGTGGCCACCCCCAGCTCGGCGAAACGCTGTAAATCCTCGAGCCTCATAGCGACCTCACCACCTGCGGCAGCACCCGCTGAAAAGCCTCGGCCCGCTCGATGTCTTTGTAGCCTGCGATGCGCCGGGCGTGGTTGGCCCGGTGGGCGGCCCGCTCGCTGTAGTACTGGCGCAGGTAGCTTTGCGAAGCGAAGACCGCCATGGCCTGCTGCTTCTTCTCCCAGACCGGGGTGATGTCCAAAAAGACGTTGGGCACGAAGCCGCATAGCTCGGGCTGGTGCGGCTCGAAGAGCAGCAGCTCGGGCGGACGCACGGTGCGGAAGGCGCTGGCCACCCCGGAGCCGCTGGCGAGCTGGCGGGCCCGCTCGGTGGCGGCGTAGGCCACCGGGTGGTCGGGGTTGAAGGGATCCTGCTGGGCGTGGGTGAGGATCAGGTCGGGGGCGGTCTCCACGATGATGGCGGTGAGGCGCTCGAGCGCGGCCCTGTCCACCTCGAGGGGGTAGTCCCCCAGATCCAGGCACTCGAAGCGGGCCCCCAGGATGGCGGCGGCCTCGCTGGCCTCGCGGTGGCGGATCTGCTTGACCTTCTCTTCGGTCTGGCCCGGTTCCTTCCACAGCTCGCCCGACTCGCCCCGCTCGCCGTAGCTGAGGGCCACCACCCGCGCCACCCCGCCGGCTGCGGCAAAGGTGGCGATGGCCCCGCCGGCCCGCCACACGAAGTCGGCGGCGTGGGCGCTGATCACCAGCAGGCTCCGGCTCATGCGCGCCCTCCCGTGGCCAGCCGGACGGTGTTGGTCACCGCCATGACCCGCACCTCCTCCTCGCTGAAGCCGGCCTCGAGCAGCCGGTCGGCGAACAGGGCCAGCCCGTCCTCCACCGGGGGGTTCTGGGGCTGGCCGAGGTCGGTGGACAGAAACGAGTGCGCCGGCCCGGTGGCCCGGATGGCCTCGAAGGTATGCTCCCAGGAGACCTTCCCGCTGACGATGGGGGCCAGGCAGCGCTCGAGGTAGGCCCCCTGCCGGGCCAGGGCCTGCTGGTCTTCAAAGGAGAGGTTCTGGGTGGGGTAGTCCGGGTGGGTGATAACGATGTGCTGCACCCCCTCCTCGCGGGCGGCCTGCACCACCGCCATAATCTCGTCGCGCCCGAGGTGGCCTGTGGCCAGTACCAGGCCGTGCCGGGCGATCACCTGCAAGACCTGCCGTAGCGCAGGACGCACGGTTCCGTCCGGGTTCAGCACCTCGATGGGCGGCAGCGGCAGGCCGGCTTCGCGCAGCTCGAGCTGTAGCTGGGCCCACAGGGGCAGCTTGCGCCCCGGTTTGGGTTCGGCCTCGTGGGCCTCGTTGGCCGCGTCCACCGTGGGCAGCCAGACGATGCGGGCACCCCCCCGCGCGGCGATCTCCACCGCCACCGGGTTCAGCCCGCCCACCGCGTGGTTGAGCACGATGGCCCCCAGGGCCTCCACCCCCGGCACCGCGGCGCGCACCACGGCGGCGCGCTCGGCGGTGGGGGTGTAGTGCGACTTAAGCACGAAGCCCCGCAGGCCCAGCTCGCTGTAGCGGCGGGCCAGTTCCAGGTCGCTGATGCGGCGGCGGATCACATCCGGCTCGATGTGCACGTGCAGGTCGTAGGCCCCGCGCACGAGTTCGCGGGCCCCTGCGCTGGGCGAAGGGATGGGGGTGGGTTCGCTCATGCTTCCTCCGGGTTGGGTTTTGACCTGTCTGAAGCCGCAGCCTGGCGCAACGCCTCGGCCACCTGGCTGAGGTGCTCGAGCATGGCCTGCGCGGCCTTTTCTTCGTCGTGGGCGGCCACCGCCTGCACGATGCGGCGGTGCTCCTCGAGCGAACGCCTCGAGCGGCCCGGCACCAGGATGGTGCGGAACTGGTGGCGCACGTTCTGGGCCCGCAGGCTCTCGATGAGCCGGGCGGCGGTGCGGTGTCCGGCGATCTCCAGCAGGCGCTGGTGCAGCTCGCTATTAAGCTCCGACATGCCCAGCAGGTCGCCGGCCTCGTAGCGGGCCTGCATCCGCTGAAGAATATCCTCCAGATGGCGCACCTGTTCGGGCGTGGCCTTGCGGGCCGCGTAGCGGGCGGCCAGGCTCTCTAAGGCCGCTCTGGCCTCGAGAATCTCCACCGCCTCGGCCTCGTCAATGGCCCGCACCGTGGCCCCGCGAAAGGGCTCGCTCTTCACCAGCCCCTCCTGCTCGAGGCGGGCCAGCGCGGTGCGGATGGCGGCCCGCCCCAGCCCGAAGCGCTCGGCCAGCTCCTTCTCCACCAGGCGCTGCCCCGGCAAAAGCTCCTCGGCCAGGATGGCCTGGCGCACCCGCTGGTAGGCGGTCTGGGTCTCGGTGGGTTTCTCGACTACCGGCATATCACTCCTTCAGGGCCTCCACCGGCGGGGTGCCGTAGGTGTGGAAGGTGGGTACGGTCTGCAGGCCCCAGGCCTGGCCCCGCTTGCGCTCCTCCTCGTTCCAGACGATGGGCTTCCAGTCCGGGGCCAGCAGCAGCCGGGCCCCCGGGCAGGCGATCTCGAAGCGGTTGCCCCCCGGCTCATACACGTAGAGGAAAAAGGTCTGCTGGATGGCGTGCTTGTGCGGCCCGGTCTCGATGAACACCCCATGCTCCAAGCAGATGTCGGCCGCCCGCAAGACCTCCTCCCGGCTGTCCACCGCGTAGGTGCAGTGGTGGAAGCGCCCCCGGGCCCCCAGGTGGTCCTTGGTGATGGCTACGTCGTAGGTTTTGTTGTTGGAGGTGAGCCAGACCCCCTGCTCGTCGCCGCCGCTGAAGATGATCTGCTCGGTCACCTTCATGCCCAGGCCCCCCTCCATAAACACCCGCATGGCCCGCACGTCCGAGGCCAGCAGGTTGAGGTGATCCAGCCGGCGCAGGTTGGCGCCTTTGCCCGGAAAGCGGGCGGCCTGGTTTTTCAGCGCAGGCCGGGTGGCTTCGCTGGGGGTGTACCAGCGGGTCTCGTAGTACAGCTCCATGGGGTGGCCGTCGGGGGTGGTGAAGCGGTAGGCCGGGCCGTGGCCGGCATCGCCGTCCGTCCAGCCCCCGCCCCAGCCGAGGGCCTCCAGTTGCCGCACCCGCCGCTGCAGGGCTTCGGGGCTTCGGGTGCGGAAGGCGAAGTGCCCCAGGCCGCTGGTCTTGGCGGCGGTGAGCTTGAGGGTGTGATGCTCGTAATCGTCCCAGCCGCGCAGGTAGACCGAGGCTTCCTCCGTGCCGCTCACCGTCAGGCCCATGACCTCGGTGAAGAAGCGCAGGCTCTCCTCCAGCCGCGGGGTGAGGAGTTCCAGGTGGGCCAGGTGGGCCAGGTCGCAGTAGGGCCAGACCCCTTCCTGGGCCGGATTGGCAGGTTGTGGATGTTCGGTAGACACGCGCACCTCCTCAATGGGTCAACTACATTGTCAACAATATTGTAGACGATAAACCGGCCTCGAGGGCGAAACCTCAAGGCCCTCTATCCCCGCACCGGGGCGCGCAGCACCCCCACGTAGCGCCCGCTGGTGTGCAGGCCCACGTAGTTCTCGGCCAGGAAGCGCTGCAGATGGGGGCTCTGGCCCAGGTGGCGCAGGTGGGCCTGGCGCAGCCCATCGTCGAAGGGGTCGGCGGGGGTGTGCAGCAAGGTGGTCATGAAGTAGGAGAAGAGTTCTGCTTGCCAGACGTGGCGCAGGGCCTCCGGGGTGTAGGCCTCGAGCGGGCCCGGGTCTTTCTGCTGGTAATAAGCCTTGAAGGCCCGGTACAGCAGCACCGCGTCGCACAGCGCCAGGTTCATCCCCTTGGCCCCGGTGGGCGGGACGATGTGGGCGGCGTCGCCCATCAGGAAAAACCTCCCGTGCTGCATGGGGGTGACCACCATGGAGCGCAGGGGGGTCAGGCTCTTTTCCAGCAGGGGGCCGGGCTCCACCTGGGCCACCCCCTCCAGCCGCCGGTTCAGCTCCTCCCAGATGCGCGCGTCGGGCCAGTCCTCCAGCCGCTCATCCACCGGCACCTGCAGGTAGTTGCGGGCGATGCTGGGCGAGCGCATGCTGAAAAGGGCGAAGCCGCGGGGGTGGCTGGCGTAGATGAGCTCCTCGGCGGCCGGGCGGGCCTGGGCCAGGATGCCCAGCCAGGCGAAGGGGTAGGTTTTCTGATGCACCTGGGCCCCCGGAATCTGGCTGCGCAGGAGGCTGTGCGAGCCGTCCGCCCCCACCACAAACTCGCAGACCAGCCGCTCGGTAGCGCCCTGGGGGGTGCGGTAGACCAGGGTGGGCTCTGCCTCGAGCGCCTCCAGGCCCACCACCTCGTGCTCGAAGTGGATGGTATGGCCCTTTTCCAGGTACAGCCGGATTAAGTCCTGCACCAGGTACTGCTGGCCGTAGACCCAGATGCTCCGGCCCTCGGTGAGCGCGGGGAAGTCGAGGCGGTGGAGGGCCCCGTCGAAGGCCAGGTAGACCCCCCGGTGCTCGAGGCCCTGCCTCAGCATGCGCTCGCCCAGGCCGGCTTGCGCCAGGATCTCCTTGCTGCCCCACTCCAGCACCCCGGCCCGGATGCGGTGGGGGCTTTGCTCCAGGTACTCGCGGCTGCGGGCCTCGAGCACGGCCACCTCGAGGCCCTCCCCAGCCAGCAGGTGGGCCAGCAGAAGCCCCGCCGGCCCCGCCCCCACGATGCCCACCTGCACCCTAGGCATGCTCACCCCCAAAAAGAATCAGGTCGGAAAGGGGCCGGGCCTCCACCCCATCCTCGTCGGGGCCGTAAGGGGTGGAGAGGAGCCTGGAAAAGGTCTCCACCGTCTGCCAGGTGAGGGACTCCAGTTCCAGCGGGTCGAGCTCGATGCTGTAGCCCAGGCGCGGGGAGGTGATGCGCAGGCGCTCGCCGTTGCGGGTGGCAATTTTCTCCACCGTAACGGTGGTGAACTCGTTGGTCAGGGTGAGCACAGGAACCCCCTAGAAGAAAAAGGCCAGGTTGTGGGTGGGCAGGGTGGCGCTGTCCAGGATCACCGTTCGGCGGGCCAGCCGCCAGCCTGCCGGGCTGTACCGCCATACGTCGCGGCGTTCGGCGGCGAGCAGGGTGTAGTCGGGGCGATCCCAGCGGCTGCGGAAGACCAGCAGGTTGGAGCGCACCGCGCTTTCCTCGCCCTGCGGGGTGGGCTGGGGGTCGCCGATGCGCACGTTGGTGACGAAGTGCCGCAGGCGGGAGGGGGGGTCTTCGGCCCAGGCAAAGCCGGTCTCGAGGCGCGCGACCCGCATCTCCAGCGAGGTGTAGTCCTCGTCGAGGTGGTACATCCCCTCCATCACCCCGCTCACCCCGCCCTCCGGGCCGCGCTCCTTGGTGACCCGTACCGGCACGCGGTAGCAGATGTCCTCGGCCAGCAGGCCCAGCCACTGGCGGTACTGCCCCTCGTCCAGCAGCTCGGCCTCCTGGTACAGCGTGTTGAGCAAGGCTTGGGTGCGATCCATGGGCTACCTCTAGGAAAGCAGCATCTCCACGTAGCGGCGGTGGAAGTTGCGCATGTTGGCGTCGGTGAAGTTGAGGCCGTAGGCCACCCCCGGCCCCGGCCAGTTGGGGTCGGGCTCGAGGGAGAGGCCCATGCGGTAGTTGAGGCGCAGCGTCCGGCCCTGGCTGCTGCTGGCGTTGTGGGCCACGTGGCTCCAGATCTCGGTGTCGTCCTGCTCGAAGGTGCCCGAGGAGCCGAAAAAGCGCAGGTAGGAGTGGCGGGTTTTCTCCTTGAACCAGTCCGGTGCGTCCTTTTCCACCAGGGCCCAGGAGAAGATCTCGATGCGGCCGGGGCCCAGCGGGTGCCAGACCCGGAAGGTCAGCATGGGCACGGTGCCCTGGTACTTGTGGTCGGGCTTGCGGATGGGGTTGTGGAAGGAGAAGTTGGGAAAGAGGGTGACCAGCAGGATGCGGGTCTCCTTGGCGGTCTCGAACTGCTCGCGGCTGGGGTAGGAGGCTTTGGAGCGCTCCATCATCTCCTCGGGGTAGCCCCAGAAGGGCGGCAGCTTGGCCCCCGGCGGGGCGCCCACCACCATGCTGCCGTGCCCCTTGCCGGGGATGTGGATCTGCTCGCCGTACATGGCGTACTTGGCGTCCTTGGGGGCGATGCCCAGCTCGATCAGCGAGCGGTGGGTCATGAGGGTGTGGTAGCTGTCGCTGAGGAAGGTCTCCAGGGCCAGCTTCCAGTCGGTGTTCACCACCCAGCGCTGGGGCGGCCCCAGCACCTCCAGGCCCGCCGGGCTGCGCTTGGTGACGAGCTCGAGGTACCAGCGGATCTCGCCCAGCCACTCCTCCAGCGGGGGGGCCTGGGGGTCCAGGTTGCCGAAGATCATCCCGTCGAAGACCTCGAGGCGGGGGATGGGGCGAAGCCCCCACTCGGCCTTGTCGAAGCCGGGGCCGAAGGCCTCGCGCTCGGCTGGCACCCCCACCAGTCTCCCATCGTTGCGGTAGGTCCAGCCGTGGAAGGGACAGCGGAAATGGCTGGCGTTGCCCAGCTCCGCCCGGCAGACCCGCATCCCCCGGTGGCGGCACATGTCCAGCAGGGCCCGCACCGCCCCGTCCTCCCCCCGCACCACGATGTAGGGGTTGTTGGCTACGTAGCGCAGCACGTAATCCCCTGCCTGGGGAATCTCCGACTCATGGGCCATATAGACCCAGGAACGGCTGAAAATCTTCTGCTGCTCCAGCTCGAAAAGCTCCGGATCGTTGAAGATCCAGGCCGGCACCAGCCCATCCTCGATGCCCTCGAGCAGCTCCTCCAGCATCTGGTTGAGCCGCGGGGAGACCCCGGTTTTGATTCTTGCCATCCGCACTCACCTCGCTCAGACGCCCAGGTAGCGGTGCAGCACCGCCTGGCTGGCCTCCTGGGGCCGGCCCTCCCAGACCACCTGGCCGTGCTCGAGGATGTAGACCCGGTCGGCCACCGAAAGGGCCATCTGCACGTTCTGCTCGGCCAGCAACACGGTCTCACCTTCTGCCTTGAGCGTGCGTATAATCTCGGCCACCTGCCGCACCATCAGGGGCGAGAGCCCCTCGGTGGGCTCGTCCATCAAGACCAGCCGGGGGTTGCGCAGCAGGGCGCGGGCGATGGCTACCATCTGCTGCTCCCCGCCGGAAAGGGCCCTCGAGGGGCTCCGGCGGCGCTCGGCCAGCCTCGGAAAGACCTCCAGCACCCGCTCCACCGTCCAGCGCCCCCGCTGACCCCAGGCCGCCATCTGCAGCTCTTCCTCCACGTTCAACCCGTCGAACATCCGCCGGCCCTGGGGCACCAGGGCCAGGCCCAGCGCGGCCCGGCGGTGGGGGGGCAGGCGGCCAACCCCCTGGCCCAGAAAAAACACCTCCCCTTCCTGCAAAGGCAGCAGGCCCATCAGGGCCGAGAGCAGGGTGGTCTTGCCCATACCGTTGCGCCCCAGGAGGGCCACCACCTCGCCCTGGGCGACCTCGAGCCGCACCTCCGAGAGCACCTGCATAGCCCCGTAGCCAGCGCAGAGCCCCTCGCTCCGCAGCACCTCCGGGCCTTGGGTGGTTGCTGCCCCGGTTTCAACGGCCCAGCCCGCCCCCACATAGATCTCCTGCACCTGGGGGTTCTGCCGGATCGCCTCCGGCCTGCCCTCGGCGATTACCTGGCCGTAGTGCAGAACCGTGACCCGCTGGGCAAAGCGCAGGGCGTACTCCAGGTCGTGCTCCACCAGCAGCACGGTCATCTGAGGATCCAGTCCCAGAATGAGCTCCCCAATCCGCTCCCGCTCGGCCCCGGAAAGCCCGGCCAGGGGCTCATCCAGCAGCAGCACCGAAGGGTTTTGCACCAGGGCCATGGCGATCTCGAGCTGCCGCTTCTCCCCGTGCGAAAGCTGGCTGGCTACCACATGGGCCCGCTCAGCCAGGCCCACCTGCTCCAGCACCCGCTGCACCCCCGGCTCCGGCCTCAGGGGCTGGCCGAGGGTGGCGCTCTGACCCTGGGCGGCCTTCTGGGCCAGGGCCACGTTCTCCCAGACCAGAAGCTCGGGGAAGGCGTTGGAGCGCTGGAAGGTTCGGCCCAGCCCCAGCCGGGCCACCCGTTCCTGGGGCATCCCGCTCACCTCCCGCCCCTGCAGAAAAACCCGCCCCTGGCTGGGCCGCAGTTCCCCCGCCATCACCTTGAACAGGGTGCTCTTGCCAGCCCCGTTGGGCCCGATGACCGCCCGCCGCTCGCCGGGGGTGACCTCGAGGCTCACCCCGGCCAGGGCCAGAAGCCCCCCAAAGGCCTTGCTGACCTGCTCGACCCTAAGCATTGCCACGGCCCCCTCCCAGACGGCGTTCCAGCAGGGGCCACAGCCCCTCGCGGGCAAACAACACGGTCAGCACCAGCAAACTACCCACAAACAACCCCCACAGATCGGTAAACGAGCTGACCCAGGCCTGCACGAAGGTATAGAGCAAAGCCCCAAAGACCGCCCCCCAGAGGCCCCGGCTGCCGCCCAGCAGCACCATGACCATCAGGGTGGCCGAGGTCAGCCAGAAGAGGTCGTGGGGGCTGATGAAGCTGCGGTGCAGGGCCAGCCCGCTGCCAGCCAGGCCGGTGAGCGCGGCGGTAAGCAGGTACAGGGAGAGCTTGTAGTAAAAGGTGGGCACCCCCAGGGAGCGGATTTTTTCCTCGTTCTGCCGGATGGCCTCGAGGGTCTTGCCATACGGGGTCTGCAGCAGTGCGCGCAAACCACCCACCGCGGCCAGCAGCACCCCCACCGCCACCAGGTGCAGCAGCACCGGGTGGATGGAGAGCCCGGAGAGGCTCAGCCCATCATCCCCCCCGGTGAGGCCGGTCCATTTGTGGGCCGCCGAGTAGACCATCTGCCCGAAGGCCAGGGTCAGCATCAGGATGAAGATGCCATGGGTGCGGAAGACCAGCAGGCCGGTCAGCAGGGCCAGCAGGGCGGCCACCAAAGGTGCGAGCAGCAAGGCCAGCCCCAAAGGAAGCCCCGCCTTGAGGGCCAGGCCGACCGTATAGGCCCCAAGCCCCAAAAAGGCGGCCTGCCCCAGCGAAGGCACCCCACCGTGGCCCAGCAGCAGGCTCAGGGCCACCGCGGCCAGGCCCAGCAGGGCCGCTTCCGTAGCCAGGTACAGCGGATAGCCCCCCAGGGCCAGCGGCAGCAGGAGCAGCCCCACCAGCCCCCAGCGCAGCAGGCCCTGCCGCGCCGTGCCCCCAGCGCGAACCTCACGCGACAGCCCGGCCATCATGCCAGCCTCCTACCCAAAAGACCCTCGGGCTTCAGGGCCAGCACCAGGGCCATCAGGGCAAAGATCAAAAACATTGCCAACTGCGGCAAGAAAAGTCGCCCAAAGCCATCCACCAGGCCCACCAGGATGGCCCCCCAGAAGGCCCCCTCGATGCGCCCCAGACCACCGATCACCACCACGATCAGGGCGAACAGGGTCATCTGGGCGTCCAGGCCGGGGGCCAGGGCGATCATGGGGGCCCCCACCACCCCCCCCAGCCCGGCCAGGGCCGTGCCGATGCCAAAGGTGAGCAAGCTTACCCGGGCCGGCTGGATGCCCAGGGTGCTGGCCATGCCGGGGTCGGCGGTGACCGCCCGCACCTGCACGCCGAAGGGGGTTCTGGCCAGCAGCAGGCGCACCAGGAGGAACAAAAGCACCCCCATCACCAGCACGAACAGCGGGTACTTGGGGTAGATGAACGACCCCAGGAAAAGCGGCCCCGCCAGCTCGGCGGGGGGCGGCACGGAGCGGATGGCCGCGCCGAAGAAAGCCCGCAGCAGGTCGGCCAGAATGAAGCCCAGGCCGATGGTGACCAAGACCTGCTCGAGCTCCCGTCCGTGCAAACCCCGCAAGAGAAAGCGTTCCACCAAGACCCCCAGGAGGCCCACCAGCAGGGGTACCAACAACAGCACCAGCCAGAAGCTACCCAGGCTGGCCCCCAGGGCCAGCCCCAGGTAAGCCCCCAGCAGGTAAAAGGCCCCATGGGCCAGGTTGACCACCCGGGCCACCCCAAAGATCAGGGAAAGGCCCAGGGCCAGCAGGAAGAGCAGCATGGCAAAGGCCAGGCTGTTGAGCAGTTGGGTAAGCAGGAGCAGCAGCATGCTTACTTACCGGGGTCGCGGATGGTGCCCAGGTCGGCCAGCAGGCGGTTGGTCAGTACCCCATCAATGCGGGCTACCTCCCGGGCGTAGACGTGCTGGGTAACGTTGTTGGTTTCCGGATCCATCTGCACAAAGCCCCGCGGGCTGATGATCTTGGCGCTTTCAATAGCCCCAAGCAGCCGCTGGCGGTTGCTCAGATCGCCCTGCACGGTGTTGATGGCGTCCACGATAAACTGCATGGCATCGTAGCCCCGCACGGCAAAGTGGTTGGGCACCGCGTTGAACTTCTGCCGGTAGGCCCGGATGAACTCCCGGTTGGCGCTGTTGTTCAGGGTATAGACCCAGTGGTCAGCGCTCTTGGCTCCCAAAGCGGCATCCCCGATGGCCTCGAGCACGTTTTCATCGGTCACCTCGCCGCTTACCGCGAGCTGGATGCTGCGGTTGAGGCCAAACTGGATGAACTGCCGCAGGAAGATGACCGCATCGCTACCGGAAAGCACCGCGTGCACCGCTTCCGGGCGGGCCGCGGCGATGCGCGAGATCACCGCGCTGTAGTCGGTGCTGCCCAGGGGGGTGTACAGCTCGGCCACCGGCTCCCCGCCGGCCTGCAGGAAGCCCTCTTTGAAGGCAGCGGTGGCTTCTTTACCAAAGGCGTAGTCCAGGGCCAGCAAAAAGACCTTTTTCCCGACGTTGCGGGCCACCCAGGGGCCCATGGGGTAGTGCTGCTGCCAGGCGCTGATGGAGGTGCGGAAGATGTAGGGGCTCCGGCGTTCGCGGGTGATGCCGTTGGCCGCGGCGTTGGCGATGATCAGGGGGATCTGCCGCTCGTGCACGTAGTCCCGGATGCCGTAGGCCGAGGATGAGAGGATGATGCCGCTCAGCAGGTTGACGCGATCCTGCTCGACCAGCTTGCGCACTTTGCGCACCGCCACCGCGGGGTCGGCCTCCTCGTCTTCTTTCAAGAGCTGGATGCGCCGGCCCCCCGCCTGGTAGCCCACTTTTTCCAGGTAGAGCTCCATCCCGCGGGTGATCTCCTGGCCCAGCCGGGCGTATGGCCCCGAGTAGGAGAGCACCACCCCGATGCGGATGGGTTCCTGCTGGGCCAGGCTGAAGGAAAAGCGGCTCGAGGCTGCCAGCCCCGCTAGCCCGAGCCCCGCCTTGATCAACTGCCTGCGACGTATTGTGGCCATTTTGACCTCCCTGCTTTTTTGCTTGTACCAGTGCCGCCAGCTTAGCAAATGGTCAGCTAGATTGTCAACAATCTTGTAAACCCTAAGCCGACACCGGTACTAAAAGCCCTGCATTTGTTCGTATAGCGAACATATATACATCTTGCGAACAAGTGTATGCTACACTAGCCGACATGAACCTGCAAGCGCCCCCGATCCCGGAAGAGGCCGATACGGCCCCGGAGGAGCGATTTTTCGTGGAGGCGCTGGCTCGAGGCCTGGCAGTCATGCGCAGCTTCGACCAGCAGCACGAGCGCCTGACCATCAGCGAGGTGGCCCGGCGCACCGAGCTCAACCGGGCCACCGCCCGCCGCTTTTTACTCACCCTGCAGGCCCTGGGCTACGTCGCCAGCGACGGCAAGTTTTTCTGGCTCACCCCCAAGGTGCTCAGCCTGGGCCATGCCTATCTGTCCTCTACCCCTTTGCCCCGGCTCCTGCAGCCGGTGCTGGAGCAGGTGAGCGAGGAGCTGCACGAGTCCTGCTCGGCCAGCATCCTGGAGGACGGCGAGATCGTCTACATCGCCCGTGCCGCCACCCGCCGGGTGATCTCCATCGGGCTGGGGGTGGGCAGCCGCCTGCCCGCCTACTGCACCT
The DNA here is from genome assembly GCA_000482765.1 of Meiothermus taiwanensis DSM 14542. Classification (GTDB taxonomy): domain Bacteria; phylum Deinococcota; class Deinococci; order Deinococcales; family Thermaceae; genus Meiothermus; species Meiothermus taiwanensis. The sequence continues at coordinate 153,994 of AXWR01000001.1, forward strand.
CGATGGGGCGGGTGCTGCTGGCGGCCCTGGAAGCGGATCAGCTCAGGGCCTACCTGGACAATACGCCCCTGCTGCCGCTCACCCCCCATACCCTGACCGACCCGCTGCGCCTCCGGGCGGAGCTGGAGCGGGTGCGGGCCCAGGGCTACGCCCTGGTGGATCAGGAGCTGGAACTGGGCCTGCGCTCGATTGCGGTGCCGGTGCGCAACACCCGCGGAAAGGTGCTGGCAGCCATGAACGTAGGGGTACAGGCCGGACGGGTGAGCAAAGAGGAGATGCTCGAGCGCTTTTTACCCGTGCTGCAGCGCGCAGCCCACGGGCTCACACCGTTGCTGGGGATATAAACATGGCTTCTTTTGCAAACCTAGACCACCTGACCTTGCACTACCGGCTCGAGGGCGAGGGTTCGCCCACCCTGGTCTTCCTCAACTCGCTGGGCAGCGATCTGCGCATCTGGGATGGGGTGGTGGCCTCGCTGGAAGGGCGCTGCCGGGTGCTGCGCTACGACCTGCGGGGCCATGGCCTTTCCGACGCGCCGGTGGGGCCTTACACCCTGGAGGATCACAGCTCGGATCTTGCGGCCCTGCTCGAGCGCCTGGGCATAGACCGGGCGGTTCTGGTGGGGATCTCGGTGGGGGGGCTGATTGCCCTGGACTTTGCCCGGCGCTGGCCGGAGCGGGCCGAGGCCCTGGTGCTGTGCGATACCGGGGCCCGCATCGGCAGCGAGGAATCGTGGAACGAGCGGATGGCCGCCATCCGGCAACAGGGTCTGCCGGAGGTGGCCCGTACGGTGATCGCCCGCTGGTTCAGCGAGGATTTTTTTACCCGGCGGAAGGCCGAGGCCGCGGGCTACTACAACATGCTGAGCCGCACCCCGGTGGAGGGGTATCTGGGCACCTGCGCGGCCCTGCGCGACGGCGACCTGCGCCCCTGGCTGGGCGGTATCCGGAGGCCGGCCCTGGTGCTGTGCGGCGAGCTGGATAAGGCCACCCCGCCCGAGCTTTCGCGAGAACTGGCGCAGGGGCTGGGGGCCCGGCTCGAGCTGATCCCCCAGACCGCCCACCTGCCCTGCGTGGAGGCCCCCGCGCTGGTGGGGCAGCACATCCGTAGCTTTCTAAAGGAGTTGGGCTATGTCCGATAGGTATCAGCAGGGCATGAAAACCCGCCGCGCGGTGCTGGGGGAGGCCCATGTCGAACGGGCCGAGGCCGGCAAAACCGAGTTCGACGCCGACTTCCAGCGCTTCATTACCGAGTATGCCTGGGGTGAGCTGTGGCAACGGGGGGGCATCGATCGCAAAACCCGCCACCTGATCACCATTGCCCTGCTGGCGGCCCTGGGCCACGAACACGAACTGGCCATGCACATCCGGGCCACGGCCCGTACCGGGGTGAGCCTGGTTGAGGTGCGGGAGGCCCTGCACCAGGTGGCCGTGTACGCGGGTCTTCCCGCGGCCAACAGCGCTTTTGCAGTAGCCAAGCGTACCTACGTGGAAATGGGGTTGCTTGAGCCTACAGGAGGAAGCCATGAGTGAAGCAGGTCATAAAGGCGTTTTAGATTGGAGCATCCAGCCACCCTACCTGCACGCACCCTATGTAGCCACGGTGCGCAGGGCCCCCCACCACCCCCTGGTGCCCCTCGCGGCCTCGCTGATGGAGCGCACCGGCCCGGTGTACGGCGAAGGGGATATCGGGCCCCTCGACCACGACCTCACCAAAAACGCGGCCAAAAACGGGGAACCCCTGGGCGAACGCATCATCGTTACCGGGCAGGTGCTCGACGAGAACGGGCGCGGGGTGCCAGGGGTCTTGATTGAAATCTGGCAGGCCAATGCAGCCGGGCGCTACGTTCACAAAAACGACCAGCACGACGCGCCTTTAGACCCCAACTTCGTGGGCGCGGGCCGCACCCTCACCGACGAGAAGGGGTTTTATCGCTTTATCAGCATCAAACCGGGGGCCTACCCCTGGAAGAACCACTTCAACGCCTGGCGGCCTGCCCATATCCACTTCTCCCTGATCGGGCGCAATTTCAGCGAGCGGCTGGTGACCCAGATGTACTTTCCTGGCGACCCACTGCTGGAGTACGATCCCATCTACCAGGGGATTCCCAACACCAAGGCCCGCTCGCGCCTGATCTCCCGCTTCGACCTGGAAACCACCCAGCCCGAGTGGGCCCTGGGCTACCGCTTCGACATCGTGCTGGCCGGTTACGACCAGACCTACTTTGAACCGGGAGGCCACTGATGCGCGCACAGTATCCCAGCCAGACCGTGGGCCCCTTCTTCGCCTTTGCCCTGGTACGCGAGGGCGGTAACATTCTGGTCGACGAGCAGACCCTGGGGGAGCGCATCACCCTGAAAGGCCGGGTGCTCGACGGGGACGGTGAGCCGGTAGACGATGCCCTGGTGGAGATCTGGCAGGCCGACGCCCATGGGCGCTTCCGCCACCCGGCGGATCCGCAGTACGCCCAGGCCGACCCCCACTTCAAGGGCTTTGGCCGTTCGGGCACCACCGGCGAGGGTTTTTGCTTCCAGACCATCAAGCCGGGGCCGGTTCCGCCCAGCCCGGTGCCCTGTATAGCCGTCCGGGTGTTCGCCCGCGGCATGCTGATTCACGCGGTCACCCGGGTGTACTTCTCCGACCACGACAACACCCAGGATCCGGTCTTTGCCGGGCTCGACCCCGTGCGGCGCCAGACCCTGGTGGCCCAGCGCTGCGAGCTGCCCAGCGGGGTGGTGTACCGCTGGGATATACGCCTGCAGGGCGAGGGCGAGACGATCTTTTTCGATTTGTAAACCATGCCGTTTTTGCCGCACGAATCGAGGGTCTGGTCGGGGGTTTTTGGCGACCCGGCCCTGGCCGAGATTTTTTCCGAAGAAAACTGGTTAAAGCGGGTGCTCGAGGTCGAAATAGCCCTGGCCAGGGTGGAGGCCCGGCTGGGGCTCATCCCCCCGGAGGCCGCCCAGGCCATCGGCCAACTGGCCGGCTTTACCCCCGACTGGGAGCGCCTGGCCCGGCAGACCGAGCGGGACGGGGTGCCCATCGCCGGCCTGGTGGCCCAGCTCCAGGCCCACCTGGGGCCGGAGTACGGCCGCTACCTGCACCTGGGGGCCACCACCCAGGACATTCTGGATACCGCGCTGGTACTGCAATTACGCGCAGCGCTGGAGCTGCTGGAGGGACGGCTGCGCGAGAGCCTGCAAGGCCTGGCCCGGCTGGCCCGGCAGCACCTCGAGATCCCCATGCCGGGGCGCACCCACGGCCAGCAGGCCCTGCCCATCACCTTTGGCTATAAGGTGGCCGGCTGGATGGCCCCCCTGCTGCGGCATCTGGAGCGGCTGCAGGCCCTCAGAGAACGGGTGCTGGTGGTGCAGATGGGAGGGGCGGTGGGCACCCTGGCCGCGCTGGGGCCGCACGGGGTCGCGGTGATGGAAGGACTGGCCCAGGCGCTGGGGCTCAAGGCCCCTCTGCTGCCCTGGCACACCGCCCGCGACGGCCTGGCCGAGCTGGCCGGCTGGCTCTCAATGCTCAGCGGGAGCCTGGCCAAGATGGCCCAGGACGTTATTCTGCTGGCCCAGAACGAGGTGGGTGAGGTGCACGAGAGCCTCGAGCCCGACCGGGGCGGTTCTTCGACCCTGCCACAGAAGTCCAACCCCATCAAAAGCGAGGTGATCATCGCCGCGGCCCGGGCCAACGCCGCCCTGCTCGCGGCCATGCACCAGGCCCTGATAGCCGAGCACGAGCGGGCCACCCACGCCTGGCAGCTCGAGTGGCTGACGCTGCCGCAGATGCTGGCCCATACCGGGGTGGCCCTCAACCAGGCCGTGTTTCTAAGCCAGAACCTGGCCGTCCACCCCGAGCGGATGCGGGCCAACCTGGCCGCCTCGCGGGGGCTGCTGCTGGCCGAGGCCCTGAGCTTTGCCCTGCTCGAGCACCTGGGAACCCAGGCCAAGGCCCTGGTACGCGAGGCAGCCCAGGTGGCGCTGGCGGAGGGGCGGCACCTGCTGGAGGTGGTGCAGGAGCGGGTGCAGGCGCCGCTGGACTGGGCGGCCCTGCGCGAGGAAGCCTACCTGGGCTCGAGCCGGGTTTTTACCGAGCGGGTGTTGGAGGAAGCCAATCGGCTGCTGGGCCAGCCCGCAGAGGAGGGAGTAAGGTGAAGCGAGTACCGCGAATTACGCCGCAGGAAGCGGCCTCGATGGTCAAAGATGGCGATATTTTGTTGGTGGGGGGTTTTGGCATGACCGGCAATCCGGTGCACCTCCTGCACGCCCTGGCGGAGACCTCGGTCAGAAACCTGGTCTACGTAGCCAACAACGTGGGCGAGCCGGGGCTGGGAGGGGGCCGGCTGCTGCGCAACGGCCAGATTCGCAAGGCCATCGGTTCGTATTTCACCTCCAACCCCGAGGCCGTGCAGGCTGCACAGAGCGGGGCCATCGAGGTGGAACTGCTGCCGCAAGGCTCGCTGGCCGAGGCCATCCGGGCCGGGGGGGCGGGTCTGGGCGGCTTCTACACCCCCACCGCGGCCGGAACCCTGCTGGCTGAGGGCAAGGAGACCCGCGTGATAGGTGGTAAGACCTACGTGCTGGTCGAGCCCATCCGGGGCAATGTGGCCTTTATCCGGGCCTGGAAGGCGGATGAGGCCGGCAACCTGGTCTACCGCATGACCGAGCAGAACTTCAACAAGGCCATGGCCACCGCCGCCGACCTGGTCATCGCCGAGGTGGAGCAGATCGTGCCGGTGGGGGCCCTGGACCCCGACCAGATCCACACCCCGGGCTGCTACGTGGACTACCTGGTGGAGGCCAGGATGACCCCCGAGGATCTGGGCTCCTCCGCCTCCATCGAAAACTCCAGTAAAAAGGTGGATCCCCTGCGCCTGCGCATGGCCCAGCGGGCTTTGCAGGAGCTGAAGCCCGGACAGGTGGTCAACCTGGGCATCGGCATCCCCACCCTGATTGCCGACCTGATCACCCCGGAGATGGGCATCATCCTGCACACCGAGAACGGGATGCTGGGCGTGGGGCCGGCCCCGGAAGAAGGGGGGGCCATGGATTACCCGGTCAACGCTGGGAAAATCCCGGTGACCGCCCTGCCCGGGGCCTCTTACTTCGATAGCGCCGACTCCTTTGCCATGATTCGCGGGGGGCATGTGGACGTGGCGGTGATGGGTGGTTTGCAGGTGGACGAAAAGGCCAACCTGGCCAACTGGGCCGTTCCGGGCAAGCCCCTGCTGGGGGTGGGAGGGGCCATGGATCTGGCCTCGGGGGCTAAAAAGCTCATCATCACCATGACCCATACCAACCCCGACGGCTCCCCCAAGATCGTACCGGAGTGCACCCTGCCGCTCACCGCGGTGGGCGCGGTGGATCTGGTCATTACCGAGCTGGCGGTGTTTGGCTACCCCGAGGGGCGTCTGACCCTGCTCGAGCTGATGCCGGGAGTGACCCTCGAGGAGGTCAGGGCTAAGACCTCGGCCCGCTTTGTGGAGGCCTTGCGGTAGGCTGGCGGTTCCAGTCGCCCAGATACCTGAGCACCACCGGCAGAGCCAGGCCAAAGCCAAACCACAGATAAGAAAGGCTACCGCCGATAAGAAGCGCCGCCGGTGGAAAGGCCAGCGCTGCCAGCACCACACCCCGGTAGCGGCTCTGCGTCAGCAAAAAGGCCAGCCCAAACAGCCCCAAAGCGGCCGCGAGCAGGGCTGGCTGGACCGCGAACAAGACCCCCACCGAAGGGGCGATGCCCTTGCCCCCACGCCCCAGCAGCCACAGCGAGTAGCAGTGCCCCAGCACCGCCAGGGCCCCGGCCAGCAGCCCGCCGCCGGGGTCGCGCACCAGAAACTCGCCCAGCGCCACCGCCATAATGCCCTTGGAAACGTCCAGCACCAGCACCATCAGCCCCGGCACGGCCCCCAGCACCCGCCAGGCGTTGGTGGCCCCGATGTTGCCCGAGCCTTCCTGCAGCAGATTTTTGTTTTGCAGCACCCCAAACCAGTAGGCAAAAGGCAGTGAACCCAGCAGATAACCGCCCAGGGCCGCATAAAGCCATTCCATAGCCTTCAGGCTATCAGATGGCAGTGGGGTGGGCGCGCCGAAGCTTTGAACATTTATGCAACCTTACCCCCTGCTTATGCGTGTGGGTGTGGGCCGGCGACGGCATCTTGATGCAGGCCCATTTCGCAGACCGCTGCCGCACAGCCTGCTATTTTCCGGACAAAACCACCTTGACCGGGCTGGGTGGGGTATGTATCCTTATACTTCATGCCCGGGTTGTATCCAGGGCGGTTTGGCGGTACTGTATGGCTTTGTGTGGGGCCTATAGCCCGTTCCGAGGTGAATGAATGAAAATCGTGCTTGCATACTCCGGCGGTCTGGACACCAGCATCATCCTTAAGTGGCTCATCGAAAACTACAACGCCGAGGTGATCACCTTCACCGCCGATATCGGCCAGGGCGAGGAGGTCGAGGAGGCCCGCCGCAAGGCCCTCCAGACCGGGGCCAGCAAGGCCTATGCCCTGGATCTGCGCGAGGAGTTCGTGCGCGACTTTGTTTTTCCCATGATGCGCTCGGGGGCGCTCTACGAGGGCTACTACCTGCTGGGCACCTCCATCGCCCGCCCGCTGATTGCCAAGCACCTGGTGCGCATTGCCCAGGAGGAGGGGGCCGAGGCCATCGCCCACGGGGCGACCGGCAAAGGCAACGACCAGGTGCGCTTCGAGCTGACCGCCTACGCCCTCAAGCCCGACATCAAAGTAATCGCCCCCTGGCGCGAGTGGAACCTGGTGAGCCGGCCCCAGATGATGGAGTATGCAGCCATGCACGGGATTCCGGTGCCCACCACCCTCGAGAAGCCCTACAGCGTGGACTCCAACCTATTGCACAACTCCTTCGAGGGCGGGGTGCTGGAAGACCCCTGGGCCGAGCCGCCGGCCGGGATGTTCCGCCTGACCCAGGACCCCTGGCAGGCCCCCGACGAGCCTGAGCTGGTGGAAATTCAGGTCGAAGGTGGGGATGTGGTGGCGGTGAATGGGGAGCGGCTTAGCCCTGCCAATCTCCTGGCAAAACTCAACGAAATTGGCGGGCGGCACGGCATCGGACGGGTGGATCTGGTGGAGAACCGCTTCGTGGGGATGAAGTCGCGCGGGGTCTACGAGACCCCCGGCGGCACCCTGATCTACCACGCGCGGCGGGCCGTCGAGAGCCTCACCCTCGACCGTGAGGTGCTGCACCAGCGCGACCAGCTCTCGGTCAAGTACGCCGAGCTGGTCTACAACGGCTTCTGGTTTGCCCCCGAGCGCGAGGCTTTGCAGGCCTACATGGATCACGTGGCCAAGAGCGTCAGCGGCACGGTGCGCTTCCGGCTCTACAAGGGCAACATCATCCTGGCCGGGCGCAAGTCGCCCCTCTCGCTCTACGACAAGAGCCTGGTCTCCTTCGACGAGAAAGGTGGCTACAACCAGGCCGACGCCGACGGCTTCATCAAGCTCAACTCGCTGCGCTTGCGGGTACGGGCCAAAGCTCAACCGAAGGACTGAGGGAGCCCGGCATGGCCGCCCAGGTATGCGTTCGCCCCGCCACCCCTGCCGATGCAGCGGCCATGGCCCAGGTGGTGCGGCAGGCCTGGGCCGACCGGGTGGCAGGGGACTCCTCGGGGCATCGGGAAAGCCTCGAGCAGGTGCGGGCCGACCTCGAGCGCGGCTACGGCTGGGTGGCCCTGGATGGAGAAGTGGTGGTGGGTACGGTGCGCCTGGTACGGCACCCGGATCCGCTGGAGCGGGGGGTGTGGGAGGTGCGGAGGCTGGGGGTGCTGCCCGGGTACCGCCGGCAGGGGGTGGCCCACCGGCTGATGGAAGCCCTGCTGCGGCAGGCCTTCGAGCTGCGGGCCAGGGAGCTGCGGCTGGCCGTGCGCCACGACCAGCCCAAACTCCTGAAGTGGTACACCCAGTTTGGCTTTACCTACGACCCCAATCTGCGCTACAGCATGCCCAACCCCCAGACCCCGCCCCCTTTTGTGATGTCGAAAAAGCTCGAGGTGCAGTCGTGACGAGGAGGAAGGTTTGAGCCAGGAAACCCAAAAAACCTGGGGCGGCCGCTTCAGCGAGGCCCCCAGCCGGATCGCCCAGGAGTTCAACGCCTCCTGGAGCTTCGATAAGCGCCTGGCCCTGGTGGACATCCAGGGCTCGCTGGCCCACGCGGCCATGCTGGCCCAGCAGGGCATCCTGACCCCCGAGGAAGAGGCCCAGATCCGCCAGGGCCTTCTGGACGTGCAGCAGGAGATCCTGGAGGGCCGCTTCCAGTGGCGGGAGGAGCTGGAGGACGTGCACATGAACATCGAGGCCCGCCTGATCGAGCGGGTGGGCCCGGTGGGGGGCAAGCTGCACACCGCCCGCAGCCGCAACGACCAGGTGGCCACCGACCTGCGCCTGTGGGTGCGGGGCGAGCTAACCCGCTTACTGGACGAACTCAAGGCGCTGCGCAAGGTTTTGCTGCAGGAGGCCGAGAAGTACCTCGAGCCCCCCCTCATCCTGCCCGGCTACACCCACCTGCAGCGGGCCATGCCGGTGCTGCTCTCGCACTGGTTCCTGGCCTACTACGAGATGATCTCCCGCGACGCCGGCCGCCTGCAGGACGCCCTTCGGCGCCTGAATGAGTCGCCCCTGGGGGCGGCGGCCCTGGCCGGCACCGGCTTCCCCATCGACCGCCACGCCACCGCCCGGGCTTTGGGCTTTGAGCGCCCCATGCGCAACTCCATGGACGCGGTGGCCTCGCGCGACTTCGTGCTCGAGGTGCTGGCGGCTTTAGCCATCGGCCAGATCACCCTCTCGCGCCTGGCCGAGGAGATCGTGCTTTACACCACCGCCGAGTTCGGCTTCGCCGAGCTGCCCGATGCCTTCTCCACCGGATCTTCCATCATGCCCCAGAAGAAAAACGCCGACCACGCCGAGCTCATCCGGGGCAAGGCGGGCCGGGTGCTGGGCAGCTTTGTGGCGCTGGCCACCCTGACCAAGGGCCTGCCCCTGGCCTACAACAAAGACCTGCAGGAGGATAAAGAACCCCTCTTCGACGCGGTGGACACCTACCGGGCCTCGGTCAAGCTGCTGGCCGCCATGCTGCCGGGCCTGACCTGGAAACCCGAGCCCATGCGCAGGGCCGCCGAGTCGGGCTTCTCGCTGGCCACCGAGCTGGCCGACTACCTGGCCGAGCACGGCCTGCCCTTCCGCGAAGCCCACCACGTGGTAGGGCGCATCGTGCGGTACTGCCTCGATCGCGGCAAAGAGCTCTGCGACCTGAGCCTGTCCGAGCTGCAAGCGTTTCATCCGCTGTTTGGCGAGGATGCCTTGCCGCTCACCCGCCTGGAAACCGCCATCCACCGGCGACGAAGCTACGGCGGCACCGCGCCCGAGGCGGTGCGGGAGGCTTTGCGGCAGGCCAGGCTCGAGCTCGAAGAATCAAGCGGGATGGGGGAGGCTTTAGAGAGAGATGAGCACGATTGAAGTTGGAACCACCGTGCTGCCCAAGGTGCGCTGGAACGCCCAGGTGGAGCTGCGCAAGGCCCGGATGAAGGATGTGGAGCCGATCTACACCCTCATCAAGTACTGGGCCGAGCGCGGCCTGATGCTGGTGCGCAGCCACAACCACCTGTACGAAAACCTGCGCGACTTTTTCGTGCTGGAAGACGAGGACGGGCAGATTGTGGGCAGCGGGGCCCTGCACATCCTCTGGCACGACATCGCCGAGGTGCGCGGTCTGGCCATCCACCCCGAGCGGCAAGGGCAGGGCTTGGGCCGCTGGATTGCCCTGGCCGCCGAGCGCGAGGCCAAAGACCTGGGCATCCCCCAGATCTTCGCCTGGACGCTGCAGGTGCGGTTTTTTACCTCCCTGGGCTACCAGGTGACCACCCGCGAGCAGCTCCCGCCCAAGGTGTTCGCCGAGTGCAGCGCCTGCCCCTTCTACGACAACTGCCGCGAGATCGGGGTGACCAAGGTGCTGGATCCGGAAAACGCCTACCGCAAGCCCGGGGCATGAACCGGACAATCCCGCTATGTGGCCCGGCGCACCCGGGCTAACCTTTAGAATCGGAAGGTATGGGATTGATCAGCGAATACCTCTCGGCGGCGCTGCGGCAGGCCCGCTACAAACCAAGCGAGGGTGGGTTTATCGAGGCCAGTGTGCCGGGCTTGAGCGGTGTGATGGTGCGGGGGCGCACCTTTGAGGAGTGCCGCGAGCGCTTACAGGACGAGCTCGAGCTCTACCTAGCCCGCACCCTGCTGGCCCACGAGGCCCTGCCGGAGATACCGGGGGCCTCTGGCGCCCTGCAGGCCCTGGCCCTGGAGATTCACCCCAGCGCCAGCCTGGTCGAGCAGACCATCCTCCAGACCGCCCGCACCATCCTCGAGGAAGTGCGGCTGCTGCGGCGCGGGGGCGGAAGCCCGGAAAAACCACGAACCCCGGAGGCCCGGCGGCCCTCGCTGCGCATCTCCGAGTATGTGCAGGAGGGGGGGCTGGGTCTACAACCCGCCCACAACGGCCTGAGCGAGGCCGAGGAAAAAATCTTTGAGCGGGTGAGCAGTTTCCTAGGCGAGCGCTACAGTTCGCTCGAGGGCCTCTACCAGAAGCTCAAGGCCGCCACCCAGAAGAATGGCGGCGAGTTCCAGTACTCATTGGCCTCGCTCAGCCAGCAGGACATCGGCACCAACACCCAGTTGTGCACCCTGCTCAAGGAGGGGGGCCTGCTCAAGAGCTATACCTACAGCTCCAAACAGCGCCGCATATACGGCCGCCTCTCCGACGACAGCAAGACCCGCAGCCTTCTGACGGGGGGCTGGCTCGAGCGCTACGCCCGCCAGGTGGTGCAGCTCACCCTGCGGCGGCGCAACATCCCCCACGACCTGCTTTTGAACCCGGTGCTGCTCTATCCCAACGGCGACCGCTTCGAGGTAGACCTGCTGCTGCGCACCCCCCAGCTCTTCCTGCTTCTGGAGTGCAAGACCGGGGGTTACGAGGAGAACCTCGAGCGCCACCAGCGCATCGCCGCCGACCTGCGCATTCCCGCCAAGCAGGTGCTGTACCTGCTCCTGGGCGTGCCCGAGACCGTGCTGGACGAGCTAAGCCGCCAGTGGGGCTTTACCTTCGTCAACGAGAAAACCCTGCCCGAGCGGCTCGAGCGCCTGCTGGGCTAGTTGCCAGGGTGAGAGAGCCAAGATTGCATAGATTTGCAAAAAACCTGTATATTGTTCGTTTGAGAAGAGAGGCGCTGGCATGAGAGAACGCGCAGTTTTGGTTCTGGAAGATGGCACCACCTACCACGGCTACGCCTTCGGGCACCGCGGCAAGAGCGTGGGCGAGGTGGTGTTCAACACCGCCCAGACCGGCTACCAGGAGATCCTGACCGACCCCAGCTACAACGGGCAGATCGTGGTGATGACCTACCCCCACCAGGGCAACTACGGGGTGAACGTCTTCGACATGGAGTCGAACCGGCCCTGGGTGCGGGGGTTTGTAGCGCGGGAGTTCAGCAAGTACACCGCCGGCCCCCGCGCCCAGCAGAGCCTGGAAGAGTTCATGCGCGATACGGGGGTGATCGGCCTCGAGGGCATTGACACCCGCGCGTTGGTGCGCAAAATCCGCGAGGGCGGGGTGATGAAAGGCGTGATTGCCCACGCCACCCACTTCGGCTCGCCCAGCTACCGCTTTACCCCCGAGGACATCGCGGCCCTGCGCGAGGAAGCCCGCAAATGGACCGACATCGACGGGCGCGACATGACCCCCGAGGTCTCCACCCCGCTGCCCTACCAGTTTCCCACCTTCAAGGGGCAGCGCCGGGTGGTGGTGATGGACTTCGGCATCAAGCACGCCCAGATGCGCTACATGGCCGAGCTGGGCTTCGAGCTGATCGTGGTGCCGGGCAAAACCAGCCCCGCACAGATCATGGCCCTGGAGCCCCACGGCCTGTTCGTCTCCAACGGCCCCGGCGACCCCAGCATGCCCCGCTACGCCCACGAGACCCTCTGGAAGCTGATGGGCCTCCTGCCCACCTTTGGCATCTGCCTGGGCCACCAGCTCCTGGGCCTGGCCGCCGGGGGGCGCACCTTCAAGCTCAAGTTTGGGCACCGGGGGGCCAACCACCCGGTCAAGAACCTGCTCACCGGCAAGATCGAGATCACCAGCCAGAACCACGGCTACGCCGTCGACCCCGACACCCTCAAGGACTTCAAGCCCACCCACATCAACCTCAACGACGGCACCCTGGAGGGCATGGCCCACCTGCGCTACCCGGTGTTCAGCGTGCAGTACCACCCCGAGGCCTGCCCCGGCCCCCACGACTCCATCTACCTCTTCCACCGCTTCCTGGAAGAAGTGGATGCCTTCAACGGCCTGACCGGGATGCCCGTAGAGAAGCAGCGCGTGGGGGGGCTGGGGATTTAGTGCAATATTTCCGCTTTGTTGTGGTGATAGGCGCTGCTGCATTTGAACCGGCACAAAACCAGTCACCGCGTTGAGCTTTGCGGCAAATCGGTAGCGCGTTTTGGTGTGCAGGCGTACCCACAGCTATTGGCCTCAAGCCTAATTCTGGGGTCAGAAGTTTGGCGCGAACCTCAGTTATTCTCGTGCTTTGAGGAGATGCCCCAGAACGCTCTTCACAGAGCTATTTTCAATGCTCTAGCCTTGCTACAATAACGCTGTGACGCTTTCGAGGCTGGAAAATATCTTGAAAGACCACCAAGCCGAGCTGCATGCGTTTGGGGTTCGGCAGCTTTATATTGTGGGTTCCGTGGCCAGGGGGGAGGCACGGCCCGGCAGCGATGTTGACTTTGTGGTTGAACTCGAGCGCTACACGTTGCGTGATTTCGTAGGGCTCAAGCTGGCCCTCGAGGACTGGCTTGGTATGGCTGTTGATCTGGCTACCCTAAGAAGCCTCAAACCCCGGCTTCGTAAGGAGCTCGAGGGAGACATGAAGCGTGTCGCTTAGGCTAGACCTGTACTTTCAGGACATCCTTGAGGCTATCGCCCGCATTCGCCGCTATACCCAGGGTCTGGCCTTCGAGGATTTTGATCAAAATGAGCTAGTTGTAGATGCATGTATTCGCAATTTTTTAGTCATAGGTGAAGCGGTTAAGCAAATCCCAGACGAGTTGCGTCTCCGGCAGCCCGAAATCCCTTGGCGCTTGATTGCGGGGATGCGAGATGTACTGGTTCATGCCTACTTCTCCACGGATAGCCGGGTGCTTTGGGACGTGATTGAAAATGAACTAGAGCCTCTGGAACAGGCTATTGGAAAGATGCTCGCCAATGAGGCTTCCGAGTAGCTCCCAAGTGTCCTGTGCGGGTTTTGGCTGAAAGCGCAGATTTATTGGTTATCCACCGCGCCTGAACTCCAGCAGCTCACTGCTCTGCCCGCCCAAATTGCCCTCGCTGACCTGCTTGACCACCCCCACCCCCTCGGCAAACCAATAGGTGGCCTTGCCGCTGAGGCCGATGCCGAACTCACCTCGAAACACAGCCTCGACCCGCAGGGCTTCGAACTGGCCGGCGGCTACGGTGATGCTCTCTTTCGCCACGATGCGGTTTTCGACCTCGAGGAACCCGGTGAGATCGAAAAATGCTATTCTTCCCTTCAACTCATAGCGGTAGGCCCAGCGCCCCCCTACCAGCCAGGTTTCACCGCTGGGGATGATCACGCCCGTCAACTTGGTGAACCGCAGGCTACCCCCCGGAATGGCCCGCTCACCCTCTGGCAAGGTGCGCAAGCCCTGGGGGGTGCACACCCACTGGGTGGTCTCGGTGCGGTCGGGGTAGCGGCGTTGCTCGAGCAGGGTGCTGGAGCCTGTGGGTGTAAAGGTTTGGACGTAGGTTTGGTTGCTGCTCAATTCGCGATAGCGCCAGCGCAGGCTGGGATCGGTGGGGTAGAAGGGGCTCGAGCACACATTGCCCAAAGCCAGGCCACCCAACCCTAGCACCATGCCAAAAACCCAGGCTTTCATACCCCCAATGGTGGGCTTTTAGCTTCGGGGAGATGTGGAAGCATCTGACAAAATCCCCCTTGCTCAAGAAATCGTTAACCGCCCAATACCACGGGCCAGCAGAACGCCCGGGGTGCTTTGCAGGGGAAAGCCTGTTCGCTTATGCTCGACTTTGGGCGGCAAGCCCGTACAATACCCCAATGGGCTATCTCGCTCAGGCACAAACATGGAAACCCCACCCCACCGGCCCCGGTCACACCGTGGTGGGGGAGGTGCTGGTCTACGAGGACTTGCGCAGCCCACAACTGGGCAATCAGCGTGACATCCTGGTCTACCTGCCGCCTTCCTACCGTAAAAGCAGCCGTCGCTACCCGGTGCTCTATATGCACGATGGCCAGAACCTCTTCGACGAGGCCACCAGCTATGTGGGCGAGTGGCAGGTGGACGAGAGCATGGAGATGCTGGCTCGAGAAGGGATAGAGGTCATTGTGGTGGGCATTCCCAACATGGGGGTGGAGCGCCTCAACGAATACAGCCCCTTCCACGACCCCAAGCATGGGGGCGGTAAGGGCGGGAAGTACCTCAAGTTTTTGGTCGAGACCGTCAAGCCCTTCATCGACGACGAGTTCCGCACCCTGCCCGACCGCGAGCATACCGCTGTGGTGGGCTCCTCGATGGGGGGCTTTATCAGTCTTTGCGCTTACTACATGCACCCCGAGATCTTTGGTAAAGCGGGCTTGGTAAGCCCCGCATTCTGGTTTGCCGATGGGGCCATCTACAGCTTTGTGGAAAAAGCCCCTCAGGTGCCCGGCAAGCTCTACATGGATGTGGGCTTCCGTGAGCTCACCCTCTCGCACGTGAGCAGCCGCCAATACCTGGATGGGGTGCGGCGCATGCACCGCCTGCTACTACAGAAAGGCTGGCAGCCCGGCCACGATTATCTTTATCTGGAAGACCCGGAGGGCGTGCACAACGAAGGCCACTGGGCGCGACGTTTTCCCGAGATGATGCGTTTTTTGTTTGGCGATAAGATCGAAGCGCAGCAAGGGTAGCGGCCGTGCGGTAGCCCGACCGCGGGCTTGGCCTGGCACCGCGCCGCGCCCCCGGTGTTGAAATTCCAGGCCTGATCCGGCAGTACTGCCGGTAGCGGATTCAAAAAGATGGTCATCCAAAGCAAAGACCTCCAGAGGCTATCCTTTTGAATCCTTCACCTTCGACTACGCATGGCAGCCAAGGACTCAAGCGGAAACGTTATGAGCCCATGGCGGCCTGTGGCTCAGGCGGAAGGGGGTTATATCCAGGGTGCTTTGCCCCTCCAGGGCCAGTTCGGCCATGATCTCCCCCACCGCCGCCGAGTGTTTGAACCCGTGGCCTGAACAGGGCGAGGCCACCAGGATGCGCTCGGAATCGGGGTGGTGGTCGAGGATGAAGTCGCCATCGGCGGTGCAGGTGTACAAGCAGGTGGCGCTTTTAAGGCAGGCGGGGCCCAGCCCTTTCAGCCGGCCCTGCACGTAGCGCTCGAGGAAGGCCTGGGTTTCGGCCCCCTGCACGCTGCGCTCGACCTGGTCGGGGTGGGTGGATACCCGCGACTGCTCGGTGGCCACCTTCACCCCTTGGGCAACCTGGGGAAAGCCATAAAAGTGCTCACCCTCGCCGCTGCCAAACATCCAGATAAAAATGGGGAACCGCCCCGGTGCGTAGGTCTGGGGATCCCGGGCCTCGAGCCAGAACAGCACCTGACGGTAGACCCGGAGCACCCGCTTGAAGGGCTCGCCCAGCAGGTCGGCTGCCCAGGCCCCCGCGCTTACGACCACTTTGGCGGCGGTGTAGCGGTTCTTATCAGTCTCGACCCAGACCCCATCGGCTTGGGGGATCATCCTCTGCACCCTTTCACCCGTGTGCAGGCTGGCGCCGAGGCGCTGGGCCTGCTCGAGCTGAACCTGTATACAGCGCTCGGGGTAGAGCAGCCCGGCCCCCGGCTCGTAGTAGCCGGTCTCGTCGCCCTTCAGGCCAAACTGGGGAAAGCGCGCCTCGATCTGGGCCGCGTCCAGAACCTCGTGGGGGATCCCAAACTGCCGGGCCGCCTGGATGGTGCACTGCAGAAACTGCGGCTTGCCGTGGTGCAGGGCCTCGCCCACCGGGCTGCTTAGCATCAGGCCCCCACAGGCCAGGAAAAGCGAGGCCCCGGTCTGGGCCTCGAGCTCGCGCCAGATCTGGTGCGAGCGCAACACCAGCGGCACATACGCCGCCCCCTCCCCAATGGCCTGCCGGGTGATGCGGGTCTCGCCGTGGCTGGAGCCATAGTTATGTGGGGGCACATGACGATCTATTCCGATTACCCTGGCCCCGCGCCTGGCAAGTTGATACAGGCTGGCGCTGCCCATCGCGCCCAGGCCCACCACCACCACATCGGCGCTGTTCATGGCTCCAGGATCACCTTTCCGGTGTTCTTTCGGCTCAGCACGAAGCGGAAGGCCTCGGCGGCCTCTTCCAGCTTGAAGCGCTCCCCCACCACCGGCCTGATCTGGCCCGAAGCCACCAGGGGCAGCAGAAAATCCACAGCGGCCTGCATCTCGGCGGGGTCGCTCAGGAAGGGGGTGAGCCAGACCCCGATCACGCTCTGGTTCCCCTTCATCAGGCCCACCGGGTGCATCTGGGCCATCTCGCGCGAGGCCGAGCCGATTACCAGCAAGCGGCCCCTGTAGGCCAGCATCCTGAGGCTCTGGGCGAAACCCGCGCCCCCCACCACCTCCATCAGGACGTCCACCCCGTGGCCCTCGGTGGCGTTCCTGACAGCCTCGAGCAGGCTGTCCTGGGTGTTGAGCAGGGTTACATCGGCCCCCAGGCGGCGGCACAGGGCCAGCTTTTCTTCACTGCTGGCCAGGGCGATCACCCGCAAGCCCATCTGCTTGGCAATCTGAATGGACGCTGTGCCCAGCGCACCGGCAGCCGCCTGAATGAGCACCCATTCGCCGGGCTGGGCCCGGGCCTGGGTTCGCAGGGCAAAGTAGGCGGTGAAGTAGGAGACCGGAAAGGCCGCGGCCTCGGCTGCGCTCATCTGGGGCGGCAGCGGCAGCACCGAACGGGCCGGCACCACCGCATACTCGGCAAAAGCGCCGCTGCCCCCCAGGGCCGCCACCCGTGCCCCTGGCTGCAACCCCTCCACCCCTTCGCCCAGGGCCTCGATAAACCCCGCGAACTCCATGCCCGGCACCGTGGGGTAGCGGGTGCGCACCAGGTACTCACCGGCCACATAGAGGATATCGGCAAAGTTGAGCCCCGCGGCCTCGACCCGGATCAGCACCTGCCCAGGGCCGGGGCTGGGCTTGGGAAGATCGGTAAGCTCCAGAACCTCGGGGCCGCCTGCGCGCTGTACCTGAATGGCTTTCATGTTGTACAGCATAAGCGCATAAATCGCGAAATGTAGCTCCACCGAAAAATGCCCCGGGCCCCTGGGGGTATCCTTGGCCTTGATATGACGAGAACGGCCATTGTGATTGGATCGGGTATCGGAGGCCTGGCCATGGGGCTCCGCCTGCAAAGTTTGGGCTTCGATACCACCATTGTAGAAAAACTGGACGGCCCCGGCGGGCGGGCCTACGTGCGGCAGGTGGACGGCTTCACTTTCGACATGGGGCCCACCGTGATCACCGTGCCGCACTTCATCGAGGAGCTGTTTAGCCTCGAGCGGGGCCGGCCCAACCTAAATCCCCCTGACTTCCCCCCTGAGATCCTGGGCGACGACAAACGTATAACAACGGGTATCTCCGGCGGGCCCAACACCAGCCGCTATGTTCAGATCGTCCCCATTCGGCCCTTTTACCGCATCTACTTCGACGACGGCACCTTCTTCGACTACGACGGCGACCCCGAGAACACCCGCCGGCAGGTCAAGGCGCTGGGCGAGCCGGGCGACCTCGAGGGCTACGAGCGCTTCCACGCCGACGCCAAGGCCATTTTCCAGCGGGGGTTCCTCGAGCTCGGCTACACCCACTTCGGCGACCTGGGCACCATGCTGCGCATCGTGCCCGACCTGCTACGGCTGGACGCGGTGCGCACCCTGTTCAGCTTCGCCCGCAAATACTTCAAATCGCCCAAGCTGCGCCAGGTCTTCAGCTTCGAGACCCTGCTGATCGGGGGCAACCCCCTCAGCGTGCCGGCCATCTACGCCATGATTCACTTTGTGGAGAAAACCTGGGGCATCCATTTTGCCCTGGGGGGTACCGGGGCTTTGGTGCGGGGTTTGGTGCAAAAGTTCGAGGAGCTGGGCGGCCAGATGCGCTACAACGCCGAGGTCAAGAAGATCAACGTGGTGCGGGAGGGCCGAAAGAAAATCGCCAAGGGCGTCACCCTGGCCGATGGCAGCGTGCTAGAGGCCGATATTGTGGTCTCCAACGCCGACTACGCCCACACCTACCTGAAGCTCATCGAGCCCCAGTACCGCTTCTGGCACTCCGACATCATTGTGAAGAAGCGGCCCCAGAGCATGTCGCTGGTGGTGATCTACTTCGGCTTCAAAGCCGACGGAACCGAGGGCCAGAAGCTGCGCCACCACAACATCATCCTGGGGCCGCGCTACGAGGGGCTGCTCAAGGACATCTTCGGGCGCAAGGTGCTGGCCAAGGACTTCAGCCAGTACCTGCACATCCCCACCCTCACCGACCCCAGCCTGGCCCCGCCCGGCCACCACGCCGCCTATACCCTGATTCCAGTGCCCCACAACGGCAGCGGGCTGGACTGGGATCTGCTGGGCGAGCCCTTCGTGAACAAGGTGCTCCGCTTCCTGGACGAGCGCGGCTATCTGCCGGGCCTGATGGAGCGTTTGGTGCACAAGAGCTTTATCACCCCCGACTACTTCGAGCACACCCTGAACAGCTACCTGGGCAACGCCTTTGGGCCCGAGCCCATCCTGGCCCAGTCGGCCTACTTCCGGCCCCACAACCGCAGCGAGGACATCGCCAACCTCTACCTGGTGGGCGCGGGCGTGCAGCCGGGGGCCGGCACCCCCAGCGTGATGATGTCGGCCAAGATGACCGCCCGACTGATTGCCGAGGACTTCGGGCTGATGGGCGAGGAGAAGAGGAGCCTCGAGCCCCCCCAGCCAGCGGAGCCGGTCGCCGGGGATTGAGGCAGTCTAAGGCGCAGGAATGAGGATCAGTCCGGCCACTCCCCCACCCGTTCCCGCTCGGGGTGGTAGCCGGCCTGCTCGAGCCTCGCCATCACCTCTTCGCCGTGCTCGGCGTCGCGCACCTCCAGCACCAGCTCCACCCCCACCTTGCCCAGCGGGGCCAGCCAGAGCGCCCGGCGGTGGAAGATGTCGATGATGTTGGCCCCGGCGGCCGCCACGTGATCCACCACCCGCGCCAGGGCCCCCGGCCGGTCCACCACCGCCAGCTTGAGCAGCAGGTAGCGGCCCTGCCGCACCATCACCTGCTCAATCACGCGGGAAAGCAGGTTGCCATCGATATTGCCCCCACACAGCACCGTGGCCACGGTCTGGCCGGGCTGCACCGGCACCTTACCGGCCAGGAGGGCCCCCATCCCGGCGGCCCCGGCCCCTTCCACCACCAGCTTGAGGTTCTGGGCGCAGTGTGCGATGCCGCGGGCGATCTCGTCGTCGGTGACCTCGAGCACCTGGTCTACGTACTGCTGGATGAGGGGGAGGGTAAGCTCCCCTGGACGTTTGACCGCAATGCCGTCGGCGATGGTCTGGGCCACCGGCACGCTCACCGGATGCCCGGCCCTGAGCGAGGGATTGACCGGCGCACAGCCCGCCGCCTGCACCCCCACAATCCGGGTCTGCGGGCGCAGGTGCTTGACCGCCAGGGCAATCCCCCCAATCAGCCCACCCCCGCCGATGGGCACCACCAGCACGTCCAGGTTGGGCAGGGCCTCGAGCAGCTCGAGGCCAATGGTGCCCTGTCCGGCGATGATCTTTTCGTCGTTGAAGGCGTGCACATAGGTGTAGCCGTGCTGCTGCTGCAGCTCGTGGGCGTGGGCCACCGCGTCGTCGAAGCTGGCCCCATAAAGCACCACCTCGGCCCCCAGGCGGCGGGTGGCCACCACCTTGGTGAGGGGGGCGTGCTGGGGCATCACGATCACCGAACAGATGCCCTGCAGGGCTGCGGCCAGGGCCACCCCCTGGGCATGGTTGCCGGCCGAAGGGGCGATCACCCCACGGGATTTTTCCTGGGGGGTGAGGGCGGCAATTTTGTGATAGGCTCCGCGAATCTTGAAAGAGCCAGCGCGCTGTAAGCACTCCGCCTTCACAAAAACCTGGGCCCCTAGCTCGTCGGAGGTGAGCGGGTCGGGAAGGGTGGGGGTGGGCGCAATAACCTTGTGAATGACCGCACGGGCGGCCTGGATGTCTTCAAAGCGAACTGCCATGCGGTGATTGTATCGCCAAGCGCCCCACCGCTGGTTTACCTGCATCCTAGAGAAATTTACGCTCGATCTCCGGGCCCATCAGGCATCGGTTAGGTTTCGCTCGAGGGTTCGCTCGTAGACCTCGAGGTACCGGGGTAGCACCACCTCGGGGCGGAAGTGCTCGATGGCCCGTGCGCGGGCCGCCTCACCCATGGCGCGGCGGCGGGCTCGGTTGGTAAGGATCTCCAGGCTGGCCTCGAGCATCGCCGGTATATCCCCCATGGGCCGCAGGAAACCGGTTTTACCCTCTTCAATCAGCTCGGGCAGCCCACCCACCCGGCTCGCCACCACCGGCACCCCGCTGGCCATGGCTTCCAGGGCCACCAGGCCGAAGGATTCCTGTTCAGAAGGTACCAGCAAAAGATCGGCCACGCTCATGAACTTCTCGATGCTGGGCGTGGATTCCAAAAACTGCACCCGCCCGGCGATCTCCAGCTCATCGGCCAGCTCAATGCACTCCTGGCGCAGGGGCCCATCCCCAATCATCAGCATGCGGGCCGGCATCCGCTCGAGGATACCGGCAAACACCCGCAGCGCATCCAGCGGGCGCTTGACCGCCCGGAAGTTGGAGACATGCAGCACGATGGCCTCCTCGGGCTGGGCAAAGCGGGCCCGGTAGGCCGGGTCTCTGTTGGGCTGGAAGCGCTCGGGGTCTACCCAGTTGTAGATCACCTCAATCTCGCGCTCCACCCCCAGCTGGACACGGGCCTCCTCGGCCAGCGCACGGGAAACCGCCGTCACCGCGTCCGAGCTGCGCACCGCGTGCTGGGTGGTCTTGGCAAAAGCCGGCTCACGCCCGACCAGGGTAACGTCGGTGCCGTGCAGGGTGGTAACTACCTTGATCTCCAGCCCCATCTCACGGGCCAGAATGGCGCTCGTAGCATGTGGAATGGCGTAATGGGCGTGTACCAGATCGATTTTGAAACGTTCGATGAGCTCGGCAATGGAGTTGGCCGCCGTCAGGGGGGTGAGCGGCTCCTGGAACAAGGGGTAGTCGGCGCTCAGCACCTGATGGAAGTTGAGGGAGCCAGCCCGCAACGGCTTTTTAAGCAAACCCAGCCAGCGGGCCACGCTCTGTTTGGAAGCCTGAAAAATGCGGCCCAGCCCACCCACCGGGTTCTGGCCCATCGAGCGCAGGTTGCTGCTAAGACCAAGCTGGTTAAGCCGTTCTTCAGTCAGGCGAAAGGGCCGTTCGGTAGCCACCAGATGCACACTATGCCCCAGGCCCGCCAGGGCCAGGGCCAGCTCAGTCGCCACCACACCCGAACCCCCTGCGCTGGCGTGACAAAGAATTGCGATGTTCATAAAACCTCCTGTTCGGGTTAGCTCAAGATTCGGAACGGGACACCCCCTAAAGGCTGTGCTCCATACTGCATGAACCGGGTCAGCGCAACTTCAGATAGGGGGCTCACTGAGCTTAAAGTGCAGATGTGAGAAAATGCCGAGAGCCCCACCTCCAAATTGTACTAAGAGCCACCAAGTGCAGCAGGGGCTGGTTTTTACGAATGCCGTTTTATGGTTTGGGATAAAGCGCCAGCCCGCTCACCACCGGGCGCACCCCCAGCAGGCTGCCCGCCGGGTTGCGCAAGCGCCCCTGCACCCAGAGCTGGGCCGAGCCCCCGCCATCCATGCGGATGGCCCCCCAGAAGCCCTGCTCCTGCAGCACCCGGGCCAGCGCCTCGGGGCGCATGGGCTCGGTCACGATAAAGTAGAGCGCCCCCTCCTGCGACCAGGCCACCACCGACTGGGCCGCCAGCGCCTCTACCGGGGCGCGGTCGCGGAAGGGCTCGGCGTTGGGGTCGAAAACGTTGGCCCCGCTTTGGATAAGCAAAGGGCCGGCCTCGAGCGCATAATTGATTGGGGGCTCGAGGCTGATCATCAGCCGCAGGGTATCGCCGGTGCGGGCGATGGGGGCGTCGGCGGGAAAGGTGAGCGCCCAGTAGCCCTCGGGAAGTTCGTGCGGGGCAGGGTAGGTGGCAACAATCCGGTCGCCCTGCACGATGTGCACGTTCTCACCCGGACGCCCCACGGGCCCGGCCAGGGTGTGCGCCGTGTACCTCGCCCGGCTCAGGTTGACCCCCACCCGAATGCTGCGCCCATCCATGAGCTGCACCGAGGCGGCAAACTGCGGCCGCCCAGCAAATATGTTGTCGTCTTGCCAGAACAGCGTGCTGCGCCCATAGGGAAAGCTCAGGGGCACGCCCCCGCGCACCCAGAGGCCAATGGGGGTTCCGGTGCGGCCATCGAAGTAGCCCCCGTTCAGGATGGCCAGGGCCCCTGGGGCCATCTCCGGTAACACCCTGCGCTCGCCGGGGCGGCCCACCGGCTCCATGCGCCAGCTACCGGGCGCGGCCTCGAGCCAGTACATGCGCACCGGCTCGGGCGCCCAGGCCCACAGCTCGCGGTAGCGGAAGCCCGGCACAAGGGCCTCCTGGCGCTCGGGCTCGAGGTAGTAAACATCCAGCACATAGCGGCGGGGGTTGGTAAGCAAAAAAGTGCGGTAGCGGTAGAAGCGGCCCGGCGGGGCCTGCACCCTGAGCAGGGTGCTTTGCAACTCGTAGCGGGCCTCTATCCCCACCCCGGCAGGCCGCACAGCCTCGAGGCCCGGCGCAAAGTAGGGCAGGCTCAGCTCGAGGGAGCCGGGGTAAGGGGCCAGGTCGGAAGGGGCGGGCTGCACCGCATCGCCCTCCGGCAGATCGAAGACCAGGCGCAAGCGGTTGGCGCTGGCCGAGTAGCGCACCCCAGCCTCCGGTGCCGCCACCAGGCCCACTGCCCGAACCACCTCTACCGGCAGCATGGCCCCCTGGGGTGGGGGCAGGCCGGCCTCCAATGGGGGTATCCAGCCCAGGCCCTCCACGTAGGTAAAGCTCAGCTCGGCTTTGCGAAAGGTGATGGCCCCGTTCTCCTGGGTCACACCCAGCCCCAGCCTGGAAGCCGGCAGCATCGGGGTTGTGGAAGGCGGGGTTTGCGCATAGGCCACACCCCAAAGCGTCAAAAGAATCATCCACCAACGCACCATGGCTCTATTTCAAACCATATTGGTTTCGCAAAGATGGGCAAAGACTCAATCGAGCCTCCTTATACCAGATTCGGTTAGTTCGCCGCCTTCCGGTGCCGAACCAACCCGACCGAAGTTATCCGCGTAGCAGAGGGCGATACCGCCCCTTGGAAGAGAGTGCGATGGGTTTAATCTGTGGTCAACCAGTCCTGCTCGGGGTACAAAAACACATCGTCCAGGCGCATCAACCTTTCAGCCAGCAGGGGCACCTTGTCGAGCTCGTAGAGGAAAAAGTAGCGGGCGGCCTCGAGCTTGCCCCGGTAAAAAGCCCCTTCCTTTCCCAACGCTTTGCGCGCCTGCTCCAGCCACAGCCAGGCCAGCGTCACGGTGCCGAACAGCTCCAGATAGGCAAACGAGTTGGCAAAAGCCCGTTCCACCTCCCCCTGGGCCGCTTTGTTCAGCAGTTGCTGGGTGACCTGGGCGGTGGTCTTCAGGGCCTGCTCGAGGGCTTCGGCGTAAGGCCGCAGGGCGTGGGTGTCCCGGCTGGCCTGGATGGTTCGTTCGACCTCCTGCGCCCACAGCCGGAAGCCCAACCCCTCCTGCATCCCCACCTTGCGCGCCAGCAGGTCGAGGGCCTGGATGCCGTTGGTGCCCTCGTGGATGGCGTTGAGGCGGTTGTCGCGGTAGAACTGCTCGACGTTGTAGTCGCGGGTGTAGCCATAGCCCCCGTGCACCTGAATGGCCAGCTCGTTGGCCCGTATACCCAGCTCGCTCGACCAGCCCTTGACCACCGGGGTGAGCACCTCGAGCAGCAGACGGGCCTGCTCGGCCGCCTCGGGGGTAGGGGCGGTGCGCTCCTCGTCGACCAGCCGGGCCGCATACAGGCACAGGTGCAAGCAGCCCTCGGCGTAGGCTTTTTGCATTATCAGCATGCGGCGCACATCGGGGTGCTGGATGATGGGAACCGCGGGGCTGGCCGGGTTTTTGTCGTGCATACGACGGCCCTGGGTGCGGGTCTGGGCGTATTCCAGGGCGTGCAGGTAGCCGGTGTAGGCCAGCGCCATGGCACCCATGCCCACACCAATGCGGGCCTCGTTCATCATGGTGAACATGTAGGACAGGCCCTGGTGCGGCGCCCCCACCAGCTCACCCACCGCGTCCTCGAGGCTCAGCAAGCAGTTGGGAATCCCCCGGTAGCCCATCTTGTGGTTGAGGCCGGCCACCCGCACCCCGTTGCGGGGCCCCAGGCGGCCATCGTCGTGCACCAGGTACTTGGGCACGATGAAGAGCGATATCCCCTTGACGCCAGGGGGGCCTCCGGGAATCTTGGCCAGCACCAGGTGCACGATGTTCTCGGCAATCTCGTGGTCACCCCCGGAAATCCACATCTTGGAGCCGTTGAGCCGGTAGGTGCCATCCGCCTGGGGTTCGGCGCGGGTCAGGAGGTCGGTGAGGGAGGAGCCGGCGTGGGGCTCGGAGAGGCACATGGTGCCAAAGAAGCGGCCCTCGAGCTGGGGCAGCAGGTATTTCTTCTGCTGGGCTGGCGAGCCGTACTTGCGAAGCACGTTGGCGTTGCCCGCGGTCAGCAGGGCGAAGCTGGCGGTGGCGATGTTGGCCGCCTTGAACAAAGCACCGCAGGCCGTGGCAATCACGTAGGGCAGTTGGATGCCGCCCAGCGCGTAGTCGTGCGTGGCCGCAAACAGGCCCGCTTGGCGGTAGGCCTCGAGGGCCGCCTTGACCTCGGGGTTGGTGTGCACCCGCTCGCCGTCGAACCAGGGCTCTTCCTGGTCGTTTTTCTTGTTGTGGGTGGCGAAGTGTTCAACCGCGATGCGATAAGCCACATCCAGGGTATCTTTGAAGGTTTCGCGGCTATGGTCGCGGTAGCGCTCGCGCTGGGTGAGGGCCTCCACGTCCAGCACTTCGTACAGCAGGAACTCGAGGTCGCGCCGGGAGATGAGCCTGTCCATATTGGGGCGATTGTACCGCCTGGCTCGAGCTTACCGCACCACCGTGCCAGCCCCCGCCAGCGCCGCCGAGATGGGCTGCTCGATGCGGGCGTCGCCAAACACCACCCGGCCCACCCCACCCTGCACCGCCTCCACCGCCCCCAGAACCTTTTTCTTCATGCGCCCCTGGGCCACGCTCATGTACTGGGGGTCGCCCACCCGGGCTGCCGGAATCTCGCGGATCAGGCTCGACTCGTCGGGAAAGTTGGCCAAAAGGCCCGGAATGTTGGAAAGGAGCAGCAGCGCCTCGGCTTTGAAGGCCGTTGCCAGCAGGGCGGCCGCGGTGTCGCCGTCGGTGTTGATGGCCTCGCCCTGGTAGGAGATGGCCGGCGGGGTGAGCACCGGCAGGTAGCCCGCCTCCAAGAGCAGGTTTAGCAGGGCCGTGTTCACCTTTTCCACCGAGCCCGTGTAGTCGCCCCGGTGGATCTTGATTTTGCCGTTTTCGATGTACTTGACCGCGTCCTTGCGCTTGCCCTCAAAGATGCGCCCATCCAGCCCCGAAAGGCCCACCGCATTGACGCCCTCTTTCTGCAACAGCTCCACGATGCGCTTGTTCACCAGGCCGCAGTAGACCATCTCGAATATTTCCAGGGTCTTCCGGTCGGTGAGGCGGCTGGTGAGGCCGCCGGGGTGGGTCAGAAACTGCGGCGGGTGGCCCAGGGCCTCGGCGATTTTATTGGTCTCGCTGCTGCCCCCGTGCACAATGATAAGTTTCTGGCCCGACTTCCAGAGCGAAGCGGCGTCCTTCGCCACCGCCTCGTAGTTGATACCTTCCGAACCGCCTACCTTGACTACAATCATCGCCCAACCTCTAGCCCGCCATCATACCGATTTTTTGTACACATCGGGGAAATGCCGCTCCATGTTTTACTCCAGCGGATAAAGCTCCGGGCGCAGAAAAGGGGGCAGGGCCAGCTCGAGGGTGTGCCGCCAGAACTCCACCCGTTCGACGCGCGAAAGGGTGAGGATGCCCACCGCACCGCTGCCCTTTTTGGTGTCTTTTTTTCCCACCAGGTCGTCCATGATGAGGCCCAGTTCCTCGCCTCTAAAGAGGCGCTCCCCCACCTGCGGGGGCAGCAAAACCGAGCCGCCGCGGGCCAGGCCCCGCCGCCCATCGGCCCGCAAAATCACCGCAATGTTGAAGAGCCAGCTCCCCTGCCCATTGAACTCCACCCCGGCTTCCAGCCCCAACCCCCAGCTTGCACCGGGCTGGGCCAGGGCCGCCCGGGCCCGGTTTAAGGCCCCCTGCAGGGTCTCATCGTAGCCAATCGGCTGGGCCCGCACCCCGCTGGGCACCTCCACCCCGCGAACTTCCAGCCCCGGAAACACCTCTGCGAACACAAGGCGCACGGGCTCGAGCTTGGCCGGGTTGGTGCTGCCGACAACGACCATGGCCTACGGATGCAGCCCGCTGAACTCGAGGCCCGCGGTCTCGGGCCAGCCCATGCGGATGTTCAGGCTTTGCAGGGCGTGGCCGGCGGTGCCCTTGACCAGGTTGTCGATGGCCGCAATCACCACCAGCCGCCCGGTCTCCTCTTCCAGCTCGAAGCCCACATCGCAGTAGTTGGTGCCCTCCACCATCTTGGGGTCGGGGTAGCGGTGGATGCCCTTCTTGAGCTTGACCATACGGATGAAAGGCTCCGCCCCGTAGACCTTGCGGTAGGCCCCCCAGACCTCTTTTTCGCTCAGGCCCGGACGCAAAAAGGTCTGGGCGGTCATCAGGATGCCGCGCACCCGGTCGGTGGCGATGGCGGTCAGGTGGAGTTCGGGGTGGCCCGGCAGGTTCTCGCGTATTTCGGCGGTGTGGCGGTGGCCGGTGGGCTTGTAGGCCCGCAGGCTGCCCGCGCGTTCGGGGTGGTGCGAGGCCAGGCTGGGCTCGGCCCCGGCGGCGCTGGTGGAGATCAGCACCGTGGTGAAGATGGGCCCCGGGGCCAGCAGGCCCTCCTGCAGCAAGGGATAGAGGCCCAGGATGGTGGCGGTGGCGTTGCAGCCGCAGCCGGCGATGTAGTTGGCGGTCTTGAGGGCCTCGCGGTACAGCTCGGGGTTGGCGTAGACCCACTGGCCCACCAGGTCGGGGCGGGGGTGGTCCTCGCCGTAGTATTTCTTGTACAGATCCAGGTTCTTCAGGCGAAAGTCCGCCGACAAATCCACGATGACGGGGGCCAGGTGCTGGTATTTCTCAAACTCCCTGGCCGCCACCCCGTGCGGCATGGAAAGCACCAGAATATCGCAGGGCTCGAGGCTGGCCGGGTCTACAAACTTCAGGTTGGTGCGGCCCCGCAGGTTGGGGTGCACCAACGTTACGGGATCCCCTACCATCCTGCGCGAGGTCACCTGTTTGACCTCGAGGTAGGGGTGCCCCAAGGCCAGGCGCAAAAACTCCCCCCCGGCGTAGCCGGAGGCACCCACAATCGAAACCGTCTTTTTCTCGCTCATACCCTAACGCAAACGCAGGCTCCAGGCGTACTCCAGTATCCTGGCCGGGATGTCCACCCCGGTGGTGCTGACCGAGTTCTTGAACTCCATGGTGTGGTTGACCTCGTTGACCAGCAGGCCTCGAGGCGACTCGAAAAGGTCGATGGCCACCACCCCACCCCCCACCGCCCGGGCCGCCCGAACCGCCAGCTCGGCCAGCTCAGGGGTCACCGGGCAGTTGGAGGCCTTCCCACCGCGGGCGGTGTTGGTAATCCAGTGGCTCGAGGAGCGGTAGATGGCCGCGATGCAGGTATCCCCTACCACAAAGGCCCGGATGTCCCGGCCTCCTTTGTCCACCAGCTCCTGTATGTAGTAAAGCTGGTGCTGGTAGCCCCCCAGCACCTCCTTGTGCTCAATCACCGTTTCGGCGGCGTCGCGGTCGCGGATTAGCGAGAGCAGGCGGCCCCAGCTCCCCACCACCGGCTTCATCACCACCGGGTAGCCCATCTGCTCGATCAGCTTGAGGGCTTCCTCGGCCTCGGTGGCCAGGGCGGTCTTGGGCTGGGGCACCCCGTGGGCCTCCAGGGCACAGCTCGTGGCCCACTTGTCCCCGCACACCTCGATCACTTCCGGGGCGTTCACCACCGGAATCCCCAGGCTTTTGAGGTAGCGCGAGACGGCCAGGCCCTTGCTCTGCGAGACCAGTCGCTCCACCGCACAGGTAACGCCCTCGAGCTCCGGCGGGCGTTCCCCCAGGCGCATGGGCATCTGCTTGGCGTAGATTTTCTTGAAAGGAATGCCCAGCCCCTCAGCAGCCTTGAAGAGCATCTCCTCGTCGGGGCGGATGCGGTCGTACAGAATCGCCAGCATAGCATTGGGGGCCGGGAGCAGGCCGGCAAGCCCGCTCCCAGGTGCTATTTACTCGCCCCAGTCCTCCGCTTCCTCGGGGGCCGTCTGTAGCTTGAGGGGCTCCAACCCCACCACCTCGAGCTCCGCACCACAGGTCTCACAAACCACCAGCTCCCCCAGCTCGGGGTTCTCCAGTTCGATTGGGCTTCCACATTCCACGCACTCAGCCGTCATAATTTCTCCTCCCATCTCGAAGCTATTCCAGATCGTCTTCCTCGTCTATTTCCGACCAGTCCGGCGCAAAACGATGCCCGCACTCCGGGCATACCACCTCTTCTTCGCCGCCATCCACCTCGAAGGTCAGGCCGCACTCGGGGCAGTCTACAAAAAAACCCTCTTCACCATCTTCAATGACCACCACCTCGAGCGGGTCGGTTGAAAGAACTTGCAGGTAGGCCCCGCAGGACTCGCACTCGAGGTAATCATCGGGTGTGAGCTCCTCGAGGTCTTCAGCGGGCAGGTAGTTGGGCTCGTTGCATACCGGACAGATCACTTCTATATCTTCCATAAAGGCCTCAACCGCCCCAGTTTACCCTTCAAGCCCTTCACCGGGAAACCGCCCATACTTGCGGTAGTACTCCAGGATGCTGCCCTCTTTGAGGGCTTCCAGCAGAAAAGCCGGGGGCGGGCGAAGCTGGAAGGTCTCGGCTCCACGGCGCAAAAGACCCCGCTCGAAGTCCAGCTCCACCTCGTCGCCGTCCTGCAAAACCTCCACCACCTCCGGGGCCTCAAAGGGCATGATGCCCAGGTTGACCAGGTTGCGGTAGAAGATGCGGGCGTAGCTCTTGGCGATAATGGCCTGCAAGCCCAGTTTGCGCAGGGCCTCCGGGGCGTACTCGCGCGAAGAACCAAGGCCGGTGTTCTTGCCGCAAACCAGGATATCGCCCGGCTGGTAGTTGGAGGCAAAATCGGGGCGAAGGTGGGCAAAAGCATAGGTGTGAAACTTATCCTCACCCACCATGAAAGGGGCATACTTACCGGGCAAAATGTCGTCGGTGTTGATGGCATCGCCAAACTTCCAAACCCTAGGCATGGGACACCTCCAGCTCTTCCGGGGTGGTGATGTATCCGGCCACCGCCGAGGCAGCGGCCACCCGGGGCGAGGCCAGGTAGATCTCGGCATCCGCTGCACCCATGCGGCCTCTAAAGTTGCGGTTGGAGGTGCTCACGCACACCTCCCCGGGGGCCAGCACACCCTGGTGCCGCCCCATACAGGGCCCGCAGCCTGGGGTGCCCAAGGTGGCCCCGGCTTGCAGGATAGTTAGGAGCGTGCCATCCCTGGTGGCCGCCTCGAGTACCTGCGAACTGGCCGGTATCACCAGCATCCGCACCCCCGGCGCCACCTTGCGGCCTTTGAGCACCTCGGCCACCTGGTGCAGGTCGTCCAGCCGTCCGTTGGTGCAGGTACCCACAAAAACCTGATCCACCTTCTTACCCTTCACCTTCGCCACTTCCTCGACGTTGTCTACATAAAATGGCACCGAGACGCGCGGGGTCAGGCGCGAGAGGTCGATCTCGACCTCCTTGGCATACACGGCATCGGGGTCGGGGTAGAGCCAGTCGGGCACCTCGTACAGCTCCAGAATCTCGCCGCTGGGCACCACCAGCCCGCACTTGGCCCCAGCCTCTACCGTGAGGTTGGCCAGGGTCAGGCGCTGGCTACGGCTCAGGGCCTCGGCCCCGTCTATCAGGTGTATCTCGATGCTCATGTAGGTAGCCCCATCGGCGGTCAGCACCCGGATCATCTCGAGGGCCGCGTCCTTGGCGGTCACGCCCGGTGCGAGCTGCCCCCGGAAGGTGACCTTGACGGTTTCCGGCACGCGCAGCCAGGTGCGCCCCGAGGCCGCAGCCAGGGCGATATCGGTGGCCCCCATCCCACTGCCAAAGCAGCCGATGCCGCCATAGGTGGTGGAGTGGCTGTCCGATCCCAGCACGATACCCCCCGGCAAAGCCAGGCCTTCCTCCACCAGCACCTGGTGGCAGATACCCCGCCCCACGTCGAAGACCCGGCAGCCATACCGGTTGCCCCAGGCCCGGATCTCCTGCTGGGCCTTGGCTACCTCGACGTTGGCGGCGGGGGCCACATGGTCAATCACAATGGCGATCTTCTCCGGGAAGCGCGGTGCGGCACCCAGCTGCTCCAGTCGCTTGAAAAAGCTCCCGGCGATGGAGTCCACCACCATCACCTGGTCTACCTCCACCACCACCAACTCACCCGCTTCGACCGGACGACCCGCCCGCCGAGAAAGGATTTTTTCCGCTAAAGTTAGTCCCATCACCCCCTCCTATCGCTGTAGCTGTACATCGAAACCTCGCAGGCCGAATAGGCCCCTCAATCCAGGTTCTCCAGCCGCGCCGTGGGCACCTCCTCGGGTAGGGTATGGCGCAGCAAACCATGGGCCTCGGCAATTTCCAGCAAAAGCTCCTCGGGTTTCTTCCAGCGCCCAATCTCGCTGGTACGACCCTTGAACTCCTGGGCGATCTGCTTGGCCTGCTCCTTACTGATCACAAAGCCTTCCACTTCTTTCAGATAGTAGTAAATCAGGTTCCAGCCCGACAGGGGCCCCAGCAGCAACTGGTTTTTGTCCACCCCAAAGTCGTGCAGGTTGTGGGCCTCATAGACTTTCTTTTCGTTTAGAACAGCTTTCTGGTGCACGCCAGCGGTATGGGTGCGGTTGGTAAGCGAGACCGGCTCGGTGTAGGGCACCAGGGTTCCCAGAATAGAGGCCATCAGCACGTTGAGGGGATAGCACTGGCTCAGGTTGTACTGCTGGGCTATCTCAGGGTAGCGCTTCGAGAGGTTGAAGAGCACCCCCGTTACCGAGGGGATGCCCGAACGCTCAGCCAACCCCCAGATAGAGGCATCCACATAACGCACCCCAGCCCGTACCGCGGCAATTACGTTGGCCAGGGCCAGGCCCCGGTCGTTGTGGAAGTGGCACTCGAGCGCGGCCTTGGGATAGCGCTGGCGCAGCTGGGCCACCACAGCGCTCACGTCCTCGGGCTCGGCAATGCCCACGGTATCGGGCATGCCCAGGGTATTTACGTAGGGGTAAATGGCGTCGTAGAGGCGAAAGATGTCCTCGAGCGGGGTGCGGAAAGCATCTTCGGCGCTAAATCGGATATACAGGTTGGGGTGGGCTTTGCGGGTAGCAGCGATCACCTCCTGGGCCAGTTGAACCGATTCCTCCAGGGATTTTTGGGCATTGTGCTGCTGGGCCAGGGGCGAGACCCCCAGGTAGAGGTTCAGACCGTTGCAGCCGGTCTCGAGCGCCCGCTCGATGTCTTCCAGGTTGCAACGGCAGTGGGCCAGGAAGCGAAGGGGCTTCTGGGTGAGGGCGCTGGCATGGGCTATTAGCTCTCGCACATCCCGCGCCTCGGCCACCCCCACCACCGGTGAAAAAAACTCGAAGTGGGTGACCCCCAGCTCGAGCAAGCCGGTCATCAGAACCTTCTTCTCTTCCAGCGTGAAGCGGTACTTCTCGGTATCGAACAAAAGCGGTGACTGCTGGCCGTCACGGAAGGTGGTATCCACAATTTCAATGCGGTGGGCTTGGGTGGGCGCTGACATAAACTCCCTCATAAAAAAAACCGCCCGCAAGCTGTGTGCGGGCCGGGATACGCAGTGCGCGGGCTAGCTCAGACTAGCCTCCCGGCACTGGATTTTTTTGCACTTAAGATCATCCCAGGGGGCAGTGTACCCATGCACTGTGATTGCTGTCAAGACGGTGTAATCGGTCAATACATTTGAGACTCCAGGGGAACCGACACCTCCTGTAGCTTAGCCAGGTACTCCACCGGCGCCAACCCCCCCAGGGCCATGTGCGGCCGGTGCAGGTTGTAGTGCTCCAGATAACCCTCCAGCTCCCCTTGAATAGCCTCTATCCCCAGCGGTAAAGCCCGCGTGTAAAACTCATCCCGAAACGTCCGCTGCAGCCGCTCTACCATCCCGTTCAGCTTCGGACTCCTCGGCGGCAAAACAAAAAGCTCTATCCCCAATACCCGACAACCCTCCTCAAACTCCGCCATGAACTCGCTGCCCCCAT
>AXWR01000002.1 GCA_000482765.1 Meiothermus taiwanensis DSM 14542
AGATCAGTGCATAAAGGTCAAGACCTCGGACGATTCGCACGGGTCGGCTCAACGCATCGCTGCGCGTACACCTCCCGCCGATCCACCCGGTATTCTACCGGGGTCCTTACCGGATTGACTCCGTGAGAAGGCTCATCTTGGGGCAAGTTTCCCGCTTAGATGCTTTCAGCGGTTATCTCTCCCGTACTTGGCTACCCTGCTTATGCCCTTGGAAGAACAGCAGGAAAACCAGCGGTACGTCCACTCCGGTCCTCTCGTACTAGGAGCAGCCCCCCTCAACCTTCTTGCGCTCGTGACGGATAGAGACCGAACTGTCTCACGACGTTCTGAACCCAGCTCGCGTGCCACTTTAATGGGCGAACAGCCCAACCCTTGGGACCTTCTTCAGCCCCAGGATGTGACGAGCCGACATCGAGGTGCCAAACGATTCCGCCGCTATGGACGCTCGGGAATCATCAGCCTGTTATCCCCAGGGTAACTTTTATCCGTTGATCTATGGCCCTTCCACACAGAACCACAGGTTCACTAGGCCCCGCTTTCGCGTCTGCTCGGCTTGCAGGCCTCACAGTCAGGCTCCCTTCTACCCTTGCGCTCTCTGGTGGGTTTCCGTCCCACCTGAGGGAACCTTTGGGCGCCTCCGTTACCTTTTGGGAGGCGACCACCCCAGTCAAACTGCCCATCAAGCCCTGTCCCCGTCAACGGGTTAGAAATCCAGACGTCTCAGGGTGGTATCTCACCGTCGCCTCCACCGAGACCAAAGCCCCGGCTTCATAGGCTCCCACCTATCCTGCGCAGAAACGGCCGAATCTCAAGGCCAGACTACAGTAAAGCTCCATGGGGTCTTTTCGTCCTGCCACGAGTAGGCTGCATCTTCACAGCCAGTTCAATTTCACCGGGTCCCTCGCTGAGACAGCGCGCTGATCGTTACGCTTTTCGTGCAGGTCGGAACTTACCCGACAAGGAATTTCGCTACCTTAGGACCGTTATAGTTACGGCCGCCGTTCACTGGGGCTTCGGATCAGGGCTTGCACCCCTCCCCTTGACCTTCCAGCACCGGGCAAGCGTCGCTCCGTATACTTCCACTTACGTGTTCGCACAGAGCTGAGTTTTTGGTAAACAGTCGCCAGCGCCTATTCACTGCGGCTCGCTCATCGCGAGCACCCCTTCTCCCGAAGTTACGGGGCTAGATTGCAAAGTTCCTTAGCGAGGGTTCTCCCGCGCGCCTTGGTGCATTCACACCCACCCACCTGTGTCGGTTTACGGTACGGGTACTGCGCAGTTATGCTTAGAGGCTTTTCTCGGCTCCATGGCTTCAGCGAGTTGTCACCTTGCGGCTTCCACACCACCCACCGGTAACGGACTACGGATTTGCCTGTAGTCCCCTTTGGGCTTCTGTCCGGGCTCGTCCATGGCTCCGGTTCGCCTAGCCTAAAGCGTCCCCCCATCGCACTGCGCAGTAGGACTGGAATATTAACCAGTTGTCCGTCGGCCTCGCCTCTCGGCTTATCCTTAGGCCCCGCCTAACCCTACGATGACGACCATCGCGTAGGAAACCTTGGGTTTACGGCGAAGGGGATTCCCACCCCTTTTATCGTTACTCATGCTGGCATTCGCACTTCCCGTACCTCCACCACTCCTCACGGTATGGCTTCATCGGCATAGGGAACGCTCCTCTACCACTCAACCAGGCAAAGCCCGGCTAAGTCCGCGAATTCGGTGACAGGTTTAAGCCCCGATCATTTTCAGCGCAGGGTCACTCGACTAGTGAGCTATTACGCACTCTTTAAAGGATGGCTGCTTCTAAGCCAACCTCCTAGCTGTCTGGGCAACCCCACATCTTTATCCACTTAACCTGTACTTGGGGACCTTATTCGGCGGTCTCTGTTGTTCCAGCGCTCGGACACGGATGTTAGCACTCGTGCCCTCACTCCCGGACTCCATTTCGGACCCTTCAGAGTTTGAAAGGGTTTGGTAGGCTGGTAGGCCCCCTAGCCCTATCAGTGCTTTACAGGCCCAAATAAGCATCCGAGGCTGACCCTAAAGTCATTTCGAGGAGAACCAGCTATCTCCCAGATCGGTTAGCTTTTCACTCCTAACCCCAGCTCATCCGAAGGATTTGCATCTCCCACCGGTTCGGCCCTCCACGCGGTGTCACCCGCGCTTCAGCCTGGCCAGGACTAGCTCTCTGGGTTTCGGGTCTACGGCAGCCGACTATGCGCCCTGTTCGGACTCGCTTTCGCTACGCCTCCGCCTTCCGGCTTAAGCTCGCCGACTACCGTAAGTCGCCAGCTCATGCTTCAATAGGCACACCAAAAGACCGCTACTCGCGTAGATAGTCCTTTGATTGCTTGTAAGCACACGGTTTCAGGTTCTATTTCACTCCCCTCCCGGGGTTCTTTTCACCTTTCCCTCACGGTACTGGTCCGCTATCGGTCACCTAGAGTATTTAGCCTTACGCGGTGGGCCGCGCAGATTCACCCATAGCTCCACGAACCACAGGCTACTCGGGTACTGGCTACTAGCCTCCGCCTTTCGTCTACAGGACTTTCACCTTCTCTGGTGGGCTTTCCCAAAACCCTTCGACTAGACTTCCGCTTCGATATCGCCAGCCCCACAACCCCGCTGAGCACGCTCAACGGTTTAGGCTCCTCCCCTTTCGCTCGCCGCTACTCAGGGAATCGATTCCTCTTTCTTCTCCTCTGGGTACTTAGATGTTTCAGTTCCCCAGGTTCCCCCCACCCGTAGGTGGTGACCTGTGTTCCCACAGGCCGGGTTCCCCCATTCGGACATCCCGGTATCAACGCTTACTACCAGCTCCACCGGGCTTTTCGCAGGTAATCACGTCCTTCATCGGCTTAGGTGCCAGGGCATCCACCGTGTGCCCGTTCTATCTTGACCTTACTCTCCTCCTCAGGGATTCCCCCCGAAGATAAAGGCCTATTCACACCACCCTGCAACGCCCCCATCGCTCACGCATATGAAAGCGCCCAGAATGGACTTCCTTCCTACTCCTTACTACCCCTTTTTCATGATCCTCGCGCCTGCTTCCTATCGCGGCGCAACGAGAAGAATATCAAAGGCAGTAAAAGCTGTCAATAGGGGTTCTGGCTTGGAGGGGGGGGCACGCTGAAAATTAGCGCCTCGAGCACCGCTTATGCTTATGAATATGAAGCAGAATCTATCTGTCGAGGAAGCCCTGGAGATGGTATTGCAGGAGGCCAGGCCCCGGCAAACCATCGAGCACCTGCCTTTAGCCGCAAGCTATGGTGCGGTTTTAGGGGAGGATCTGATCTCGAAGGTGCATCACCCCTCTGCCGACGACACCTCGGTAGACGGCTACGCCTGCCTCGAGGCCGACACTCGAAGCGCTTCTCTGGGCAACCCAGTCCGGCTAAGGGTCATCGGGCAATCCCCCGCAGGCAAACCTTTTTCTGGAAGGATTGGGAGAGGTGAGGCTGTGCAGGTTTTTACCGGTGCCCCCATTCCCCCTGGGGCCGACGCGGTAATTCGCGTGGAGGATACCCTGCGCGAAGGCGAGTTTGTATGGCTGATGAAACCTGCTTCAGCTACGGATATCCGCCGTAAGGGGGACGATCTGGTAGAGGGGCAGACCTATCTGCGCAAAGGCGATCTGCTTACGCCAGGACGGGTGGGGCTGGCCGCGGCCATGGGGTATGCCACCCTGCCGGTGGTGAAGCGGCCCCGGGTGGGCATTTTGTCTACTGGGGATGAGGTGGTTGAGCCCGGGGAGGCGCTGCCCTATGGGGGTGTGTACAACTCCAACAGCTACTCTTTAGCGGGACTGGTGGTGGAGGCCGGGGGTGAGCCTGTTATTTTGCCCAAGATCTCAGACAGCGTAGAAGGCTTGCGCACCCAGCTACAGCGGGCCGGGCAGCTCGACCTGCTTCTTACCAGCGGGGGGGTCTCGATGGGGGAGTACGACATCGTGCGGCGGATGCTCGAGCGCGAGGGGGAGATCCATTTCTGGAAGGTTCGCATGCAGCCTGGAGGCCCTTTGCTCTTTGCCACCTGGAATGGACTGCCCCTGCTGGGCCTGCCGGGCAACCCGGTCTCGGCCATGGTTACCTTTTTGCTTTTCGGGCGGCCTTTGCTCTTCAAGCTGCTCGGGCGCACCGACCCACCCCTCAGCCGGCGCCGGGCCATCGCCGATACCCCCTTTGAGGCCAACCCCACCCGCCGGGCCTACCGCCG
The DNA here is from genome assembly GCA_000482765.1 of Meiothermus taiwanensis DSM 14542. Classification (GTDB taxonomy): domain Bacteria; phylum Deinococcota; class Deinococci; order Deinococcales; family Thermaceae; genus Meiothermus; species Meiothermus taiwanensis. Next base: position 4,213 of record AXWR01000002.1, read on the forward strand.
GGCCGTGCTGCGCTGGACGGAGGAGGGCTACCGTGTGGCCACCACCGGGAACCAGTCGAGTGCGGTACTGCGGTCAATGGCGGTGGGGAATGCCCTGGTGGTGCTCGAGGCCGGCGTTTCAGCTCAGCCGGGCGAGATCGTGGAAGTAATACCTTTCCCCGGCACGACTTGACAAAACCCCTCCCATCCCCCACACTGCAAGGGTTGCGCTTACTCAAAACCGCAGGGTGCGGTCGGGCGCATGGTTCAACAAAGCCGTACATCCTACCCCTGTACAGTTTGGACATTCGGTTCTTTCTGGGATGAGCGGCTCGAACCCTATGGGGTTGGTTTCGCCCAGCGTGGCATTCAGCCCACACCCAAAAGGACGTTAGAAACATGGAGTTTTCTGCATTTACGTTAAGACCCGAGGTTGCCCAGGCTATAAAAGCCAAAGGTTTCACCACCGCCACCCCCATCCAGGCCGCGGCCATCCCGCTGGCCCTGGAGGGCAAAGACGTGCTGGGCCAGGCCCGCACCGGCACCGGCAAGACCCTGGCCTTTGGCATACCCATCGCCCACCGGCTGGACGCGGCCCGTGAGCGGGGGCGCGCCCCCCGGGCCTTCGTCCTCACCCCTACCCGTGAGCTGGCCCTTCAGGTGGCCAAGGAGCTGGAGTGGCTGGCCCCACACCTGACCATCACCCCCATCTACGGCGGCACCGGTTACGGCAAGCAGGCCGAGGCCCTCAGGCGCGGCAGCGATGTGGTGGTGGCCACCCCAGGCCGGGCCATTGATTACCTGGAGCAGGGCGTGCTCGACCTTTCCAGGGTTGAGATGGTGGTGCTCGACGAGGCCGACGAGATGCTCTCGATGGGCTTCGAGGAAGCGGTGGAGCAGCTCTTAGAAGCCACCCCGCCCACCCGCCAGACCCTGCTGTTCTCGGCCACCCTGCCCACCTGGGCCCGCCGCCTTTCGGAGCGCTACCAGAAGGCGGCCATTCATATCAACGTCATCAAGGACGAGGCCATCTCCTACGAGGAAGTAGCGATCCAGGCCCCCCTGCACAACCGCCTCTCGGTGCTTTCGGATCTGCTGTTCGCCTACGCCCCCGAGCGCGCCATCGTCTTTACCAGCACCAAGGCCGAGTGCAACGACCTGGCCCTGGGCCTGGAGAGCCGGGCCCATAGCGCGGCCCCCATCCACGGCGATATGAGCCAGATTGACCGCGAGCGGGTGATGGAGCGCTTCCGCAGTGGGGCGGTGAGCGTGCTGGTGGCGACCGATGTGGCCGCTCGAGGGCTGGACATCCCCGAGGTAGACCTGGTGGTGCACTACCGCCTGCCCGATCAAAACGAGTCGTACCTGCACCGCTCGGGCCGCACCGGGCGGGCCGGGCGCTCGGGCAAGGTGGTGATTCTTTATGGCCCACGGGAGAAGCGTGAACTGGAGACCCTCGAGCGCGAACTCAAGCGCAACTTCAAGCGGGTGAACCCGCCCACCCCTGAGGAGGTCATGGCCGCCAAATGGGCCGGGCTGGCCCGCCGCATCGCAAGGCAGCCCGAGGCCGATAAAAAGCTCTGGCGCGAACAGGCCGAGCGCCTGATTGCCGAGGGCGGCGTAGACGCCGTGGCCGGGATGCTGGCCCTGATTCTGGGCGGCGCACCCACCCCCAAGAGCCTGCTGACCGGTGAGGAGAACTGGGTCACGGTCAAGCTCTCGGGCTCGCGTATCAGCGTGAACCGGGCGGTGGCGGTGTTGAAGGGCGCCGGAGCCGGGGAGATTGGCCGGATTCGCCTGGATGGGGATGTGGCCGCATACGTGGACATCCGCCCCGAGGATCTGGGCAAGCTGGATCACACCGCCCTACGCGACCTGCGCCTCACCAGGGCCACCGAGGTTCCCGCCGAAGCCCGGCCGTCCGAACGCCAGGCACAGGGCTTTGTGCGCGCTCAGGGCAAACGCCAGGGCCAGGGTCACCGCGAAGGCAGTGGACAGCGCCGCGGCCAGGGTGGGCGCCTTTTCGAAGGCCCGGCCGAAGACCGCCGCGAAGGGGAGCGTCGGCGGGTCGTGTACCGATAAACGATCTACAAGCAAAAGCCCCCTCGAGCGAGGGGGCTTTTTTTAAGCCTGCAAACGCGGGCGGCGCGCCCGGAGCAGAAGCCAGATGCCGGCCAGGAGCAGCAGGAGGGGCAGCCCCCACTGCAGCAAGAACCCCAGCAGACCCGCGGCCACGCCAATGGCACTGCCCACCACCCACAGCACCAGGCCCAGAACCATCAACACCAGCAGCAGCGGGAAGAGCATTACCCCCAGCACCGCCAAGGCCGGCAGGGCCGCAACGGCCAGCACCACCCCCAGGATGGGCCCCAGCAAACCCGTGACCAGCAGAACGGCCAGCACCACCAGCGACCACCCGAGTAGTTGCATGCCCTGAGGGTAGCGCATCCGGGGGTGGGGGTCGTAAGCCCCCTCACACTTCAAAGCTCCTCATCGCCACCCAAGCCCTGCTTACGGAAGCGGGCCACCAGCACGGGTGCGAGCAACGAGAGCCCCGCCAGCACCCACAGCCCAACGGCAATGGGGCTGCTGAACAGATAGCCCACGTCGCCGTTGCTGATGGTCATGGCCCGGCGCAGGTTGATCTCCATCAGGTAGCCCAGCACCAACCCCAGGAGCACCGGGGCCAGGGGAAACTCGAGCTTGCGCATCAGGTAGCCCACCAGCCCAAACACCGCCATCAGGAACAGGTCGAAGGGGTTGTTGTTGACCGCATAGACCCCAATGAAGCTGATGGCCAGCACCGCCGGAACCAAAAACCAGGCCGGCACCGCCAGAAGCCGCACAAAGAGGCCCACCAGGGGCAGGTTCAGGAGCAACAGCACCGCGTTGCCCACGTACATCGAGGCAATCAGACCCCAGACCACCTCGGGGTGCTTTTGGAACATCTGCGGCCCCGGCGTTACCCCCAGGCTCATCAGGGCCCCCAGCATGATGGCGGTCGTACCGCTACCGGGCAGGCCCAGGGTGAGCAGGGGAATCATGGCCCCGCCCGCCGCGGCGTTGTTGGCCGACTCGGGGGCCGCCACACCGCGCAGGTCGCCCTCACCAAAGCGGGCCTTGGAACCCAGCAGACGCTTCTCGGTGGTGTAGGCCACGAAGCTGGCAATGGAGGCCCCCGCGCCGGGCAGAACCCCTATCAGAAAACCCAGCACGCTGCTGCGCAGAATGGTGAAGAGCGAGCCCATGAAGTCCTTGAAGGAGAGGTAGATGCGCCCCACCTGGGCCCGCACGGCCCCAGGGGTTTTCTCCTCCAATAGCATCAGCACCTCGCTCACCGCGAAGAGGCCGATGGCCACCACCAGAAAATCCATGCCGTCTTCCAGTTGCAAAAAGCCAAAGGTGTAGCGCGAGATGCCCGACTGGGGATCCTGGCCCACGGTGGCCAGCATCAGGCCAAAGCCCGTGGCAATCAGGGCTTTAAACAGGTTCTTGCCCGCCAGGGCCGAGAGGGTGGAGAAGCCAAAGACCATCAGGGCGAAGTACTCGGCCGGCCCGAAGCGGATGGCCCACTGGGCCAGCAAAGGCCCCAGGGTCATCAGGCCCACCACCGAGAGGGTGCCGGCGATGAACGAACCCCAGGCCGCCATGGCCAGGGCCGGGCCGGCTTGGCCCTGTTTGGCCAGCTTGTTGCCGTCGATGGCCGTGACCACCGAGGAGGTCTCGCCGGGGATGTTGAGCAGGATGCTGGTGGTGGAGCCGCCGTACATGGCCCCGTAGTAGATGCCGGCCAGCAGAATCAGGGCCGACTCGGGCGGCATCTTGAGGGCAAAGGTGAGGGGCACCAGCAGGGCCACCCCGCTGATGGGGCCGATGCCGGGCAGCACCCCGATCAGCGTACCCACCAGGCAGCCCAGCACCACCAGGAGCAGGTTGAAGGGCTCCAGGGCCACTCCAAAACCGTTTAGAAGCGCTTGCAGGATGTCCATAGGCCGCTCCTATCCGAAAATCCGGCCCACCGGCAGGGTTACACCCAGGCCTTCGGTGAACAGGAAGTAGACCGCCAGGGTAAAGGCCAGCGCCCCCAAAAGCCCCTGCCACCAGCGCGCCCCAAACAAAACCGAGAGCAGGGTCATCTCGAGGGTGGTGGTGAGGATAAAGCCCAGCGGAACCACCAGGTAGGCGTAGGCCACCAGGCTCAGGAGCACCAGACCCAGCACCGGCCAGAAGCGCGGGGGGGGCCAGGTGGGGTTGGGGTCGGGCTTGAAGATTAGCCACAGGGCCGAAAGCCCCACCAGAATGGCGATGATGTAGGGGAAAGGCCGGGGGCCTAAGGGGTCGGAGAGGAAACCCACCTGCATCCGGCTGGCCTCGAGGGCATACCCCAGGGCCAGGAACAGAATCAGGATGCCTACGATGCGATCGGTCATAAGGGAGGCTCAAACGTATGGCCGACAGCCAGCAGCGGTGGGCCCTGGGCTATCGGCCATGATGCTTAGGGGCTAGCGGATGATGCCCAGCTCGCGTGAGAGGTTGCGGAACTGGTTGACCTGGCGGTCAATGAAGACCTGGAACTCGGCGCCGATCATGAAGAACTGGCCCAGGCTGTTCTGCTCGCGAATCCTGGCCCACTCGGGGCTGCGCTCCACCTGGCGCAGCGCGTTGGCCCAGAACTCATAGGCCGGGGTGGGCATGTTCTTGGGCACATAGAAGCCCCGCCAGACCACCCACTCCACGTTGTAGCCCAGCTCCTTGAGGGTGGGCACGTTGGCGTAAGGCGCGGGGAGGCGGCGGGGTGACATCATCCCCAGCACCCGCACCGTGCCGGCCTCGACCTGGGCGCGAAGCTCCGAGGCATCGCCGGCAAACACCTGGATAAAGCCCCCCAGCAAGGAGGTCAGGGCCTGGCCGCCACCGTCGAAGGGCACGTACTTGATCGAGCGCGGCTCGAGTCCCACCGCCCGGCCCAGCAGCAGCACCTTCATGTGATCCTGACCACCCACGGCGCTCCCACCCCCCACCGCAATCTTGCTGGGGTCGGCCTTCCAGGCCGCCACCAGCTCCTGCATGGTTTTCCAGGGGGCATCGGCTTTGACTGCTACCAGGCCAAAGTCGGCAGCCACGGCGCCCAGCCAGCGCACGTCGCGCTCGGTAAAGCGGCTGAACTGCCCCTGGGCCAGGCGCACCGTGGTGGCGGGGCTGGCCGCCACAATCAGGTTGGGGTCGTCGCCCCGTTGGGTGACCACGTTGGCGTAGGCCACCCCCCCACCACCCCCGGTTACGTTGGTGACCTTAATCGGTTGATTCACAATCTTGAGGTCTTGCATGACCTGGGCCACGCTGCGGCAGGTAAAGTCCCAGCCGCCACCGGCACCAGCGGGCGCAATACACTCAGGGTTGCGCGGGGTGAACTGGGCCAGCGCACCACCAATAGTCAGTACAACCACAGCCAACGTTACCCATCGCATCGTCTGTCCTCCTATGTTCAGCAAAAATCACCTGAGGTGTTGAGTGTCTAAGATTCTATCCCGTTGGCCCTGCCCGTCAAGACCGCCGGGCGCCCAGCAGAATAGAACCCTCGAGGCTTTTTAGCAGGGCCTCCCTCGAGCGCTCGAGGTGCTTCTGTAAGAAGCTCGCGGCCTCCTCAGCCTGCCCCTGCTGTACCAGCTCAATCAGCTGCAGGTGATCGCTCAGGGCCTGGTCGGCCCCCTGTGGACGGGTGATCTCGAGGTAGCGGGCCCGGTAGATGCGCTGCAGAACCTGGGCCAGCGAGGCCACCACAAAGCGGTTCCCGGTGAGCTTGGCCAGGGCCAGGTGAAAGTCGGTGGCTTTCTCCAGTTCCACCTCGGGGTCGAGGTCGGCCTCCACCGAGGCCAGCAGCTCCCGGAGCTGGCGGGCGTTGGGCCGTCGGGCCGCCGCCACCCGGATAATCTGGCCCTCGAGCCAGTGGCGAAACTCGAAGGCCTCCTCCAGCTCGGCCAGGTCGAGGGGGGCTACCGTATAAACCCGCCCGGTGCGCTGCGCCAGCCCTTCCCGAAATAGCTGCTGGATGGCCGCCCGGATGGGCGTGCGGGAAACCGCCAAGATTTCTTCCAGTTTGCGCTCAACCAGGGGCTCGCCGGGCTTCAACTCCAGCGAGAGAATCATCCGGCGCAGACGACGATAGGCTTCTTCGGTTTGCGGAGCAAGCATAGCGTATGCAGAATATGCTATCGGCTTTGGTATACCAGCTCAACTCGAGCCCACACAAATGGCCCGACCCCCGCGCCCTACACCAAGTGAGCAGGGCCCGCTCCGGCCAGGGCCAGAATTTTCTGATCCAGCCTCGATAGGGGCCGGTGCAGCGGGTTCTCTCCGGCCATCCAAGGGGCCCTGTAAACCCGAATATGCAGCTTTCGGTGGGTGAACTCGTGGTGCACGGGGCCTAGCAGTTCGGCTGAATCCAGTCCAAATCGGGCCAGCAAGCGCTCCAGGGCCCCCGGCCCTTCCTCCATCGGAACCCCCCACAGCCCGCCTAAAACCGGCCCTTGCCGCCGTTCCAGATAAACCCCTGCGGGCCCTTGCAGTACCAGCGCAACCAGCTCGAGGCTTTTCTGCTTGCGCACTTTGGCGGCGGGGTAGCGCCCCGGGCTGGCCTTCCCCCGGCAGAAGGCAGCCACCGGACAGCCCCCGCAGCCCGGATTTTGGGGTGTGCAAATCGTGGCCCCCAGCTCCATCAGGGCCTGGTTCCAGTCGCCAGGGTGGGCATTGGTAGCGGATAAAAGTGCATCGGCGGTCTCCTGCACCTGCTTTGGGGTGGGATGCTCCCAGGCAAAAAGGCGCGACAACACCCGCCGCACGTTGCCATCCACCGCCGCCACCGGCTCCCCAAAGGCAATGGAAGCCACCGCCGCTGCAGTGTAGGGGCCAATGCCCGGCAAGGCCCGCAGCCCTTGCACCGTTGTTGGGAGTGTGCCCTCGGCAGCAACAACTTGCTGGGCCAGGCGGTGCAGGTTGCGGGCCCGGGTGTAGTAGCCACACCCCTGCCAGACCTGTAGCACCGCTTCCTGCTCGGCCTGGGCCAGGGCCTCGAGGGTAGGGAAGCGCTGTAAGAAGCGATGGTAGTAGGGAATGGCCTGCCCGGCCCGGGTTTGTTGCAGGAGCACCTCCGACAGGAGAACCTTGTAGGGATCCCGCTCCCCCCGCCAGGGCAGCTCGCGCTTGTGGCACCGGTACCAGGTAAGCAGGGCGCTGTGTAGATCGCTGGACATAGGAAGCTCGAGCACCAAAGGCCGGCGGCGCTGATGGCGAGATCTAGCCTAAAAGCTGCCGGTGCACCACCATCAAGCAGCGGTTCTGCACCACCTCAACCCCGGCCTGCCGCAGGCTATCTGCAAAAGCATCGTTCACAATGCCCGACTGCAGCCAGACCATTTTAGGCCTGGTTGCGAGAAGCTCGTCCAGATGACCCATCAGGACCTCGCTGCGGCGAAACACGTTCACGATGTCTATGGGGCCATCCAGATCGCTCAGCCTGCCCACCACCGTCCGCCCCCAGAGCACCTGCCCGGCGTAGGCCGGGTTAACCGGTAGCACGGCGTAGCCCCTTCGGGCCAGGTAGTCGGGCACGTAAAAGGCGGCTTTGGCGGGGTTGGGATGTGCGCCCAGCACCGCTATGGTGCGGGCCTGGAGCAAAAACTCGCGCAGGTTTTCCATACCGGCTTACCTCCCGCTGGGGCTACGGCCGGCCCCCAAAGGCCCGCAGCAGCGCCAGCATCTCCTCATGGCCGGCCTCCAGGGCAATATCCATCAGCGTTTTGCCCTGGAAGTTCTTCCAGCCCAGGTCGGGGTGCGCGTGTTCCAGCAGCCAGCGCGCCACCGCCGTATCACCCCGGCCCACCGCCAGGCTGAGGGCCAGGCCGCTGCCCTCCCGCGCACCATGGTAAAAGACCAGCTCGAGCATCTCGGGCTGGCTCGAGAGGGCCGCATGGGGTAATAGCGGAATCCCGTGGGCGCTTTTGTGCTGGGCCAGCGCAGGCTCGCGCTGCAACATCTCCCGGACGGTTTCTAGCTGCCCCAGCATGGCCGCCGTGGAGATTTCCAGGGGGGCGCCTCGAGCCAGCAAATACAGGGCAATCTCCCGGTGGCCCACATGGGCCGCTGCCTGAATGGCCGTCTCGGTGTCGCCGGGCCGCCATTCGTGCGCCAGATTGAGCAGCTCGGGGGTTTCGGCCAGCATGGTTTGCACTTTGCTTAGGTCGCCGTGTGCGGCCAGCACAAACTCGCGGATGCGTTCGGGCGTAGGGTGCATGGTCATAGCCTACCGCAGGCTAGGCGAAGCGTTCCGGATGGGCCGCCTGGTACAGCCGCCAGGCCTCCCAGTCGCGGGGGAGGGCCTGCGACTCGGCCCAGTACCAGAAAGGCATCAACAGCGAGCGCGCGGTGCGGGTCTCGTGGTAGAAGATATCGGCTCCCAGGCCGCCTGTTTCCATCAGGCCAGAGTCGTAGTAGGCCTGCAAAGCGGCCTGCAGGTTGTAGGGAATCTGGCGGAAGTCCACCTGCACGTGGTTCTCCCCTATTTCCACCACCATATACTGGGCCCGCACATCGCCGTTGAAGGGAGCCCCCACCGCCCCGCTGTTGAGCACCAGGGCCTCGCCCAGCTGGTACATAAAAGGGCGATGGGTGTGCGAGCCCACCAAAAGCCGCGCCGGGAAGTCCTCGCTGATCTCGCTGAGGGTGCTCGGGGCCTGGTGTTCGTCGTAGCCCTCGCGGTAGTGGCGGGGCGAGCCGTGGGTGGCCCGCAGCAATACCTGCTCACCCAGGCCCTCGGCCTTCTCCAGCCCAAAGGTTCGCCGGGGGGCTTCTCCAATAACCACCTGAAAGGGTAGGTTGTCCAGCCAGTTTAGGTGATCCTGGGATAGCTGGGCCACCGACCAGGCGGTGGGCTCGAACAGGGGGTCGGTGTAAAGGTCGTTGAGCGAGGGATCGCGCTGGGCCCACTTGACCAATAGGTCGTCGTGGTTGCCCAGGGTAAACCAAAACCCCTCAGGGGCCAGGGCCCGGCCCTCTTTGGAGGCGGAAAGGTTGAGCAAACGCTCCAGCACCTCGCGGTTGGAAGGCCCCCGGTTCACCAGGTCGCCGTTGACGATGACCATCTGGGCCCGCACCTCCTTCAGATCGGCCAGGACGGCCTCGAGGGCCGGGAGATTGCCGTGGATATCCGAGAGCACCGCGACGCGCATGGTTAGTTGGCTGGTGTAAAGGGATTCCACTGGAGGGTAATGAGGCCGGTGGCCAAGGCCACGATGACCAGCAGGCTGACCACGCTGAGGGCCTGCAAAAGCAGCCAGAAAAAGTCGCGCAGCCCCCACAGCGGCGAGGTTTTGGGAGTCCGGCGCAGGGCCAGAAAGCCCGCCAGGGCCACGACCCACAAAAACGCCAGAACCACCAGCGCCCTGCCCACAGTCTACTCAGGATAGCAGCGAAGCTCCACGCCAAATAGAAGGGGGCTCTCCATCCTCGGATTACTTACCTTCCGACTGCTCGGGGTTTTGCTTATCCCCTGGGTTGGCGCTGCTCGAGCCCGGCGCACCACTTCCCGGCTGGGTGTTGCCCGGGGGGCTCGAGGGATTGGAAGGCGGGGTGGTCTGCCCCGCGCCCACGCGGGCCCAGGCATAGGAGGCGCGCAACAAATCCAGGTCTTTCTGGTCTACCACCCCATCGCCGTTGAGGTCGCCCTCGAGCTTCGGGGTAGGCGCTGGCTGGCCCTGTGGAGCGTTGGCCGGTTGCGTGGGTTCGGGCTGAGCGGGCTGCGCTTGTCCGGGTTGCACAGGCTGCGCTTGCCCAGGTTGGGTTGGCGGTGCTTGTCCAGGTTGAGGAGGCTGCGCTTGTCCAGGTTGGGGTGGCTGCGCCGGCTCCGAGGCTGTTGGATCGGCGGGCGCTGCCGGAGGATTCTCGACGGCCTGGCCCTCGCTGGCGGGCGAGGTGGGGCTTCCCTGGCTTTGGGGCGGGTTGCTCTCAGGGGCTTGCGGCGCGGTGGGGCGGGGGGTGGCTGGGGCTAGGCGGCGGCCCCAGTTGCGGGCGATGGCCTCGAGGTCGCTGTACCTGTACTTTCCCTCGCTGGCCACCCGTTCGATGGCCGGGGCGTTGCCGGCCAGCTTGCCGTTTTTGTCGTAGAAGGCCACCCGGGTCTCGCGGAAGCTCGCCTCGGGGCGGACTTTTTTGTCGGGTAGGGGGGTGGCGGTAAAGCGGAAGGCCTCGAGGTCCTTGCGCGGGCTGGTAAAGACCGCATCAATGTCCAGCACGCCCTTTTCTTCGTCGTAGCGCAGCACGTACAGCAGGCTGGCATCGGCCTTGAAGCTGTCCAGGGCCGGCTTGAGGTCTCTGAGGGGGATCTGGGCCTGAAAGCCCCGGGCCTCGCGGTCGCGCACCCGGAACAGGTAGGGGAAGGGGTCGGCAACCTCGGCCAGCGGGAAGACCTGATCGAGCCGGGGCGGCGGGGTCTCACCGATCACCAGGGTGACCTTCTGGGTGCGGTTGGAAAGGTTGGCGTCCTCTACGCTCACCGTAAGCTCGAAGCTACCTTTTTCCTGGGGCGTGCCGCTGATGCGGCCGTTGCTATAGACCAGACCCTTGGGCAGGCTGCCCTCGAGGGTGAACCGGTAGGGCCGCACCCCCCCATCGGCGGTCAGGGTGGTGTTGTAGGGCTCGTCCACATAGCCGGGCTCGAGCCGCAGGGTCAGGCGCAAGGGCTGGCGGCTCTGGTTGTTCTGGCTGTCCGAGCCGCAGGCCGCGAGCAAGATACCAAGGAAAACCAACCAACCTAGCAATAAAACCCTGCCCAATACCGGTCGCTGGCGCATAGTATTAGTTTAGGCAGCAAGATGAACCTTCGTTGTGAGAACAGCCCAAAGCCTGCTGCGCTCGTTGCTGGCTGCAGGTTCTCCGACCCTGAAGCCCCTTGTATAGTGGGGGGCATGAGCATTAAACCCGACTGGTGGATACGTGAAAAGGCCAAACAAGGCATGATTGAGCCGTTCGAGGAACGCCTGGTGCGCGAAGGGGTGATTAGCTATGGGCTCTCGAGCTTCGGCTACGACCTGCGGGCGGCCCGGGAGTGGAAAATTTTTGCCAACGTATTCCACACCATCGCCGACCCCAAGGGCCTCGACCCCAAGAGCTTCGTGGACTACGAGGGCGACGAGGTGATCATCCCGCCCAACTCCTTCGTGCTGGCCCGCAGCATGGAGTACATCCGCATGCCCGACAACGTCATGGCCATCGCCATCGGCAAGAGCACCTATGCGCGGGTGGGCATTGTGGCCAACATCACCCCCCTGGAGCCGGGCTGGGAGGGGCACGTCACGCTCGAGTTCTCCAACACCACCCCCCTGCCGGCCAAGATGTACGCCGGCGAAGGGGTGGTACAGCTGGTCTTCTTCGAGGGCGAGCGCCCCGAGGTGACCTACAGCGACCGCAAAGGCAAGTACCAGGGCCAGCGGGGCATCACCCTGCCGCGCATCTGAGCTGGCGTGTTCTCATCCGGGCCGGTAGACTGGATGGGATGCGCGCTGCTTTGCTAATCGCCGCTCTGCTGGCCCTGGCCATCGCCGCTTTCTTCCTCTGGCAAGGCAACGGCGGAGCAAAGAGTGGCTTTGGAGGAAAGATGGAAGCCCTGCCCTACAAGTCCGACCGGCCGGTGACCCGGTTTGCCAAGCCCGAACAGGTGATCGACCCGACCAAGTTCGACTACTACGCCGAGATTGAGACCAGCAAAGGCCGAATCGGCATAGACCTGTTCGAAACCGAGGCCCCCATCACCGTTAACTCGTTTGTGTTTCTGGCCCTGCACCGCTACTTCGAAGGCATCGTGTTCCACCGGGTGATTCCGGGGTTTGTGGCCCAGACCGGCGACCCCACCGGCACCGGCATGGGCGGCCCCGGCTACCAGTTTGGCCTCGAGGTCACCCCCAGGCTCAACTACGACAGAAAAGGCCTGCTGGGCATGGCCCGCACCATGGACCCCAACTCCAACGGCAGCCAGTTCTTCATCACCTACGGCCCTACGCCCAACCTTAACCAGCAGTACACCATTTTCGGGCAGGTGGTGGAGGGGATGGACGTGGTCGAGCGCATCGCCCCCACCGAGGGCCCTCTGGCCAGCCGGGAGCGCGACAAGATCCTCTCGGTGAAGATTTTTGCTAAAAGTAAAAGTAAATGATCCCCGAAGGCACCCGCTACTTTCTGCCCCCGGAAGCCCGCCTGCGCCGCGAACTGCAAGAACGCCTGGCCAGGCTGCTGTATAGCTGGGGCTACGAGCCGGTGGAGCTGCCGGCCCTCGAGCTCTACGACCCCCAGCACGCCCTGGCCGAGCGGGCCTTCAAGCTGGTGGACAAAACCGGCGAGGTGCTGGCCTTGCGCTCGGAGTTCACCACCGCGGTGGCGGGGCTGCTCAAAAGCAACGGGCGGTTGGTAGCCGGCCAGCCGGTGCGCCTGCAGTACGCTGGAAACCTCTGGCTGCGCGAGGCCAACGCCGAGCTGGGGCGCAGCCGCGAGTTTTGCCAGGTGGGGGCCGAGCTGGTGGGGGTCTCGAGCCCCCGCGCCGACGCCGAGGTGCTCGAGCTGGCCTGGGCCTGCTTGCAGCTGGTGGGCTTTGCCGAGGCCAGGATCGAGGTGGGGCTCCCCGCGCTGGTGCGGGATCTGCTGGATGCCACAGGCCTGCCCGGCGAGCAAAAGGAGCGCCTGCGCCAGGCCATCCACCGCAAGAACAGCCCTGAGCTCGAGGCCTTGCTCAAGGACTACCAGGTGCATCCGGGCCTGCAAACCGCTCTGCTGGCCCTGCCCGACCTGTACGGCGGACGCGAGGTGCTGGCCGAGGCCCGCCGGCTGCCCCTATCGGAGAAGGCCCAGGCCGACCTGGACTGGCTCGAGGCGGTGCTGGCCCTGCTGCCCGAGGTGCCCTTGCTGCTCGACTTAGGCCGGGCCCGGCTTCTGAACTTCTACACCGGCCTCAACTTCCAGGCCTACACCCCCGACTTCGGCCTGCCCCTCCTGGGCGGAGGCCGCTACGATGGGGCCCTGCTCCCTTATGCCGCGGGCTTCGCCCTGGGCCTGGAACGGGTGATGGAGGCCCTGCGCCTGCCGCTGTCCGAGCCCCCCCCAGAAGTTCTGGCGCTGGATCGGGCCCTAGCCCGCCAGCTACGGGCCGAGGGCAGGCGGGTGGAGCTGGCCTGGACCGATAATCTGCGCGAGCTAAAGGAATACGCCTTAGAAAAAGGCATCGGCTGGCTGGCGGTGGAGGGCCGGCTCGAGCCCATCCAGTAGCCTAAAGCAAGGAGGCCAGCCGCATGCCCTCTGCGGCCATCTGGGCGTAGGTGCCCTGCCCCAGCACGCACAGCCCCACGGCATAGAGGCCCTCGAGGCGGATCAAGCGCATGCTGCTGGGCTCCCACTCCCCTTCGGCAAACACCGCGTACTCCACCCGGTAACCGGGGGTTCCATCCTGCTCGGGCACCTCGGCGTGGCGAGTAGAAAACCTGAAGCCGAGCTGCTGCAAGTGCTGATACAGATCGGGGTAGGCCACCTCCGAGAGGCGGCCGGCTTCCTCGACCACCTGACCGATGTGCAGCCGGGGGCTCAGGAAGCTACCCACCGCCAGCACCACCTTGGGGGCGGTTTTGCGCGGCCCTTCCCAGCTTTCAACACCCACCACCGCCGGGCCTTCCAGCAGCAACCGGGTGACTGAGAGCTGCAACAGGTGAATCCGCGGGTGGTTCTCGAGCCGGTACTTGGCCCGGCTGTGCAGTTCCCAGCCTTTCAAGCCGGCCTCACCCACCAAAGCCAGCAGCGAGCCCTGGGGGAAGGGGGCCTGAATTGGGGTAAAAGGCAGGTAGACCGAGTCCAGGCTGGTGGTGACCAGGCCCACCCTGAGGCCCTTGTGAGCCAGGGCGTAGGCCGCTTCGGAACCGGCGAACCCCGCCCCCACAATCAGCACGTCGTAGTCCACGGGCCACATCATACGCACCTTTCCACACAGGTGCACGCCAGAAGCCTCAACCCAGGGCCCACACCCACACGGCTTCCCACCCGCGCCCCAGAGGGGCTGAGCAGGTAGCGCCGCTGGCCGGCGCTTTTTGATAATGCATTATCATATGAATATGCAACGCTGGTTTGCGCTGATTGTCCTCGGCGGTCTGGCTCTGGGCCAGCCGCTTCAAGTGGCCGCGACCACCACCGTGATAGCCGACCTGGTGCGTGAGGTGGGAGGGCCCCGGGTGCGGGTGGTCACAGTGGTACCGATGGGGGCTGACCCCCACAGCTTCGAGCCGCGCCCTTCCACGGTGCAGGCCCTCGCCCAGGCCCGGGCGCTCTTCGCCAACGGGATGAACCTCGAGGTCTTCCTGGATCGCATCGCCGCCCAGCTTCCCCGCAACGCACCGCTGGTTCGGCTGGCGGAAGGGCTGCCCAATCCCATCTGCTACACCCAGGCCGACCGCCAGGCCCCCGGCGCCCACCTGCACGGCCCCTGCGACCCCCACCTCTGGCTCGACCCCACCTACGGCCTCGCCTACGCCGAGCGCATCCGCGACGCACTGGCCCGCCTCGACCCTGCAGGCCGCGGCCTGTACGAGACCCGGCTGGCCGAGTTTCGGGCCAAACTAAACGCTGCCGACACCGCGGTAAAGGCCTGTATCGCGCGCACCCCTGCTGCCAACCGCAAAGCGGTGGTGCAGCACGACGCCTACCGCTACGCCGGGCGCTACTATGGCGTCGAGTTCGTGGGCTCTATCGCCAACTTCTCAGGCCAGCAACAGGGCGCACGCGCCTTTGCCAACCTGGCTATAGCCATGCGCGAGCGCGGGGTGCGGGTGATCTTCACCGAACCGCAGTTTGCCCAGGCCGAAGCCAGGGCCCTGGCCGAGGCCACCGGTGCCCGTGTTTTCACGCTGTATTCCGACGCGCTCACCCCCCAGGTGGCCAGCTACCTTGCGCTTATCCAGCACAACGGACAGACCATGTGCGAGGCCTTCCGCTAGGCTGTTCAAAGGGCTAGAACAACACCGGCGGCTTGCAAAGTTTTTGATAATGAGTTATCAATATTATCTCGGAGGTGCATGATGAACCGAAGAACTGTATGGCTTGTGGCAAGCCTCTTGCTGGGCCTCCCCGCGTGGGCAGGGCCGGATGATGCCAAGCACCCCGGGCGGCTGGTGGTGGCCGATGGCAAGGTGGGGATGCTACGGGTAATTGACCTCGAGAAGGGCGAGGTGATGGCCTCCTTCTCGGCCCCCGGCCCCGCCAACGTGTACACCGCCGGCAACGGGATGTATGCCTTCGCGCTGCACCGCGAGCAGAACCGGGTAAGCGTGGTGTACGGTGGATTGAGGCAGGAAGACCACGGCGACCACAAAGACCTGGTGGTGGAAGCCCCTTACATCCTTCAGACCTTCACCACCGGCCCCAAGCCCACCCATTTCAGCAGCCACAATGGGATGGCTACCATTTTCAACGATGGCGACGGCACGGTGGCAGTAATAGATGAAAAGAGCCTGGGCCTCAACCTGCGCATGTTCGAGATCGCCACCGGCGCCCCCGACCACGGCGCACCGCTGGCGGTGGGCAACCTGGTGCTGGCCGGTAGCCTGAACCGGGGGGTGGTGGAGGTGTTCAGCCGGGGCGGGCAGAAGATCACCAGCTTTAGCGGCTGCCCGCGCCTGCACGGCCAGGCTGTGCTGGGCAACCGGATCGCCTACGGGTGCAGCGATGGGGTCTTGCTGCTGGAGCGCCAGGGCAATGGTTTCGTGAGCCGCAAGCTGCCCAACCCCGCCGCAGCCCCGCAAAATGCCCGGATCGGCACCCTGGTCAGCCACGGCAAATACCCCTTTTTCATCGGCAATTTTGCACAGGGTCTGGCAAGGGTAGACAGCCAGATAAGCGTGTATCCACTGCCTGCCAACCCGGTACGCTTTGGCTTCGATAAGGACGGGGTGCTGGTGGTGCTGACCGCCGACGGCAGCCTGCACACCCTCGAGGCCCCCACCGGCAAGGTAATCGCCAGCCTGAAGGTCTCCGAACCCATCACCGCCAGCGGCGAGGGTGCGGTGCGGCCCGGCCTGGCCCTGGGGGATGGTAAGGCCTTTGTAACCCTGCCCGACAAGGGAGAGGTGCTCGAGGTCGAGCTTTCCAGCCTGCAGATCAAGCGCCGCTTCAAGGTGGACGGCACACCCGGCAGCCTGGCCTGGCTGTGGGTGGATGGGGTGCGGCACTGACAGCCACCAGGCTTTATTAGCTGCGGGGCTGAACTGCCCCGCATTTAGGTTCTGTCGATCAAAACCTCTGAGGAGATGAACTGTGAGAACCAGCCCGATTCCGGTTGGCGTCCTGGTCGGTTTCCTGGGCGCTGGCAAAACCACCCTGATCAACCATCTGCTCTCAAGCAAGCACGGCAAAAAAATAGCGGTGGTGGTGAACGAGTTCGGCGAGGTCAACGTAGATGCCCGGCTGGTGCGCCACACCACCGAACGCATGGTCGAGATGTCCAACGGCTGCATCTGCTGCACCCTGCGCGAGGACTTGCTGCTGGAGTTGCGCGAGCTTTCGCAGATGGATTTGGACTACATCCTGATCGAGTCCACCGGCATCGGGGAGCCACTCCCCATCGCCCAGACCTTCCACATGGAAGACCTGCCCAGCCGGGTGCGCCTCGACGCCATCATTACCGTGGTGGATTCCGAGGCTTTCTGGGACGACTGGAACCGTAAAGATACGGTCGAAGAC
The DNA here is from genome assembly GCA_000482765.1 of Meiothermus taiwanensis DSM 14542. Lineage (GTDB taxonomy): Bacteria > Deinococcota > Deinococci > Deinococcales > Thermaceae > Meiothermus > Meiothermus taiwanensis. Next base: position 20,950 of record AXWR01000002.1, read on the forward strand.
GAGGAAGGCAATCCGGTGGAGCAACCCCTGGCACCCCTGCTGGCCGATCAGCTCGAGTTCACCTCCATCGTGCTGCTCAACAAAGCCGACCGGGTGGACGAAGTGGCTTTGCTTCAACTCGAAAGCTTCATCCACGAACTGAACCCTTACGCGCGGATCTACCGCACGGTGCGGGGCCAGATTGAGCCCGAGAAACTCCTGCACACCGGCCTCTACAACTACCAACTGGGTCTGGCCCACCCCGACTGGGAAGCCGAGTGGAACAAGCCCAGCTCGGAGGTTGAGGAGTACGGCTTCGAGAGCTTCGTCTACCGCAGTGAAGTGGGCTTCGATGCCCATGCTTTCGAAAAGTTTTTACACAACTGGCCCAAGAACATCGTGCGCGCCAAGGGCTGGGTCAAATTCGTCAACCATGTGCCGGTCACGCTCTCTCAGGCTGGAAAACAGATCGTGCTCGAGCCTCGCATGGAGCCGCTGCAGCAGCATGAGCTCGCGGCCCTGCCGCCCGAGGAGCAAACCCACTACCAACAGCTGCTCGCAGCTCTCAACCAAGAACCCACCGAGATCGTCTTTATCGGTCGAGGCATACGGAAACAGCGGCGGGTGCTCGAGGGCCGCCTCAATGCGTGCCTGGCGCCTGTGGAGACGTAAACAGCAGGGAGATGGTGGAAGAAAAGGACATCTTGATTGTGGGCGCCGGCCCCGCCGGCATTGGCCTGGGGGTGGCTTTGCAAAAAATTTCTGCGCGGTTTGGCATCCTGGAGCGCGCCAAAACAGGCGCATCGTTCCGCCGCTGGCCGCAAGAAACCCGCATGATCACCCCCTCGTTCACCTCCAATGCCTTCAACCTGCCCGACCTGAACGCCCTCACCCCGGAGACCTCACCGGCCTACTCGCTGGGCCGGGAACACCCCTCGGGCCGGGAGTATGCCCGGTACCTCGAAGCCCTGGCGCGGCATTATGAGCTACCGGTGGTGGAGGGAACGCGGGTGACCAAGGTGGCCCGGCTCGAGGGCACCGAGGGCTTCCTGGTGCATACCAACCGGGGCCTATTCCGAAGCCGCTTCCTGGTCTGGGCGGTGGGTGAGTTTAGTTTTCCCCACTGGCCCTTTGAGGGCGCGCAACACGGGCTGCCCTACAGCCGGGTCAGATCCTGGGGTTCGGTTGAGGGCCAGCAACAGGTCATCATTGGAGGGTACGAATCGGGTATAGATGCTGCATACCACCTGGTGATGCTGGGAAAGGAGGTGATGGTCTTCGACCCCAAAGCCCCCTGGAAAAGGCGGACGGGGGAGCCTTCCCTCGATCTTTCACCCTTTACCCTCGAGCGGCTGCAAAAAGCCCTGGACACCCGGCGGCTAAGCCTGGTAGAGCTGGGCGTGGAGCGCATTGAAAAAAAGCGGGGGGGCTACCTTGTGCATCACACGCACGGCGTACTCCAAGCCCCCCACCGACCCATCCTGGCCGCGGGTTTTGGAAATGGGCTGGAGCCGCTGGAGGGTTTGCTCGAGGTGACCGAGGGAAGACCCCTTCTCTCGGAAAAAGACGAGTCCACCGTGGCCCGTGGGCTGTTTTTGGTCGGCCCCAAGGTCAACCATCACCAAACCGCTTTCTGCTTTATCTACAAGTTCCGCGCCCGCTTCCCGGTGGTGGCCCTGGAGATAGGGCAGCGCCTGGGCCTGGATACCTCGCCGCTGGAAGCCTACCGTAAACGCGGGATGTGGGCCGACGACCTCGAGGCCTGCTGCACGAGCCGCTGTGTTTGCTAGTCCTCCAGGTAGGTATACCCCACCAGCTCCCGCGCGTACAGCTCCATAAAAGCACCTTTTTCGGCCGGGGTCAGTTTTTTGGAGGATCGCACCAGCTTTTCCACGGCCCCGGCCAGCTTGTCCTCTTCATAGCCCATCTTCTCGATGACCCGCCGGGCCTTCTCACCCAGGATGAAGCGTTCGATCTCGTAGCCGTGCTCATCCACTACCACGTGGGCCTCGCCGATGCGGCCAAAGAGGTTGTGGTTCATGCCCAGCACGTCCTGGTAAGCCCCCACGAGGAAAACCCCCAGGTAGTAGGGTTCGCCGGGGCGGATCTCGTGCACCGGCAGGGTGTTGCGCACATCGTGGGTGTCGATGAAGCGGTCGATCTTGCCGTCGGAGTCGCAGGTGATGTCCACCAGGGTGGCCTCGCGGGTGGGGCGCTCGTTCAGGCGGGTGAGCGGCACGATGGGGAACATCTGCTTGATGGCCCAGGTATCGGGCAGGCTCTGGAACAGGCTGAAGTTGCAGACCAGCTTGTCGGCCAGCATCTTTTGCAGGTCTTCGAGTTCGTCGGCGGGGTAGTCGAGCTCGAGGGCCAGCTTGAGGGTCTTGCGGGCAATCTGGTAGAACAGGGCCTCGGCTGCGGCCCGGTCGCGCAGGGAGATGAGGCCCAGGTCGTAGAGGTTCTGGACGGTGTCCTTGTTGGCGAAGGCGTCGTGGTAGACCTCGCGATAGTTCTTGGCCGAGATGCTCCGGGCCAGCTCGAACATATCCTTGACCACCGGGTGGGCGTCCTTGGGCTGCTCGAGCTTCTCCTCGCCGGGGGGGCGGATGGTGTCCACCACCTCGAGCACCAGCACACTGTGGTAGGCGGTCACGGCCCGGCCCGACTCGGTGACCAGGATGGGGTGGGGCTCCCCGTGGCCGTCGCAAATTTCCTTGGTCACATAGACCAGATCCTCGGCGTACTCCTCCAGGGTGTAGTTGGCCGAGGCGTAGAAGGCGGTCTTGGAGCCGTCGTAGTCCACCGCCAGCCCCCCACCCAGGTTGAGGTAGCGCACCGGGGCCCCCAGCTTGCGCAGCTGCACGTAGGTCTGGGCAATCTCACGCACGGCCTGCTTGATGCGGCGGATATCGGTCACCTGGCTGCCGATGTGCGAGTGCAGCATGGCGATGGTGCCCAGCATCCCGGCCTCGGCCAGCATATCCACCGCTTTGATGATCTCGGGGGTGGTGAAGCCAAACTTGGCCGCCTCGCCCCCCGACTCCTCCCAGGCCCCCGAGCCTTTGGTTTTGAGCTTGTAGCGGATGCCAATCTGCGGCTCCACCCCGATTTCTTTAGCGATGCGGATCACCCGCCCCAGCTCGGCGAACTTCTCCAGGGTGATCACCACGTTCCGGCCCAGCTTTTTGCCCATCAGGGCCAGCCGGATAAAGTCGTCGTCCTTGAAGCCGTTGCAGGCGATGATGGACTCGGGGTGCAGATCCTGGGCCAGGATCAGGGCCAGCTCGGCTTTGGAGCCGGCCTCGAGGCCATAGGCAAAAGGTTTTCCCGCCCTGGCTACCGTCTCCACCACCATGCGCCGCTGGTTGACCTTGACCGGGAACAGCCCCTGGTAGCTGGCGTTGTAGTGGTATTTTTTGATAGCCCGGCGGAAGGCCTCGTTGAGCGCCACCACCCGCGCTTCCAGAATCTGGGGGAAGCGCAGCATCACCGGCAATGGGCGCCCCTCATCGCGCAGGTCCTGCACGATCTCAAAGAGCGAGGCGCTGGGGCCCTCCGCCCCCTCGGGTGTGACCTCGAGCTCGCCATCCTCCCCTACCCGAAAAAACCCCGCCGCCCAGTGGGGGACGAGGTAGATTTCTTCGGCATCCTTGGCAGTGAAACGTTTGAGCTTCTCCAACTTGAATCCGGGTCTCCTCACACAGGCTACGGATGGAATGTCAGGGGGCATTCACCGTGCGCTGTCCAGAACAGAGTGTAGGGCATTTTGGCCCAGGATGCTATAGCAAAACACCCTTCATGAGTCACGCGCCGACGTGGGCAAAAACCACAGCAAATCCAAAGCAGGTGGGCATGTGCAACAGCGAAACTAGAGCGGTCTAGCGCACCTCGTGCAGGATCGTCGAGAGAACTAGCGTTCTATTGCGATTGGAGCACAAAAACACCCCCAGGCCCGGGGGTGTTTGGAGGCAGAAGAAGCCGGCGCTTACTTCACAAACAGCATCTCGCGGTAGCTGGGCAGGGGCCAGTATTTATCGGCCAGGATGCGCTCGAGGGCATCGGCGGCCTTGCGCACCTCAGCCATGGCGGGCAGCACGTTGTCGCGCATGTGGTGGGCTTTCTCGTGCACCTCGTCGCCGCCCAGCTCGGCGTTCTGGGCCTTGAGCTTCTCCAGGGCATCCGACAGCGCATCGGTGGCTTCTACCACCTGCTTGATGGTGCGCTCAACCGCCCGCGACTTGACCTCGATCTCCGAGAGTTCGGCCAGGTAGCTCAGGGCGCCGGGCAGAATCTGGGTCTGGGCCACCCACTCGGTGGTCTCGCCCTCGATGTTGACCTGCTTGAAGTAGATGTCGTACATGATCTCCTGGCGGGCGTGAATCTCGCGCTCGTTGAGCACCCCCAGGCGGGTAAACAACTTGATGTTCTTCTCGTCGGTAAAGCGCTCGATGGCATCGACAGCCGTGCGCAGGTTCAACAGCCCCCGCTTGGCGGCTTCCTTGTGCCAGGCCGCCGAGTAGCCGTCGCCGTTGAAGACGATGCGCTTGTGCTGGGCGTAGGTCTCCTTGATGGTCTCCAAAGCGGCCTGCTCGAAGCTCATCTTCTTTTTCATCTTGGCCTCGACCGAGTCCATCAGGGCATCGATGGCGTCGGCCACGATGGTGTTGAGCACCGTGACGGGGAAGGAGATGCTCTGCGAGGAGCCCACCGCGCGGAACTCGAACTTGTTGCCGGTGAAGGCAAAGGGCGAGGTACGGTTACGGTCGCCGGCGTGCTTGGGCAGGCGGGGCAGCACGGGGGTACCGAGCTCGAGCACCCCGGCTTTCTTGCTCGAGCCGCCCTTGCCGTTGGCCAGGCGCTCAAAGATATCGGTCAGCTGGTCGCCCAGGAAGATGGACATGATGGCCGGGGGGGCCTCGTTGGCACCCAGGCGGTGGTCGTTGGAGGCCGAGGCCACGCTGATGCGCAGCAGATCTTGGTGCAGATCCACCGCCTTGATCACCGCCGCACAGAAGAACAGGAACTGCAGGTTTTCGTGCGGGGTGTCGCCGGGCTCCAGGAGGTTGATGCCGGTGTCGGTGCTCATGCTCCAGTTGCAGTGCTTGCCCGAACCGTTGATGCCGGCAAAGGGCTTCTCGTGCAGCAGGGCCACCAAACCGTAACGGCGCGCGGTGTTCTTGATCACCTGCATGATGAGCTGCTGGTGGTCAGCGGCAATGTTGGAGGGCTCGAAGATGGGGGCAATCTCGTACTGGCTGGGGGCTACCTCGTTGTGGCGGGTCTTGACCGGGATGCCCAGGGCGTAGAGCTGGTTTTCCACGTCGGTCATGAAGGAGAGCACCCGGTCGGGGATGGAGCCGAAGTAATGATCTTCCAGCTCCTGCCCGCGCGGGGGCTTGGCTCCAAACAGGGTGCGGCCGGTCATGACCAGGTCGGGGCGGCGGAAGTAAAACTCCTCGTCGATCAGGAAGTACTCCTGCTCGGCCCCCAGGGTAGAGGAAACCTTACTGGCCTCCACCCCAAAGTACTTGAGGGCCCGCTGGGCGCTTTTGTTCAGGGCCTCGATGGAGCGCAACAGGGGGGTTTTGAGGTCGAGGGCCTCCCCCGTCCAGCTAGCAAAAGCGGTGGGGATGCACAGGGTGGCGCCGTTGGAGTGGCGCATGATGAAGGCCGGCGAGGTAGGATCCCAGGCTGTGTAGCCCCTGGCCTCGAAGGTCGCCCGCAAGCCCCCCGAAGGGAACGAAGAGGCATCCGGCTCGGCCTGAATAAGCTCTTTCCCGCTAAACGAGGCGATCACCTTGCCTTCGGAGATCGGGGTAAAAAAGCTGTCGTGCTTCTCGGCGGTATAGCCGGTTAGAGGCTGGAACCAGTGGGTGTAGTGGGTGGCCCCCTTTTCCAGGGCCCATTTTTTCATGGCCAGGGCGATGGTATCGGCAATGCTGGGATCGAGGGGGGCGCCCTTCTCGATGGTGGCCTGGAGCGACTTCCACACCGGCTTGGAAACCAGCTCCCGCAGCTCATCCATATCCAGCACATCGCTGGCAAACACCTCGCCGGCAATATCGCTAGAAACCTGCCGCACATCCTTAAACCGCCAGTTACGGGCTGCCGAAACAACGTCAAAGTCGTGGTTCATAGGGTCTCCTGGGGGGCGGTGCCAGTTTGCGCGTGCATTTAGATGTCTTTTGTATCTAAAGAACCGACAAACCGACACCACTTGAAACAACACAATAGCATAAATCTGAAAAAATCAACACCATGTTCCCACAAAAATTGCATTATGTCAAAGAATAGATTGACGATATGTAAAAAATGGTTGCACTTAATGTGCATTTCTTGATCACACTTGACTTATATGCATCTTGGATATATACTTCTTGCATATAAGTAGGTGATTCATCTGATCCACCGCAGCCCAGAAGAACAGCAATACCTGAGCAGCTACGACCCCAGCGCTTTCGATCGGCCATCGGTCACGGTTGATGTGGTCATCCTGACCCTGCGTGAGGGGCAGCTAGAAGCCCTGCTGGTCAAGCGCAAGGAGCATCCATACCTCAACTACTGGAGCCTGCCGGGTGGCTTTGTGCTAACTCATGAGTCGCTCGACGAGGCCGCCGCGCGGGTGCTGCGGCAAAAAGCCGGGCTGGAAGGTATGGTGGGCATGGAGCGGGAAAGCCCCCATAAGCACCCGGTCTACCTCGAGCAGCTCTACACCTTTGGCGACCCCCGGCGCGACCCCCGCATGCGCGTGATTAGCGTGGCCTATTACGCCCTGGTCGAGGCCAGCCACATCCGCGAGGCGGGCGAGGAGATTGCGCTGTTCAAGTTGCGCACACCGGAAGGAGCCAGCAGTGTAGAAATTTTCGATAGCAAAAACAAAAAGTACTCCCTGGCCTTCGACCATGCCGAGATACTGGGGGTGGCCCTGCGGCGCATCCGGGGCAAGCTCTCGTACACCCCCATCGGCTTTGAGCTGCTTCCGGAGCGCTTCACCCTGCGCCAGCTGCAAGCCGTGCACGAAACCATCCTGCAAAAAAAGCTCAACAAGGACTCTTTTCGCCGCAAGATGCTGGCCTCGGGGATGCTCGAGGCCACCGGCGAGCTCGAGCGCGGCCTGGGCCGGCCGGCCGAGCTTTACCGCTTCCGGAGGGAGGTATGAAGACCGCTGTCTTTATCGGGCGCTTCCAACCGCCGCACCTGGCCCACCTCGAGACCATCTCGCGCGCCCTGGAATGCTTCGACCGGCTGATCGTGGTGCTGGGCAGCGCCTACTGCTACCCCACTCCCAAAAACCCCTTCAGCGCCGAAGCGCGCGCGGCCATGATCCGGGCCAGCTTGGGTACGGAAGCGGCCCGCTTGCAGTTTGTAGCCATCGCCGACGACTACTACGACGACCCCCGCTGGTTCCGTACTGTTCGGGCCGCGGTAGAGGCCCTCGCGGGCCCCCAAGCCCGCATCTCCATCACCGGCTACGACAAGGACGAGAGCAGCTACTACCTGCACGGCTTTGGTGACTGGCCCTTCGAGCCCAGCGGGGTGGTAAGCCCCTTGAGCGCCACCGAGGTGCGCAACAGCTACTTTGGCGGCAGCACCGATTGGAAGGCCATGGTTCCGCAGGCAGTGCAGCAGTATATGCAGGAGTTTGCCACCACCCTCGAGTTCAAACGCTTGCAGGACGAATGGAGAACCATTCAACACTACCGCGCGCTCGAGCGGCACTACCCCTACCCCATCCTGCACGTCGCCACCGACGCTTTTGTGCTGGCCCAGGAACAGGTCTTGCTGGTCGAGCGCAACGGGGCCCTCGGCAAGGGGGCCTGGGCCCTGCCGGGGGGCTACCTGGAGCCCCAGGAAACCCTGCTGGCATCGGCCCTGCGCGCGCTGCGCGAGGAGACCGGCCTGGCACTGGAAGCCCAGCACCCCAAGGCCACCCAGGCCTTCGACTACCCGGGCCGCAGCCTGCGCGGACGGGTGATTAGCCTGGGCCACTTCTTCGAGCTGGAGGAGGCCCCAGCACTTGCCAACGAAGGGGCCTTCTGGCTTCCCCTGAGCGAGCTCGAGCGCCACCAGGCCCGCTTTTTTGAGGATCACTATCAGCAGATTTGTTGGTTTTTGGGGCGCGCACCGCACCAACCCGCGCTGTCCCAAGGAAAGGAGCTTTTGTGAAACCCCTCAACCCCCACAACCTCATCCTCAACACCGACAGCTACAAGGCCAGCCACTACGCCCAGTTCCCCAAGGGCATGACCTATGCCAGTTGGTACATCGAAAGCCGCGGGGGCGACTCCAACTTCGTGCGCTTCTTTGGTCTGCAGGCCTTCCTGATCGAGTACCTGAGCAAGGGGGTGAGCCTAGAGGACGTGGAGGAGGCCAAAGCGGTCTTCCTGGCCCACGGCCTGCCCTTCCCCGAGGAAGGCTGGCGCTACATCGCCCAGGACTTAGGGGGGCGGCTGCCGGTGCGCATCCGGGCCGTGCCCGAGGGTCGGGTGGTGCCCGTACACAACCCCCTGGTGATCATCGAGAGCACCGACCCCAAAGTACCCTGGCTGCCGGGCTGGCTCGAGACCGCGCTGCTACGGGCGGTCTGGTATCCCACCACGGTCTGCACGGTTTCCTGGGGCATCCGCAACACCATCAAGGAGTACCTGGAGAAAACCGCCGACGACCCCGAGGCCGAGCTGCCCTTCAAGCTGCACGACTTTGGCGCGCGGGGGGTGAGCAGCCTGGAGAGCGCCGGGCTGGGCGGGATGGCCCACCTGGTGAACTTTATGGGCACCGATACCGTCACTGCCCTGATCTACGCCCGCAACTACTACGGGGCCGAGATGGCCGGCTACAGCATCCCGGCCATGGAGCACAGCACCGTAACCAGCTTTGGCCGCACCGGCGAGGCCCAGGCCTACCGCCAGATGCTCGAGACCTTTGCCAAGCCGGGGGCTTTGCTGGCCATGGTGATTGACTCGTACAACCGCGAGCACGCCGTGGGCCAGATCATCGGCGAGGAGCTGCGCGAGCTCATCCAGCAGTCGGGGGCCACCGTGGTCATCCGGCCCGACTCGGGCGACCCCCCCTTCGTGGTGCTGCGCACCGTGCAGACCCTCGAGGCCAAGTTCGGTGCCACCCTCAACCAGAAGGGCTACAAGGTGCTGAACGGGGTGCGGGTCATCCAGGGCGACGGGGTGAACGCCGACACCATCCGCAAGGTGCTGTTTTTGCTCGAGCAGTGGGGCTACAGCGCCTCCAACGTGGCCTTTGGCATGGGCGGGGCCCTCTTGCAGCACCCCCACCGCGACACCCAGAAGTTCGCCCAGAAGCTGCACCTGGTCACGGTGGACGGCGAGACCTACGGGGTGGGCAAGAGCCCGGTGGACGACCCCGGCAAACTCTCCAAGAAGGGCCGCCTCGACGTCATCCAGGACGAACGCGGCATCCGCACGGTGGAGCTACCCCTGGACGACCCCCAGCCCCACCCCCAGAGCATTTTGCAAACCGTTTTCGAAAACGGTGAGATCAAGCGGCGCTACACCTGGGAGGAGGTGCGGCGCAACGGCTGAAGCAGCACGGGATATCTACACGAGCTCTGTACGATGAAGATAGGAAACAGGCTGCTGGAAAACAGGTTGGGCAAGCCAGTTCCTTGCAGAAAAGGGGCGCTAGCCTGACAAAAAGCGCACCCCAAATGGGTTTCAATGAAACCGCTAGGAAGGGCAAAACTCTATGAATCTATTTGACATCCCCATTCCTCAGGCTGTACTCGACTGGAGCGGCTCGCTGTGTGTGGTGGTCTCGCTGTTCTATCTGTTTCGCAAACACCTGGCCTACTGGCACTGGTCGAACGCCAGCCTGCTACCCTACTTCTGGTTGTTCATGTCGGGTCAGCAGTACCTGCTGGCAGGGCTGCAGGTCACCTATTTGGTTTTTGGCATCCATGGACTATACCTGTGGTATTTGGAAAAACGCCGCGACCTGGGCCAGATTCGCTTTAACGAGCCCTTTTGGTACAGCGTGACCTGGGTGGCTTCGCTGGTCATCTTTGTCTACACCATCGCTGTCACCGACTTCTCAGAGGCCTGGAACTGGGTGCAGTTTGCTGCGGTTTCGCTGGCATTGGTAGCGAATTTTGCTACTACCCGTAAGTGGATCTGGAGCTGGCCGATCTGGATTGGGGTTAACGCCATCAACGCGGTTTATTTCTGGCACCTGGAACTATGGGCGCTGTTCGGATTGCAGTTTGTACTGGCAGCGCTCAGCGTTCTGGGCTGGCAGCAGTGGCGAAAGGATGCGCTCGAGCCGGCCCCGATGGGCGAAGCCAGAACGGGGGCCTGAAGATGTCTAACGACCCCCGGATCACTGGTTTGATCGTGGGGAAATTCGCCCCGCTGCACAAGGGCCACCAGTACTTGATCGAAACGGCCCTGGCCGACCCCACCCTCGACCGCTTACTGGTGCTGGTCTATGCCAACCCCGACTTTCCCTGGATGTCCAGCCAGCGCCGCGCTGGCTGGATTCGGGCCCTCTACCCGCAAGCAGAGGTTTACGTACCCGAAAACCCACCACCGGATGACGCCGACGACCACACTCAGCGTGAGTTCGTAAAAGAATGGCTGGCACAGCACAAGCTCGAGGTGAGGAAGGTCTACACCAGTGAAGGCTACGGCCCAGGTTTTGCCCAGCACATCGGCGCCGAGCATGTATCGGTGGACTTGCAGCGCGAGCGGTTCCCCATCTCGGGTACACAGGTACGGACGTGGGTTAAGGAGATCGCGGAAAGTATCGAAGTCAAAGTAACCGGTACGTGGGAGAATTCCCACAGCCAGGCCAGACTGACGCAGTGGGTTCACCCCCAGGTCGTCAGAGACCTGTTGCACTGGCTCGACCCGGTGAAGAAGGTGGTTTTTTTGGGGGCCGAGTCTACCGGTAAAACCACCCTAACCCAGCGCATGGCCCAGGAATTCGGCAGTTTGTTTGTGCATGAGTACGGGCGCGAGTACTACGAACGAAAAGGCGGAAAGCTGGTTCTGGAAGACTACGTACAAATCGCCTGTCAACACCTGGAATTGGAAAACCGTGCCCGCCTTGAACTGGCCCACACCAAAGGTAGCAGCTACCTGTTTGTAGACACCAATGCCCTCACCACCCTTTTCTTCAGTTACTACTACAACCAAGGCGGCCTACCCCGGTTACACCAACTGGCCAACGCCTGCAAAGAACGCTATCACTACTTTTTTGTATGCGACGACGACATTCCTTTCGAGCAGGATGGTTGGCGCGACAACGCCGTCTGGCGGGGCCGGATGCAGGGGCTGATACTTCATGACCTCGATTGCCGTGGCATCGAGTATAGCGTCGTGCGTGGCAGTTTGGAGGAACGGGTGGAGCAGGTCAAGCGGGTGCTAGCAGGCCTGCCCCTAGACACACCACCCTCTTCACCCCGGCATTTGGGGCCGAGGCCCTGAGCTTGCAGGCGTATACTCAGCTTTGCATGCTGCCAACGCCTACCCTCCTCCAAACGCGCATTGCAATCTCCAGCTTCTTCATCCTGCACGGGTTTGTGACAGCTACTTGGATTTCACGCATACCCGCTGAGAAAGAGCGTCTCGAGATGAGCGCAGCAGTATTGGGACTGGTGTTGCTGGGCAACATGCTGGGGGCGCTGCTGGGGGGCCTGACCGCCGGCATCTGGGTAGCCTGGTGGGGCAGCCGCCGGGTAGCCCGCACCTTTGGCGTGGCCGCATCGCTCTCCCTACCGCTACTGGGGGCGCTGCTCACTCCGGCATGGTTGTTTGCTGGACTTGTACTGTACGGTTTTCTACTCAACATCCTCAACATCGGCATGAACACCCAGGCCGCCGCCCTGGAAGCCAGATACGGTCGGCCGATCTTTTCCTCCTTCCACGCGCTTTGGAGCGCTGGGGCTCTGTTGGGCTCCCTGGCCGGTGCCGGGTTGGCAGGGCTGGGGCTTTCACCTTTCTGGCACTTCCTGCTGGTTGGCGGGACAGGCGCTGGGCTGGCCTGGCAGGCGGGTAGCCGCTTGCTAGCGGCCTCGCCCTCTCCGCAGCGGCAAGGCTTTGTGCTGCCCAAGGGGGCGCTTTTGGTGCTGGGCTTGATGGGTTTTTGCACCGCCATAAGCGACGGCTCGATTGCCGGTTGGAGTGGGGTGTATCTGCGTAGCCTGGGCGCCCCGGAGTCACTGGCCGCACTGGGCTTTGCAGTACATCAGGCGGTCATGCTGGTAGGGCGCTCGAGCGGAGACTGGCTGGTGCAGCAGTTCGGGGCAGTGCAGGTGGTGCGTTATGGCTCGCTGCTGGGGAGCTTTGGACTGGCCGTAGCGGTGGTCTCGGGCACGGTGGAGGGTATGTTCTTCGGCATTGCTTGCATGGGGCTTGGCATGGCCACCCTGTTCCCTCTGATGTTTGCTGCCGCGGCCCAAACCCCCGGCATGCCCCCCGCCGCCGCGATAGCTAGCATTTCTACCATGAGCACCTTCGGTGGGCTGGTGGGGCCGATGCTGCTGGGCATCGTGGCCGAGGTGGGCACCGTACGGGCCAGCTTTGCCGTGGCCGCGCTGCTTGCAGGGGTGGTGAGCTATCTGGCTTTTTCGCTGGCCGGGTATCAGGTAGCCCGCACCCAGACCTCAGATTGAAACCCCCTCTCCGTTCCAGCGCACCCCCAACAACCGGGCCCAGCTCGCCGCCAGATCGGCAAAGGTGGCGCGGGTGCCCAGGTCGCGCCCGGCCATCCCCGGCCCGGCTACCAGCAGCATCCCGTACTCACGGGTGTGATCGGTGCCGCGGTAGGTGGGGTCGTTGCCGTGGTCGGAGACGATAAAGAGATGGTCGTCCGGGCCGAGGGCGGCCAGCAGTTCGGGCAGGCGGGCATCGAAATCCACAAGGGCCTGGGCATAGCCCTGGGGGTTGCGGCGGTGGCCATACTTGGCGTCGAAGTCCACCAGGTTGGTGAAGATCAGGCCGGAGAAGTCCTGGCGCATGAGTTCCAGGGTGCGCGCCAGGCCCTCCTCGTTGCTGCCCGACTTAACCTCGCGGGTAAAACCCCGGTGGGCGTAGATATCGGGGATTTTGCCCACCCCCACCACCTCCAGCCCCGCGGCCTTGATCTCGTCCAGCACGTTGTGCGGGGGCTCGAGCGCAAAGTCTTTGCGCAGATCCTCGCGCCGGTAATACCGGCCGGGCTCGCCCTCGAAGGGGCGGGCGATCACCCGGGCGCAGGCCAGCGGCCCCACCAGCATCTCCCGTGCCACCCGGCACCAGTCGTAGAGGGTCTCGAGGGGTACCTTACCGATGTGGGCCGCCACCTGAAAGACCGAGTCGGCCGAGGTGTACACGATGGGAAAGCCGGTGCGCAGGTGCTCGTCGCCGTAGTCGCGGATGGCCTCGGTACCCGAGTAGGGCCGGTTGAGCAGATAACCCCCCACGCCAATGCGCCGGCAATACTCGGCCAAAAAGTCCTGTGGATAACCCTGTGGAAAAACCTGAAAGGGGTGTGTAAGCCGAATCCCCACAAACTCCCAGTGGCCCGTAGAGGTATCTTTGCCAGGGTTGACCTCCAGCATCCGGCCAAAGGCCCCCTGTGGCTTCGCAACCCTGGGCAGGGTGTGCACCCCCGGTACGTGGCCCAGCCCCAGCGCGGCCAGATGGGGCAGCTCTATCCCGGTCTTGAGCACGGTGTGGTCGAGGGTATCGGCCCCTTCATCGCCGAACTGCGCAGCGTCGGGCAGGTAGCCCAGGCCCACCGAATCCAGCACAATGGTGGTGATCTTCATGCCCACCAGCATACCGGAGGAGTCCACCGGTATTCTGCCCTGCTGTGGCCGTCCTGGCTGTTGCAGCAGGCAGGCTCTGCAGTAGGGCCTGGAGGGTTAGGCACCCACCAGATCAGGGGCTGTACCCAGAGAGCGCCACAGCAGCCCTAGCAGTTCGCGGGTGGCAAAGTCCACCGAGGAATCGGGGTAGGAGATCCAGTGCACCCCCAGGGAAAAACCTGCGTCTTCAATGAATAAAAGCCGTAGCAAGCCAGCCTTTTGCTCGGGTTCCACAAACGAGCGGCTGGCCAGCCCCACCCCCAGCCCGGCGGCGGCTGCCGCCTTGACCCCATACAGGCTGCCGCACTCCAAAAGACGTGCTGGCACAATGCCATGGCGTTCCAGAAACTGCTCGAGCCGCAGGCGCAGGCGCGAATTGCGCTGAGGAACCAGCAGGGTCATCCCCTCGAGCTGGCCCAGCGCCACCCCCCCCAGCCGAGCCCAGGGGTGGGAAGGCGCCACCACCAGTACCATCTCGTCGCTGGTCAGCCGCCGGGCCAGCAGCGGCTCGGGCAGGGCGTCGGTGCCCCCCAACACCAGGGCCGCATCCAGGTCGCGCTGGTACACCTGCTCGATGAGCTCGAGCGTGGTGCCGTTTTTTAGTTGCAGCTCGCAACGGCCCTGCTGGGTTTCCGCCCAGCCTATTAGCGCGGCCAGATACCGCGGAATCAGGCTCCAGGCCAGGCCCACCTCGAGGCTGGGAATGCGCTGGTGCCGCCTTTCCTCGATAAAGCGGGTGGCCTGGGCCAGGCTGCGGCTCACCGCACAGGCATACGGGAGCAGGGCTTTGCCGGCTTCGGTCAGGGTGATACCCTGAGGGGTACGTTCGTAGAGGGGTTGACGGACGGCATCCTCGAGGGCCTTGAGGGTTTTGCTCACCGCAGGCTGGCTCAGGTGCAAAACTTCGGCAGCACGGCTCAGGCTGCGCAGTTCGGCTACCACGCAAAATACCACCAAGTACCGAGGATTTAGACGCATAAGGACAAATCAATGCAGTATACAGCCTCATCACCCCCACAAAGTCCGCCCACAACCCAAACCGCAACGGGGGTTTACCCATCCCCTCGTCGAGGGGCCAGCCCCTGTATCACGCATCTTCTCAAGGATGGGGTTACCCCGGTTACACATATCCCCTATGGGTATTTGACAAGATACCCCCTGGGGATATATCCTGGCCGTCAGGAGGTTGTCGCATGCTCTTCAAACACATCTACGAGGAAGGACTCGCCCAGGGCAGCTACTTTATCGGCTGTCAATCTCAGGGCACTGCTATTGTGGTAGACCCCCGGCGCGATATCCAGGTCTACCTCGAGGAGGCCCGGAAGAACGGGATGAAAATTGCGGCCGTGGCCGAAACCCACATCCACGCCGACTACCTCTCGGGGGCCCGCGAGCTGGCCAAGGCCACCGGGGCCCGGCTCTACCTGAGCGACGAGGGCGACGAAAACTGGAAGTACAAGGGCCTCGAGGGCTTCGACTACCAGCTGGTGCGCGATGGTGACCAGATCAAGCTGGGCAACATCACCCTTACGGTGGTGCACACCCCCGGCCACACCCCCGAGCACATCAGCTTTTTGGTGCAGGATGGGGCCGCGGCCAGCGAGCCTGGCTTCTTTCTGACCGGCGACTTTGTGTTTGTGGGGGATGTTGGCCGCCCCGACCTGCTGGAAGAGGCCGCGGGCATTAAAGGCACCGCCGAACCGGGCGCTCGGCGCATGTTCAAAAGCCTGAAGGAAAAATTCCTCACCCTGCCCGACTATGTGCAGGTCTGGCCCGGCCACGGCGCGGGGAGCGCCTGTGGCAAGGGCCTGGGGGCGGTGGCCAGCACCACCGTGGGCTACGAGCGCCGCTTTGCCTGGTGGGCCGACTACCTGCAGAAGGGTGATGAGGAGGGGTTTGTAAAGGCCCTGCTCTCGGGCCAGCCCGAGGCCCCCTACTACTTCGCCCAGATGAAGCGGCTCAACCGCGACGGGATGCCCATCCTGGGCCAGCTCCCGCAGCCCCAGCTGCTCACCCCCGAGCAGTTCCAGCGGAGGCTGAGCGAAGGGGCCCTGCTGGTAGATACCCGCGACAAGCTGGCTTTCGCCGGCGGCCACCTCAGGGGGGCCATCAACATCCCGGGGGGTAAGAGCTTCAGCACCTGGGCCGGCTGGCTGCTGCCTTATGAGCGCGACCTCATCCTGCTGGCCAGCCCCGAGCAGGTCGGCGAGCGGGTCAGGCAGCTCATCCGCATCGGGCTGGATCGGGTGGTGGGGTACATCCCCAGCCTCGAGGGCTACGCACAGGGTGAGCTGGAGACCGTTCCTCAGGTCAGCGCGGCCCAGGCCAAAGCCATGTGGGAAAAGGGCGAGGCCACCATCCTGGACGTGCGCGGGGCCGACGAGTACCTAGCCGGCCACATCCCCGGGGCCCTAAACATCCACGCCGGCCGGGTGATGAACAACCTACAGCACATCCCCCAGGACAGGCCGGTGGTGGTGCACTGCCTGGGCGGCGACCGCTCCTCTACCGCCATCAGCGCCCTGATGAGCGCGGGCTTTAGCAACCTGTTCAACCTCACCGGTGGTATCCGGGCCTGGCAGCAGGAGGGCTTCCCGGTGGAGAAAGGCCCCGCCCGCGAGCTGGCCAGTGTCTGAGCCCTGTTCTTCCCCTGGCCCCTGGTCACGGCCAGGGGCCCCTGTGAAGCAAAGACCATGAATCTGCCTGTAAAAGTTGCCTATCACCAGCTAGAACGCTTTCAAGTTGTAGACGTCCGGGAACCCGAGGAATGGGCCGAGGGGGTGCTGCCGGGTGCTCTGCGCCTGCCGCTCTCCAAACTCGAGGCGCTGGCCCCGCTGCACCTCGAGCGCGAAAAGCCCGTACTGCTTTACTGCCGCAGCGGCAACCGCTCCCAGGAGGCCCTCCAGAAGCTACAACGCCTGGGGCACCCCAAGGTCTGGCACCTCGAGGGCGGCATTAAAGCCTGGCGCGAGGCCGGCCTGCCCTGCGCCAGCCCGGTCTAAAGGAGGAACCTTGTGCCTACTGCTTTATACAAAGACATCCAGCCACACGAAGCCCACGAGCTGCAGAAGCAAAAGGTGCTGTTTGTAGACGTGCGCGAACCGGAGGAGTTTGCCCAGGTGCGCCTCGAGGGGGCCCAGCTGATCCCGCTCTCCGAGTTTGCCGGGCGCTTTAGCGAGATTCCCAAAAACCAGCCGGTGGTGCTTTACTGCCGCAGCGGCAACCGCAGCGCCCAGGCCGCCGGCTGGCTGGCCTCTAAAGGCTATACCAACCTGCTCAACCTGGAGGGGGGCCTCATGGCCTGGTACCAGGCCGGGCTGCCCCTGGATACCACCCCTATCGAGGCCACCTACCAGGACACCGCCTTTACCGAACTTACCCCCCACGAGGCCCAGCGCTGGATCCAGGAGGGGGCCTACGTGATCGACGTGCGCGAGCCCTACGAGTACGCCATGGGCCACGTACCCGGCGCGGTCAACATACCGCTGGGGCGCTTTGCGAGCGAGGTGGGCAAGCTACCCAAAGACCGCAAGCTGGTGCTGGTCTGCGCCTCCGGGAATCGTTCGTCGCAGGCCTCGGAGTACCTGGTGGGGCACGGCTTTGCCAAGGAAAAGGTGGGCAACCTCGAGGGCGGCACCTACGGCTGGATGAGCGCGGGCTTGGAGGTGGAACGTTGATCGGCTGGCTCAAAAACCTGCTGGGCGGGGCGACCGTGGGCCAGCTCAGCCCCCTCGAGGCCCACGCAAAAGCCAAGGCCGGGGCCATTATTCTGGATGTCCGCACCCCACTGGAGCGCCAGGAAGGCAAAATCCCCGGCTCGCAGGCCCTGCCGCTCGATCGGCTGGCCAGCGAATGGGAAAAGCTACCCAGGGACAAGGAGATCATCTGCCAGTGCCGAAGCGGCGCACGCAGCGCCCAGGCCGCGCGTTTTCTGGCCGCCAAAGGCTATAAGACCTACAACCTGGCGGGCGGCCTCGAGGCCTGGAAGCGGCACAAACTCCCGGTGAAATGATGCAGGACGTTTTTCCCAGTGAACTATCGCTCTGGCAAAAGCGCGGGGCGCTACTCCTGGACGTGCGCTCGCCGGAGGAGTTTGCCAGCGGGCATATTCCAGGCTCGCGCAACCTTCCCCTGGAACAGCTTCTGGAGGCGCTGGATACCCTGAAAAGCCCCGTCGTGACCATCTGCGCTACGGGCAGCCGGGCCGGGCTGGCCGCCGAGGTGCTGGGGTACGAAGGCCTCGAGGTGGGGAAGCTGGTGGGGGGTATCCAGGGCTACGCGGCCCAGGGCTACCCGCTCGAGCGCAGCGCAACCCAGGCGGATGAGGCGCCGTTCAAACCCGAGGAGGCCCCATGCTCCTAGCCTGGATGGGGGCAATTCTGATTGGCCTGGCCCTGGGCATGCTGGGCTCGGGCGGCTCCATCCTCACGGTGCCCATCCTGGTCTACCTGGTGGGGGAGCCCGACAAACTGGCCATCGCCGAGTCGCTGGCCATCGTGGGCCTGATTGCCCTGGTGGGGGCCATACCCTACGCCCTCAAGGCCCAGATAGACTGGCGCAACGTGCTGTTTTTTGGCCTGCCGGGCATGGCCGGCACCTACCTGGGGGCCTACTTTTCCAAATGGGTGCCGGGGGTCTGGCAGCTGGGGCTGTTTGCCGTGGTAATGCTGCTGGCCGCCTACATGATGTTCCGCCCCCCGCGGCTCGAGGCCCCCACACCAAAGCGCTCATACCTAAAAATCGTCCTGGATGGCCTGGTGGTGGGCATCCTCACCGGCCTGGTGGGGGTGGGTGGAGGGTTTCTAATTGTCCCGGCCCTGGTTCTGCTGGGCGGCCTGCCCATGCACCTGGCCGTGGGCACCAGCCTGCTGATTGTGGCCATGAAGTCGGCCAGTGGGTTCTACAAGTACCTGCACCTGCTACCCGAGCAGGGCTACACCGTGCACTGGGATATCGTGCTGCTCTTCGCAGCGCTGGGCATTGTGGGCAGCCTGTTTGGGGGCCGCCTGGCCGCCTCGATCCCCCAGCTCACCCTGCGGCGCGGCTTTGCCGGGTTTCTTGTGGTGATGGGGGTTTTCATCCTGTGGCAGAACCTGCCCAGGGTGCTGCATGGGTAGGCGACGGCGCTCGAGTTGGCTGGCGCAGGCTTTTACTCTGAATAACCGGCCAGGGCCAGGTCGTCTTTGAGCGCCTCAACATCCACCCGGCCCGCGTAGAGGTTCACCACCTTGCCCTCACCGTCGAGCACAAAAGTCCAGGGGTGACCCAGCACCTTAAAGCGATTGGCTACAGCCACCGGGTTGTCACCACCCGGCAGGGCCAGGAGGGGAAGGAAGCGGGGGTAGTTTTTCATGTAGTCGCGCACCACCTGCTCGGTATCGCGGGGCTCGCGGCTGATCACCACAAAGGGCACCGCCTGGTATTCTTGGGCCAGCTGGTGCAGCTTGGGGAACTCGGCCCGGCAGATAGGGCACCAGCTGGCCCAGAAGGTAATCACCACCGGCTTACCCTTGAAGCTAGCCAGGGTATAGACCCTGCCAGATAAATCGCGCAGCCGGAAGTCGGGCGCGCTCTGTCCCGGCGATACAGCCAAGCCCACCGCAAACAAAGTTAGAACTGCCAGCCAGCGTTTCATGTTTCCTCCCGTCCCAATACCTGCAGAGGGTATATTAAACAGCAACCATCCCGCTTGGCACAAGGGGCCCGTCTACACACTGTCGAGATCGCAGCCGCACTCCCACCCAAAAAGTAATGAAGGCTATATCTCTAAGCTATAGCCTGTACGATAATGCGTATTAACCACATTAGATACCAACATCCAGCCGCGTGAATGTGTTGACGATGATACCCCCAGGTAGTATTAATAGGTAATCGAAAACCTTCGGTACGCTATGCGGTACATACTGTTCACAGTGATGGGGATTTTCATGGCGGTGCAGGCCCAAGGGGTGGACTTCAACCGCTGGTATCCCTATGCCCAGGCCAGCCAGTATGCCCAATCGCAGGGGCGCATTTTGATGGTTTATTTCTGGGGTGAGGCCTGTCCGTACTGCGATCAGATGAACACCCATGTGCTGTCCGACCCAAGGGTCGCGAGCATCCTCGAGCGTCGCTTTGTGGTGGCCAGCGTGGATAGCCATAGCCCCGAGGGCCGGGCCCTGAGCGCCCAGATGCGCACCCTGGGCACACCCAGTTTTGTCTTCTTCGTACCCCAGGGGGGTACGTTGAAAGAAGCGGGCCGGCTATTTGGTAGCCGCACCCGTGCACAGTTTCTGAGCGAACTGCAGCAGATCTGTGCGAAAGTTGGAGGTGAAGGTTGTGGATAGAAGAACATTCCTAAAAGCATCGGCGGGGGCCGTTGCCGGAACCGTGCTGGCCAACCAGCTCACTTCAGCGCTGGCCCAGGGGGGCCTCGAGGGCGAGGACATCGCCAACCTCGAGAAGGGACTGCGACAGGTCTTGGGCAAAAGCTTCAAGGATCTGACCCCCTCGCAGCAGGTTAAGCTCGTAGCCCCCACCATCGCCGAGTCGGGCGCCAACGTACCGGTGGAGATCGAGGCTAGCCTGCCCGCCGATCAGGTCAAGGCCATTCACTGCTTCTGCGACAAAAACGCCAACCCCCTGCTCTTTACGGTCGTACTCAACGGGGTACTGCCCTACTACGCCACCCGCGTGCGGGTCGCCGAGACCGCCCCGGTGCGGGCCGTGGTCGAGACCAAAGACGGCAGGTTGCTGATGGCCTCGCAGTCGGTGCGGGTCACCGTAGGCGGTTGCGGTTAAGGAGGCACGACATGGCGATTAACATCTTGGTTCGTTTCAACCCAGCCAGACCCAAAGCAGGCGATGAAGTTCGTGTACAGATTGTCGTACAGCACCCCATGGAGCCCGGTACCCGCCGGGATGCCAGCGGGAAGCTGATTCCTGCTGACCACATCAACGAGGTCAACGTGACCATGGACGGTCAGCTCATCGCCCAGGTCAAGCCGGGCCCGGGCACCAGCGCCAACCCCTTGTTCGCTTTCAAAATGAAAGCCAACAAAGCCGGCCAGCTCAAGGTCACCTGCAAAGACCTAAACGGCCAGACCGGCGAAAGAACCGCGGATCTCACCCTGGCCTGAGGAGGGTTGGATGGGTCGCTTCTGGCGTTTGGTAGGGGCGGTTGCCCTAGCCCTTTTTAGCCTGATGGTGCTGGCCCAGGAAGAAGACGATCCGGCCAAGGAGGCCGAGAAGCAAAAGAAGCAGCTTCTGGAACAGAGCGGGGGGATCCTTCCCAGCGACCTGTACGTGGAACAGGGTGAGCAGCTGTTCAAAGCCAAGCGCGGCCCTAAAAACGCCTCTCTCGAGGCCTGCGACTTTGGCCGGGGGCCGGGGAAGCTCGAGGGGGTGGTGGGGCGGCTGCCCCGCTACTTCTTCGACACCCGCCGGGTGGAAGACCTCGACTCGCGCATCCGCACCTGCATGATTCGCCTGCAGGGTTTCAAGCCGGAGGAGATTAGTCGCAGCGAGGTGGTGGCCATCGCTTTTTATATCGCCTCGCTCTCCAACGAGCAACCGGTCGTGGTGCGTCCCCTGATGCCCCAGGAGAAAAAACTCTACGAGCTAGGCGAGCGGCTCTTTTATCTGCGGGCCGGCCCGCGCGATATGGGCTGTGCAACCTGCCACGTGACCTACGTGGGCAAGCGGGCGGGGGTGCTTCCTTACTCCGATCTTCTGAAGGATAAGCGCGCCGCCAGCCACTGGCCTGCCTTCCGCTACTCCAACGACCAGGCCTGGACCATGGCCGACCGCATCCGGGCTTGCTACGCCAACCTCGGCATGCCCGCACCCGATTTCTACTCCGAGCCCATCATCGCCCTGACCCTGTTCATGAACGTACAGGCCAATGGGGCGCGGATGGATCTGCCCGGTTTCATACGCTAGGAGGGTTCTGTGCGGCGAATCTACCTGCTCATACCCCTGGTGCTCCTGGGTCTGGCGCTCGGGCAGACCGGCCCCTCCTACATCGACGCCGAACTCCAGCGGCTCATCCAGGCTGGGGGCCAGAGCTACGCCAATAGCCTGCTCAAACAGGCCCCCGACCAGGCCCTGTGCTCCATCCACCGCAACAAGCTACCCGCCGATGTGCTGGGCCCCTTTATCGAGGCCCAGCGTCAGACCATCAAATACCCCGCCGACGGCAAGCTGATGGGGGACTGGAAGCAGGGCGATGCCATCTTTAACACCCTGGCCCGTGGCAACTGCTTCTCCTGCCATGTGGGCTCTCCCCGCAACATCGGGGGCAATGTGGGGCCCAGCCTGGAGAAATACGGCCAGCGCGGCACCTCTGAAGCGGTGCAGAAGTACACCTACGAGGTGATCTACAACACCTGGGCCTACTTCCCCTGCACGGTGATGTACCGCTTCGGGCATGGCGGCCTGCTCAAGCCGGAGGAGATCGCCCATGTGGTGGCCTACCTGCTCGACCCAGCTTCGGACTTCAACACCAAACCGGCACTGAAGCGCTAAGTTTTCTCAACCGCAACGCGTTCCCCAGCGGGCCTAGGCCTGGGGGAAAGGAGGTTTTGTGACCCGACGTGAACTGGTACAACTCATGCTGGCCCTGGGTATCACCTCCCCCAAAGCCTTCGCCCAGGCCATGGAACGCCCCGAGACCCTTTACGATCTGCCCCCCTTTGGCAACATCACCCTGCTTTTCAACACCGACCTGCACGGGCAGCTGCGGCCCCACTATTTCATGGAGCCGCCCAACCTGCTGGCGGCCAAGGCCCTGGAGGGCCAGCCGGGCTACCTCACCAGCGAGGCCTTTTTGCGCTACTACGGCATCCGGCGGGGCAGCCTCGAGGCCTACACCTTCGCCTCGGTGGACTTTGTCGCCCTGGCCCAGCGGTTTGGGCCGATGGGGGGTGGGGCCTATATCGGGGCCCTCATCCAGCAGCAAAGAGCACAGGCTGGTGAAAAACGCACCCTGGTGCTGGACGGCGGCGATACCTGGACCAACTCCGGGATCTCGCTTCTGACCAAGGGGCAGGTCATGGTGGACTGGATGAACCGGGTGGGCTTCGACCACATGGTCTTCCACTGGGAGTACACCCTGGGGCGTGCGCGCGTGGAGGAGCTGGTGCAGGCCCTGAAGGCCAAAATCATCAGCTTCAACATCGTGGATGACCTTTTTGGTGACCCCATCTACGAACCCTACGTCATCCACGAGATTGGCGGCTACACCCTGGGCCTGATTGGCTCCACCTTCCCCTATGTGAAGGTCTCACACCCCGAGGAGTTCTCCGAGGGGCTGTCTTTTGGCATCCGGGAAAACGAGCTGCAGAAATACGTGGACGAGCTGCGGGGCAAGGGCGTGGACGCGGTGGTGATGCTCTCCCACAACGGTGTGCCGCTGGATCTGGCCCTGGCCGGGCGCATCAAGGGCCTGGATCTGATTCTGACCGGCCACACCCACGACTTTACGCCCAGGCCCATCCGGGTGGGCAACACCTGGCTGGTGGCCGGGGGCTCGGCGGGCAAGGCCGTGGTGCGGGTAGACCTGCAGATGAAGAAAGGGGGGATTGCCGATATACGGGCCAAGACCCTGCCGGTAGCCACCCGCCTGATCAAGCCCGACCCTGGGCTCGAGGCCTTCATCCGCGAAGCCTACGCCCCGCACCTAAACTACCTCGACCAGGTGCTGGGCACCACCGAGACCCTACTATACAAGCGCGACTCCACCTACTCCACCCTGGACGAGCTGGCCGGGCGGGCGATTCGGGCGGCCTACCCCGAGGTGGAGGTGGCCTTCAGCCCCGGCACCCGCTGGGGTACCGCCATCCTGCCGGGCCAGCCCATCACCATGGATCAAATCCTGGCCTTCACCGGCTTTACCTACCCCGAGGTCTACGTGTTCAAGCTCAAGGGCGAACGCCTACAGGCCGTGCTCGAGGATGTCGCGGCCAACACCTTCAACCCCGACCCCTTCTACCAGCAGGGCGGCGACATGAGCCGGGTTTTCGGTCTCACCTACGAACTAGCGGTGAACGCCCCCACCGGCCAGCGCATCCGCAACGTGGCCATCCAGGGCCGCCGGCTCGATCCCAACCGGGAGTACACCCTGGCCTCCTTTGGGGGGCGCCTCCAGCGCAGCGGCACCCTGGTAGAGAAATACACCCCCCGGCCCATCTACGAGCTGATTGCTGAGTACCTCAAACAGGTCAAGACCGTCAACATCCCCCCACGCCCCAGCATGCGGGTGCTGGATCAACGCTATGTATTACCCGGATAACCAGGAGGAGTGGCAGTGAAAAAAAGGTACACATTAGGACTTTTAGCTGTGCTGCTGGCCGGTCTTACCCTGTCGCAACCCAGCCCCTTTCAGCAGCGGGTACAGCAGGCCATCCAGAACGGTGGCAGCAGGTTTGCCGAGAGCATGAAGCAAGACCCCGATCAGGCCCTGTGTTCGCAGTACCGCGACAAACTACCCCCAGAGCTGGTAGGGGCCTTCCTCGAGCGCCAGCGGGCCCTGATCAAGTACCCCGCCGACGGCAAGTTGATGGGGGACTGGAAGAAGGGCGAGGAGCTTTTCACCAACCCCCGCAAAGGCAACTGCTACGCCTGCCACACCGGCGACCCCCGGGAGCCCGGGGCCGGGCGGATGGGGCCGGGGCTGGTGAACTACGGACAGCGCGGCACCAGCGAGGCGGTGGTCAAGTACACCTACGACAAGATTTACAACGCCTGGGCCACCATGCCCTGCTCGCTGATGTACCGGGCCGGCTACCACGGCATTCTGACCCCGGAGGAAACCGCCCACGTAACCGCCTTCCTGCTCGATCCGGCCTCGCCGGTCAATGCCAAGAGGTGATGCCATGCGCAACCGCAGCCTGTGGATTGGATTTTTGTTGGCGCTGGGCTTGGGCTTGAGCATCGCCCTCACCCAGCAGCAAGAAGTAGACCCCTACAAAGAAGCCGAGCGGCAGCGGGAGCTGTTCCGCCAGACTGCCGGCATTCTGCCCGGCGAGCTGTATGCCGCCCAGGGCGAGGAGCTCTTCTACCAGAAGCGCGGGCCCAAGCAGGCCAGCCTCGAGGCCTGTGATTTTGGCCTGGGGCCGGGGAAGCTCGAGGGCGCCCTGACCCAGCTCCCCCGCTATTTTGCCGATACCCGGCGGGTGGAGGATCTCGAGACCCGCATCGTGAGCTGCATGGTGCGGCTCCAGGGCTTTAAACCCGAAGAAATCAAGCGCGAGGACGTGAAGGCGCTCACTGCGTATGTGGCCTCCAAGTCCAGTGAGATGCCCATCAATGTGGTGCCCAAAACCTCCCAGGAGATCGCCCTGTACAACCTGGGCCGCGAGCTGTGGTACCACCGGGCCGGTGACCGCGACATGAACTGCGCCATCTGCCACGATGCCTACGCCGGGGGCAGGGTGCGGCTCTCGCCGGTGCGCAGCCCGCGCCAGGGCCTGTCCAACGAGTGGCCCGCCTACCGCTTCGAGGCCGACAAGCTCTACACCCTGCAGGATCGCATCGCTTTCTGCTACGAGTCCATTGGTATCGCCGCGCCCGAGTTTTACTCCGAACCCTACATCGCGCTTTCTATCTACATGCTGGCCGAGGCCACCAAGGGCAAGAACAAGTTCACCGAACTACCAGGTTTCACCCGCTAAAGGAGGTGTCTATGCGGAAGGGCTGGATTGTGCTGGTGCTGCTGGGTGGGCTGGGCCTGGCCCAGGAGATGAGCCCGGCCTCGCTGCAGGAGATGGGCAACTTCATCAAGAAAACAAACCCCGCCAGCTACCTGCTCTACGCCGCCGAGGCCAAGGATTTTGTGGAGGTCTTCGAGCCTTTTATCCTGGACGTACGCACCGCCGAGGAGCGCTCGAGGGGCTTCCTGCCCGGCTCGGTGCACATCCACATCAGCCAGCTACCCGACCGCCTGGGCGAGCTACCCAAAGAAAAAGACAAGCCCATCCTGGTCTACTGCGGCACCGGGCATGTCAGTGCGGTGGCGGCGGCCTATTTGCGGGCCTTAGGCTACCGCGAAGTTAAGAACCTGAATGGGGGTTTTCGGGCCTGGCTCGAGCTGGGCCTGCCGGTACAAAGACCCTAAAGGAGACCTATGAAGATCAAGTGGACGCTGTGGTTGGGTTTCATTCTCTCGCTATCGGCCCTGGCCCAGTCGCTGGAAACCACCCTGCGCGGGGTTAGTCTGGCCGAGGCCCAGGCCCGCCTCGAGGCCGCCGTTGGCGCCCAGGGGCTCAAGGTGGCCCGCACCCTGAACCTGGGTGGGCAGGTCAAAAACTTCAAAGCCGACTTCCCCGACTACCTGCTGATGGTGCTCGAGCCCGAGGCCGGGGTGCTGGCAGCGGTGGAGGAAAACCTGATGAGCGCCATCATCCTGCCCCCCACCATCTACGTGCATGCCGCCCGGCCCGGGATGGTCACGGTGGGCACCTTCGACCCCGACCTGATGTTTGCCATGCTGGGGGTCAAAAACACCAAGAGCCGGCTCTTGGGGGCCAAGCTCAAAGCGATCATTGCCAGCCTGGGGCTGCCCCGTAAGGTGGCCCCGGCCATGATACCCGACCCCAGCTCCGGCATGATGCCCGCCATGATGTACAAAGTTGAAGGGGGCAGCGTGGATGAACTCACCCTCCTGATCGAAAGCGAGCTGGGGAATAACGGCCTCAACGTGCTGCCCTCGGTCAGGATGGGCGAGGTGGTGGGCATCCAGCCTTGCAAGAGCGAGTGGGCTTACCAGATGTTCATGACCCAGCCCGCGGGCGGTTTTGCCGCGCCGTGCCGCTTCTTTGTAGCACCCGTGCCCGGCGGTGTGTTGGTCGGGGCCATCGAACCCATGCTGATGGGCATCATGCCGGGCGTGGCCCAGAACCAGGCCACCATGGGCATGCTCCAGGAGGCCCGACGGGTGATGAGCCAGATCCTGGAGGGGGTGGGCGGCCAGCCTTATCGCCCCGGGCAATAGGCGTTATAACCCGCTGTTATGGCTTTCGTGGGCTTGGACAAAATCTGATAAACTTGTCTTTAAACCCAAGCTCACAGAGGTTATCGAGGGAAAGCCCCCGAAGTGGCTCGGGTTTTGGGAGGAAGTATGAGCCAGGTAACACGTCGTAAGCTTCTCAAAGCAGGTGCAGCAGCAGGTGCGGCGGCAGCCAGCAGCGCCTTTGCCCAGGAGTTTTTCAGCAAACCCAGCAGCGTGCTGGGGCCGGCCAGGGGCAACCGCGTGGTGATCATTGGCGGCGGCTGGGGCGGGGTGAGCACCGCCCGGCATCTGCGGCGCAAGAACCCCAACATCGAGGTGGTGCTGATCGAGAAGAACCCCGCCTTTATGTCCTGCCCCATGAGCAACCTGTACCTAGGCGGGGTCAAGGATCTCGACTTTATCGTCTTCGACTACGCCAACGTGGCCCGGGCCGGGGTCACCATCATCAACGAGCGGGCCATTGAGGTCAACCGGGCGGGCCGCTATGTGCGCACCACCAGCGGCCTGGTCTTCTACAACTACCTGGTGGTCTCACCCGGCATCGACTACATGTACGAGGCCATCCAGGGCTATAGCGAGGTCAAGCAGTTCCTGCCGGTGGGCTTCAAACCCTGGGAGCACATCGCCCTCAAGCGCCAGCTTGACAATTTCGAAGGCGGCGATCTGGTGCTGGCCATTCCCAGGCCCCCCTACCGCTGCCCCCCAGGGCCCTATGAGCGGGCGGCCATGCTGGCCTACTACCTCAAAACCAACCAGATCAAGGGCAAGGTGATCGTGCTGGACGCCAACCCCGGCCCCATCTCCAAAGGCCCCGGCTTCACTGCGGCCTACAACGATCTCTACAAGGACTACATCCAGTACATCCCCCAGGCCGAGGTCACGGCCATTGACTACGCCAGGAAGGAGGTCAAAACCTCCCTGGGTGAGTTCAAGTTCGACCTGGCCAACATCATCCCGCCCATGAAAGCCGGGGAAATTGTGCGCACCGCAGGGCTGGGCGACCGCTGGGCCAACGTGCGGCTGCCCACCTTCCTCTCCGAGCGGGACGACCGGGTTTACATCATCGGCGACGTGATCGGCAACGTGCCCTACCCCAAGAGCGGGCAGGTGGCCTACAACGACGGTAAGATCATCGCCGAGCACATCGCCCAGCGCATCGCCGGTAAGCGCCTGGATGAGATTGCCAACCCGCTGCCCGACAACATCTGCTACAGCTTCGTGAGCAACGAGGAGTCCATCTGGGTCTCGCACAAGCACAACTGGGACGAGGCCGCCCGGCAGGTTCGGCAGCAATCCACTGTAGACAACAACCGCTCCAAGCCCAACGGAGCCCTGGCGCTGGAATGGGCCCGGGGCCTGTGGAGCGACATGTTTGGCCCAGGCGCCTGAGCCTGCGGCACGGGGTGGGGGCCGCGTCTACCCCACCCCATCCAAGGAGAACGCATCGAATGAACCGTCGAAAACTGCTGCAACTTCTGAGCAAAGGAGCGGCCGCCGGAGCCTTTGTAAAGCTCTCCGGGGGCCTGGCCCAGAGCAAAATTCCCCAAGGCGCTACCGAGACCATGAAGGTGTTGGGAACCACCCTGCGCGAGTACGGCGAGCGCAGTGAATTCGAAAAGGACGTGATCCGCTACATCTCGCCCAACCTGCGCAGCCGCCACACCGGGGCCAGCTTTGCCCCCTTGGAGAAGCTCGAGGGCGTCGTCACCCCCAGCTCGCTGCACTTTGAGCGGCACCACGCCGGGGTGCCCAACGTCAACCCGGCCGAGTACCGGCTGGTGATCCACGGGATGGTCGAGCGGCCCCTGATGTTCACCCTGGAGGATCTCAAGCGCTTCCCCTCGGTGACCCGCACCTACTTCATCGAGTGCGCCGGCAACGGGCAGAACGGCTACCGCAACCCCCCCGATATGACCCTGACCGCCACCCGCAGCCGGGGCCTGGTCTCCAACTCCTCCTGGACGGGGGTACCCCTCTCCATCCTGCTCAAGGAGGCGGGCCTCAAGGAGGGTGCCCGCTGGCTGATTCCCGAGGGGCAGGACGCCGCCGCCTACACCCGCAGCCTGCCCTTAGAGAAGGCCCTGGACGATGTGCTGGTGGCCTACGCCCAGAACGGCGAGGCCATCCGGCCCGAGCAGGGCTACCCGGTGCGCCTGGTGGTGCCGGGCTGGGAGGGGAGCATCCAGGTCAAGTGGCTGCGGCGCATTCAGGTGACCGACACCCCGGTGATGAGCAAGGACGAGACCTCGGAGTACACCGACGTGATGGCCGATGGCAAGATCTATGCTTTTACCTGGGTGATGGATCCGGAGTCCATCATCACCTATCCTTCGGGGTTGCAGCAGATTTCGCGGGGCTTCCACGAGATTCGCGGCCTGGCCTGGAGCGGCCACGGGCGCATCCGCCGGGTGGAGGTCTCGCTGGACGGCGGCCAGACCTGGAAACAGGCCAGCCTCGAGCCCGCCCCCGACGCGCTCTCGGTGGTGCGCTTCAAGTACAACTGGGTCTGGGATGGCCGCGAAACGGTGATCATGAGCCGGGCCTGGGACGAAAAAGGCAACACCCAGCCCACCCAGGAGGAGTTTTTTGCTAAGTGGGCCCGCAACAACCGCTACCACTACAACGCCATCCAGGCCTGGCGGATCGGGGCCGATGGCAAGGTGGTCAACGGCGACAAGACCCTGGCCGGGGCCCCCGCCCGGCTCGGCGCGGTGGGCCGGGGCGGCTGTGGAGGTGAGTCGTGATGCGGCGCAAGTGGTTCTACCTAGCCCTTTCAGCCCTGGCCCTCTCGGCTCTGGTGCTGGCCCAGGGGCGTTATCAGATCGGCACCCCCTTAAGCGAGCAGGAGGTGCAGCAGTGGAACATCCGGCCCTCCATCCTGGCCAACGGGGTGGGTCTGCCCCC
Source organism: Meiothermus taiwanensis DSM 14542 (assembly GCA_000482765.1). Taxonomy (GTDB): domain Bacteria; phylum Deinococcota; class Deinococci; order Deinococcales; family Thermaceae; genus Meiothermus; species Meiothermus taiwanensis. Next base: position 50,640 of record AXWR01000002.1, read on the forward strand.
CGGCCAGGGCACGGTAGACGAGGGGGCCAGGGTCTATGCCACCCACTGTGCGAGCTGCCACGGGGCCACCGGCGAAGGGGGGGCCTTTACCCGGCTGGTCTCCGAGCCCTTCCCCATCACCAAAGATGTGGACTCGGTGGACTTTGCCATCGGGAACTACTGGCAGTACGCCACCACCCTCTTCGACTACACCCGCCGGGCCATGCCCTTTGCCACACCGGGCATCCTCAGCGACGATGAGGTGTACGCAGTGGTGGCCTATATCCTTTATCAAAACGGGATCATCGACGGCAGCGAACCCATGAACGCCCAGACCCTACCCAAAGTACAGATGCCCGCCCGCGCCCTGTTGGAGCTCGACCCCAACACCCAGAAACGCTTCCCCTGGATCAAGCTCCCTTGAGGTTAAGCATGGATCGACGCAATTTTCTTGACCTACTGGCTAAAGGCACCTCGCTGGGCCTGCTGCTCAAGCTTTCGCCCTTGGGGATGCTCGAGTTTGTACGGGCCCAGTCCAGTGCCACCAGCTTTCAAAAAGCGCTCCTGGTAGACAAGGCTGGCAACCCCTTCAAGCTGAGCACCCTCAAGCCCCACGAGCCCTTTGTTTTTGCCTACCCCTTTGCAGCCACCCCCAATATCCTGGTTAATGTGGACGCCGAGCTCTCCCCGGTAGACGTGAAGATGCCGGATGGCAAGAACTACCGCTGGCCCGGGGGGGTGGGCAAGGGCAGGAGCATCGTGGCCTACACCAGCATCTGCCCCCACGGCTACAGCTACGCCGCCCCCAACCTGGGCGCCATGGGCTATTACAAGCCCGAAGGGAACCGCGGCCCCCGCATGGTCTGCTGCGCCCACCTTTCGTCCTTCGATGTGACCCGGGGCGGCGAGGTCAAAGGAGGGCCCGCCCCCCACGCCCTGGCTGCGGTGGTGCTCGAGTACGACGCTGCCAAAGACGAAGCCTACGCCGTGGGCTTTTTGGGCAACCCCCAGTTTGATGGCTTCTTCCGGGCCCAGAGCCAGGCCCTGCGCGACCTATTCCGCACCACCGCCCGGGCCCGCGAAGAGGTAAGCAAAGCCACTGTCATCCCCTACGCCGAGCACACCAGGGTGCCCACCACCTGCCCGGTTCTGGGGTAGCCCTCGAGCCCAGACCATGACCCTGAGCCTCCCCATCGCTTTCCTGGCCGGCGTTCTCTCGTTCCTGTCGCCCTGCGTGCTCCCCCTGGTGCCCACCTACCTGCTGTACCTGGGGGGGCAGCAGGGCCGCCCCATCCGCAACGCCCTCTTCTTTGTGCTGGGCTTTTCGGCCATCTTCTTTTTGCTGGGCCTGCCCTTTACCCTGCTGGGGAGCTTGCTCTTTGAGTACCGCGACCTGCTTTCGCGCATTGGGGGTGGGGTGCTGATTCTGCTGGGGCTCTATATGCTGGGCCTCAGGCCCCGGTGGGGGGTGAACCTGCGCTATGAGGGCCCCACCGACCGGCCCTGGGGGGCTTTTGTGCTGGGCATCGTGCTGGGGCTGGGCTGGACACCCTGCATTGGCCCTATTCTGGGGGGCATCCTCACCCTCACCGCCACCGGCGGGGGCATCCACCTGCTGGTGGCTTATATCCTGGGATTGGCCGTACCTTTCTTGCTGGTGGCCCTCTTTGCCGAGCGGGCTCGAGCCTTCCTGAGGCGCGCCGCCCGCCTTTCCCATGCGGTGGAGCTGGTGGCCGGTGTGGTGCTGATCGCCGTGGGCGTTCTCCTAATCACCGGCACCTTTACCCAGCTCAATAGCTTCTTCCTCAGAATCACCCCCGAGTGGCTGCAAAAACTGCTGTGAGCGGAGGAACAGATGAAGCCAAGCAGGCCCAAGCTGGATGGCACCTTTACCGACCTCGAGGCCCTGGAAGGCCTCCTACGTCGGCTCAAGCGCATTGAGGGCCAGGTGCGGGGCTTGCAGCGGATGGCCGAGGAAGGGCGGCCCTTTAGCGAACTGCTGGATCAGATCAACGCAACCCGCAAAGCCATGGACGCGGTAGCCGGGGTGGTGTTGGAGGAATACCTGAATGCCTGGGAGGCCCAGGCTGCAGCGGACGACACGGAGATGAGCAAGGGCCACATCGCCATGATTCTGCGCAAGATAATTTGAAGGCCAAGGCATCTCGATAGAAAAACACCCAGACCCTATTGGCCTGGGTGTTTGGCTTGTGGGGTTTATACCGGATTCAAAAAGATAATCTTCAAACAAGAAACATTCAGAGGCTATCTTTTTGAATCCTAGAGCACTCCCGTCGGTCGGGTTAGTTCGCCGCCATCCGGCGCCGAACTAACCGAATCTGGTATTACTTCAAGCCCAGCTTGTTGCGGGCCTCGAGCACCTGCGCCGCGGTGAGGGTCTTGGCGCGCTGGGCCCTGACCTCTGCTGCGGTAAAGGGCTGCTGGCCGGCGGGGAACCTGTTGCCCCACTGGGTGGAGATGTGATTGAGCAGGCCCGCGATATCTTCGTCCTTGAGCTGAGCATAGGCCGGCATAACCCCCTGGTACCTGGTGCCTTTCACGGTAATCTGCCCTTGCAGGCCATAGAGGAGCACCTGAATCAGGTATTCGCGGCCACCCTTGGCCGCCAGAATTTCGGGTACGTGGCCGGCCAGCGGGGGGAAGACCCCAGGGATACCAGCGCCGTTGGGCTGGTGGCAGCCCTGGCACTGGGCGTAAAGGGGACTGGCCTGGGCAATGGCTGTCTGTGCACTGAAGACATAAGCGCCCAAACCTAGCAGTACCACCGCTGAAGAAAGAAAGAGCGAGATGTTACGCTTGATCAAGTTGCATCACCTCAGAGGTCATAGTATGTGCCCAAAAAATCGATTTGCAAGCTACTTTTGGTTATTTTGCGAATAACCAGAGGTTATCTGCCAAACAAAATGCCGGCAGCCAAGGATCTGTAGGGCTTTTTCAGGCCTGCTCGAGGCGGTTCACGCGCGGCCCACCGTGCCCATCAGCTCGAACTTTTCCCGAATAACCTGCTTGAGGTACTCGCGCCCCTTGCCCAGGATCTTGCGCGGGTCGAACTCCTTGGGGCTGCCCACCACCACCTCGCGGATCCCGGCGGTCAGGGCCAGGCGCAGGTCGGTGTCGATGTTGATCTTGGCGATGCCGTTGGGAATGGCCTTCCTGATGTCCTCGTCGTGGATGCCGGTGGGGTCGCCCAGGTCGGCTCCGGTGGCGGCCATCTTGTCCTTGAGCCACTGCGGCACCCCCGAGGAGCCGTGCAGCACCAGGGGGATGGATACCTTAGCGGCGATCTGCTCGAGGCGGGCGTGGTCGATGTAGGGCCGCCCCTTGCCCTTGTAGGCCCCGTGGGAGGTGCCGATGGCGATGGCCAGGTAGTCAATTCCGGTGGCCTCCACGAAGCGCGCGGCCTCCTCGGGGTCGGTGAGAAAAGCATCTTTGGCATCCACCACGATGTTGTCCTCGATGCCCTGCAGGCGCCCCAGCTCGGCCTCCACGCTCACCCCCACGGCATGGGCCGCCTCCACGCACTTTTTGGTCTCGCACACGTTTTCCTCGAAGGGGTGGTGCGAGGCGTCGATCATCACGCTGGTAAACCCAGCCCGGAGGGCCTGCAAGACCATCTTGTAGTCGGCCCCGTGGTCGAGGTGCAGCACCACCGGGACGCTGACCCGGCTGGCCATATCGCGCACCAGGTTGGACAGGTTTTCCAGTCCGGCGTATTTGCGGGCCCCATCCGAGACCTGGATGAAGACCGGGGCGCGCAGGGCTTCGGCGGTCTCGAGGATGGCCTGGGTGATCTCGAGGTTGTTGGTGTTGAAGCTGGGCACGGCGTAGCCTTCACGCCGTGCTTTGTCGAGAACGTCTTTACCTAGAGCCAGCGGCATATACCTCTCCCATCAGTTTTTCCATATTTTCGGCCACCGGCCGGTTATTAAACAAGGCGCTCCCGGCCACCACCACATCGGCCCCGGCCCGGTAGACCTCGGCCACATTCTCGGGCTTGATGCCCCCGTCTACCTGGATCAGGCAGGCCGGGTTCAGTTGCTGGCGCAGGCCGCTCAGCCGGCGGATGCGCTCGGTGCTGGCAGGGATGTACTTTTGCCCACCAAAGCCGGGGTTCACGCTCATCAGCAAGGCCAGGTCGAGCTCGGGCAGCAGGGGTAGCAAAGCCTCGAGGGGGGTGCCAGGGTTGATGGCCAGACCGGCTTTCTTGCCCAGCTCCTTGATCTGCTGCACCGCCCGGTGGGCGTGGGGGGTGGCCTCGTGGTGCACCGTGATCCAGTCAGCCCCGGCCCGGGCGAAGTCGGCCAGGTAGCGCTCAGGCTCCACGATCATCAGGTGCACGTCCAGGGGCAAGGCCGTGACCTTGCGGATGGCCTCCACCACCAGCGGGCCAAAGGTCAGGTTGGGCACGAAGCGCCCGTCCATCACGTCCAGGTGAATCCAGTCCACCCCCGCGGCCTCGGCCTCGCGGATCTGTTCGCCCAGGCGGGCAAAATCGGCGGTGAGGATGGAGGGGGCTACCAGGAGTTTAGGCATAACTACCCAATCATACGCGATGACCCGGTGGGCGGCCCCATCCCAGCAACGGCCGATCCCACCACCCCGAGGAAGCCTGGACAGTGTTGTAGCAGCGAAAGGCCTGATTTTATCATTTTTTATAATATCTACTTATGAATGGACGCCGCCCCTTCCCCAACCCTCAGGCCCTGCGGGTGTTTTTGTGCGTGGCCCAGGAGGGCAGCGTGGGCCGCGCGGCCCTGAGCCTGGGCATGACCCAGCCGGGGGTAAGCCAGCACTTGCAGGCGCTGGAAACCCAGATCGGCCAGGCCCTGTTCCACCGCCAGGGTCGCCGGCTGGTGCTTACCAAAACGGGGCAGGATCTGCTACCCCAGGCCCGCCGGGTGGTGCAGGCCCTGGAGGAGTTTGTGCAGGCCGCCCAGGCCCTGGAGCGCCTCGAGCGGGGGCGGGTGGAGATCGGGGCCGCGACCACCATGGCGGTGTACGTGCTGCCGCGCTACCTGACCGAGTTCAAACGACTTTACCCGGAAATCCGCATCAAACTGGAGAGCGGCAGTTCTGAGCGCCTCACGCAGCGGCTGTTGCAGGGCGAGCTCGAGCTGGCCGTGGTGGAGGCCGTGGAGCACCTCGAGGGCTTTGAGCGGCAGCTTTTCTACGAGGACGAGCTGGTGGTGATCGTCCCCCCCGAGCACCCCTGGGCCCGAAAGGAAGAGATCGCCCCGGAACAACTGGCCGAGGTTCCGCTGATTGTGCGGGAGCCGGGGGCCATGACCTTCCGGGTGCTGGGATCGGCGCTGGAGCAGGCCGGCCTCGAGGTCAACCCCATCTTCTACACCGACAACCACGAGGTCACCAAGCGGCTGGTGCTCGAGGGGGCCGGGGTGGGTATCGTCTCGAGTGTGGTGGTGCGGCCCAACGTCCGGGTAGGCAACCTGCGAGCCTTGCGCCTGAAGGGGCTGGAGCTGCGCCGGCTCTTCTGGCTGTTCTACCCCAAAGAGCTGGGCAACCCCGCTGCCGAGGCGCTAAAAAACACGCTGCTTTCCTGATCGCGTTTACCACAATGGCCGGCCCCACGTTGGCAGGCAATTCACCCAGTACAGCAAAATACGCTGTACGGAATATTGGTGGGAAACGCTCTAGTCTACCCGGTTCTGTTGCGAGGCCAGCCGGTGGTGAATCTGGCGGGTAAGCCACCAGACCGCGGCCATCACCCCAGGGATGGACAGCCCTGCCGCCAGTTCGGGCGAGATGGGCAGGCCGGCCTCCTTACCGGCCTTGAAGAGGTAGTACAGAAGGCCCACCACATAGTAGGAGATGGCCGCAATGGAAAGCCCCTCCACGGTGCGCTGGAGCTGGTACTGCATCTCCTGGCCGCGTTTGAGCTTGTGCAACAGCTCCTGGTTCTGGGTCTCGAGGGCGATGTCCACGCGGGTGCGCAGCAAGGCCCCGGCCCGCTCGATGCGCTGGGAAAGGGCGGCCAGGCGCTGGGCGGTGGACTCCACTGTGGCCATGGCTGGACTGAAGCGGCGCTGCAAGAACTCACCGATGGTCTGGATGCCGGGGATGGGGGCCTCACGCAGTTCGGCTAGCCGGGCTTTGACCAGGGCGTGGTAGGCTGCGCTGGCGCTAAAGCGGTAGCTGTGCTCGGCCATGGCGTGCTCAACCCGAGCGGCCAGGGCCTCGAGCTCGTCCAGCAAACCAGCATCGGCCTGGTTGGTGTCGCGAATGCGGGCCGTCATCCCGGCCAGGGCCCGCTCTGACTCCAGCAGCATGGGACGCAAAGCCCGGGCCAGCGGATAGCCCAGCAATGCCATCATGCGGTAAGCCTCCATCTCCAGAAGCCGGGCTGCAATGCGGCCTGCCCGGGTCTCGCTGGTGCCCGGTGGGGCCACCACCACCATTTGCTCAAAGCCGTCCGGCCGAAGAAGGAAGTCGGTCACAGCGCAGCTATGGCCATTCCGGCCCATCAGCGAGGCCACCACGCTGTGCACACCCAGCCAGGGGCAGGCCAGGGTCAGGGCCTCCTCCACCGCCCCGTGCAGCATGATCAGCTTGACCGCCGAGAGGGTGCGGCCGGGGATGCTGCGCAGCCAGCTTGCATCCACAATCAGGTGGCCCAGCAGGTCGGCCTCGGGGCTGGCCTCGAGCGCAGGCAAGGGCTGGATCAGGGTATAGGTACTGAACTCGGTATGACGCTCCCAGCGCAGCGAGCCCCCTGGCAGATGCAGGCGCAGGTAGATGCCGGCGAGCTGGTCGAGCTCGAGCTCCCCCAACCCCGAAAGCCGCCGCAGGTGCTCGTACTCCTCCTCGCGCGAGAACCCTTCGTGCCGCACCGCCACCTGTACCACCAGGGCCGGGAGGCGGATGCGGGGGGTGGGGCGGGCGTGCAGTTCGTTGTGGAGCTCGTGGCGCAAAGGGTCGTCGGGCGGCAGCAGGCCAGCCTCGCGCACCATCACCTTATCCTGCCCCATACAAAATCCCCTCCATCACCCAAGAAAAACCCGGTCGGCCTCACCAACCGCCGGCTAGCTATAAGGGCCTGGGTTGCAGTCGATCCGAGGGCACCGATCATGTGTCTCCTTTCACACGACGGGCCTCGAGGCCAGTTTAGGCACGGCAAACCCAAACCATCAATCCCTTTCTTTGTTTTTTTGATAAAGAAAACTTATCATACTGGATTGGGTTAGCCCACCCCGAACCAGCCCAACCAAAGGGATACGCCTTCTTCGCCAAGCGTAGCGAGGGGGTGCGCTCTGGAATGCAAAAAGCCAGCCTCTGGAGGTCTTTGCTTTGGGTGATCATTTGAATCCGGCGTCAAATGCCCACGGGCAACAGGCGCCCACCCAGACCCGCATATCCGGGCATTCGCAGCCCTGAGGCCATGTCTGGCTTGTTTCTACGGTCCCTTGGGAGGGCGCAAGGCCCCCAGGCCCGCCCAGGCCCTAATGGAATAGAACACGACCCACAGCCAGAACACCCCCAACAGCCCGAGCAGCCCCCAGGCCAGCCCGCCCAGGAAGGCCGAGTCCAGTGCCCGGGCCAGCGCCAGCGTGGCCAGGGTAAAAGCCCCCAGGGGGAAGACAAACCCCCACCAGCCGGGGGCAAAGTGAAACTGCATCCGGCGGCACTCCACCAGCAGGGTATCCAGCAGCAGCAGCAGGCTGTAGGCCAGCCACCATACACCCAGCCCCCAGACCGCCAGCCCGATCACCGGCCAGGCCGCCCCATAGCTCTCCGGGATGAACCCGGCCTGCACCCCGCCCTCGAGCCAGCGCCAGGGGGCCAGCACCAAGAGGCCCACCGGGGCCAGCCCGATGAAGACCGAGGGCAGGAGGTGGGGCTCGAGGCGGCCATACCCATACAAGCGCTGCAAAAAGCTCGGCAGCACGAACAAGAACAGAAAAAGCCCAATCCCCAGGAACAGGCCGCTCACCACCCAAAGCTCCTTTTGCCAGGCTTTGGGAAAACTGGAAAGCCAGAGCCCCCCGGCCATGGGCACCAGCAAAGCCGAGACCGGCGGGATAAACCAGGCTCCACTGGCGGCCTCAATGGGCAGCCTGAGCCGGGTGCTCACCCAGTAGACCACCAACAGGCCCACCACAAAAATAAGCGGCGTCCCCAGCAGAAAAAGCCCCTGGCCCAGAGGAACTGCCCAGGGCCCTAAAGGCAGCGCCCGGGTGGCCAGGCTCAGCACCAGCAGGGCGATGGGCAGGGTGGGGAGCATCTGGGATAGCAGGGGATGCTGCAGGTCGGCCAGGGCAGCCTGGGGAAAGCGCAGGAGCTTGACCAGGTAGAGGCCCAGCAACCCCGCCATGGCCAGGAGGGCCAGCCCGTAAAGCGGTAGGGCCAGCCCCACCAGGCCGAACTGGGCCAGGGCCAGGGCCAGCACCCCCGTACCCATCACCGCGGCAAACCAGGCGGGGTTCAGGTAGCGCATGCTGGGCGCTGCTGGAACGGCCGCTTCCACGGGGGCTCCTTAGTGCACGGCGGCCTGCTCCTGCTCGGCCAGGTAGCGCTCGGCCATCATGGCCGCACGGGTGCCGGCCCCCACGCTGGTCGAAAGCTGACGGTAGATGGGGTCGGCCACATCGCCCGCGGCAAACAGCCCCGGCACCGAGGTGAAGATCTCGTCCCGCACCGCCACGTAGCCGTCGGGTCGGAGTTCCACCACCCCCTGCAAAAAGCCGGTGTTGGGCTCATGCCCGATGAAAACAAAGACCCCGTCGGTAGGGTGGTCGTAGACCTCGCCGGTCTTGAGGTTTCTAAGGCGCACCCCGGTCACGGTCTCCTCGCCCAGCACCTCCTCGACCACGGTATCCCAGATGAACTGCATCTTGGGGTGGGCCAGGGCCCGGGCCTGGGCGGTCTTGTTGGCCCGCAGGGTGTCGCGGCGGTGCACCAGGGTGACCTTATTGGCAAACTTGGTGAGGAAGAGGCCTTCCTCCACCGCGGCGTCGCCCCCACCCACCACCACCACTTCCTTGCCCCGGTAGAAGAAGCCGTCGCAGGTGGCACAGGTGCTCACACCCCGGCCATAAAACTTCTCCTCGCCGGGTACGCCCAGCTTCTTGGGGTTGGCCCCGGTGGCCAGAATTACCGTGCGGGCGCGGTAGTCCTGCTCGTAGCCCCGCACCACAAAGCCCTCCGGGGCTTTTTCCACGGCCCGGGCCTCGTCCATCACAATCTCGGCCCCAAAGCGTTTGGCCTGCTGCACCATGCGCTCGGATAGCTCGGCCCCGCTGATGGGCTCGGGGAAGCCGGGGTAGTTCTCCACCTCCTCGGTCTGGGCGATCTGGCCCCCCGGCAGGCCTTTTTCCAGGATGAGGGTTTTGAGGTTGGCCCGTCCGGTGTAGATGCCTGCGGTCAGCCCGGCGGGGCCGCCCCCGATGATCACCACGTCGTAGAGTTGGCTCATGCTTGGTCTCCTTGTGCCAGCCTAAGGCCGGCTCTTCATGGGTCAGTATAACATACCCCTGGGGGATATGTACTGCGGGACGTTTGCCCCTAGGGGGGGCCTGGCTATACTGGTTCCAGATATGTGGCCGGCCCCGGCTCGAGTCCACCGCACCCCCTGGGCTTTATTCCTGGCGGGGCTGGTGCTCCTGGTCTCGAGCCAGTACGCCCTGCGCGACCCGCGCAGCCAGGCCCTGCCGGTGAGTTTTTTGGCGGGTGCCGATGTCTGTACCTTTGCCACAGGGACTTCCCACACCCAGCCCACCCCCTCCCCCACCCACACCCACCAGCCCCACTGCCCCCTCTGCGTGATGGGGGGGTTCAGCGACGGGGTGGCGCCCCTGGTCTCGTTGCCGCTGCCCGTGCCGCCGAGGGCAGCAGGATTGGCGCCGCTCGAGACCGCCCAGCCCCCGGTGCAGCCGGTCTTTCCCCTGTTCAACCGGGGGCCGCCCCTGCTGGACTAGCACAACCGCCGCCCAAGGTTGGGGCCCGCAGGTAGCCCTGGGCCTACTACCTCAAAACCTGCTGCTTGCTGCTGTCCGCTCGTTCCCAGGACGAGACGTATTTCCTGTAGCCATGCTGATACTCCATCCCCCGGCGACCCTGCCGCCACTGCCCCCCGGCCAGACCGTGGTGCTCGAGGCCGGCCTGTACCGCGGCCCCTGGGTCATCACGGCCCCTGGGGTGCGCCTGGTGGCCCGTCCCGGTGCTGTGCTGGATGGGGGGGGCAAGGGCAGTGCCCTCACCCTCTCGGCCCCGGGGATTGTGGTGGAGGGCCTCGAGGTGCGAAACGTTGGGCCGGGCGACGACTTCTACGAGCCCGACGCCGCGGTGGTGCTCTACCGCTGCGAGGGCTGCCTGGTGCGGGGGCTGCGGGCCCAGGGGGTGACCGCGGGCATCCGGGTCGAGCAGTCCCACCGGGCCCGGGTCGAACACTCCCTTCTGACCGGCACCCAGGCCGCCCCCGGCCTCCAGGCCTACCGCAGCGACGACGTGGTCTTCCGGGCCAACCGTATTGCGAACTTCCTGGACAACCTCTATGTGGAATACGGCGAGCGGGTGGTGGTGGAGGAGAACCGGCTGGAGGGGGCCAAACGCTACGGGCTGCACCTGATGTTCTCCTACCGGGCGCGGGTGCGGGACAACCAGAGCCAGCGCAACCGGGTGGGCTCGGCGGTCATGCACGGGGCAGAGAACCGCCTGGAGGGCAACCTCTTCGCCCGGGAGGTAGGGCCTTTGCGCTACGGGCTGTTGTTGCAGGAGGAGTGGAAGGCGGTGCTGCGGGGGAACCGCTTTGAGGGGAACACCATTGGGCTTTTGTCCCTGGACTCGCGGGAGGTCTGGCTCGAGACCAACCGCTTTACTTCCAACGGCACCGCTCTGCTTTTCGCCCGCGAGACCGACCGGAACACCCTCACCGCCCAGCGCAACACCTTTGTGGGCAACCTCCACGACCTGGCGGTGGACGACCCCCAGGCCAGGGTGGCCCTCCGGGGCAACGCCTTCGACCGCGCCGCCCCCCTGCCGGTGCCCCACCTCCCCAGCAGCAGCTTCGCCCTGCTGAGCGCCCGGCAGCCCGACCTGAGCCTTTTTGCCCTCTCGCCCGGGGTGCTGCTCTGGGAGGCCGCCGAGGCCCGGGTGCCCGGCCTGCGCCTGCTGGCCCTGGCCGATCTCGAGGCCCAGTCCCTGCCCCCACCCCGGCCTGGCCTTTCGGCCGCCTGGCTGGGGCTGGCTTTGCTCAGCCTGTGGGGAGGTGTATGGTTGAGGTCATAGACCTGTCTAAAAAAGGGCGTCTGCAGGGCGTAGACCTTCATCTACCCGCAGGCAGCCTGGCCCTTCTGGGCCCCAATGGGGCAGGCAAGAGCACCCTTTTAGGCCTGCTGGCCGGGCGGCTCAGGCCCGATGGCGGCGTGGTGCGCCTCTTCGGCCACCCCCCCCGCAGCCTGGCGGCGGCCCGGGTGCGCGCCTACATCCCCCAGCACCTGACCTTCCCCTCCACCCTACGGGCCGAGGAGGTGCTGGAAGCCGCCCGTCGGCTCAAAGGGGCCAGCCCGGCCAGCAAGGAGGAGGCCATCTGGCGCATGGGCCTGCAAGACCGCCTCAAACAACCGGTTGCCCAGCTATCCGGGGGCTGGCGGCAGCGCCTGACCCTGGCCGCTGGCTTGATGGGGTATCCCCCGCTGTGGCTGTTGGACGAGCCGGCCTCGGCCCTGGACAGCGAGGGCCTGGCCTGCTTACAGGACTGGCTTGCGGCCCACCTGGCCATGGGCGGACTGGTGATACTTTCGGCCCATCGACAAGAGGAAATCTCACGCCTGGCCGAGCGGTACATCTACCTGGAAAACGGCCGGGTGGTTCGACAAGGAAGGATTGAGTATGCACAAGAACCGTCGTGAAGTGGTCAAGTTGCTTACGGCTTTAGGAGCTTCTAGCGCGCTGGCCCAGACCCTGGCCCAGCACATGCACCAGAACCATCAGCACAGCCCCTCTACGTCCCAGGCCATGGGCGTGACCGTCGCCCCCAAGCCCATCCCCTGGGAGAACGGCACCTGTGACTTCTGCGAGATGCCCCTCAAAACCCCTGCCCCCGGGGCCTGGATGGGCCGCACCTTTGCCCCTGGCTTCTTCGAGCAGACCTATAGCCAGATAGCCCTCAAGGAGCCGGCCAAGGGCCGGGAAGCCCACCACTTCGAGTCCATCGCCTGCATGGTGAACTACGCCTGGGTCTACGGCCTGCGCGATGGGGTGGAGGGCACCTTCTACGTAACCGACCGGGGGGCCTACGACCCGGCCAAGGGGCCGGCTGCAGTGAGCCTGATCCCAGCCCGCCAGGCCGTGTACCTGTGGGGTGAGAAGCGCGGCTGGGTGGTGATGGACGCAAAGATCGCCGCCTTCAAGACCCCCGAGGCCGCCATGGCCTTTGCTAAGGGCATCCCCGATCTGGGCCGCACCCGCATTTTGGACTGGCAGACCCTGCTGGACCTGGCCCCCCTGCCGGAGATGGGCCTGGTGAACCTGCTGGCCAAGCATTCCGGGCTGCTGAAATAAGCGCTATAGTCTGGGCGGGGGCAGAGTCTGCCCCCGCTTTTGGAGGAGCCCTGCAATGAAGCGACGTACCCTTATAAAAAGCCTGCTGGGCCTGCCCCTGGGGTTGGGCCTGCTCCAGCCAACCCTGGCCGCACCCCGCCCCCTGCGGGTGGGGGTGGATGCCTGCCCCTACTGCAATATGACCCTCCTGGATGCCCGCTATGCGGCCCAGATGGTAACCAGCACCGGCCGGGTCTACCACTACGACGACGTGGGCTGCCTGCTGGACCATCTGCTGGGCTACGGCGGGCCTAAGGCCACCCCGCGGGAGGTCTACGTGGCCGACTTTGCCGCCTCCGAGCGCCAGGCGGCCCGCTTCCTCCCCGCCCAGCAGGCCTATTTCCTCTACCACGAGCGCATCCGTACCCCCATGGGGACAGGCCTGCTGGCCTTTGCCAGCCCAGGGGCCCTCGAGGCCTACCTTCGGGAAAAACCCCAGCACGCCGGCGAACAGCTACGCTGGAACAACCTTTTAGCCAGGGGCCGCCAGCGGGCCTGGGTGCCCGGTTACGGAAGGTAGGGATGGCCCTGCTGCCCCTCTACGCCAGGGCCCTTCTGCGCAACCCCTGGGCCTTCGCCCCGTTTGGGCTTTTACCCCTGCTGGCCCTGGCCTTCCAGGGCCGGGGGGAGGCGGTGGCGGTGGTCTCGCTTTTCGCCGCGCTTTCGCTTCTTTTGCCCCCTCTGGTACTGGCCCTGGCCCTTCCCATGCTCACCCCACGGGAAGACTGGGCCTTCTGGGCGGGCCTGCCCCAAGGCCCGGCCCGGCTTTACCTGGGCGGGGTGCTGGGGGTGGGGCTGGGGCTGAGCCTACCCATCCTGGGGGGGCTGGCCCTGGCTGCCGGGCTTTTGGGGCTGGGGAGCAAGGCCGCCGGGCTGCTGCTTCTGAGCGGCCTGGGGCTTTTGTGGTTCTGGGTGGCCCTGGCCGGCTGGGTGGGGGCCGGCCTCGAGCCCGCCCGGGCCCTGGGGGTAGGCCTCCTGGTCTGGGGGCTGCTGGTGCTGGCTTACGACCCCTTGGTGGTGGGAATAGCGGTGGCCCTGCGGGAATACCCCCTGGAAAGGTTCTTGCTGCCGGCGGTGCTCCTAAACCCCCTCGAGCTTTTCCGGGTAGGGCTTCTCTATGCCCTCGAGGCCCCGGTGCTGGTGGGGCCCACCGGATACTTGCTCAGGGAGTTTCTGGGTTTTACCGGCGGTTTACTCCCTTTGGGGGTGGGTCTGCTGAGCGTCGGCGCGGGGCTTGTGGGCGCGGGCTGGCGCTTTGCCAGACGGGACAGATAGGGCTGTACGGCTTCTTACACATGCGCTCCTAGCCTGCGCTCACAATGGTGATTGGCATGAAAAGGTTTTTTCTTTCTGTTCTCTTTGTGCTCATCGGCTTAGCCCAGGCCCAGCCCACGCTAAAGCTCGAGCAGGGCTGGGTGCGGCGGGTGCCGGGCAACATCACCGCGGCCTACCTGGTGCTTTACAACCCCAGCAACCAGCCCATCCGCATCCTGGGGGCCAGCACCCCTATCGCCACCCGGGTGGAGTTCCACCAGACCACGCACGCCGGCCACGACGACCACCTGGACATCTCGGCCATGAAGCGGGTGGAAACCCTCACCGTGCCCGCTCGAGGCCGGCTGGAGATCCTGCCCGGCAAGTACCACCTGATGCTCTACGGCCTGCGCGACAAGAACCCCCGCCCCTTGCAGGAGGGGCAGAAGGTGCCGATAACCCTGAGGCTCGAGGGTGGGGCCACCCTCACCTTTACTCTCACCGCCCAGATGCGCTAGGCCGTTCGTACACCAGGGTTCAACGCCCACAACATTGGCTCGCCCATGCAACCCAGCCTACCGCGATGCATACCCTCTCGATTACGAAAAAATTGGTTCGGTACTTCTCTATTCAGAAGGTCATTTGCACATAATATCCCCCTGGGGTATAATGGCCCCGGATATGGCGCGCTTTATAAAAGTTGGGGTGGAGCGCCTGCATAGCGGGCTGGCCTGCCGTTTGCGTGGGTTTTCACTATGCCGGGTAGCCCCCTGGGTCGCGCTGCTGGCGCTGGGATGGGTGGTGCATAGCCGATGAAACTCACCCCGGATGCCCTCGTGCTGGGGCCTCTGGCCCTGAGCTGGCCCAACCTGGCCCTGCTGGTGGGCATTCTGGCCTTTATCTGGTTGGCTGCCCGGCAAGGCCTGGAAAGCAAAGCCTGGTGGGTCTTGCTGGCAGCGCTTTTGGCCGCCCGGACGGGCTATATGATGGCCCACCTCTCCACCTGGCCCAGCCTGGGGGCCGCCCTCCTGGGCATTGTGGACATCCGCAGCGGGGGCTGGAACTGGTGGGTGGGGCTTCCGGTGGGGGCTTTGGCCGCGGTCTGGCTCTTGCGCCAAGAAAGCCCACGGCTTTTGCTACCGGGCGGCGCGGCCCTGGCGCTGGCCTTGTTGCCCCTGGGGGTGCAGTTTAGCCTGACCCGGCCTGCCCAGATCCCCACCCTGCCCGCGGAGGCCAGCCGCGTGCTGCAGTACCTCGAGCCCGGCCAGACCCGGCCCCTGGAAGTGCGCTTTGCCGACCTCCCCAAACCCATGCTGCTCAACTTCTGGGCCACCTGGTGCCCCCCCTGCCGGGCCGAGATGCCCCTTTTGGTGGAGTACCAGCAGAAAGGTTACCCCATCGTGCTGCTCAACGCCGGCGAGGACGTAGGGGCCATCCAGGGCTTTTTAGCCCAGAGCGGGCTTTCGGCCCGGGTTTTCCTGGACAGCGCCGGCTTGCAGCGGGCCTTCCAGGTAAGCGGGCTGCCCACCACCCTGCTGATTGGCACCGATGGGAAGGTGCTGGCCCGCCACTTGGGGCCGGTGAACCGGGCCCAGCTCGAGCAGCTCTTGCGACGGCTGGAGTAAAAACCCCGCTGTTGGAAGGAGCGGGCACCTTGGGGTACGATACCCCCTGGGGATACGCCATGCGCACTGTCAAAAAACACGACCTCGAGGCCCGCACCCGCATCCTGAACCGGCTCAAGCGGCTGGAGGGGCAGGTTCGGGGCCTGCAAAAGATGGTGGAAGAAGACCGCGACTGCCGCGAAATCCTAACGCTGCTGGCTGGCATCAGAAGCGCCCTGGAAGCCACCGGCGACCTCATCTTTGAGACCTACCTGGAGGAGTGCCGGGCCGACCTAGCCAAAGGCCAGGGGGACACCAAAGCCATCGTAGAGGCCGTGCGCCTGCTGCGCGGCTAGACAGTACAGAGCCCTTGGAGGCCGGCTGCTATCGCAGGGGATGGGTTTGAGGGCTGTTGTGTTGGCGCAACCAGACCACAAAAAGCATGGCAAAAGCCCAGCTCAGCAAGAGCGCAGCCCCCACCAGACCCCAGGCCGGCCCGGGTAGGGGGGCGAGTCCCAGCACCGCCCGCAAGGGCTCCAGCGTCACGGTTAGGATCTGCAACCCGGCACTTGCCAGAAGAATCAGCAGCAAAATAGGGTTGCCTAGGGGGCGGCTGGTAGTCAGGCGCGAGGGCTGGGCAAACAGCAACTGGGCCAGCGACTCGTAGAGAAAAAGTGCCGAGCGTACCGCCACTGGAGCCAGCTGGTAGAGCGGTAGCAGGGCCAGCAAGGCCAGCCCCAGCCCGGCCTTGACCACCCCAGTACCCAGAATAAAGGCCAATGAGAAGCGATCCAGCAGGGGCTGGCGGGGGTGGTAGGGCGGACGATGCATAACCTCGGGATGCCGATCCAGGCTCAGCGCCAGGGCCGGTGGCCCGTCGGCGATGATGTTGATCCACAGCAGCTGCACCGCCGTGAGCGGCACCAGCAGCGCGCCGGCAGCATCGCGCAAACCCAGCAAGGCTGCCCCAATTACGCCCCCGGCCACCAACAGAACCAGGGCCACGTTGGTGGAAAAGAGGAAGCGGATGAAGGAGCGGATGTTTTCGTAGATGTTGCGCCCTTCTTCGACGGCGTTCACAATGGTGGCGAAGTTGTCGTCTAAGAGCACCAGGTCGGCCACCTCGCGGCTTACATCGGAGCCGCGCTGCCCCATCGCCACCCCCACATCGGCCCGTTTGAGGGCTGGGGCATCGTTGATTCCATCGCCGGTCATAGCCACAATCTCCCCCTGAGCCTTGAGCAGATTGACCAGGTGCAGCTTGTGCTCGGGGGAGACTCGAGCAAACACGTTAACCTCCTGCAGGGCCCGTTGCAGCCCCTCCGGGGTGTAGCTTTCAATATCTTCACCGGTCAGCACCCGCTGGCCCGGAATACCGACCTGCTGCGCCACCGCGAGGGCGGTAGCCGGGTGGTCGCCGGTGATCATCAGCACCCGAATGCCCGCTGCCTGGGCGCGGCGGATGGCCTCGGGTACTTCGGGCCGGGGCGGATCCCAGAGCAGGGCCAGCCCAAGCCAGGTCAGATGGTCTTCCCCTTCTCCTGGCCCCCAGGCAAAGGCCAGCAAGCGGTAGCCTTGGTGGGCGTAAGCCTCGATTTTCTCCTGCCACAGGGCCCGCTCGTGGGGCTCGAGCTGGCAACGGGCCAGCAGCACCTCGGGCGCACCCTTGAGATAGCTCACCACCTGACCGGCCTCCTCCACCGTAACCCGCATGTACTTCCAGGCGCTATCGAACGGGCGGCTGGACAGGCGGGGGTGCGCTTGGCGCAGGGCCGGCACATCCATCCCGGCCTTGCGTAGGTGCTCGAGCAGGGCCAGCTCGAGGGGGTCTCCCACCGGGCTGCCCGGCTCTGCGTCGGAGGCCAGCGCCATGGCCCGATGACCCCGCAACGGATCTGGCAGGTCGGTGGCCCGCACCTCCATCTGGTTCTGGGTTAGGGTGCCGGTTTTGTCGGTGGCAATCACCGTGACCGAGCCCAGGGCTTCCACCGCTGAAAGCCGCCTTACCACGGCCTTGCGTCCCGCCATGCGCTCTACCCCCAGGGCCAGGGCCAGGGTCAGAACGGCGGGCAGGCCCTCCGGCACAGCCGCCACCGCCAGGGCCACAGTGAACAGGAATGCCTTCGAAAAATGGGCGGTGCCCTCCGCCAGAAGGATACCGAGCAGCAACGCCAGGGCCAGCAGGCCCACCCAAAGGGCAACCTGATGCCCAAAAGCGTCCAGGCGCCGCTCGAGCGGGGTCTTTTCCATCCGGATACTGCCCAGCATCTCGGCCAGGCGGCCCATGGCGCTGTGGGGGCCGGTGCGGGTCAGCTCGATCCAGCCCGTGCCCCGCAGCACCAGGGTTCCAGAGAACACCTCCTCCCCCGGGCCCTTGTCCACCGGCACGCTTTCGCCGGTCAGCAGCGATTCGTCTACCATAAGGCCCTGGCCCTCCAGCAGCAGGCCATCGGCGGGAATGCGCTCTCCGGCCTCGAGCCGCACCAGATCGCCTGGCACTAGCTGCTGGCTGGGAACGCGGGACAGCACCCCTTGGCGCAGCACCCATACCTGCGGAGCTGCCAGGGCCTTGAGGCGGGCCAGGGCGTTTTCCGCCCGGCGCTCCTGCCAGACCCCCAGTCCTGCGTTGAAGAGCAGGATAATCAGGATCGCCAGCGCTTCAAAAGGGGCTCCCTGGCGGCCCTCGTAGAACCACAGGGCCAGCTCCACCAGCAGGGCGAAGAGCAGGATATAGATCAGGGGGCTTCTAAACTGACGAAGAAAGCGCCGCCAGAGGGGTTCTGGCGGCTGCTCGGGCAGGGTGTTGGGGCCATAACGGGCCAATCGATCCGCCGCCTCCCGTTGGGAGAGCCCCGTGCGCTTCATCAAGATCCCTCTCCGGGGTGACGCACCACCAGCACCGGCTTGCTGCTGCGCTGTAGAACCCTCTGCGTCACCGAGCCCAGCAGGAGCCGATCCAGCCCGCTGCGCCCGTGGGTGCCCATCACCACCAGGTCGTGCGCAGCGGCCTCCTCGGCAATGACCTGGGCGGCGTTGCCCTGCTTGAGCTCGGCCCTGGCCGGAACCCCCAGGTACTGGGCGAAGCCCTCGGCCCGCTCGAGGGCCTGCTTGCCGGCCACCTCGAGGTCGCGGGTCAGGTCGGGGTAGTAGGGGATGGTTTCGGGGCCAATCAGAATGCGCGGCACCACCGGCTCCAGCACATACAGCAAGGTGGCCTCGGCCCCCAGGCTTTTGGCCAGCTCGAGGCCTGCTTTAACGGCGGTCTCGCTGGGGGCGCTGCCATCGGTGGGAATCAGAATGCGTTTGTACATGGCTCCTCCTCGCGTTGCATTAGCGCTCCCCCGGTGGGGGGAGGTGTGACGCATCGGGGTGGGTCAGGGCGGCCGGGTTGCGTACCAACAAAATGGGCTGACGGGCTTGCTGGGCCACATCCTCGGCCACACTACCCAGCAAAAACTTGCGCAACCCGGTATGTCCGTGGGTACCCAGCACAATCAGATCGGCCTGCTCCTCCTCGGCCACCTGGCGGATGCGCTCTCCAATCAGGTGCCGCCCGGCCTCCCGCAGGACGGTGTGCACCGCCGGAGCGTGGGTGCAACGCCCGGCCGCTTCGTGCAGGATGAGCTCGCCCTGCTTACGCAGGTGGGCCTGTTCCTGGGCAAGCCGGGTCTGGAGCTGGGCCTGATCGGTGAACATCCAGGCCCGGCCTGCGCTGCGGTATAGCTGGGTCAGGTCGGGCACCACGTACACCACCGAGAGCCTGGCCTCCAGGGCCCCAGCCAGGGCATCGGCGTGTTGCAGGGCCAGTTCGCTATAAGCGCTGCCATCAAAGGCGACCAGGATGCGCCTGAATAAGGTGGACTCGAGCCCGTCCCCCCGCACCAACAGGAGCGGTGTAGGGGCCAGGCGGGCCATTCGTTCGGCCACACTGCCCAGCAAAACTCGAGGCAGCCCGGTGCGCCCGTGGGTGCCCATCACCACCAGGTCGCAGCCATGGGCCACCCCCGCGTCCATCAGGGCTTCGGCCACCCCCGGGCGGCCTTCTGGTTGCGTGCTGGTGAGCTGGGTCAAACAGGCCACCTGGGCCTGGTCGGCTTTGCGCGCCCACTGCTCCAGGAGGGCTTTCCCTACGGTGCGGGCGCGCTCGAGGGCTTCCTGGTTATCGCGCAGCTCACGGTAGCGGTGCGGCTCTATGACATGCACAAACACCACCGCAGCCGACAGACGCTTCGCCAGGGCCAACCCCAAGGCCGCGGCGCGCTCACTGGGAGGGGAGCCATCTACTGGGAGCAGCATGCGTTTGTACATCCTCACCTCCTGAGTTTGCTTGTAACATCTACCCGCCGACACCCTTACCATATCGTGCAAAAACCGGCTTGGCTAGGGTTATCCGTCCCTTCCGGCCAATCTAGTGGAAGACCCCTTTTGGCGCTGAGCAAAAGCGCATAATACAGCCATGCTGCGCGATCTTCGTAGCGAATACACCTACGGCACCCTCAGCGAGCAGGAGGCCGACCCCAACCCCTTCCGGCAGCTCGAGCGCTGGCTGGCCGAGGCCCTCGAGGCCCAGCTTCACGAACCCCACGGCATGACCCTCTCCACGGTAGGCCCCGGCGGGCGGCCCAGCAGCCGGGTGGTCTTGCTACGGGGGCTGGACGAAAGGGGGCTGGTGTTTTTTACCAACTACCAGAGCCGTAAAGGACGGGAGCTCGAGGCCAACCCCTGGGCCTGTGTCAATTTCTGGTGGCCCCCCCTGGAGCGCCAGGTACGCGTCGAGGGACGGGTCGAGAAGGCCGAGCCCGAGCTGTCCGATGCCTACTTTGCCAGCCGCCCCTACGACAGCCAGATCGGATCGGCGGCCAGCCCACAAAGCCAGGTGATTGCCAGCCGGGAGGAACTGGAGCAGCGCGTCGCGGAGCTCAGGGCCCGCTACCCCGGGGCCGTGCCCCGTCCGGCCCACTGGGGCGGCTACCGTTTGAAACCCGACACCTTCGAGTTCTGGCAGGGCCGCCCCAGCCGCCTGCACGACCGGCTGGTCTACCGCCTGCAGCCGGATGGAAGCTGGAAAATCGAGCGGCTGGCCCCTTGAGAGGCCTACCAGTACAGGCCCAGCCCCAGTTCGTGCAGGGCCTGGTGGCGGGCTTTGTAATCGGGCATGATCCGCTCGACCAGGGCCCAGAAGCGAGGGCCATGGTTGAGCACCTTGAGGTGGGCCATCTCGTGCACCACCACATAATCCAGCACCCGCAAGGGCAGCATCACCAGCCGCCAGTTGAAGCGCAGCTCCCCCTTGGCGTTGCAGCTTCCCCAGCGCTTTTTTTGGTTGCGGATCAGCACCTTGGGCATGGGCCAGCCAAGCTGCAGCGCGTAGTGCTGAACCCGACGGGTAATAATCTCCTCGGCGCGCGACCGGTACCAGTGCTCCAGCATCTCGCGCACCTCCTGGCTGTGCGTGCTGGAGGCAGCCTGCACCAGCAACACATTGCCTTTGAGGGCCACCGCGGTCTTTGGTCGGCTCCTGCAGGGAAAGTCAAAGTCGAATGGCCCGGGCGGGAGGAGAAAGCCCTGCTCATCGCGCCTGCCTCCACCCGAGGCAGAAGGCCCGGTTTGTACTTGTAAACTGACCCGGCGACCCAGGTACAAAAACTCCTCCCCACTCACGAAACGCTTTCTTGGCCCCAGGCGGTTCCTGAATTCCACGTATTTCTCGGCAATCCAACGGGCTTTGGTGTCGACCAGGGCCACAACTTGTTCAAGGGGCATCCGCTCAGGGGCAGCCACCCGCACCCCTTGGGGATCGATGGTAATTCCCACCGTCCGGCGACGGGCGCTGCGGCGGATGGTATAGCGAATCGCTATGTTCTGGTAGTGCAGGGTGGCCTTTTCCGTTTCTGGCATCTGGGCTTAATGGTATCCAGTACGTGCCCATCAAATGGTGAGATGCAGGCCTGCAGGCTTGGTTGAAAATCTGCAGCGGCATATCAGCAAGCCCCTTATACCGCCTCGAGTATCTGCGATCTGGCCTTCTCCTGCTCGAGCAACACTTTATCTGCGTCCCAGCCCAGTTCGCGACCCATCAGCTCGGCCACCCGGGGCACAGCACCCAGCGCCGCCGAGGTGTCGAGGAAGGCCAGCCGGGTGCGACGGGCCAGCACGTCCATGGGAGTACAGGCCATCTCGTGACGCACGGCGTAGACCACTTCGGCCTCGAGGTAGGGCCAGGCCGTTGCCAGCCGGTTTCCGTAGCCCTCGGCTGCAAGCTGGGCCACAGCCTGGGCGCGGGCGCCATAGGCCCGGTGCAGGTGCCGCGCCACATCTGGGGAAAATCCCATCTGCTCGAGCTTCCGGGCCCCCTCGGGTTCAAAGCCCTGTCCGCCCACCAGCGGGAGCCGCTCGGTACGCGACTCGCCCGCCGTCAGGCCAAATTTCTTGACCGCGTAGTTCACCAGATCCAGCGCCATCTTGCGGTAGGTGGTCCACTTGCCCCCGGTCAGGGTTAGCAGGCCCGAGGCGCTCTCCTGGATCAGGTGGTCGCGGGCCAGCCGGGCGGTATCGGCTTCAGGACGGGCAATCAGCGGGCGCAGGCCCGACCAGCTCGCGCGCACCGCCTCCCTGGGGATCGCTCCTAGGTAGGGCCTTACCTGTCTGAGCACGTACTCAACCTCCGCTTCGCTCACCCTGGGGTGATCTACAATCGGGGCGGGGTCGTCGGTGGTGCCCACCAGGGTGCCCCCCAGCCAGGGCAGCACGAACACCACCCGCCCATCCTCGGTTTTGGGGATCAGCAAGCCGGTATCGGAGGGGCTGTATTTTTTGTCCAGCACAATGTGAATACCCGAGCTGGCCTTGAGCAAGGGGGGGGCCTCGGGGTCGTCCAGGTGCCGGATATGGTCCGAAAAGGGGCCGGTGGCATTGACGATCACCCGAGCAGAAACCTCAATTTCCTTTTCGGACAGGCGGTCTTTGACAGCAGCGCCCGATAGTCTGCCGTTTTGCTTGAGCAACCCGGTCACTTCCAGGTGGTTGAGCACCACCGCACCCTGCTGCATGGCGGTTAGGGCCAGCTCCACGTTGAAGCGGGCATCGTCGAACTGCCCGTCCTGGTAGGCCACCGAGCCCTTGAGGCCTTCGGGGTTGACCGCGGGGAAGCGCGCCAGGGTTCCCCTGGCGCTGATGTACTGCGCGGGTTGCAGGCGCGCACTGCCGGCCAGCAGGTCGTAGAGCTTCAGCCCGGTGTAGTAGTAGGGCACCTCCCACACCCTGTACAAAGGGGTCAGGAGCCAGAGGGGCCGGGCCAGGTGGGGGGCGTTCCTGAGCATGATGGCCCGTTCGTGCAGGGCATCGCGCACCAGGTTGAGCTGTACTTTGTCGAAGGTTTTGATGGCAAGCTCGAGGTAGCGCACCCCCCCGTGGATCAGCTTGGTGCTGCGGCTCGAGGTGCCCTCGGCAAAGTCGTAGCGTTCGACCAGGGCGGTTTTGAGGCCCCGGCTGGCCGCTTCCAGGGCCACCCCGGCCCCGGTGGCCCCACCCCCAATCACCAGCACGTCGAAGGTTTCCGAGGCGAGTTTCTCCAGCAGTTGGGTGCGCTCCATAGCACCATCAGACTAACCCAGACCCGGAAGGCCGGGCCAACGCTCAAAGGAGCAAACCCGCCTAACCGTCGGTCACCAGCCGGGTATCGGCAAAGACCTGCCCGATCACCTCTTCGATGGCCGGTTCCCGCACTTCCAGGTCGTCTATGGGGAGTTCGTGCAGCATCCGGCTCACCCGGCCCACCAGGTCTTCCCGCCGCACCAGCAGCCGGGCCTCGAGCCCCTCCCAGGCCCGCACCTCGCCGAACTGCTCCAGGCGGTCTTTTTCGATGGGCTTTCCCAGCTGAATGTGCACCTCGCGGTAGGGGGCGAAGCGCTCGAGCAAACCCGCCAGCCCCCCGTCGTAGATGAGCCGGCCCTGGTGAATCATCAGAACCCGCTCACACAGCGCAGTGATGTCGGCCATGTAGTGGCTGGTGAGCAGGATGGTGGCCCGGTAGCGCCGGTTGTACTCGAGCAAAAACTCCCGCACCGCCACCTGGGCGTTCACGTCCAGCCCCAGCGTGGGCTCGTCCAGAAACAAGACCTGGGGCCGGTGCAGCAGGGCCGCCAGCAGCTCGGCCTTCATGCGCTC
This sequence comes from Meiothermus taiwanensis DSM 14542, assembly GCA_000482765.1. Lineage (GTDB taxonomy): Bacteria > Deinococcota > Deinococci > Deinococcales > Thermaceae > Meiothermus > Meiothermus taiwanensis. The sequence continues at coordinate 74,219 of AXWR01000002.1, forward strand.
CCCCAGGCTCAGTTTGCGCACCGGCTGGTTCAGCTTGCCCTCCAGTGCAAGCATCTCGCTCAGCTCGGCCACCCGCTTCTTAAACTCGCCCTCGGGGATCTCGTACACCGCGGCGTTCACCCGGAAACTGTCGGCCGCTGGCAGATCCCAGATGAGCTGCTGCTTGTTGCCCATCACCAGGGTAATCTTGCGCAAGAAGGCGTACTCCCGCCGGAAGGGCTGGTGCCCGGCGACCTCGAGCCGCCCCGCGCTGGGGTGAATCAGGCCCGACAAAAGCTTGAGGGTGGTGGTTTTGCCGGCCCCGTTGGGCCCCAAAAAGCCCACCACCTCCCCCGGCTCAATCTGGAAGGAGACGTCCTTGACGGCTTCGACCTGCCGGTACCGGCGCTTGAGGAAGTGCCGGAGGGTGCCCACAAAACCAGGCTCTTTGAGGGCCACCGGATAGAACTTGAAGAGGTGTTCGGCCCGAATCTGGCTCACCTGAAGCAGTATAGCCTGCCGGGGTGGGGCTGATCCGGGGTGTAATCCACCGGTAATGGCAAAGCAGTAGGGTGATGGCTGAGGAGGTCGCAATGAAACCCTTCAAAGACCGCAACCAGGCCGGTGCGCTGCTGGCCGAGCGGCTGGTGGCGCTGGGCTACGACCGGCAGCCCAACCTGTGGGTGTTTGGCCTGCCTCGAGGGGGTGTGCCGGTGGCCTTTCAGGTGGCCCGGCGGCTCGGCGCACCCCTGGAGGTATGGGTGGTGCGCAAGCTGGGCACCCCCGGCCGCGAGGAGCTGGCCATGGGGGCCATCGCCGCGGGCGGGGGGCGGGTGCTCAACCAGGGGATTGTGGACAGTTTGCAGGTTTCGGCCGACACCCTGGCCGCCGTCGAACAAGAGCAGCTCGCCGAGCTGCAGCGCCGCGAGCGGCTGTACCGCGGCAACCGGCCTTTCCCCGACCTGAAGGGCAAAACCGTTCTGCTGGTAGACGATGGGCTGGCCACCGGGGCTACCATGAAGGCCGCCATCGCCGCCGCCCGACAGCACCACCCCGCCCGGCTGGTGGTGGCCGTGCCGGTGGCCCCGCCCGATACGGTGGCGGAAATCCAGGCGCTGGTAGACGAGGTGGTCTGCCTGGAAACCCCGGCTTTCTTTCAAGCGGTTGGCCTGTGGTACGAGCATTTCCCCCAGACCTCGGACGAAGAGGTGCTGGCTTTGCTGCAGGCCGCTTCGGCTAGGCCAGGCCCATCTGATGCAGGGTAAAGGCGTAGATGTCGGCCTGTTCCTCGATTAGCATGCGGGTGGGCTTGCCCATCCCGTGCCCGGCCTTGGTCTGGATGCGAATGAGGATGGGGGCCGGGCCGCCCTGGGCCGCCTGCAGGGCTGCGGCGAACTTGAAGGAGTGCGCGGGCACCACCCGGTCGTCGTGGTCGGCGGTGGTGATCAGGGTGGCCGGGTAGTGGGTGCCGGGCTTCAGGTTGTGCAGGGGCGAGTAGGCCCGCAGGTACTGGAAGTGCTCGGGGTGGTCGGGCGAGCCGTAATCCGAGACCCAGGCCCAGCCGATGGTGAACTTGTGGAAGCGCAGCATGTCCAGCACCCCCACCGCCGGCAGCGCCACCCCAAACAGCTCCGGGCGCTGGGTGAGGACGGCCCCTACCAGCAGCCCCCCGTTGGAGCCCCCCTGAATAGCCAGCCGTTGGGGCTTTGTATAGCCCTGGGCGATGAGCCACTCGGCACAGGCGATAAAGTCGTCGAAGACGTTCTGCTTGCGCTCCAAAGTGCCGGCCCGGTACCAGTCTTCGCCGTACTCGCCGCCCCCGCGCAGGCAGGCCTGGGCAAACACCCCGCCCTGCTCGAGCCAGACCAGCCGCCCTGGGTTGAAGGCGGGGGTCATGGGGATGTTGAAGCCCCCGTAGCCATACAGCAGGGTGGGGTTCTGCCCGTCGAGCCGGAGCCCTTTTTTGTGCACCAGAAACAGGGGTACGCGCGTACCGTCCCGGCTGGGCACAAACACCTGGTGGGTTTCGTAAAGGCCAGGGTCGAACTGCAGGGGCGGTGTGAACAGAGGCCGGGTCTGGCCGGTGCTCAGGTGGTGGTGGTAGAGGGTGAGGGGGTACAAAAAAGAGGTGAAGCCGTAGAAGATTTCGGGGTCGTCCTCTTCACCCGCCAGCAGCGGCACCATACCCAGCGTGGGCAGGGGCAGGCGGCCCCTGGGGCGCCCCTCGAGATCCACCAGCTCCAGCCGGTGGCTGGCGTGGTGCAGGTAACCCAGCACCAGCCCGTCCCCGGCAGGCACCGCAAAGCTAAGGGTGTCCTCGCCCTCGGGCACCAGGGTCTCCAGGGTTTCCAGCCCCCCCTGGGCCACATCCACCACCACCACCCGGCCCCGGGGGGCCTCCAGGTTGGTTTTGAAGTAGAAGCGGGAGCCCTGGTTGCGGATGAACTCGAACGAGGCCACAAACTCGCCCACCAGCTCAACAAAGCGCTCCTCTGAGCCATGGGGCCGGTAGAAAAACAGGTTCTCGCGGTGGGTGCCCCGCCACACGTGCAGGCACTCGTAGCGCCCATCGTGGGTCACGAAGACCTGAAAACCCCACTCCTTCTGGTCGGGCCGCTCGTAGACCAGCACGTCCTGCTGCTGGGGGGTGCCCAAGCGGTGCAGATAGACCTTCTGGAAGTAGTTGGCCCCGGTGTAGTCGGTGCCCTCGCGGGGTTCGTCGTAGCGGCTGTAGAAGAAGCCGCTGCCATCGGGCAGCCAGGCCACGCCGCTGAACTTGCTCCAGCGGATCTCGTCGGGCAGATCCTGGGCTGTTTCCACCTCGCGCACCCGCCAGGTGAGCCAGTCCGAGCCGCTCTTGCTCAGGGCGTAGGCCAGGTAGCGCCCATCCCGGCTTACCGCATAGTTGCTCAGGGCCACCGTGCCGTCCTCGGAGAGGGTGTTGGGGTCGAGCAGAACCCGGGGGGTGGCCTCCAGGTGCTCCTGCACGTACAGCACGTTCTGGTTCTGCAGGCCGTCGTTGCGCAGGCTAAAGTAGCGACCCCCTTTCTTGAAGAAGCTGAGCACACGGGGGTAGTTCCAGAGCTCCTCGAGCCGCCGCTTGAGGGTCTCCCGCATAGGGATCTGCTCGAGGTGGCCAAAGGTAAGCCGGTTCTGGGCCTCGATCCAGGCCTGGGTCTCGGGGGCCTGGGGATTCTCGAGGGGGCGGTAGGGGTCGGGAATCTGCACCCCGTGCAGCTCCTCGACCACCGGGGCGGTGGGGGCGGGGGGATACGAAGGTTTCATCCTGCACAATATACAGGCCCTGCCGCCAGGCAAAAACCTGGGCCAGGTCACATCTCCGGGGTTATCTGCTCGGGATGGGGTTTGGGGCTTCTGAGCTGGCTGATCAGGGTGGCCGCGATAATCAGGCCAGCCCCAATCAGGCCCTGCAAGCCCAGCCGCTCACCTAGAAGCAGGTAGGCAAAGGCCGCCGCATAGACGGGCTCGAGGGTAAAGATCACCGCCGCCTGGGGGGCCGGCACCCGCCGCTGCCCCAGGGCCTGCAACCAGATGCACAGCGCCGAGGCCACCAGGCCCAGGTACAAAAGGGAAAAATAGGGGAAGCCAGCCGCGTTCCATACGGGCTTTTCCCAGAGCATCCAGACCAGCGATAAAAGCGCCACGGTGAGCATCTGAATGCCCGTCAGCGGCAGGGTTGCGTGCCGGCGCGCAAAGTGTTCCAAGCGCCAGATGTACACGGCGTAGGCCAGGGCGGTTCCCAGCGTCCAGAGGTCGCCCAGGTTGGGCGGGGAGCCATCGTAGGACAAGAGCCCCACCCCCCCAATGGCCAGCCCGGCCGCCAGCCAGATGGGCCAGCCCAGGCGCTGCCCCAACAGCCCTAATAGCATGGGCAGGGCCACCACATACAGCGTGGTGATAAAGGCACTGCGGCTGGCCGTGGTGTACTGCAGGCCCACGGTCTGGGTCAGGTAGGCCAAAAAGAGCACCGTGCCCAGCTCGAGGCCCGCCCCCCAGAGCCGGGGGTCGCGGCGGAGCAAAAACGGCAGGAAAACCAGTGTGGCAATGGCAAAGCGCACGAAGTTGACCTGCCCCGGCCCCAGGGTCTGAAGGCTATCCTTCACCAAGACAAAGGTGCTGCCCCAGAACAGCGTGGCCAGGTTGAGGTAGAACACTCCCAGAAGCAGGTCTCGACGCACAAGGAAAAGTTTACCGACTTCCCGCGCTTTTCGATGGCCCTGGCCCCATCCCAGCGCAGCGCACCCCTCTTCTGGGCCTGTGGCTGCGGGCTTTTCCCCAGCTCTGGTAATCTGTCTCCCATGAGTCGGGTTCTGGTCACATTCCTGCGTCATGGCCGCTCACTGGGCGACGACCTGCGGGTGCACGAAGGCCGCTACGACGCCCCCCTCACCGAGGTGGGCCGGGCCCAGGCCCAGCGGCGCCTGGAGGAGTTTCGCGCCAAGCAGTTACACTTCGATCGCATCATCTCCAGCCCCCTCCAGCGGGCCAGGGCCGTAGCGGAGCTGATGAGCGAAGGGCTGGGGGTGCCGCTGGAGCTGGACCCCGACTGGATGGAGCAGGACAACGGCAAGATTGCCGGTCTTTCCTACGAGGAAGCCGAGCAGCGCTTCCCCAAGCCCCTTTTTCGCAGCCCTTACGAAAGGCCATTCGACGGCACTGGAGAAAGCGAGTGGGAAACCTACACCCGCGCCGCCAGAGCGGTTCAGAACCTGGTGAACCGGGGTGCGGGCTCGTACCTGGTGGTGGCCCACGGGAAAATCCTCAACTGTGCGCTGTGGGCCATTTTTGGCCTCTCCCCCGGCAACGGTACGCCCCACCTCAGGTTCTCCTTCGCCGACCTGGGCTATGCGGTACTGGATTACTGGCCAGACCGACACATCTGGCATTTAGACAGGTTCGAGATGGGCTTTAATACCCTAGCGAACCCGCTCGAGGTAGCGCCACCCCAGCCCGGCTAAAAGCACCTGCCCCTGGTAGACCCGCCCCTCCACCGCGTCGCGCCACTGGCCGGGGGGCAGGGGCAGCGGGGCGGCCTCGAGGCCGTTGTTGAAGGCCGCCAGCACCTCGCCAGGGCCACCCTCGCCGCGCAGAAAAGCCATCAGCGGGCCCTCGCCCAGGTGGGTGCGGAAAAGCGGGCTCTGGAAGGCTTTAAGCTGGCCCTTGAGGCGGCCCAGCAAGCGGTAGTGCTGGAGGACATCGGCGCGGCACCTGTCCCACTGGATGGGGTAGCGGTACAGCTCGTTGATGGGCCACACCCCGCGCTCGCCGGTAAAGCCGCACTCCTCGCCCTGGAAGATCACCGAGGCCCCCGGCAGGGCGTAGAGCATGGCCGAGGCCAGCCGCAGCCGGGCCAGGGCCTCCGGGCTGGGGGTGTCGCGCAGGCCACCCCCGCCCAGGTCGGTCAGGACGCGGGGGGTGTCGTGGGAGCCGATCAGGTTGAAGCCCATGGCGGCCACCGCCTCGGGGTAGGTGGCGTAGACCCGAGCCAGCTCGCCCAGCACGCGCCGCCCGCTCTGCAAGGGCCCCCCCCTGGCAAACCCCAGGAGGCCCCCCATGGCCGGGGGGGAGCCCCCGCGCCCCAGGGTGTAGTTCATCAGCGAGTCGAACTGGTCGCCCTGCAGATACTGCGGGCGCAGGTCCCAGACCTCGCCCACCAGATACACCTCGGGCTTCAGGGCCTTGAGTGCGGCCCGCCATTTGCGCACAAACTCGGTGGAGATCTCGTTGGCCACATCCACCCGGATCCCGTCGAAGCCAAAGTTGAGCCAGAAGCGGGAGACCCGGATCAGGTAGTCCTGCACCTCAGGGTGGGCGGTGTTGAGCTTGGGCAGGCTGCCCAGGCCGGCCCAGCCCACATACGCCCGGCCATCGCCGGGGGTGAAGGGCCACCGGCGGATGAAGTACCAGTCCCAGTAGCGCGACTTAGGCCCCTTCTTCACCACGTCCTGAAAAGCCCAGTGCCCCAGGCCGGTGTGGTTGGGTACGAAGTCGAAGATCACCCGGATGCCCTGGCGCCGGGCCTCGGTCAGCAGGCGCTTGAGCAGGGCGTTGTCGCCAAACTTGGGCGAGACCTTCACATAATCGTGGGTGTCGTAGCCATGGGCCGAGCCGGAGTCGAAGAGGGGGTTGAAGTAGATCAGGTTCACCCCCAGCGCGCGCAGGTGGGGCAGGCGCTCCAGCACCCCGGCCAGGTCGCCGCCGTAGTACTGCTGGCAGCAGTGGTAGTCGCCGGGCGGGTCGATCCAGCGCGAAAGGTAGGGGGGTTTTCCGCTCCAGGTCTGGTCGAAGCGGGCCTGGGAGGTTTCCAGGGCCTGGCGGTCGTTGCGGGGGTCGCCGTTCCAGAAGCGCTCGGGGAAGATCTGATACCCCACCCGCCCCGCCACCCAGTCCACCGCCCGGAAGACCCGGGCCGGCACCTCAAAGGGGCCAAAGGTGTGTTCCCGGCCCTCCTTGTCCACCACTCCAATGCGGTACTGCCGGAGCCCGGGCGGCAGGGCCACCCGCCAGGTTTCCCCCTCGGGCGTGGTCAGTTGCAGGGCAAAGGGGTGGTCGCGCTCGGCCCGCAGCACCGCAGCGCGAATACTACCCGCCGGCACCTGGAAGCGCACCGACAGGCGGCCCGCCGCCTGCGAGACGAAGCGCGGCTGGCTGGGGTCGTGCTCCAAAGCCAGCCCACCGGCCTCGGTGGGCCCATCGGCCACCCGCCCCACCTCCCGCAGCGCGTTTTTCCCGCCCTGGCCGTCGTCGGTGCAGCCCTCGGCTTCGGCGTCCACCTGCGGGGTGCCGAAGGTCTCGTCCTCGCACATGTCCTTGGGCCACTGCCCGTTGATGAAAAACTTGTACTGGATGGGGCCCGGCGGCAGCTCCACCGTGACCCGCCAGACCCCCTCCTCGGTTTTCTGCATGGGCAGCTCGGCCCAGTTGTTGAAGCTACCGCGCAGGCTCACCGAGCGCACCTCGAGGCCGTAGGGGGGGTCGTAGGTGAAGGTAACGGCAATCTGCTGCTGGGCCCAGGAGAAGCCCAGAAGCAGGAGCAACAACCACATCCAATACTTGAGTCCTCGCACCTTTACCTCCGCTCGCACCCAGGCTACACAACCTTCAGGGCACCCGCAAACTCACGTAGAAGAGGTATCGCTCGAGGATCTGGTCGCTAAGGGCCGCCTAAAGACCTCGAGGACGTTCGGGCCTTGCAATCGGACGAATAGGCGCAGCGCCCGTCTGCGGCCTGAGCACCATCCACACCACCCCCGCCAGCACCAGCCCCGCCCCCAGGTAGCCCAGCAGGCTGAAGCGCTCACCCCACCAAAGCCAGGCCGCCAAGGCTGCCACCACCGGCTCGATAGTCGCCACCACCGAGGCCCGGGTGGCCTCCAGGCGCCGAAGCCCCGCAAAATACAGGGTGACGGCCAAAAAGGTGGAGGCCACCGTCAGAAAGGCGATGGCCGTCCAGGCCTCGGCGTTTTTGGGCACAAAATGCACAAACGGCAGCAGCCCCAAAGCCCCCACCGGCAGCGCGTACAAAAACACCGTGGGGGTGGCGTACTTGTTCAGGTAGAGCTTGCCAAACAGGTAGTAGGTGGCATAGGTCAGGGCCGAGAGCAGGCCCCAGAACACCGCGGCCGGCGTGACCCTGACCCCGCCCCCCTGCAGGCTGACCAGGGCCACACCCAATAGGGTCAGGCCCACCGCCCCCACCTTATGGGCGTCCATGGGCTCACGCAAAAACAGCCAGGAGAAGAGGGCCACAATGGCCGGGGCGGTATAGAGCAGCACCGCGGCCAAAGCCGCCCCGCCGCTCCCGATGGCGAGCTGGTAGGCCCCGTAAAAAAGCGAGATGCCCACCAGGCCAAAGCCCAGCACCGCCCAGGCGTCGGCGCGCTCGAGGCGCACTTTTTGCATCAGCAGTGCCTGCGCCCCAAACAACACCGCCCCCAAAGCCGCCCGCCAGAAGGCCACCTCGAGGGGGCTTATCCCCTGCGCAAAGGCCCAGCGCGAGACCACCCCCAAGAGCCCCCACAAGCAGGCGGCGGCCAGCACGTAGAGGTACCCGATCACAGCCTACTCGGCAACGGAGTTACGACGACGGCCCATCCAGCTCCAGACCAGGCCCAGCCCCAGGAACAGGCCCGAGCCAAAGACCACCAGATAGGTGATCCAAAGGCGCGGATTCACATTGTAAAAGTCGCGGCTGCGCTGGGCCGTGAGGGCCACCAGGTAGTCGCGGATGGTGATGAAATTCATGGTGGCTAAGATAATCGCGACGATCAGAAGGACAAGCCCCAGTACCAAAGAGATGCGCCCCAAAACACTCATAGCCCCAGTGTACCGGATTTAGCGGACATTGTGATATTGCTATACTTGAAACGTGATCAAGGCTCCCGAAACCCCTCCGCGCGACGAACTGATCTTCGACCTGATCCGCCAGGAAGAAGCACGGCAGCGCAACGGCCTCGAGCTCATCGCCTCGGAAAACTTCACCTCGGCCCAGGTGCGTGAAGCCGTGGGCAGCGTGCTCACCAACAAGTACGCCGAGGGCTACCCCGGCAAGCGCTGGTACGGCGGCTGCGAGGTGGTGGATCAGGTGGAAGCCCTGGCCATCGAGCGGGCCAAGCAGCTTTTTGGGGCGGCCTGGGCCAACGTGCAGCCCCATTCGGGCAGTAGCGCCAACATCGCGGTTTACACGGCCCTGCTCAAGCCCGGCGATACCGTGCTGGGCATGGATCTGTCGCACGGCGGCCACCTCACCCACGGCTCCCCGGTCAACTTCTCCGGCCTCAACTACAAGGTGATCGGGTACAAGGTGCGCCCGGAGGACGAGCTTTTGCACATGGAGGACGTGCGGGCTCTGGCCCTGGAGCACAAACCCAAAATGATCATCTGCGGGGCCAGCGCCTACAGCCGCACCCTCGACTTCAAGGCCTTCCGCGAAATTGCGGACGAGGTGGGGGCCTACTTGATGGCCGACATCGCCCACATCGCGGGGCTGGTGGCCGCGGGCCTGCACCCCTCCCCCCTGCCCTATGCCCACATCGTGACCTCCACCACCCACAAAACCCTGCGCGGGCCGCGCTCCGGCCTGCTTTTGAGCAACGACCTGGAAATAGCCGCCATCCTCGATCGCTCCATCTTCCCCGGCACCCAGGGGGGCCCTCTGGAGCACGTGATTGCCGGCAAGGCGGTGGCCTTCTGGGAGGCCTTGCAGCCCTCCTTCAAAACCTACGCGGCCCAGATCATCAAAAACGCCCAGACCCTGGCCGCCGAGCTACAAAAGCGCGGCTACCGCATCGTCTCAGGCGGCACCGACAACCACCTCTTCGTGGTGGATCTGCGCCCCCAGGGCCTCAACGGCAGCAAGGCCACCAAGCTGCTCGACGCCGTGCACATCACCATCTCCAAGAGCACCCTGCCCTACGACACCGAGAAAATCATCCACGGCGGCGGCATCCGCATCGGCACCCCGGCCATCACCACCCGCGGCATGACCGAAGAACACATGCCCATCATCGCCGACCTGATTGACCGGGCCCTGAAGGGCGAAAACCCCGAAACCCTCAGGGCCGAGGTCAAGGCCTTCGCCTCGCAGTTCCCCCTGCCCTAGTGGAAGCCATACTCGAAGGCCTTGTTGCCCTGCTCGCCGTGCACCTGGGCGTTGAAGGAGATAATCACCCGGTCGCGCTCGCCGTCGTAGGGCATGGCCTTGTGCAGCAGCCAGCTTGGAAAGACCACCAGCACCCCTTCCTCGGGGGTTATATCGAAGGTGGTCTGCTGCAGGTAGGCGTTGCCCATGTCCATGTGGGCCCCGCCCAGCAGGTTGAGGTGCTGGGCGTAAAAACGGGTGATGCCGTTGAGCGCACCCAGCACCGGGTGCTGCTGCCGCTTCTGGGCAGGGTCGAGCTGCACGTAGTAGACCCCCGACCACGAGCAGTTGCCGTGGTTGTGGATATCGTGGAAGCCGTAGCGGTTTTGAATCTGGAACCAGGCCCCCACAATCTCCATGCGCAGGTTCTTGACCCCGGCCTGCTGCCAGATGGCCCCGTTTAGGGTACGGGCGATTTCGAAAACCGCATCGGAGATAAAGCCGAACAAAGCCTGCAAAGCCGGGTGTTGGTAGCGCAGCAGGATGTCGTCGGAGCTGCTGTAAACGGTTCCCTGCAAGCCCTGCTCGCCCAGTTCGCGGTAGAAAAGGCGGAGGAGCTCCGGGTTCACCGCCGCCGCATCTTCAAACTTTCGAACCAGTATGGGCGTGGGCCAGAGCATCTGCACCGGGGATGTGTTCATAAGACACCTCGCCCTAATCTAAGGCCTCTGGCTCAGCAGGTACAAAAGCACCACCAGCCCAAGCTGCAGCCCCACCAGCAAGAGCAGCCAGCGGCCATGCCCCATCCATAGCGCCACCCAGGCCAGGAGCATCAGGGCAATCAAGGCGCCTTGGGCCAGGTTCTGCACCCGGTAGCCGAGTGAGAAGAGGTAGGCGGTAAAGTAGACCAGGAAACCCGTCCACAAAAGCACACCCAGGGTTTGCAGGATCTTGTAGAGCATGGGGTGATTCTACCTGGGGTACACAAGGCCTGCCTGGGGGTTTAGACTTTATAGAGCGTCTGGAGGAAGCCTATGACCCAAACCCCATCCAAAAACCAAGCCCTCATCGAGCGGCGGCACAAGATTGTCCCCCGCGGTGTTTCGCAGGTGCACCCCATCGTGGTGGCCCGCGCCGAGGGCGGCAAGATCTGGGATGTGGACGGCAACGAGTACCTGGACTGGTTTGGCGGCATCGGGGTGCTGAATGTGGGGCACAACCACCCCAGGGTGGTGGAGGCGGTGGAAAGGCAGCTGCGCCGCTACATGCACACCTGCTTTCCTGGAGCAGCCTACGAGCCCTACATCGAGCTGGCCGAGCGGCTCACGGCCACCGCGCCCATCTCCGGCGATAAAAAAGCCTTCTTTTTGAACACCGGCGTGGAGGCCACCGAGAACGCCATCAAGATTGCCCGTTCGTTCACCAACCGGCCCGGGGTGATCGCCTTCCGCGGCAGCTTCCACGGGCGCACCCTGATGGGCATGACCCTCACCGGCAAATCCAACCCCTACCGCCAGAACTTTGGCCCCTTTGCCCCCGAGGTCTACCACGCCCCCTACCCCAGCGAGTACCACGGGGTAGACACCCGCAAGGCTCTGGACGGCCTGCACGAGGTCTTCGATACCCAGATTCAGCCCGAGCGGGTGGCCGCCATCATCATCGAGCCGCAGCTGGGCGAGGGCGGTTTTATACCGGCCCCCAAGCCCTTCCTCAAGGCCCTCAGGAGCCTGACCCAGAAACACGGCATCGTGTTTATTGACGACGAGGTACAGACCGGCATTGGCCGCACCGGCAAATTCTGGGCCATCGAGCACGCCGAGGTGGAGCCCGACCTGATCTGCTTCGCCAAGAGCATCGGCGGCGGGCTGCCCATCGGGGGGGTGCTGGGCAGGGCTGAGATTATGGACGCGCCCGCGGTGGGCGGGCTGGGCAGCACCTTTGGGGGCAACCCCCTGGCCTGTGCCGCCGCGCTGGCCGTGCTGGAGATCTTCGAGCAGGAAAACCTGCTGGAGAAAGCCCAGAAGCTGGGTGAGCTTCTGCACGAGGGCTTCCGCAAAATTCAGGCCCGCTTCCCCCAGGCAGTGGGCGACGTGCGCGGCCTGGGGCCCATGATCGCCATGGAGCTGGTCAAGGATCCCAGCAGCAAGAGCCCCAACCCGCAGCTCACCAACCGCCTGCTCGAGGTCGCCCGCGAGAAGGGCCTGCTCTTGTTCAAGGCCGGGATGCACTCCAACGTGATCCGCTGCTTGGTACCGCTGGTGGTGAGCGAGGCCGAGGCCCGCAAGGGCCTGGAGATTCTGGAGGCCAGCCTCGAGCAGGCCCTGAGTGAAGCCAGATAGCCCAAGGTTTGCCTGGCCCGCCTCCTGCAGGGGGCGGGTGTTTTTTCGATCGCCTCCCTGGTCAACCCCCGGCCCCCTCTGGTAATCTGTTCGCCAACCATGACCGCCGCCATACGGCCTCCGGCCACGGGGGAGTCCCTTTCCATACAGAACGTGGTCAAAAAATTCGGCGACTTTACCGCGCTGGGCGGGGTGAGCCTCGAGGTGCCTGCGGGCCAGTTCTTCACCCTTTTGGGGCCCTCGGGCTGTGGCAAAACCACCCTGCTGCGGATTATTGCCGGCCTCGAGCTGCCCACCGAGGGCCGGGTGGTGCTGAGGGGCCAGGATCTCACCCCCCTCCCGGCCAATCGGCGCCCGGTCAACACCGTGTTTCAGAGCTACGCCCTGTTCCCCCACCTTACAGTGCGGGAGAACATCGCCTTTGGCCTCAAGAGTCGGCGTATGGATAAGGCCGAGGTGGAACGACGGGTGAGGTACGGGCTGGAGATGCTGCAGCTCGAGCGCTTCGCCGAGCGGCTGCCCCACCAGCTCTCGGGGGGGCAGCGCCAGCGGGTGGCCCTGGCCCGGGCCCTGGTCAACGAGCCCCAGGTGCTTTTGCTGGACGAGCCCATGAGCGCCCTCGACGCCAAGCTCCGGGCCGAGGTGCAGGTGCAGCTCAGGCGGCTCCAGCAGCAGCTGGGCCTGACCTTTATCCTGGTCACCCACGACCAGGACGAGGCCATGGCGGTCTCGGACCGCATCGCCCTGATGCGCATGGGCCACCTCGAGCAGGTCGGCACCCCGGACGAGGTCTACGAGCGGCCCCGCACCCGCTACGCCGCCGAGTTCCTGGGGGCGGCCAACCTGATCCGGGGCAAGCGGCTCCCCATGGGCCTCGAGGCCCCCTTCGGCAAACTGGCCCTGGGCCAGACCCCACCCTGGGACGAGGGCTATGTGGCCATCCGGCCCGAGCGGGTGCGGCTATCCGAGGTAGAACCCCGGCAGAACGGCCTGCGGGTGCGGGTGCGCGAGGCGGTCTACCGCGGGGCTTATCAGGAAGCCTGGCTCGAGCCCTGCGACATCCGGGTGCGCACCGCCCCCCACCCCACCTTGCAGGCCGGGCAGGAACTCTGGGCCGAATTGCCGATAGATGCGCTGGTGGTGCTGGATGAATAGGCTCCTTGTCTGGTTCGGCGAGCTGACCACCCCGGCCCGGCTCTACCGCCGGGGGCTGTGGTTCTTGCTGCCTGCCGCCATCTGGATCCTGGGCCTGCTGGTCATTCCGGGCCTCTCGCTGGTGGCCCTCTCCTTCGCCGAGCGGGGGCCGTACGGCGAGGTGGTCTGGAACTTCAGCCTGGAAAACTACCGCCGCCTGCTGGGCTACGGCCTCTTCGGCTGGAGCCCCGACACCATCCTGATCCTGCTGCGAAGCCTCTGGGTGGCCTTCGTCACCACCCTCATCTGCATCGTGCTGGCCTACCCCCTGGCCTTCTTCATCGCCAGCCGCCCACCCCGCACCCGCTACCTCTGGCTGGCCCTGGTGATCATCCCCTTCTGGACCAACCTGGTCATCCGCACCTACGCCTGGCAGATGCTCCTGGCCCCCGATTTTCCCTTTGCCCGGCTGGCCCAGGCCCTGGGCCTGCTGGCCCCCGACAGCGGCCTCTACCCCAGCCCACTGGCGGTTTATATTGGCATGATTACGGCTTTTCTGCCCTTTGTGGTGCTGCCGCTTTTCTCCAGCGTGGAGCGGCTGGACTGGAGCCTGGTGGAGGCTGCTCAGGACCTGTACGCCAGCCGCATCCGCACCTTCTTCCAGGCCATCTGGCCCCAGACCCTGCCGGGCCTCACGGTGGGCATCATCCTGACCTTTATCCCGGCCATGGGCATGTTCGTGATCCCCGACCTGCTGGGCGGGGCCAAGTACCTGCTGGTGGGCAACCTCATCCAGCAGCAGTTCTACGCCAGCCGCGACTGGCCCTATGGGGCGGCGGTCAGCCTGGGCCTGATGGTTCTGACCCTGATTGGGCTGGCCATCTACCGCCGCCGAGGAAAGGACGTGGACCTGGTATGACCCGCAGCCCTGGCTTACAAGCGTGCAGGAGGGACGCTTGCGCCTGAACCCCCTCATCAGCAGCGTGGCCCTGGCCACCCTGGCCTTTTTGTACCTGCCCATGCTGGCGGTGGCGGTGCTCTCGTTCAACAAGACCCGCTACGGCCTGCAGTGGTCGGGCTTCACCTGGGACTGGTATGTGCGGCTCTTCAACAACCCGGAGATCCTCGAGGCCGCCCGCAACACCTTCGTGCTGGCGCTGGTCTCGACCCTCATCGCCACGGTGCTGGGCACGCTTTTTGCCATCGCCCTCGAGCGCTACCCCTGGCCCCGGCGAGTCCAGGGTTTTCTGGAGAACCTGCTCTACTTACCGGTGGTCACCCCCGACATCATCTTCGCGGTGGCCCTGGTGGTGGCCTTTGGGGCCTTCCGGGCGGTCTCGAGCCTCTTCGAACCCGGCCTTTTTACCATGATTCTGGGCCACGTTACCTTCCAGATCGCCTTTGTGGCCCTCACCGTGCGCAGCCGCCTCAAAAGCCTGGGCCGCGAGCTCGACGAGGCCGCCCGCGACCTCTACGCCAGCTACGGCTACTACGTGCGCCGCGTCCTCTTACCCCTGCTCACCCCTGGCATCGTGGCCGGGGCCATGCTGGCCTTCACCCTCTCCCTCGACGACTTCGTGATTAGCTTCTTCACCGCCGGCCCCACCTCGCAAACCCTGCCCCTGCTCATCTACGCCTCGGTGCGGCGGGGGGTCACCCCCGAGATTCACGCCCTCTCCACCCTGATTTTCCTGGTTACGGTGCTCCTGGTGCTGGCCTCCGAGCGCCTTACACGGCGTTGAAAACTACGGTAAACTGGCGCCAATCAGGAGGAATCATGAAACGCCTGTTTGCCCTCTGCCTGCTGGCTCTTTCTTTCGCCCTGGCCCAGCCCCGCGAGATGCGGCTTTTTATCTGGTCGGAGTACATGGATCCGGCCATCATCAAAGCCTTTGAGCAAAAGTTCAACCTGCGGGTGCGCATAGACCTCTACGAGTCCAACGAGGACATGCTGGCCAAGCTCCAGGCCGGGGGGGTCTCGCAGTACGACGTGATCGTACCGGGCGACTACATCATCCCCACCCTGATCCAGCTCAAGCTAATCCAGCCCCTCAACCACAGCAAGATCCCCAACCTGAAAAACCTCGACCCCAAGTTTGCCAACCCGCCCTTCGACCCCGGCAACCGCTACAGCGTAGCCTATCAGTGGGGCATGTCGGGCATCATGTACCGCAAAGACCGCGTCCCCACCCCCACCAGCTGGAGCGTGATCCTGGGGCCAGGGGCCGATAAGCCCTTCGTGCTGATGGACTCCATCCGCGAGATGCTAGGGGCCGCGCTGCGCTACCAGGGCAAGTCCATCAATACCAGAAACCCCGCCGAGGTACGGGCTGCCGGCCAGGTGCTGCTAAACGCCAAAAAGAACCCCCGCTTCCTGGGCTTCGAGGGAGGGGTGGGGGCCAAGAACCGCCTGGTCGCCGGTACCGCCACCTACGCCGTGGTCTACAACGGCGATGCGCTCAAAGCCGCCGACGAGAACAAGAACGTGGGCTTTGTGGTGCCCAAAGAGGGGGCCGCTTTGTTCCTCGACAACATGGCCATCCCCGCCCGGGCCCCCAACCCCGAGGCCGCCCACCAGTTCATCAACTTTATTCTGGACGCCAAAATTGGAGCCCAGCTTTCCAACTACAACCGCTACGCCACCCCCAACAAGGCCGCCCTGCCCTTCATCAACCCCGAAGACCGCAAGAACCCGGCCATCTACCCCGACGCTGCGACCATGCAGAAGCTCGAGTTCGTGCTCGACTTAGGCCGCGACACCCGCATCTACGACGAGGTCTGGACGGCCGTCAAGAGCCGGTAGTTGGGGTTGCATTGTAGGAACGCGGTGCCTTGCGCTCTGCGCCGCGTCCTTGTTTTACCATGAGGCCAACCGCCGTGCTTCAATCGCTGCTCGACGACCCCCTACACGCCGTTCCCAGCCTGCAGGTAGCGGTGATCCGGGCCGGGGAAATCGTCTACGCTGAGGCGTTTGGACATCGCTACCTTGACCCCGACGACCCCAGCAAAAACTTGCCAGTAGACAACCAGACCCGCTTCCGGGTGGCCTCCATCTCCAAGCTGGTGGTGGCGCTGGGGGCGATGAAGCTTGTGGAACAAGGAAAGCTCGACCTCGAGGCCGATGTCAGCGAGTACCTGGGCTTTCCCCTGCGCAACCCGGCGTTTCCGCAGGCGCCCATTCGGGTTCGGCATCTGCTCTCGCATACCTCCTCGTTGCGCGACGGCTCGCGCTACGCCATTCCCAGCCCCTACACACTTCAGGACTTTTTTCATCCCCAGGGGCGTTTTTTTGAGGCCGGGGCCCACTTCGACCCGGCCCACCCCCCCGGCCGCTACGCCTGCTATGCCAACCTCAACACCGGCGTGCTGGGCACCCTGCTGGAGTGCGTGTCGGGCCGGCGCTTCGACCTGTTCATGGAACAGGAAGTCCTGCACCCGCTGGGGATGGGGGGCGGGTTCAATGTGAGCCGGTTTACACCTGAGCAGATCGGCAATTTAGCCGTGCTATACCGAAAGCGAACCGGCGCCGTATGGAACCCCCGTGGCCCCTGGGTGGCCCAGGTGGACGATTACCGCATGGTGGTTCCCGCGGGCCCCGTCATCCAAAACCCCGAGCTGCCCGACGATAGCTTTATTACCGTCGATCTAAATACCTACCGGCCAGGAACCAACGCTACCTTCTTCTCGCCGCAAGGGGGCTTGCGGGCCTCGGCCCTCGAGCTGGCCCAGGTTGCGCGGTTGTTTATGAACCAGGGCAGGGTTGGGGAAGTTCAGTTGCTAAAACCACACACCCTCGAGCAGATGCTGCAGCCCCAATGGACGTTCGATGGCACCAACGGCGACACCCTGGAAGGCCAGGCCCAAAGCTGGGGGCTGGGGGTCTGGCGTTTTACCAACCAGCCGGGCCAGGACTGCCCGGTGCAGGGCTACCCCCGGCCCTGGTTCGGCCATTTAGGCGATGCCTATGGCCTTCTGAGCGGCCTGCTGTTCGACCTCGAGGCCGGGCACGCGCTGGTGTACATCCTGGGGGGCCAGGGCTGTGACCCCGCCCAGCACAGGGGCCTCTACTCGGCCTACACCCGCTGGGAAGAGCAGGTTCTAAGCGCGCTGTACGGTCTGCTAAGCTAGAAGCAGATGGATGTGCAAAAGGCGTGCATCCCGCCCCCCGCAGGCCTGGTGAGCCCCGGTCTCTTCCGGTAGGCTTTGCTCCGACAAGCTCAGCAACCATGCGCCGACCCAGGCAGGGGTCGG
Organism: Meiothermus taiwanensis DSM 14542; assembly: GCA_000482765.1. GTDB lineage: Bacteria > Deinococcota > Deinococci > Deinococcales > Thermaceae > Meiothermus > Meiothermus taiwanensis. Next base: position 91,523 of record AXWR01000002.1, read on the forward strand.
CCCAGCGACTAGCAACCATTAGAGGAATCTATGGCGTATATCCAGCTCAAAACCCCCATCCCCGGCCCTAAAAGCCAGGAACTCCAGGCCCGCCGGGCCGCCGCCGTCTCGGGCGCGCTGGCCCAGGCCAATCCCATCGCGGTTAAGAGAGCCCACGGCTCGCTGGTGGAGGACGTGGACGGCAACACCCTCATTGACCTGGCCGGTGGCATTGGCGTACTGGCCGTGGGGCACACCCCCCAAAGCGTGGTGGAAGCCCTCAAAGCCCAGGCCGACGAGCTCTTGCACATGTGCAGCATCGTGGCCAACTACGAGCCCTATGTGGCGGTCTGCGAGGCCCTGAACCGCCTGACCCCCGGCGACTTCCCCAAAAAGACCCTTCTGGCCAACGGCGGGGCCGAGGCGGTGGAAAACGCCGTGAAGTTTGCCCGCCGCTATACCGGACGCCCTGGGATTATCGTCTTCGAGGGGGCCTACCACGGGCGCACCAACCTGACCATGGCCATGACCAGCAAGTGGGGCCTGTTCAAGAAGGGCTTTGGCCCCTTCGCCCCCGAGGTCTACCGGCTGCCGGTGCCCAACCTCTACCGCACACCGCCGGGCATGACCCCCGAGGCGTACGTAGACTGGGCCTGCTGGAATCTGGAAAACGCCCTCACCGCGCACATCGACCCCTCGGCCCTGGCCGCCATCGTGATCGAGCCGGTGATGGGCGAGGGGGGCTTTATCCCGGTGCCGCACAAGTTTTTACGCAAGATTCGCGAGGTCTGCGATGCCACGGGCGCGGTGATGATCGCCGACGAGATCCAGAGTGGCTCGGGGCGCACCGGCAGGCTCTGGGCCATCGAGCACAGCGGGGTGGTGCCCGACCTGCTGATTAGTGCCAAAAGCCTGGGGGCGGGGATGCCCATCAGCGCCGTGACGGGCCGGGCCGAGATTCTGGACAGCCCCCACGTGGGCGGGGTGGGCAGCACCTACGGGGGCAACCCCCTGGCCTGTGTGGCCGCGCTGGAGTCGCTCAAGATTTTGCAGTCGCCGGGCTTCCTCGAGCAGGCCCAACGCATCGAGCGGATCATCCGCGAGACCTTCGAGCCGCTGCAAAAAGAGATTCCGGTGCTGGGGGACGTGCGCGGCCTCGGGGCCATGATGGCGCTCGAGTTCGTCAAAGACCCCACAAGCAAAGAACCCTGGCAGGAGTTCGCCATGGAGACCATCAAGCTGGCCTCCCGCCGCGGGGTGATTCTGATCCGGGCCGGGCTCTACACCAACTGCATCCGCTTCCTGCCCGCCCTCGACATCCCCGAGGACATGCTGCGCGAGGCCCTGGGGGTGGTGGCGGGGGCCATCCGCGAGACCTACCAGACCCTGGCGGTGGGGGCCTGAGGCCAGCATGGACTGGCCCCTGGTCATCCGGCAGGCCCACGCCCGCCTGCGGCCCCACGTGCGCGAGACGCCGCTGGAGCTTTCGCTGGCCCTTTCTCAAACCACCGGGGCCGAGGTCTACTTGAAGCTGGAAAATCTCCAGCACACCGCAAGCTTCAAGGTGCGGGGGGCCCTGAACAAGCTGCTCTCGCTATCCCCCCAGGAACTGCAAAAAGGCGTGGTGGCGGCCAGCAGCGGCAACCACGGGGCAGGGGTGGCCTTTGGCCTGGCCAAGTTGGGCGCACAAGGCATCGTGTTCGTGCCGGAGGGGGCCAGCCCCACCAAGCTCGAGGCCATCCGGCGCTATGGGGCAGCGGTGCGGTTCTACGGGCAGAGCGGCGACGACACCGAAGCCTACGCCCGGAGCTACGCCGCCCAGCACGGCCTGACCTACATCTCGCCCTACAACGACCCTGAGGTGATCGCCGGGCAGGGCAGCCTCGGGGTGGAGATTGCCCAGCAGATAGCCAACCCGCCGGACGCGGTGTTTGTGACGGTGGGCGGTGGGGGGCTGGTCTCGGGGGTGGCGGCCTATCTGAAGGCGGTCAGCCCGAAGGTCAAAATCGTCGGCTGCCAGCCGGAAAACGACGCGGCCATGCTGGCCTCGGTGCGGGCGGGAAAAATCGTAAAGGTAGAGGCCAGGCCCACCCTCTCGGATGGCAGCGCGGGGGGCCTCGAGCCTGGCGCGATCACCCTCGAGCTGTGCCGAACCCTGGTGGACGACTGGGTTACGGTGAGCGAGGAGGAAATCAGGGCGGCCATGCGGCTTTTTATCGAGACCCAGCACCAGCTTCTGGAAGGGGCCGCCGGCGTGGCCCTGGCCGCTTTTCTCAAACAGGCCGCGCGCTACCGGGGGCAGCGGGTGGTGGTGGTTATCTGCGGGGCCAACATCGGGCTATCGGCCCTGCAAACGGTGTTGTGTTAGTTGCGCGGGAGCCGCAGACACAGTATTTTGACGGAAAAGCTGTAGGTAAACCGCCGATGACCGAACTCCTTCAAAGCCCCGATAAGCGCTTTGTCGTGGTGCAGTCCGAACCCTGGATGGCCCAGGAGCTCGAGGCCATCCAGCGGGCTTCTTTCCCCTCGCTGGCCCAACACGAGCTCATCAGCGCCGAGCAGTACCGGGCCCACATGCAGGTCTTCCCCGAAGGGCAGCACGCCGTGCTCGAGCGCCAGAGCGGCAGGGTGGTGGCCTGCTCCACCGACCTGCGCACCCAGGTGGACTTTAGCCACTACCAGCACCGCTACCTCGAGGCCGTGGGGGGCAACTGGCTCACCACCCACAACCCCTCCGGCGACTGGCTCTACGGCGCCGACATCGGCGTCCACCCCGAGTTTCGCGGGCTTAGGCTATCCACCCTGCTCTACACCGCCCGGCAGAACCTGGTGCGCCGCCTGGGCCTCAAGGGCCACGTGGCCGGGGCCATGCCCAAGGGCTACGCCCCCTACCAGCGCGACCTGAGCATCGAGCAGTACGTGCAAAAGGTGGTGCGCGGCGAGATGTTCGACCCGGTGCTCTCGGTGCAGCTCAAGCGGGGCTACTGCGTGTGGGGCATTATGCCGGATTACCTCAACGACCCCAGCTGCGGCAACTACGGGGTGTTTATCGTGTGGCGGAATCCGGAGCGCTTGCTTTAGGATCGCAACCCACCACCACTTCCCGGCCCATGCATCCAGCGGAACCCACTTACCGCGCGGTTGGGGCTAAATTTCAATCTGCGCGAAGCGGGCGTTCTCCTCGATAAACTCGCGGCGGGGCTGCACGTCGGAGCCCATCAGATCGTCAAAAATCTGGGCGGCGTAGGAGGCGTCTTTCATATCCACCTTTTTCAAAACCCGCCTTGCCGGATCCATGGTGGTCTCCCAGAGCTGCTCGGCGTTCATCTCGCCTAAGCCCTTGAAGCGCTGGATCTCGTAGGGTTTGTCGCCGATGTTGGCCAGGGCTTTCTTGAGGGCTTCATCATCGAAGATGTACTCGACGTGCTTGCTCTTACCCACCCGCAGGCCGTACAGGGGGGGCTGGGCCACGTACAGGTAGCCCCGCTCGATGATGGGGCGCATGTAACGGTAGAAGAAGGTGAGCAGCAGGGTGCGGATGTGCGAGCCGTCCACGTCGGCATCGGTCATGATGATGATCTTGTGGTAGCGCAGGTCTTCGATGTTGAAGTGGGCCTCTTCGTTGTCCTTGCCGCCAATACCCGCCCCAATGGCCGCCACCATGGCCCGCACCTCAGCGTTTTTGAGGGCTTTGTTCAGGCCGGCCTTCTCGACGTTGAGGATTTTGCCGCGCAAAGGCAGGATGGCCTGGAAACGGCGGTCGCGCCCGCTCTTGGCGCTGCCGCCCGCGCTGTCCCCCTCCACGATAAAGAGCTCGGCCTCGGCGGGGTCTTCCGACTGGCAGTCGGCCAGCTTGCCGGGCAGGTCGTCGGACTCGAGGGGGTTGGCCCGGCGCACCAGCTCGCGGGCCTTGCGGGCCGCCTCACGGGCCTGGGCCGCACGCTGGGCTTTTTCGTAGATCATCCTGGCGATGCGGGGGTTTTCCTCGAGGTACTCGGAAAACTTCTCGTACACCACCTTGCTTACGGCAGTACCGGCCTCGGGGTTGAGGAGCTTGCCCTTGGTCTGGCCCTCAAACTGCGGCTGGGGAATCTTGACCGAGATTACGCAGGACAGGCCCTCCAGCAGGTCGTCGCCAGTGGGCTCCAGATCCTTGACCAGGCCGGCTTTTTTGGCGTAGGTGTTGATGGCGCGGGTGTAGGCGGTTTTGAAGCCCGAAACGTGGGTGCCCCCATCCACGGTTGGAATCATGTTGGCAAAGCTCACCAGGTCGGCGCTGTAGCCTTTGGTGTGCACCAGGCCCACCTCGACCCCCACTGAATCTACCTGACCCTGCAACAGCACCGGCTTGTCGTAAAGCAGCTCCTCGCCGTCGGCGCGGAATTTAGCGAACGAGGCCACCCCGCCTTTGTCGTAGAAGACCTCTTCTTTTTGGTGAACCTCGTCCTTGAAAACCAGCTTGAGACCCGCCACCAAAAAGGAGACCTCGCGCAACCGCACCCGTAGACGGCTGGCCTCAAACTTCTGTTCGCTGCCGAAAATCTGGGGATCGGGCAGAAAGGTCACACGGGTGCCGCGCTTGCCCTTGGGGGCCTCCCCCACCACCTGCAGGGGCTTGGTGACCTCCCCCCGGCTGAACTCGATCAGGTGATGCTTGCCATCGCGGAAGACCTCCACACGGGTGTACTCGGACAGGGCGTTCACCACACTGGCCCCCACCCCGTGCAGACCGCCCGAAACCTTGTAGGCCCCCTCTTCAAACTTGCCCCCGGCGTGCAGCACGGTGTAGATCACCTCTACTGCAGGTTTCTGCTCTTCGGGCATGATGTCCACTGGAATCCCGCGCCCATTGTCCTCCACGGTGATGGAGCCGTCGGGGTGCAGGGTGGTGATGATCTCGGTAGCAAAGCCGGCCAGGGCTTCGTCCACCGCGTTATCGAGAATTTCCTTGAATAGATGATGATAACCATCGGCCTGGGTGCCGCCAATGTACATGGCCGGACGGTGGCGAACCCCTTCCAGGCCCTTCAAAACCTTGATTGCGGATGCATCGTAGCTGGTAGTCAGGTCAGTGCTCACCTGTATAGTATACCATATTTTGTTATTTGCGTAACAAAAAGAGCAAGCGCGTGAATCGTTGAATAATGCGTCCCAGACGCTTCAAAATCGGCCTTGCCGGGGAACCTCGAGCCGCCTTCACGCCACCATCCCACACATAAAGGGCTTTTTAAGCGTGTATAACAGGTTTATACATTTTGCTTGCCGGGCAGGCAGCCCATACCAATTCCGGTACAGACAAAAGGTGTCGGGCTTGCTTTAGCGCTTAACCGAACCCACCGCACTGATGGCGTGCTCGCTTGTGTTCAGGCGCAGGCGTTTGCCCAATTCGCGCCACCAGATGTAGGCGGGGCTGTCCAGGCGTTTGATGTGCTCGAGGGCGGCTTCCTTGCGCCAGGTCTTCAAGCGCAGCAAAAACAGGTTCAGGAACAGATCGCGGTACTCGGCGCTGGCCCGCTCCATATGAAAGTGAAAGCGCACCCCACGGTGCTGCGAGAAAGAGATGATGATGGGTACGCCTTCGGGGCCTTCTACCGGAATTTCCACGGTGGTGTCGGGCAGGGTGGAGGCGGTGAACTCGTACTCTTCCTGGATCATGCCAAGCTCGAGCAAAATCAGGGCAAACGCCCGCATCTCGAGACCGTTGATCTCGCGGTAGATGCGATCGATAAGGTCGTAGGTCGAGCTGTAGTGGAACTGCTCGCCCTCCTGCTCAGCCCACCACATGGCGTACTGGCCCTTGGGGGCGCTCAGAGAAGCCTGAATAAAAAGCCGGTCGCGGTAGGTCACCGGCTCCAGGGTTTCGGGGTAAATGGACAGCAGGTCGCCGGTGCTGTAGTAAATGGGGCGGAGACGGCCCCAGCGCTGGGCCAGCTCCTGCACCGCCACATAATGGGCTGCGGCTTTTTCGTCGGCTACAGGATAAAAGAAGAGGTCGTACTCGCCGTCTTCGGCCCGTACCCGCAAAGGAATTTCCAGCACCCCTTCGCGGGTCAGGCGCAGCACATCAGCTTCCAGCACCTGGATGCCCGATTTGCGGAACAGGGTCTCGATGGTAGTGGCAAAGATCAGGCGGTTGGCCGCCCTGACCTCGGGGGCGCTGCTGTTGATCAGGCCCTCGAGGCGAACCCTGGGCCAGTGGGCTGGTGCGTTGGTATAAAGTTCGTGCATGATCGCAACCAAGAAACAGCGTTACTTAACCTAAGCTAAAGTTTAGCTCCCCGCCAGCTAAAGCCTTGTGACATTTGGTGAGCCGCGCCGTTGCCGAAAAACCCGTGGGTAAGGGGCGTCGCAGTTGATGCCCGTGGGCTGTTTGCACAATAAAAGCCATGCCCAGAGGGGTTGGAGTGTGGACGGCTCTGGTGTTGCTCGCTGCAGGGTTGGTAGTGTGGTGGGTGATGAGCCAGGCTGCCGAAAAACGTCTGAACCCGAATAAGCGCGACTGGGAAAGCTTTGTGGCCCGCCAGGTGGCCGAGCAGACCGCCCCCTCCAGCTACCCGTTGCGGCGCAAGCTGGATTTTAGCCCCTTTGAAAGGGCCTTAGACCGGCTCGAGGCAAAGACCCTCGAGCGCCTGCAAACCCTTACCCAGCAGGCCACCATCGCCGAGCTGCAGGCCCTGATGCAGGCCGGGCAGCTCACTTCCGAGCAGCTCACGCTTTTTTATCTGTGGCGCATCCGCCGCTACAACGACCAGCTCGGCGCTTACCTGGAGCTGAACCCCGGGGCGCTCGAGGAAGCCAGGGCCCGCGACCAGGAACGCCAGCAAGGCAGGGTGCGCGGCTTGCTGCACGGCATTCCCATCGCCCTGAAGGACAATATCTCTACCAGGGGCCCTATGCACACCACCGCCGGGGCCGCCGTACTGGCCCAGCACATCGCCGACCAGGACGCTTTTATTGTGCAAAAGCTGCGGGCCGCTGGGGCGGTCATCCTGGGCAAGAACAACCTCTCGGAGTGGGCCAACTTCATGACCAGCCAGTCGGTCAACGGCTACAGCACGCTGGGCGGCCATACCCGCAACCCCTATGGGCCGTTTGATGTGGGGGGCAGCAGCAGCGGCACAGCGGTGGCCGTAGCGGCCAACCTGGCCGTGGCCGGCATCGGCACCGAGACCTCCGGCTCGCTCGTCTACCCCGCCGCCCAGAACAGCATTTTCACCCTCAAGCCCACCCTGGGCCTGGTCAGCCGCGACCGCATCATCCCCATCACCGCCGCCCAGGACACCGCCGGCCCCATGACCAAAAAGGCCCCCGACCTGGCGGTCTTGATGTCGGTGCTCACCGGGTACGACCCAGGCGACCCCCCGACCCAGCTTGCCCAGGATTTCACCTTCCCCGCCGTACCCCCACCCCCGCCGGCCACGCTGCGGGTGGGCTGGGTGCAGCACACCCAGCGCAAGGGCGACCTGGAAGCGCTGGAGCGGGTCGCGCAGACCCTGCAAAGCCTGGGGGCCGAGGTGGTGTCGGTGCCTTTTCCCGAGGCTTCCATCGAGATGATGCCGGTGCTGCACGCCGGTATGCGGCGCGACCTGGCCCACTACCTACAGACCACCGGGGCTGCAATTAGGGGCTTGCAGGACGTGATCGAATACAACCGCCAGCACCCCGAGGCCATGCGCTACGGGCAGGACTTGCTCGAGGTCTCGCTTTCGCACCCCCTATCCGAGGCCGAGTACCAGGCCCTGGTGCAGAAAAACCGCCAGCAGGGGGGTGAAAAGCTGCTCGAGCTGATGCAGGCCCAGCGGGTGGATGTGCTGCTGGCCATCAGCAACAGCCTGAGCCTGCTCACCTCCACCTCGGGCTTTCCGGTGGTGAATTTTCCAGCAGGCTACCGCGAGAGCGGCGAGCCGATAGGGGCCTCGCTGGTGGGCCCGGCCCTGCAAGACCCCCTGCTGATTGGCCTGGCCCAGGCGGTTGCAGCGCGGCTGGGCATCCACCGGCCCCCCATCCTTCGGTAAACTTTGCCTGGCATGGACGCCCCTCTTCCGGTCTATATCATCGGTTTGCGCGGCCTGCTCAACCTGATCGCGCTGCTCTTAATCGGGGTTTCGCTCCTGTGGAACCTACCGCTGCTGGTGCGCGAGCCCCAGGCCCGGCAGCTGCGCTTTTTCAAGTTTGTGGCGGGTTTTGCGGTGGTGGCGGTGGTGGTCGAGCTCCTGGTACGCACGCTGTTTATGGGCGGCGTGAGCTGGCTGCACGCCGTCTACGGCCTGCTGGCCGCCAGCATCCTGTGGTTTGTGAGCGGCCTGGAGCCTGGGGGCTGGTTCCGCAAAAGCCTGGAGCGGCCCCCGGAGCAGGTGGGGCCCTACTTCTTCTGGGCCAGCCTGGTCTGCTTGCTCTTGTGGTGGCGCTTTATCGAGACCGGGATAGCTCGGGTTCCCGCGCAGTAGCCAGCAGGTGCTGGTGTATATCCAGGGCAATCCGCAGGGCGGCGCCGGGCTCGCCCATGGCGGCTTTCCCGGCTGCTCTAGCCCGCTCCAGCAGGGTTTCGGAGGAGAGGAAGGCCCGCACACCCCGCACAATGGCCTCGGGGTTGGGCTCGGTGAGCATCAAGGCCTCCCCCAGCAGGCGTTTTTGCGTCTGGGCAAACCCTGGGGTGTACTGCGGCCCCTGGGTGGGAAAGCCCACCAGCGGCACCCCGTAGCCCGCGGCCTGCTCGGCCGCGGTTCCGCTGGTGGAGAGGGCCACCCTCGAGCCCCGCAGGGCCGCGCCGAAGGCCCGCTGCGCCAGGTAGACCACGGTTCCATCGGGGTGGCAAAGCCGGTGGGTGACGCCCTCGCTCCTACCGGTGGCCTCGAGGCTAAAACCTGCCCACTCCAGCCCCTCCAAGGGCAGGCCCGCCCAGGCCACCACCGGTGTTAGCGCGGTATCGCGCAGCAGGCGGCAGGCCTCGAGCATCAACGGCAGGCTCTGGTAAGCGTCCTGGCGCGAGCCGGGCAGCAGCAGCAGGTAGGGGGGAGGAAGCTCGAGCGACCCCTCGTCCAGGGCATCCAGCATGGGGTTGCCCAGGTAGCAGGCCTGGGGAACGCCTCGAGCCCGCAGCCAGACCGCCCCTTCCGGCTCGCGGGGGTACACCCGGGCCGCCCGGCGCATCAGCAGGCGCTCGGTCACGCTGTAAGGCCGCCCCCCCACCCTAAGCGAGGAGCGGCACTGCATCAAAAAAAGCGGGCGACCCCCAAACACCACCCCCACCCCCAGGGCGTAGACATCCCCCACCGCCAGCGTGGCCTGCGCCGCCCGGGCCGCCGCCCGCACCGAGCGGTACTGGGCCCGGCTCATGGAAAACCAGCCGGCCCGCAGATCGGCCCAGAGCGCCGCCGCACTCTGCAGGGCAAACCCCCCCGAGGGCAGCTCCCGGCAGGGCCCCAGCGCAGGAATACCAGCCCGCCGGTAGGCCTGGCCCCGGCCCACCAGCGGCACCGCCTGCACCCCATAGCCCAGCGCCTGCAAGGCCCCGCCCAGGGCCGCCCCGATGATGTCCTCGCCGTGCCCGTTGGAGATGAGCAGTATCTGCTTCATGCCTGGGTAAAGCGAACCAGGCGCTCGAGCACCGCCAGCCCGGCCCCTTCGTCCAGGAGCTGCTGGGCCAGCCGCACCCCCTCGGCCACGCTCCCCACCCGGCCCGCCAGGTAGAAGGCCGCCCCGGCGTTCAGCGCCACCGCATCGCGCTTGGGGCCCCGCTGCTGGCCGCTCAGAATGGCCCGCGCCTCCGCCGCGTTCTCGGCGGCAGTTCCCCCACCAATTGCTGTGTAGGGGGCAGGTTGCAGGCCCACCTCCTCGGGCCGCAGGTGGTAGGTGTGGATCTGGCCGTCCCTGAGCTCGGCCACTAGGTTCTCTCCCAGGGCCAGTTCGTCGATGGCCTCGAGGCCCTCCCCGCGCGCCATCTGGCCGTGCACCACCAGCGCCCGGCTGCTGCCCAGATCGCGCAGCACCCGGGCAAAGGGCTCCAGCAGGGCCGGGCTGCTCACCCCCACCAGGTTCAGGGTGGCAAAGGCGGGGTTGGTGAGGGGGCCCAGCAGATTGAAGACGGTGCGCACCCCCAACTCGGCCCGCACCGGGGCCACATGGCGCATGGCCGGGTGGTGGTTGCGGGCGAACAGGAAGCCCAGGCCCACCGTCTCGATGGCCTCGGCCACCCGCTCCGGGGGCAGGTCAATGCGAACCCCCAGGGCCTCGAGCAGGTCGAAAGAGCCCGACTTGGAGGAGGCCGCCCGGTTGCCGTGCTTGGCCACCGCCACCCCCCCTGCGGCTACCACAAAGCAGGTGGTGGTGGAGATGTTGAAGGCCTCCGGGGCCACCCCTCCGGTGCCCACGATGTCCAGCAGGGGCTGGCGGCGGGTCTCCACCCGCACCGCGGCCTCGCGCATACCGGCTGCAAAACCGGCGATCTCCTCGGGGGTCTCGCCCCGGGTGCGCAGGGCCATCAGCACCCCGGCGGTCTGCACCGGGGTCAGGTCGCCGGCCATAATCCGGCGCATCAGGGCATGGGCCTCGGTCTGGGATAAAGGCTCGGCCAGAAGGGCTTTCTTGAGTTCGTCCACACTTCCTCCCCAAAAGTTTACACATCAAGCGGCAGACGCCAACCCCGCCGTAGGCCCCGCCCGAGGGCCCCCACTTTGTCGAAGCGGCCCTGCCGGCTGTATTCCAGCAGCCAGAACAGGCCATACCCGGCCACCGCCAGCAGGGGCCAGGGGGCGTGCTTGCGAAAGAGCCGAACGTTGTAGGCGGCAAAGGTTTCGTCGGAACGCAGGTTACCCGACCAGGAGCTGCCTCCTTTGTGCAGCACCCGCGCCTCCTCGGCCACCGCCAGTCTAAACCCCGCCTCGAGCAGGCGCAGACCATAGTCGCAGTCCTCACCGTACATGAAAAACCCCTCGTCCAAGAGGCCCACCCGTTCCAGCGCTGTCCGGCGGATGAGCAGGCTGGCCCCGCTGATGTAGTTCAAGCGCCCAAGCTGGCGCGGATGGGTCAGCAGGCGGATCAGGCCCCAGGGGAGCACCACCTCACCCCCGCCCCAGGCCTGCACCTGCTGGGGGTTGTCCATTTCGTAGAGCACCGCGCCCACCGCCCCAATCCGGGCATCCTGTTCGGCCCGCTGCACCATGGCGCTGAGGGCTTTGGCATCGGGTAGGGTGTCGGGGTTGAGCAGCCAGACGTAGTCGGCCCCCGCGGCCAGGGCCCGGCGGATGCCCACGTTGTTGCCCCCGGCAAAGCCCAGGTTGCGCTCGAGCCGCACCAGCTCCACCGCTGGAAAAGCCGCGCGGATCTGGTCTATCGAGTCGTCGTCGGAGGCATTGTCCAGCACCAGTACCCGGTGGTTGGGGTACTCGAGCCTCTTCAGTGCCCCCAGGCAAACCAGCGTATCGCGCCAGGTTCGGTAGTTGAGGATCAGGGTGTAGACCAGAGGCTCAGCCATCTTTGCCCTCCAGCAGCCCCTGGGTGTAGGCGGCCTCGAGCACAAACCGGTAGGCTGCAAAAGCCCCCGCCCCCGCCTCCCAGTCGCGCACCTGCAACAGCCGCTCGGCCCGGGCCCAGGGGTAGGCCCAGCGCTTGTAGGCCCGCGCCAGGGGGTGTACACCCGTCCAGAGGGCCACCAGGGGGTGCGGGTGCAGCCGGTAAAACTGCCAGGCCATCCGTCCCAGGCTCCGCGACTTGGCTACCATGACCTCGAGGCTCACACGGTCTTCGTGCGCCGCGCGGGCTTTTAGGGCCAGGCGGGGCCGCACCCCCTTGCGCCAGAGCCGCCAGCCCAGCTCGTGTTCCTCCCAGCCGTAACCCCGAAAAGGTACAAAGGCCTCGGCTACCCCGAGCGGCAAAGAAAGACTGGCAAACCAGAAGCCGCCCCAGCCCAGCGAGGCCCCCTCGGCCCGGCCCCGCACCCCCGACTCGGCCCTTGCGCGCCAGAAGCGAACGAAGGGCTCCTGGCCCACCCCGTCGGGAATGTAGGTTCGGCTCACCGCAGCCGCCGAGGGATAACGCCGATGCAAGGCGAGGTGGGCCTGCAAGAACCCTGCTTCCGGAACGATGTCGTCATCGTTGAACAGCACATACTGGCCCCGGGCCTGAAGCAGCCCTGCATTGCGGGCAGAGGCCAGCCCTGCGTTGGGTTGGCGCAGCACCCGCAGGCGGGGGTCGCGGAACCCGGCCAACACCTCCGGCGTCGCGTCGGTAGAGCCGTCGTCCACCACGATGACCTCGAAGGGCACCCCGTCCTGCGCCAAAAACGCCCGCACCGTGCGGGCCAGCAGTTGGGCCCGGTTGTAGGTGGGAATCACGACGCTGAAGGTGGGTTCCATGCCTCCGAGGCCCCCCAGGCATACGCCAGCTCGTAGTCGCCCCGCGCCCCCAGCAGGCCCTTGAAGGAGGGGAGCAGGGCCAGCTTTATGCTCACCAGCACCGGGTGCACCCCCAGGGCCCAGGCGATGCGGGGATCGCGGTGCTTCTGCCAGACCCGCACGTGGGCCGACCCCGCCTGCCGGGCTTTCTCGATGGCCCGGCCCCGGTAGTCGAAGGCCTCGTGCACGGCCAGCGCGTCCCGCACGAACACCAGCCGCGCCCCGGCCCGCATCAGGCGGTAGCCCAGGTCGGGGTCTTCGCCGCCGTAGCCGCTGAAGGCGGGGTCGTAGCCGCCCACCTCCTCGAACAGGGCCCTGGGCAGCGAGGTATTGTTGCCGGTGATGTTCCACCAGAAGGCCCGGGGGCCCTTCAGCTCCGCCGCCCCTGTGCCCCGCAGCTCGGGGGGCAGCTCGAGCCGCCCCACCGCCACCGTGCGGGGCTGGGTGTGGGCTTTTTGATGGGCCTCGAGCCAGCCCGGCTGGGGTATCACATCGTCATCGGAAAAAAGCAGGATATCGCCCCTGGCCACCCCGGCCCCCCGGTTGCGGGCGCTAGCCGCGCCAAGGCCCGGCGTTATCTCGATAAAACGAAGGGCGTAAGGGGGTTTGTAGCGCTGCAGGAATTCCAGGGTATCGTCGGTGCAGCCATCGGCCACCACGATCACCTCGAACGCGCCCGGCTGGGCCTCCAGGGCGTGCAACTTCTTCTCCAATAGTTCGCGGCGGTTGTGGGTGGGTACGATTACCGAGATCATCGTCAACTACCGCATTATTCACACATCTGCAAGAAATTCGCCAGCATCTGCCGGCCCCCCTCGGTCAAGACCGACTCGGGATGAAACTGCACCCCGTGGGTGGGGTAGCGGCGGTGGCGCAGGCCCATCACCGTACGGCCCCCGGCCTCGTCGCACCAGGCATTGACCTCCAGCTCGTCGGGCAGGTCTTCCACCACCAACGAGTGGTAGCGGGTGGCCGTCAGGGGGGTGGGCAGGCCGGCAAACACCCCGCTGCCGTCGTGCAGGATGGGGCTGGTCTTGCCGTGCACAATCACCCGGTGCCGCCGCACCGCCGCCCCAAAGGCCTCGCCGATGCTCTGGTGGCCCAGGCAGACCCCTAGGATGGGGTACCGGGGTGCGTAGCGCTGGATGAGCGGCACCGAAAGCCCGGCCTCCTTGGGCGTGCAGGGGCCGGGGCTTACCACGATGCCGTCGGGGTCGAGGTCGGCCACGTCCTGCAAGGCAAAGCAGTCGTTGCGCCAGACGATCACCAGGGCCCCCAGCTCGCCCAGGTACTGCACCAGGTTGTAGGTAAAGGAGTCGTAGTTGTCAATCATCAGGATTCGCTTCATAACCCCGCCTCCCGCTTCTCCATGGCCGCGAACTCGCTGAGGATGGTGCGGTAGATCCGCTCGGCCACGTTGGGCGACAAGCCCTGGTGCTCAGCCATGTAGCGCACGTGCTGGATAATCTGCTCCTGCCGGTCTTTTGACTCAATGGGCACCTGGCCTTGCGCGAGCCGGGCCGCTTCTTTAGCCAGCCGTGCCCGCTGGGCCAGCAAGCCCACAATGCGGGCGTCAATGGCGTTGATCTGCAAACGAAGACCCTCGAGGCTCACAAACCCTCCTCGGCCAGGCGCACCGCCTTCACCATGGCCTGGGCCTTGTTCAGGCACTCCTGGTACTCGGCGCTGGGCTTGGAGTCGTAGACCACACCCGCCCCCGCCTGGATGTGCAGCTGCCCGCCAGCCACCACGATGGTGCGCAGGGTCAGGGCCATGTCCATGTGCCCGTCGTAGGCCACATAGCCAAAAGCCCCTCCGTAGGCACCGCGGCGGGCGGGCTCGAGCTCCTCGATAATCTCCATGGCCCGGATCTTGGGAGCCCCCGAGACGGTGCCCATCGGCAAGACCGCGGCCAGGGCGTCGAGCGGGGTTTTGTCCTCACAGAGCTCGCCCTCCACGGTCGAGACGATGTGCATCACGTGCGAGTAGTTCTCCACCTTCATGAGCTCGCGGGGCCGCACGCTGCCGTAGCGGCAGACCCGGCCCAGGTCGTTGCGCGAGAGATCCACCAGCATCACGTGCTCGGCCCGCTCCTTTTCGTCGGACAAGAGTTCCTCGGCCAGGGCCTGATCCTCGGCAGCGTCCCGGCCCCGCCGGCGGGTTCCGGCGATGGGACGGGTCACCACCCGCTGCCCATCGGAGCGCAGCAGGCTCTCGGGGCTGCTCGAGACCAGCGTCACCTCGCCCAGCTCCAGATAGCCCATGTAGGGGCTGGGGTTCACCGAGCGCAGCGCGCGGTAAACAGCAAAAGGGTGCACCTGGAGGGGGGCCGAGATGCGCAGCGAGGGCACCACCTGGAAGATGTCGCCGGCCCGGATGTACTCGAGCGCCCGCTCCACCATCTGCTCGTACTCGGCCTGGCTCACGTTCTGGCTGAACTCCACCCGCCGCCCGGCCCGCTCGCCCGGCACCCCCGGCAGCGGCCCGCTGAGCTTCTTCTCAGCCCAGGCGATGCGCTCCAGGGCCTGGGCCCGCTCGTCCTCCAGGGCCGGGGCCACGATGTGCAGCTGCTGCTTGAACTGGTCAAATACAATCAGGACTTCCGGCTCGATGAAAAGCAGGTCGGGAATGCCCAGCAGGTCGGGCTTCTGGCTGGGAAGCCGCTCGTAGTAGCGGATCAGGTCGTAAGCGGCGTAGCCCACCGCCCCACCCCAGAACAGGGGCAGGTCGGGGTCGGGCTGGATGGGCCGGTGGATGGCCTGGTAGAGGGTGCGCAAGGGATCCTGGGTGGGCACCGGCGCACCGTTCAGGGTCAGCACCCCATCCTTGAGCCGCCAGGTCTGCCGGGCCCCCACCCCCACAAAGCTCCAGCGGGCCCAGGCCTTGCCCCCCTCCACCGACTCCAGCAAAAAGCTGGGGCTGGCCTTCTCCGAGAGCTTCAGGTAGGCCGTGACGGGGGTCTCGAGGTCGGCCAGCAGGGTTTTTTTGACCGGGATGGTGGGTCTGGTTAGGTGTGCGATGGGCATCTGTTCTCCTTTAGCAATAAAAAATCCCCTGAGGAAAGCCCCAGGGGTAACGACCGCTACCGTCCCAGGGCTATCCGGGCCACCACCAACCCTTGACGGGCACGATCGGTACCATCTGGCCTTCAGTCTGCGCTATGGGCGGCCAGAATGCAAGTGGTTCTGTACGGCAGCCCCACAAAACGATAGGCTAAGGCCGATGCGCTGGCTTACCTTCGACTTGGACGGCACCCTGGCCGACTGGCCTTTCCGCCGCCTGCTGCGGCCCCACATGGAGGCTTTGCTGGCAGAGCCCACCATCCGCCAGGCCCTGCGCGCGGAGTACCTGCGCCGCCTGGCCCAGGGCGACCCCACCAAGGTGTACGACTGGGGGGATATTCACCGGGCTGTGCGGGAGCAACTGGGGCTCCCACCGGTCTTCCCCAACATTGCCCAGGTGCTCGCCGAGGCGGAGCTCGAGCCAGGGGTGCTTTATCCCGATGTACCAGCCAGCCTGGCTGCTTTTCGCCGGCAGGGCTACCAGATCGCCGTCGCCACCAACGGCCTGGCCAAGTACCAGCAGGTGCTGATAGACAGGCTTAACATCGCCTACGACCGGCTGCTGGCCCCGGATATCTCACAGGCCCTCAAGCCCGATCCTGCTTTCTGGAGGCCGCTCTTTGGAGGGCCGGTAGAGCAGATTGTGCACGTCGGTGATCTGCTCAGCCAGGACATCTGGGGGGCCAACGCCGCCGGCCTGAGAGCAGTCTGGATCTGGCGCACCATGCCCCAGGACTGGCGCGAAACCCCGGTGCTCGAGCGTACCCGGCGGCCCGACCTCAGCAAAGTCATCACCGCCAGGCTGCAAGGAGAGCTGGAGGAACACGGCCGGGTAGGTTCGGCCCACCCCCCAACCCCACCCCGGCCCGACCACATCGTGGCCGACCTGGAAGAGCTGCAAGCCGTGCTCAGCAGCACATCCGAAGGGCCGGCCACCCCCTCTCTTCCTTAGGATTTTGCTTATCGGCGGGGCCTGCGGATGGTCTCGATATGGGCCCCGTTTTCCAGTACGGCGGTAAATAGCTCCCACAGGTTCACAGCCAGCTCGGGCTCGGTGGTGAGCTGGGTAAAGCGAAAATAGGCCGCATCGCCCGAGGGCAGCACGAAGGTGGGCGTACCGAAGACCCCCAGTTCGCCTGCTTCTTCCAGATCCCGGCCCAATTCGATCCGGCGATCCTCTTCATCCTCCAGGTCGGCCATGAAGCGCTCTAGATCCAGCCCAGCCCGGCTCACCGCATCTACAAAAGTCTCATCGTCGCCCAGTTCGCGCTTGTCCTGGTGGTGCAGGCGAAAGAGCTCGAGGGCGAAGCGCAGGTGGGCGGCCTTCCCCTGCTGCCTTGCAGCGTGGGAGGCCAGAAAAGCCCGAAGCGATCTGGAGCTTTCCAGCGGCTGCTCGGACAGCTTCCAGGCCGGGGCATGGCGCGGCAGGCCTGCGTTTTGGGGGTGGTTGCCCTGCTCCAGGCTGTAGTGCCTGATTTCCAGATCCAGCGCCAGCTGGGGGGCCACCACGTAGGCCAGCTCGAGGCCCCGCCAGGCAAAGGGGCACAGGTAGTCGAGGTAGACGGTGACCCTCTGGAACATCAATCACCAAAGTACTCGTAGGTATGGGGCCCTTCCAGGCCCAGCATGAGGTCGAGGTTCTGCACCGCCGCGCCCGAAGCCCCCTTGCCCAGGTTGTCGAAACGCGCCACCAGCAGGGCCTGCTCGTGCGCGGGGTTCTCGTAGACGAAGAGCTCGAGCAGGTTGGTGCCGTTGAGGGCCTGGGGGTCGAGCACCGGGTGGTGCTGGCCGTAGGTCTCCAGGGGCATCACCCGCACGAAGCGCTGCCCCTGGTAGCGTTCCGCCAGGGCTTCGTGCAGCTCGGCAGCGGTGACCTTGCGCGGCAGGGCCCACAGGTGCACCGGGATGAAGTCCAGCATCCCCTGGCGGAAGCGCCCCACCGCCGGGGTGAAGATGGGGGGGTGCCGCAGGCCCGAGTAGAGGGTCATCTCGGGGATGTGCTTGTGGGTGAGCTCGAGGCCATAGGCCCGGTAATCCCCGGCCAGGCGGTGCTCCCCCCGGCCTTCCATGGCCTCGATGAGCGGCCGCCCCCCGCCGGAGTAGCCCGAGACGGCGTTCACCGAGGCGGGAAATTCCGCAGGCAGAAGCCCGGCCTCCACCAAAGGCCGCAGCAGGGCCACCACCCCGGTGGGGTAGCAGCCGGGGTTGGCGACAAACCGCGCCCGGCGGATCCGCTCAGGCTGCTCGGGGGTGAGCTCGGGAAAACCATACACCCAGCCCTCGGCCACCCGGTGGGCCGAGCTGGCGTCCAGGATGCGGGTCTGGGGGTTCTCCAGCATCGCCACGGCCGCTTTGGCCGCCTCGTCGGGCAGGCAGAGGATGGCCACATCCGCCTCGTTTAGCAGGCGCTTGCGCTCGGCCTCGTCCTTGCGCTTGGCCGGGTCAATCGAGAGGAGCTCTAGATCGTCTCTATGCTGCAGGCGGGCCCGGATCTGCAGGCCGGTGGTGCCCGCCTCGCCGTCGATGAAGACCTTGGGTTTACTCATGGCGTCACCCAACCCCGCCCCGGCCCAGCGCGGCCAATAGACTTTCGAACGTTGTGTTCATCGTCTGGCTGTATACCCAGCTTTAGCAGCATCTGGCGCAGGCGGAAAACCAGGGCCAGCGGAGACTCCTTGCGGAGCCGTCCCACCTGTTTGCGGATGCGCTCACCCGGCCCCATGCCTCTAGCCTAGCAGATGGTACAGGAGGGCCTTCTGCGCGTGCAGCCGGTTCTCGGCCTGGTCGAAGACCCGCGACTTCGGGTGCAAGGTGGCCTCCTCGACCACCTCCTCCCCGTAGTGGGCCGGCAGGCAGTGCAAAAAGATGCCCTCGGGGTCGATCAAGTCCAGCATGGCCGGGGTTACCTGAAAACCGGTAAAGTCTTTGATCTTGCGCCGCTGGCTGGCCTCGGCCTCCTGGCCCATCGAGACCCAGACATCGGTGTAGAGCACCTGGGCGCCCCGGGCCGCTTCGATGGGGTCGTGGGTCAGGGTGATATCGGCCCCCAGCTTGAGGGCTTCCATGAGGATAAGGGCGTTGGGCTCGTAGCCGCGCGGGGTGGCGATGGTGAGCTTGGCACCAGAGAGCACCGCGCACTGGATGTGGGCATTGGCCATGTTGTTGCCGTCGCCGATATAGGCCACCTTGAGGCCCCGGGTATCGGGGAAGCTCTCCTCGATGGTCTGGTAGTCGGCCAGCAGCTGCACCGGGTGCAGCAGGTCGGAAAGCCCGTTGATGACCGGCTTGGAGGAGTAGCGGGCCAGCTCTTCCAAAGTCGAGTGCAGGTAGACCCGGGCCATGATGGCCTCCACCCAGCGCTCGAGGTTCAGGGCAATGTCGCGCACCGGCTCGCGGGTGCCCAGGCCGATCTCGGCGTTGGTGAGGTTAACCGCGTGCCCGCCGAGCTGGTTCATGGCCACCTCGAAGGTGGTGCGGGTGCGCAAGGAGGGCTTCTCGAAGATCATGGCCAGGGTCTGGCCCTCGAGGGGCCGCAGCCCCTTGTAGGCCCCCCGTTTCATGGCGTGGGCGGTATCCAGCACCGTACGGTACTCGGCAGGCGACAGGTCGAGGTTGGAAAGGAAGTCGCGGCCTTTGAGGCCGGCCAGCGGCGGGATTACCTCAGGCACGAGCACCTCCCCTTCTGTGTGTATAAAAACCCAGTCATAGGGTTTGATTATACAAAGCTACGGGCCAGGTGCCACTCATGCCAGGATGCAAAAAGACAGCCTCTTGAATCAGATGGTCTCGAGGGCGACCTCGACCATCTGGTTAAAGGTCTCCTGCCGCTCCTGGGGGGTGGTTTTCTCGCGGGTAATCAGGTGGTCGCTGATGGTAAGGATGCACAAAGCCTGCACCCCAAACTTGGCCGCCAGGGTGTAGAGCCCCGCGGCCTCCATCTCAACCGCCAGCACCCCAAACTGGGCCCATAGCTGATAGGGGTCGGGCTGGTCGTGGTAAAAGGTGTCGGTGGAAAGCACATTGCCCACGTGCACCGGCATGCCCCTGGACTGGGCCTGCTCGTAGGCCCGGCACAGCAGGTCGAAGGTGGCGATGGGGGCATAGTTCTGGCCGGCAAAGCGCAGGTTGTTGATCGAGGAGTCGGTGCAGGCGGCCTGGGCGATGACCAGATCGCGCAGCTTGAGGCGCTCGGTGATGGCCCCGGCGGTGCCCACCCGAATCAGGGTCTTGCAGCCGTAAAACTGAACCAGCTCGTGGATGTAGATGCTGGCCGAGGGGATCCCCATGCCAGTGCCCTGCACGCTCACCCGTTTGCCTTTGTAGGTGCCGGTGTAGCCAAACATGTTGCGAACCTGGTTGTATAAAACCGGGTTTTCCAGAAAGTTCTCGGCGATGTACTTGGCCCGCAGGGGGTCGCCGGGGAGCAGGATGGCTTCAGCAATAGCACCAGGTGCAGCAGAGATATGAGGCGTCATGTCTGTACTTTATCCGGTTGGGCCGGGAAAACAAAGACGGGAAGCGCATCCATTGCCCGCCTGCAAATACCCATCCCCGCGAAAGACCGCGCCGGGGTGCCCCCAGCCTTCTTGCTACTTGCCCGGCTCATCCGGGCTTTGCGCGCTGGATTTGCGCAGGACGGCCAGTTCAAACTGGGTGGGGTTCTGGGCGTGCAGGCGGGCCGTCTGGTAGTCCACCAGGCCCTGGTGGTACAAAGACAGCAGGCTCTGGTCAAAGCTTTGGTAGCCCTCGAGGCCCTGTTCACGCAGCACCTCACGCAGGCGATCGGTCTGGCTGGGCTGCTTAAGGGCCTCGCGAATGCGGGGGGTCATGGTGATGACCTCGGCAATAAGGGTGCGCTGGCCCTTGACGGTAGGAACCAGGCGTTGATGAATGATGCCCAGCAGGCTTTCGGCCAGCAACACCCGGTTGATGTTGCGTTCGGCTGGACTAAAGAGCTCGAGCATGCGGTGCAGCACCCCGACGCTATCGCTGGAGACAAAAGTCGAGAGCACCAGGTGGCCGGTGTACACCGCATTGAGCACCGCCGAGGCGGTGGCCGAGTCGCGGATTTCACCAATCACGATCACATCGGCGTTCTGGCGCATGGCCGCCAGCAGGGCTTTCTCGTAGGAAATCGCATCGGAGCCAATCTCGCGCTGAACAACCGCCGAGCGCTTGGGGCGGTGCAGGTACTCGATGGGGTCTTCCACCGTAACAATGATGCGGGTGTGGTGGGTGTTGATCTCGTCCACCAGGCGGGCCAGGGTGGTGGACTTACCGGCGCCAAGGGGCCCTGTAACCAGCACCAGACCCCGCCGCTGGTTGCGGAAAAACTCGAGGTACTCCGCTTTTAGACTGACCTTATCCAGGTCAGTATCCGCGCTGCCAAGGGCATGCAGCACCGCACTGATAGAGCCCCGCTGGTAGAAAAAGTTCACCCGCAGACGGGTGAGGCCGGGCAGGCTATAGGCCACATCCACCTGGCGGTAGGCGCGCAGGCGGGCTTTTTGTTGAGGGGTACAGAGCTTCTCGACCAGGCTGGCCGTAAACTCGGGGGTGACCGCGCTCTGACTAACGGCTCTGAGTTCATCGCCAATGCGAGCCAGCACCGGCATACCGGCGTGCAGGTGAATATCGGAGGCCCCTTTATGAACCAGCAAAACGAGCATTTCTTCAAAATGCATAGGCGACCCAGGCAAAGGTTATCATCTTTTGCGCCGCCCCTTGCGCATATAAAAACCAACCTGTGAACCCAGGGGGTGCTTTTGGCCTCCCAAGATCAGTCGAAGGAAAAGCCGTTGGCCAGGTGGGCTACCGGGCGGCCGGTAATGCGCTGCACCGCCTCGGGAATGAGGGGCAGGATGACCTCGAGGGAGTCCTTGCTGCCCTGCGGCCCACCCGGCAGGTTGATAATTAGGGTTTTGCCCCGCACACCCGCCACCCCACGGGATAGCGCTGCTAAAGGGTTTTTCTTGTAGGTTTCCATGCGGATAAGCTCCGCAATTCCGGGGGCCTCTTTCTCCAGCATCTCACGCGTGGCCTCAGGGGCGTGGTCGCGGTTGCTAAGGCGGATGCTGCCCAGCGTCAAGATCACGTCCAGTCCATCGCGATCCGCCCATAGGCGCAACACCCGCTTAATCTGGGCCGGCTCATCAGGGATGATCTCGTAATTGGTAATCTCGTAGGGGCCTAAAGCCAGGCTCTCGCGCAACGCCGCATAGGCATGGTCTTCGATCTCCCCGCGGGCTTCGCGGTCGGAAATGGTAAGGATGCCGACTCGAATCATTCAGTACAAATTTAGAGCATAAAGATGGTAGTTTTGGGTTATATGTGGCACGATAGCCCAACCCTGGAGGGTCGTTATATCCGGCTGGAGCCTTTGGGCCTGGAGCATGCCCCGGCTTTGCTCGAGCACTACGATGCCGAGATGGTACAGTACCTGAGCAACGCCCCCAGGGAACCCTCCCTAGAAGCCATGCAAAACTACATCCGCTCGTTGCTCTCCGCCAAAGATCGGGTGAACTGGGTCATTGTTGACAAGGCCAGCCGCCGGGTGGCCGGGCGCACCGGTTATGTGCGGGTCAATCCCGAGCACCGCTCCTTGGAGACCACCACCTGGATCTTTACCCCTTACCAGGGCGGCAACACCAACCCCGAAAGCAAGTACCTGCTTTTGTGCAGGGCTTTCGAGGATCTAAAGGCCATCCGGGTGCAGTTTCGGGCCGATGCCCGCAACACCCGTAGCTGCAGGGCCATCGAGAAGCTAGGGGCCACCTTCGAGGGTGTTTTGCGGAAGGATCAGATTTATCCCAACGGCACCATCCGTGATACCGCGGTGTACTCGATTATCGACGAGGAGTGGCCCCAGGTGAAAAAAGGCCTCGAGGCCCGGCTGTATGGCCGCTAGCCCGACTCAAACCTGCCGCAGGTCTTCCAGCAGCTGCCAGCCCACCTCCTTGGGGGTGGCCTCGAGGTAGGGCTTCAGCGCCTGGCTTACCCATAGCGCCAGCGGCTTGAGGTCGTGCGGCTCCTGCTCGGTGCGCACCAGCAGGGTCACCTGGTAAAACTGCTGGGTCTCGGTGGGGGTGCCGTCCTCGAAAAAGGTCATGGGGGCCCGCACTTTGTCAATCAGCACGTGCACCTCGCCCAGCTGGCGGGGAATCGCCTCGCGGGGGTCGAAGGAGAGTTCCTTGGGATGCCACAGATACCCCTGAAACAGCTTGATGGCCTTCATCGCAGTCACAGGTCTGATTCTCGCCGCTGGAACCGAAACCAAAAGTGGCTTTGACCCTTTATCCCACCCGCGCCACCTCGACCCCATCCCGCAGGTATACCCTGGGCAGGCGCGCAGCCAGCCGCACCGCCGGCTCGTAGCTGACGGTTCCGGTCAGCTCGGCCCAGCCCCACAGGCTGCTGGTGGGGTCGAAGTCGGGGGTGACCACCTCGAAGACCTGCTCCAGGCCCACCGGCCCCGGCAGCTTCACGGTGATCTGATCCATCGAGACCCGGCCCACCACCGGGCAGGTGCAGGGCTGGGCATCCGGGTAATACCGAACCGTTGCCCGGTTGAAGACCAGGCGGGGGATGCCATCGGCGTAGCCCACCGGCAGGGTGGCGATCCACTCCCGGCCCTGGGTGGTGTAGAGACCGCTGTAGCCGATTCTGCGCCCGGGTGGCAGCTCTTTGACCTGGGTGGGTTTGGCCAGCAGGCGGGCGATGGGCTTCAGGCCCAGGTGGGGCAGCAGGCCATACAGGCCAATGCCCGGACGTACTGCGCTCAGGCCATACTCGCCAAAGTTAAAGGTTCCAGCGGTGTTGCACAGGTGGTAAAAGTAGCCCGGCCCAAACACCTGCTGCACCCGCTGGAAACTGGCTATTTGCTCTTTTGTCCAGAGCACGTCCTCCTCCGCATCGGCGAAGTGGGAGTAGATGCCCTGGATGAGCAGGTTTTCGTAGCGAAGAAAGTGTTCTTTGACTGCTGGGGCCTCTTCGGGTTGGAAGCCCACCCGGCCCATGCCGGTGTCGAACTCGAGGTGCACCGTCACCGGTCTGCCCAGGGCGTTGAGGGCTTGGGCGCTCTCGAGGGTCGAGATAGAGGGAATCAGGTCTAGCTCCACCACCTCCCTGGCCTGCTGGGGGTGCAGACTCCCCATCAGCAAGATGCGGGCCACAATGCCGGCCTTGCGCAGCTCGCGGGCTTCGTCGGTGGTGGCTACCGCCAGCCCCCAGGCCCCTAAGCGCAGCAGTTCCTTGCCCACCTCCACCGCCCCATGCCCATAGGCGTTGGCCTTAACCACGCCAATCACCTGGGTATTCCCAGCTCTGGAGCGCAGCAGGTTGTAGTTGTGGGCTAAAGCATCGAGGTTGATTTCCAGCCAGGCGGGCCGCATGGCTGCTAGTTTATACTTTGCGAATCTTCATGCTCTGCACCTGACCGGTCTCGGCGTTGATGCGGAAGATCTTGTACTCGCGGGTGCGGGCCGCATCGCCCAGGCTCAGGTAGGCGGTGGGCTCGCGTACCACAAAGGAGAGGGTCACCTCCCAGAACCGATTATCGGGGGTGAGCTCGACCTCCTCGAGCCGCAGCTCGGGAATCTGCTTTTCGTTGAAGAGGGTCTGGATGTACTCGGTGGCGATCCTGACCGCTTCCTTGACCTCGAGCATAGACAAGCCGATTGTACCGCAACAAAGGCCGCTTCTGGTGTAAGCTATTGGGCGTGCCGCGCAAAATCATCCTCGACTGCGACCCCGGACATGACGATGCCATCGCCATCATGCTGGCCTTAGCCAGCGAGGAGCTCGAGGTGCTGGGCATCACCACCGTGCATGGCAACGTGGGCCTCGAGCGCACCACCCGCAACGCCCTGGTGGTGCGGGAGGTGCTGGGCAAAAGCGTGCCCATCTACGCCGGAGCCGACCGCCCCCTGGTGCGCGACCGCATCAGCGCCGAGGCTGTGCACGGGGTCTCCGGGCTGGAAGGCCCCCACCTGCCCACCCCAACCGGCCAGGTGGAGCCGCAGCACGCGGTACACTTCATCATCGAACAGGTGCTCCGGTACCCCGGCGAGGTCACGCTGGTGCCGGTGGGCCCTCTCACCAACATCGCGCTGGCTATGCGCCTCGAGCCGCGCATCATCCCCCAGATTAGGGAAATCGTGCTGATGGGCGGCTCGATTGATATTGGCAACTGGACACCGAGCGCCGAGTTTAACATCCTGTGCGATCCCCATGCCGCCAAAATTGTCTTTGGGGCCGGGGTTCCGCTGGTGATGATGGGCCTCAACCTGACCCATCAAACCATCGCCCATCCCGAACGGGTGGCGCGCTTCCGGGCCCTGGGAACACGGGTCGGCAACTTCGTGGCTGAGCTGCTCGAGTTCTTCCGCGAACACCATGTTCAGCGCTACAAATGGGACGGGGCCCCCATCCACGATGCCTGCGCCGTGGCCTATTTGCTGCGCCCCGGGCTGTTCAAAACCGCTATGTTCAACGTGGAGATCGAGGCCAACGAGGGGCTGGCCTTTGGGCGCACGGTCTGCGACTACTGGCGGGTGACCGGCCGGCAACCCAACTGCGAGGTGGGCCTCGAGGTTGATGTGGACGGATTCTACAACCTGCTGCTGGAGCGCATTGCGCGCTATGCGTAGCGCCCCAGTGCGCAGGGCTCTTCCACCGCTGAAGGGTATAAGCTATAGGCCATGAGCATTGTGGTGGTGGGGAGCATCAACATGGATCTGGTGGTGCGGGTCAAACGGCATCCGGTTCCCGGCGAAACCCTTCTGGGCTCGGATTACGAAACCCATTACGGGGGAAAAGGGGCCAACCAGGCCGTGGCCGCCGCGCGCCTGTTGGCCCGCCCCACACCCCCCAAGAGCGCCGGCCCCAGCCCGGCCCCCGGGGTGCGGATGATCGGCAGGGTGGGGCAGGACGAGTTCGGCCAGCAGCTGCGCAACGCCCTCAAGCGTGAGGGTATCAATGTGAGCGCCACCCTTCCCATCGTAGCCCCTACCGGCGTAGCCTTCATTGCCATTGATGAAGAAGGGCAGAACACCATCATCGTTTCGCCGGGGGCCAACCACCGCCTGCGGCCCGAACACCTCTCCCCCGCCGAGTTCGAGGGGGCCCGGGTGGTGGTCTTGCAGCTGGAGATTCCCCTCGAGACTGTGCGACGGGCGGCTGAGCTGGGCCGCCAGGCAGGCGCCCAGGTCATCCTGAACGCAGCGCCCGCGCAAAAGCTGCCCGATAAGCTCCTAAGCCACATCGACATCCTGGTGGTCAACGAGATCGAGGCCCTGGGCCTGAGCGGGGTAAAGCCCGACTCGCCCGAGATGGCCCTCGAGGTAGCCCAGCTGCTGACCGAGAAAGTGCCCACCGTCATCATCACCCTGGGCGAACAGGGCGCGGTATGGGTATCCCCCCAGGGCCGAGGGCATCAGCCGGCTCCCGCAGTGCAGGCCATCGACACCACCGGGGCGGGCGACGCTTTCATCGGAGCCCTGGCCGCAGCCCTCTGCGAGGGAAGACCCCTGGCCCAGGCAGTGGCCCACGGCTGTGTGGCCGGGGCCCTGGCCACCACCAAAACCGGCGCTCAATCCTCGCTGCCCTGGCGCGAGGAGGTGTGCGCGCGGCTCGAGCTTTGAAGGTTACCCGCGGTGCTGCTTGCGGTCTACCACCTAACCGAGTATTCCTACCCCGACGCGGCGCGGGACTCCTTCAACGAGCTGTGGCTTTATCCAGTCGACGACCACCGCCAGGGGCTTTTGGAGTTTCGCCTTCAGATTACACCCCAGGCCCCGGCCCGTAGCCGGCAGGACTACTTTCATAACCGGGTGTACAGCTTTCACCTGCATCACCCCCACACCACCCTGCGGATCGAAACCCAGGCCAAAGTCCTGACCTTTGCCATGCCAGAGCCACGGCCGGTACCCCTTCAGGCCTTGAAAAGCCTGAGGCCTAGGTTCTTTGAGTATCTGTCACCCACGCCCAGGGTACCCCTGCACCACGACTGGCTCGAGCTCCTGGGTGTGCGCCGCCCTCTTCCCCACGAAAACCTGCACAGCTACCTGCTGGAAGTGACGGAGCACCTCCACCGGAGTTTTCGCTACGACACCGCTGCCACCGAGCTAAACACCCCGCTGCTCCAATTTGTGGAGGGCCGGGCTGGGGTCTGCCAGGACTACGCCCAGGCCATGCTGGCGGTTCTGCGCAGCGTGGGAATTCCGGCCCGGTATGTCTCAGGGTATCTGGCCACAGGGGTTGGCTCACAGGGCAGCCACGCCTGGGTTGAAGCCTTCGTGCCCGGCTCGGGCTGGTATGGTTACGATCCCACCAACAACTCCACCATTACCGAGCAGTACATCAAAAAAGCCCACGGGCGCGACTACGACGACTGCCCGCCGCTCAAGGGGCTTCGCCGTGGAGGGGGCCAGGAGCGTCTGAACGTGCTGGTTCAGGTCAAGGTGCTGTAGGGTGGCCGGCCCTATGGCTGCTTGCGCGCAAACCCCATTCGCAAGCAGTGTTCTTCCCGAAAACGGCCCCATCTAGGGACTGCGGGTAGGGCGCAGAAGGCTCTGGGTGGGCAGGCGGTAACCGTGGTTGTCGGGGGCGTCGTCGGTGGCAGCGGTAATCACCCGCCCCGATTTAAGCTGGGTGCCCTCCCCAACGAGGTACACTGCGCCCCAGGGGCGGTAGGTGCTGGTGAGGGTGTCTTTTTGCACCCTGCCATTGGAGAATCGAATGGTACGGTGCACCTGCACCGTAGCCCCTTCGGCGGCCCAGTCTACCTGCACAAAGCGCTGCGCCGGCAGTTCGGGGCTAACGATATAGCGGGTTGGTAGTGCTGGCGTGCGGCTGAGCGTGACGGGGTTGCTCCAGGTAACCTGGCGCTCCTTAGTACCGAAAATTCGGAAGGTGAGCTGGCTGCCGCTCACGCTGCTCTGGATTAGCAGGTGGCCGGGGGTATCGTTTTTGAACTTAAGGTCGAGGGAGGGCAGAAACACCGCGGCATCGAGGCCGGTGGGCTGGTAGTAGCGCACCTGGTAGCTGTGGGGCCGGCGCTGCACGATGGGCAGCCCGGAGAAGTAAGCCGCGCGGAAGAGGGTAGTGGAGACCTGGCACATCCCCCCACCCACCCCCTCCACCGTCTGTTCGCCGGAGATGACGAAGGCTTTTTTGAAGCCGGTGCGTTCGGAGACCTCGCCCATGGCCTGGGCGAAGGAGAAGGTCTCGCCGGGCGCTATCTGCACACCGTTGAGGCGGCTGGCCGCGAGCTGGATGTTGTAGCGGCGTTCGTAGGAGGAACCGGCAAAGGAGGTGGTGGCCTCGGCCAAAAGCTGACGAATGCCCAGGTTGTAGAAATATGGCGTGCCTCGAGGGTGCAGGGTGTGGCGCACCGGCAGCAAAAACTCTGGCTGGCCCGTCCGCAGGGCCTCGAGGTAGCGCTTTTTTGCCTCGGCCAGGTCGAAGCTGTGGCCCATCTGGTCTTGCAACACCCAGTCCTTCAAAGCCGTGTCGTAGCGCCAGCGGGCCTCGAGGGCAGGCCGGGCGGCCTTACCGAGCAGGGCCGGAAGCTGCCCCACCCCCCCAATCTTGAGGCGCTGGGGCACCCCTACAGTTACAATCTGGCCTTTTTCAATGCGGTTTTCTAAGGCGTAGTAAAGGCCGTCCGGCCCCGCCAAAGCCAACGAAATCCAGCAAAAAATAGCCAGTGTGGCAGCACGCATACCCCACTCTAAGGCCCAGAGTACTCAAAAAATGTGCAAACTAACCCTGGCCCTGCGCATGCCGGGCCATCCAGCTTTGCAGCACAGCCTCGTATTGCTCGGGCGTCAGGCGCACCCGCTGGTAAAAACCCGCCTGCAAACGCTGCCGCTGAGCCTCGAACAGGATCACCGCCGCTGCCACCGAGACGTTCAGGCTTTGCACCATGCCCATCATGGGAATCAGAATGTGACCATCGGCCAGCTCGGCGGCCTCCGGCGAGACCCCCCACTTCTCGGTGCCCAGCAGGATACAGGTCGGGCGGGTGTAATCGGCCTGGCGATAGTCCACGGCCCGCTCGGAAAAATGCGCGGCCAGCACCTGAAACCCCTGCGACCTCAGGTGGGCAAAGGCCGAGGCGGTGTCTGGGTGGACACGAAGCTCGATCCACTTGGCCGCCGAGCCGGAGGTCTCGTTGAAGGTTCTGCCCTTGAGGCTCAGATCCTCGGTTTCTTCCAGGTTTGGAATACCGTGCTTGGCCGGAATGGCGTGGGCCTCGAGCACCCCCACCGCGTCGCAAGAGCGCAGAATGGCCGAGAAGTTGTGGGGCTTGTGCACCCGCTCCATCAGCACCGTCAGATCGGGCTGGCGTTTGTCCAATACGGCGCGAATCCTGGCAAGGCGTTCTGGCGTCACGGAGGTTTATTGTACTGTGCCAAAATGACGGCATGAAAGCCATCGTGGTTGAACAAAACGGCCCGCCCGAGCACCTGCGCTACCAGGAGGTGCCCGAACCTTGCCCCGGGCCCGACGAGGTGCTGGTGCGCACCACCCTGACCAGCCTCAACTACGCCGACGTGCAGGCCCGGCGGGGCGGCTACGAGGCGGGTTCGCCTCCCCCCTTCATACCGGGGCTGGATGCAGTAGGGGTTATAGAGGCGCTGGGGGCAGGGGTAGAGGGCCTGAGGGTAGGGCAGCGGGTAGCGGTGTTTACGAGTGGGGGCTCGTATGCCGAAAAGGTACTGGCTAAAGCGGTGCTGACTTACCCGGTGCCCGATGAGCTTTCCGACGAGGCGGTCTCGGGCCTGACCGCCCTGGTGACGGCCTACAACACCCTGACCTGGGCCGGGCGGTTGCAGCAAAACGAGAGCGTGCTGGTGCACGCCGCTGCGGGTGGCGTGGGCAGCCTGGCGGTGCAGATGGCAAAGGCCCTGGGTGCAGGGCTGGTCATCGGAACCGTGGGGCATCCGGCCAAGGCCGAGTTCGTCCGTGGTCTGGGGGCCGATGCCGTGATGGGGTATGAGGGCTTTGCCGAGCGGGTGCTCGAGCAAACCCAGCAAAAAGGCGTCGACCTGATCCTCGACTCGGTGGCGGGGGAGGTTTTTAGCCAGGGTATGCGCTGCCTGGCCCCTTTTGGCCGCCTGGTGGTGTATGGGCACGCCAGCGGGCAGGCCGGTAGCTTCGAGACCCGCCCGCTGCACCGCCAGAGCAAGGCCGTCATCGGCTACAGCAGCGGGCACTACCGGCGCAATCGGCCCGGGTTGTTGCGGCCCACCGTGGAGGCCGTCTTTGCGCTGCTCCGCTCAGGCAAGATCCGGCTCCAGGTGGGCGCACGCTTCCCGCTCGAGCAGGCCGCCCAAGCCCACACCCTAATGGAAAGCCGTCAGAGCACCGGCAAAATCTTGCTTTACCCCTAAACTTCTCGCTCGGTGCGCGAGAGCGGCCAGCTCGATACTTCGTTGAGCGCCGCCACCTCCTCCGCGCTTAGTTGTAGCTGCACGGCCGGTAGCAGGTCTTGCAGCTGCTGTACGGTATTGGCCCCCACAATCGGGGCGGTGATGAAGGGGCGCGATAGCTGCCAGGCCAGGGCCACCTGGGCCGGATGCGCTCCGTGCTGCTGGGCAATTTCCAGCACCTTATCCAGTATCTTCCAGTTCTGCTCGCTAAAGCGCCCGCTGGCGATGCCCTGGGCCCGCACGCTCTCGGGCAGGGGCTGGTCGCGCCGGTACTTGCCGGTCAGAAAGCCACCGGCCAGGGGGCTGTAGGGAATGACACCCAGACCATAGGTCTCGCAGACACGAGCCAGCTCGCGCTCGAAGTTCATGCGGGTGGGCAGGGTCAGGCTGTACTCCGGCTGGATCGAGACAAAACTCTCAAAACCATGCTTATCCGAGGCCCACAAAGCCTGCATTAGGCGCCAGGCCGAGAAGTTGGAGCAGCCAATATAGCGCACGTAGCCTTTGCGCACCAGGTCGGTCAGGGCCGAGAGGGTCTCTTCGATGGGCACCTGGTTGTCTACCCAGTGCACCTGGTACAGGTCGATGTGGTCGATCTGCAGGCGGCGCAGGCTGTCCTCCACCGCCCGCATAATCCAGGCCCGCGAGAGCCCCTCACGCTGCAAAGGGTGGTTGCGCCCCTCCGAACCCCCCGGCCCCATGGGGCCGCGCACCTTGGTAGCCACAATTACGCGGTCGCGCAGCCCCCGGCTTTTAAGCCAGCGCCCAATAATCTCCTCCGAGACCCCGCCGGGGTTGCCAGGCGCCCAGGTGCTGTAGATGTCGGCGGTATCGATCAGGTTACCGCCCGCCTCCACGAAAGCGTCCATGATGGCAAACGCCGTGGGTTCGTCGGCCGTCCAGCCAAACTGCATGGTGCCGAGGGCGATGGGGTGAACAAACAGACCGGATTTTCCTAGTTTGCGGTAGCGCATAGGGCCTGATTCTACGGCCATCGGCCCTCGAGCATTGCAAGATTTTTCATCTTTGCCCCTGGCGGCTCAGGGTTTAGGAGGCGGGCAGGTTGTGGGCGTTGGCCCGCAGGCGCTCGATGAGGGGACGCAGCAGCTCACGCTTGAGCTTGAGCGACTGGCGGTTCACGATAAAACGAGCGGTGGAGTGGGCCAGCACCTCGACCTCGAGCAGACCCGCCGCCTTGAGGGTGGCCCCGGTCTGCACCACGTCCACCACCGCATCGGCCAGCCCGGTAAGGGCGGCCAGCTCAACATTGCCGGCCAGCTCGATGATATCGGCCACCATTCCCCGCTCGCGCAGCACCTGTGCGGTAAAGCGGGGGTACTTGGTGGCAATCCGGCGGATGGGCCCGGTCGCAGCGGGGTGGCGGATGAGGGAAAGGCGGCAGGCCCCCGTGCCCAGATCCACCGGCTCGTACACATCGCGCCCCGACTCCAGCAACACATCGTTGCCCACCACCCCCACATCGGCAATGCCCAGGTCGACGTAGGTGGGCACGTCGTGGTTGCGCAGCTCGAGCACCGCCACCCCCCCCTCCCGCCCATGCAGCAAGGCCCGTTCGCCCTCGAGGGGGGGAAGTTCCAGTCCAGCCTGTACCAGGGCCCTGTAGCCATCCGCGAAGTTGCGCCCCTTGGGTAAAGCCACCACCAGCGTAAAGCGTCCTCGAATCATCCGAGCTTCCTTATATCACATCCCGGCTGGCCTTATTCCCCCAGCCATTCTTTGCCACCCAGGACGGCTACAACCCGCCCATCCGCTACGATGCCACCGGCTCCGCCCGCACCTCGGGGGTGTGGTCGTGGTCGGGAACCAGGTCTTCGGCCTCCCGCACCACCCGGAAGAAGTAACCCCCAAACCCTACCATCATCCCCAGCAGGCCGCTGATCACCAACAAAAGCGCCATTCCGGCCCCGGGCCCCACCCCCACCAGACCGCCAAAAACACCGGCCAGGGCCCCACCGGGCATCATGGCCGGGGTCAGCACCCGGTCGGCCAGGGGGCCGGCCACCAGCATGGCCAGGGGCCCGGCCACCCAGGCAATCATGCGCCGGGCCGCAAACACCTTGCCCTGCACATCGGGGGGCACTTTGGCCTGCCAGATGGCCTGATTGGAGCCGTTCAAAATGGGCACGATCAGGGCAAAAATAAAAGCGCAGGCCGCCCAGACCCACACGCTTTGCCCCAGACCCAGCAACACACTGCCAAAAAAGCTCGAGAGCACCCAGCCCAGCAACACCCCGTGCACCTTGCGGCGGGGGCCACCCCAGGTGGAGAGCAGTACCCCACCCAGCACGCCCCCTACCCCCGCGGCGCTTTGCACGGTCGCGAGGGCGGTCTCGCTCGAGGCCGTGCGGGCCAGAATCATCGCGGCCATGATGGCCGAACCCAGGTTGGCCACCAGATTGCCCAGCAAGAACACCGTCTGCAAGCCCAGCAGGCTGGGCCTGGCAAAAATGAAGCGGAAACCATACAGGGCCTCAGCCAGCAGGCCTCCCCGGCTTTCCCGTCCAGCGGCGCTTTGCTTGGGCTGCGGTACATGTACCAGCATAAGGGTGGTGAAAGCCGCCGCAAAGGTAAGCAGATCTAGTAGAAGAATGCCCCTCAGCCCCACCAGCCCCAGCAGGATGCCCGCCAGAATGGGGGCTCCAATGCCCGAAGCCGATTCTGCCAGCGAGAGCAGGCCATTGGCCCGGGCATAGTCTTTCTTGTCCACCATGGTGGAGATGGCCGCCGAGTAGGCCGGCCACTGGAAGGCGCTGGTCAGGCCGTTGAGCACACCCACCACGTACAGATGCCATATCTCGAGGTTTCCGCTCAAATACAGCAAAAATACCGCCAGCGTACCCACCGCCGCGCCCAGATCGGAGACCATCATCATGAGCTTGCGGCTGCCCCGATCGACCCAGGCCCCGGCCAAAGGCGAAATCAGGATGAGCGGCACCATATAGAAAAATCCCATCAGGGCCAGCGAGGTCGCCAGCCCGGTTTTTTCAAAGGCCCAGATGGTAAGGGCAAACTGGCTCATGCCGCTGCCCACCAGCGAGACCAGTTGCCCGAAAGCCACCAGCGTAAACCCCTTCAGTCCGGTTAATTGCGCTCGCATATTGCAGTCAAACGGCCTGGGCACAAGGCCTGGCCCAGACCCCCTTCCCTGTTAGTGTAGGTAAAGCCTACTCCACGAAAAATACAAAACTTAGAGTAGGATACAAGCATGCTCCAGACACGCCTGGTCGATAATGCACTGGCCGCCCGCATTCTGGCCGATCCCAAGGCTGCGGTATTCCTCAAGCCCTTTATGTCTGGCCCCACCACCCTCAAGGCCGCTGCCGAGGTGTTGAATCTGCCCATCCAGGCCATGCACTATCGGGTCGAGCGGATGTGCAAGGCCGGCTTGTTGGAAGTGGTGGCTATATCGCAAAGACCCGGGCGGCCCATCAAGCACTACCAGGCCACCGCTACCTCTTTTCGTGTTCCCCTGGAACTGATACCCCAGCGGCTCTTAGAGAACCTGAGCGGCCATGCTTTCTGGAAAGCCCTGCTCGAGCGCAGCCTGCAAAAAGCCCTTAGAGCGCATGAGTACGGATCGGAAATCGTGGTCTACCGCAACGCAGACGGGCTATTGGTCTGGGGCTCCAACCTCGAGGATGAATCCAGTCCACCCGAGCACCTAGATCCCCAGCACCCGGCCATTCTCAATTTCTGGAACGGGGGTCTGATGCTGGATAGACACGATGCCAAAGCGCTGCAGCGCGATCTTTGGGAACTCTATGAACGCTATGCCCACCGGAACGGCGCGGAAAAATACGTGCTACACCTGGGCCTGGCTCCAACCCATGAGGTATGAGCCCAGGTGCCCAGCGTGTGGGCAAATCGGGGTAGGGCACTCGAGCCACAAAGAGGCCGGGAGCGCAGCGAACTAGCCGAAAATTGGCCTTGCATACCCCACAGCCTTGCATAGCCTTGACGCATAGCGTATATGGGTATATACTTTATTTATCAGCCCCGGAAAACGGGGGTTTTTTATTTAACATGGCCAAAGAACGTTTAGACAAAGTATTGGGGCACCTGGGTGTAGGAACCCGCAAAGAAATACACCGGCTGGCCCGCGCAGGCCTGATTACCGTTGACGGCGAGACCATCACCGACGCGGGCTATAAGTTTGATCCCACCCAGGCCCGCATCGAAGTGGCTGGAGAACCGCTATCGTATCAAAAATACTTTTACCTGCTGCTTAACAAACCTGCTGGCTACATCACCTCGACCAAAGACCACGACGGCATCCCCATTACAGCCCTGCTACCCGAAGCCTTCCAGCGCGACGACTGGATGCCGGTAGGACGCCTGGACAAAGATACCGAGGGCCTTTTGCTGCTCACCACCGACGGCGAGTTGCTGCACCGGCTGACCCATCCGCGCTGGAAGGTAACCAAGCGCTACTACGTGGAGCTGGCCAGCCCGGCAACCCCCGAGGATGTCGCCGTCTTTGCGGCGGGTACGCTCGAGCTAGAAGGCGAGCCGATCCAGCCCGCGGAGCTGTACCTGGGCCCCGACCCCTATAAGGTAGAGCTGGTCCTCCGCGAAGGTCGTTTCCATCAGGTCAAGCGGATGTTTGCCGCTCGAGGCAACCAGGTAACCTACCTCAAGCGCCTGGCCTTCGGGCCGCTCTGGCTTCCCCCCGATCTGCCCTCGGGGGCCAGCCGCGCACTTACATCAGATGAAATAAATGCCCTCTACGAGGCGGTGGGAATGCGAACCGGAAACTAAAAGCCTTCCCGCGCCAAGAATAGCAGGCTCTGCAAAAATGCAAGGTGGGAGGCAAAAATCCCCTGCACAACAGGCACCCACGCCCCAGCCCCAAACTATAAATTGTAAAGTGAGGCATGGTTGTCCGGGGTATATCCGCTAGAGTGAGCCGCGGTATGGAAGCAGTAAGCGAGCGCATCCTCTCAGTCAAAGACGCGGTGCTCACCCGTCGTAGCATCCGCAAGTTCAAGCCCCAACCCATTCCCAAAGAGGTGCTGGAGGAAATCTTGTCACTGGCCCTCAAAGCGCCCAGCTCCAACAACCTCCAGCCCTGGCGGGTGGTGGTGGTACAAAACCCCGAGCTAAAGGAGCGCCTGCGCGAAGCTGCCAACAACCAGGCCCAGGTAAGTCTCGCTCCTGCGGTGTTGGTGGTGTATAGCGATATGAAGGATACCCTCGAGCACGTGGAGGAAACCCTCCATCCCGGCTTTTCCGAGGAGCAAAAACAGATCCGGGCCGCCAATCTGCGCAAAGCCTGGGAAAGCAAAAGCGATGAGGAGCGCGAAAACTGGGGTAAGGCCCAGGGCTTTATCTTGCTGGCCTTCTTGATGCTAATTGCCCGCGGGTTCGGCTACGACACCGTCCCGATGGGCGGGTTCAATGCCGGCAAGGTAAAAGAAATTCTGAATTTACCCCCGCACGTTGCCATCACAGCACTGTTACCCATTGGTGTCGCCGATGAAGCCGGCTTCGAGCACCACCGCCACGAGCTACAGCGGGTGGTGCGCTGGCAGTAGCCAGGGTAGATGACGCTGGCACAAGAGCAGGCCATGCCCATTGGGCTGTAGGATAAAGGTATGTACGAGTTTCTGCTCTCTTTCCACAACATCGCCCGCTGGCTGGTGCTGCTCGCCGCAGCATACCTGATCTACCGAAGCGTTATAGGGCTCAAAAACCGTGTCTATACAGCCACGGATCGCCGCGCCGGCCAGGTGTATACCGGTCTGATAGATCTCCAGCTGCTTCTGGGTGTTTTATTGATGCTGCTGAGTCCCTTTGTTCAAAGCGCACTGAACAACCCAGGCGCGGCCATGCAAAACAGCCAAACCCGCTTTTTTATAGCAGAGCACTGGGTACTGATGCTGGCTGCGCTGGTATTGGCCCATATAGGGGGTGTTCGCAGCAAAAAAGCCACCGACGCCTTGCTAAAACATCGTCAGGCGCTAATCTGGTATGGCTCGAGCCTCGCGCTGGTGCTGCTGGCCATTCCCTGGTGGCGCCCCCTGCTGCGCCTTGGGTAGCGGTCTCAACAAATCAACAGAGGAGGCCGAGGCCTCCTCTGTTGGAAGGGATTGCCGGTTTACTTCTTAACGGCTTCCTTCAGAGCTTTGCCAGGCTTGAAGGCGGGGTACTTGGAAGCGGGGATTTTGATCTTTTGGGTGGTGCCAGGCTTCACGCCGGTGCGGGCTTTACGGCTGCGCACTTCGAAGGTGCCGAAGCCGGTCAACTGCACTTTATTACCGGCCTTGAGGGCTTCTTCGACTTTGCTCAGGAAAGCGTCCACGGCGGCCTTGGCGTCTTTTTTCTTCAAGCCAGCAGTAGCGGCCACTTGGTCAATCAGGTCGGCTTTGGTTTTGGTTTTCTTTGCTGCAGCTCGTGCCATACTGTTACCTCCTTTATTTTCCCTTCGGCACGGAGTGTATCACAGCCAATCTACAAATTGCAAGCACCAGAGCAGTGTTCAAGGCAATTTCGTTTCAAACAGAATGCCTAAACCGTGGGCTTTCGGTGGTACTGGGGGGGCAAAAGTGCGGTCACAGCAGCCTCGAGGCGGTGTGTGACCTCTTCCAAAGTCTGGTGGTCGGGCTTGCCTGGAGGGAGCACGATGGGATCTCCAAACACCACCCGGATCCTGCGACGAAGGCGCGGCCACCGGCCCACCGGCCAGGCTTTATCGCTGCCGATGATGGCGGCCGGAACAATCACCGCGCCCGTGCGCAGGGCAATGGCCGCCGCACCGGTTTTGAAGGGCTCGATAAAGCCGGTGCGGCTGCGCCGTCCCTCGGGAAAGATGCCAAAGGCCATGCCGTTTTTGAGCACGCGGATGGCGGCCTTAATCGCCCCCAAGTCCCCCGAGCCCCTCGAGACCGGAATCACGTACAGGCGCGGTAAAAGCCAGCGCAGGATGGGATAGTTGAACACATCGTCGCGCGACATGTAGCTCACCACCCGGGGGCAGGCCACCCCCATCACCACCGGATCGAGGAAGGACATGTGGTTGGAGGCCAGGATCACCGGGCCTTCCTTGGGAATTTTCTCGGCCCCTTCAACCTTCAGGCCAAACAAGACCTGCAGCAAGAACCGCGCAATCACCTTACAGACCTTGTACACGCCCAAGCCGTACTCGTACATGGCCCAACCATCATAAGCACAAAGCCCGGTTTGAGCACCGCGCAAAAAAGGGTTCAGTCCAGTTTCACCACCACCCGCCCCCGCACCTGCCCCTGCAGGATGGCCTGGGCCAGCGCCGGCACCTCCTCCAGGCTCACGGTTTGCAGGGTGGCTTCCAGCAAGGGCTTGGGCAGTTCGCGGGCCAGGCGTTGCCAGGCCAGGAGGCGCTTTTCTTTAGGGCACATCACCGAGTCGATGCCCAGCAGGTTGACCCCGCGCAGAATAAAGGGGAAGACGGTGGTCTCGAGCCTCGCCCCCCCGGCGTTGCCACAGGCCGCCACGCTGCCGCCGTAGGCCATGCGCGGCAGCACCCCGGCCAGCACCGCCCCACCCACGGTGTCCACCGCCCCACCAAAGCGTTCGGACTCGAGGGGTTTGCTGGGTGCACTGAGCGCCGCGCGATCCAGTATTTCGTGAGCCCCCAACGATTTCAGATAGGCTTCTTCCTGCAAGCGGCCCGTGGAGGCCACCACCCGGTAGCCCCGCTGGGCTAAAAGTGCAACGGCCAGGCTGCCCACCCCCCCGGCGGCGCCGGTGACCAGCACCTCTTTGGCAGGGTCTATGGAATGGGCCTCGAGGGCCATCACCGCCAGCATGGCGGTAAAACCCGCCGTACCGATGCCCATGGCCTGCTTTAGGGTGAGCCCCTCGGGCAGGGGCACCAGCCACTCCGCGCGCACCCGGGCCAGCTCGGCCAGCCCCCCCCAGTGCCGCTCCCCCAGGCCCCAGCCGGTCAGGATCACCGGGTCGCCCGGCCTGTACTCCGGCGAGGCCGACTCCAGGACGGTGCCGGCCAGGTCGATGCCCGGAACCATGGGGAAGCTGCGGATCACCTTGCCCGCGCCGGTGATCGCCAGGCCGTCCTTGTAGTTGAGGCTGCTGTAGGCCACCCGCACCAGCACCTCACCCGGCGGCAGCTCGTCTAAGCGGGCCTGCCGGATATGGGCAGTGTAGGGGTCGCCCGACTCCACCACCAGTGCCTTGAAGGTTTGCATGGCCCTAGATTACCCGATGGGCCTTGGGCCAGCACAATCCGGCCGGCGGTGTTAGGCTGGTGGTATGCCTTCTTTGCTGGTCAGCGCCCAATGGCTGCACGCGCACCTAGGCGACGAGCGGCTGCGGATTGTGGACTGTCGCTTTTCCCTGCAAGACCCCCTGGCCGGACGGCAGGCCTACGTGGCCGGGCACATCCCCGGGGCCCTGTACCTCGACCTGGAGCAGGACCTCTCGGGGCCGGTGCGGCCCGACCGTCGGGGGGGCCGCCACCCCCTGCCCAGCCCGGAGACCCTGGCCCAAACCCTGGGCCAGGCCGGCATCGGCAATGAGCATTTTGTGGTGGCCTACGACGACCCCCCTGCGGGCGGCATGTATGCCCCGCGCCTGTGGTGGCTGCTGCGCTGGCTGGGCCACGATGAGGTGGCCGTGCTGGACGGCGGCATCGGGGCCTGGCGGGAGGCCGGGTATGAGGTCTCTACCTCGGAGGTGAGGCATGCGCCGACTGCCTTCAAACCCAACCCTCGACCTGAGATGGTGGTGGACGCCGAGTATGTGGCCCGCCGGCCAGCGGGTACCATCCTGATCGATTCCCGGGCCCCCGAGCGCTACCGGGGCGAGGTGGAGCCCATAGACCCGGTGGCCGGCCATATTCCGGGGGCCATCAACCGCAACTGGCTGGACGGCCTGGAGGCCTCGGGCCGGTTCAGGCCCGCCGAAGAACAGCGAAAGCGTTTCGAGGGCCTCGAGGGCGAGATTATCGCATACTGCGGCTCGGGCGTCTCAGCCGCGGCCAATGTGCTGGCGCTGGAGCTGGCCGGCAAACAGGCCAGGCTCTACGCCGGTTCCTGGAGCGACTGGATCTCCGACCCCAGCCGCCCGGTAGCCAGGGGTCCAGAATAAACCCCCGGCCCAGGGTAAACTGGCCTTCAGGATATGCAGGTTATCTCGCATCGGTTCAAAACCTACCTCGAGCTCGTCCGCTTCGAGCACACCCTGTTTGCCCTCCCCTTCGCCTACGGCGGCATGCTGCTGGCCGCCCGGGGCTGGCCGGGCTGGGAGGTGTTTGCCTGGGTTACGGTGGCCATGGTGGGGGCCCGCACCGGGGCCATGGCCCTCAACCGCCTGATTGACCGCGCCATCGACGCCGCCAACCCCCGCACCGCCGGACGCCACCTCCCCAGGGGGCTGGTCAAGCCCGCCGAGGTGCTGGCCCTGGCCCTGGTGGGCCTGCTGCTCCTGACCCTGGCCGCCTTCAAGCTCAACCCCCTCACCGCCCAACTGCTGCCGGTGGCGGTGTTTTTTCTGGTGGGCTACAGCTACACCAAGCGCTTCACCTGGCTGTGCCACTTCTGGCTGGGCCTGACCATCGGGGCCGCCGCCGCGGGGGGCTGGATTGCCGTTACCGGGGCTTTTGAACCCGCTTTGTTCGCGCTGTGGGCCGGTACGGCCTTCTGGCTGGCCGGCTTCGACATCCTCTACGCCACCCAGGACTACCATTTCGACCGCGAGAACGGCATCCACAGCGTGCCGGCCCGCTTTGGTCTCCCCACTGCTTTGCGCATCGCCCAGGCCTGCCACGCCCTCACCTTCGGGTTTTTTCTGCTCACCGGCCTGCTCTGCGGGGCAGGCTGGCCGTACTTTGTGGGGGTGCTGGGGGTGGGTGCGGTGCTGTGGTACGAGCATCAACTGGTAAAGCCCAATGACCTGAGCCGGGTAGACCAGGCCTTCTTCCAGGCCAATGTGGCGGTGAGCCTGGGGATGCTGGCGGTGATTCTGCTGGACACCTGGGTCTAACCCAGCAGCGAACGCATCTGCCGGTAGATAAAACGGGCGGCCCGCTCCGGGGCCAGGCGGTAGAGCAGATCCATCAGCCGGGCATCCGAGCCCACCAGCACCCGGAAGCGGTTCTGCTCCATGCCTTCCACGATAATCTGAGCGGCCCGCTCGGGCTCGAGGGGCTTGGCCGCCGGCCGGCGGCCCTCGGCGGCCCGGATCTCCACCCCCGAGTTGGCGGTGATGTTGGTGGCCACCGCCCCCGGAAAGACCACCGTCACCCGCACCGGGGTCTCCAGCAGCTCGGCAAACAGGCCCTCGCTCAGGAGCTTGACCGCCGCCTTGGAGGCCCCATACACGCTCTGACCCGGCACCGGCAAGAAGCCCCCCATGCTCGAGATGTTTACAATGTGCGCCTCGGGGCGCTGCAAAAAGTGCGGCAGAAAGGCCTTGATCATGTACAGGGTGCCGTAGAAGTTGACGTTCATGACCCGCTCAATGGCGCTGTAGTCCAGATCGTTGACCCGCACAAAGGGCTGGATGATGCCGGCGTTGTTGATCAGGCCGTCCACCGCCCCATGCCGGGCTATTACCTCGGCCGGCAGGGCCTCCACCGCCTCGCGCTGGGTGATGTTGAGCACGTGGGTGGAGAGCCGCTCACCCGCCTGGGCCAGCCGGGCCGTCTCCTGGAGGCTGGCCGCGTTGAGATCCACCGCCGCCACCCGGGCCCCCTTGCCAAGCAGCTGCAAGACCAGCGCCCGCCCCATGCCGCTGCCGCCCCCCGTGACCACCACCACCTTGCCCTGAACCTTCATGCTATGCACCCCCTTCGAACCTCGAGCTCCTTCACCGCGCCAGCGCACTAACCGAAGCGCAGGGCCTCGCGCATCATCTGGGCCACCGCATACGCATCGTACAGGTCGGAGTAGCCCATCAGCGAGAGACGAAAGACCCTACCCTTGAGCTGGCCCTGCCCGCCGATAATGGTGGCGCCCCGCACGGCGAAGGCCTCCTTGACCTGGGCGTAGCTTACCCCTTCGGGCAGGTAAAAGCAGGTGGTGGCGGGGCTTTTTACCTCGGGCACGGGCTTTAGGCTTAGCTCCTGGCCGGTGGCGTAGAGAATCTCGTTCTGCTGCCGTTTGAGGGCGATGTGCTCGGGCAGCCGGGGCAGCAGCTCCTCCAGCACCGCGGCGGTGGCGGCCACCAGGTTGATGGCCGGCGTCCAGGCCGACTCACCCGAACTCTGGGCCTTGAGCTCGGAGGCCAGGTTCAGGTAGAAGCCTCGAGGCTTGAGGCGCTCTATCGCACGGGGCGATAGGGCCGCATAGCCCAGCCCTGGCGGGCACATGATGCCTTTTTGCGAGCCACAGGCGGCGGCATCCAGGCCCCAGCCCTCCAGCTCGAACTCGCTAACAAACAGGCTGGTGATGGCATCCACCACCACCAGGCTCTCGGGGAAGCGGGCCTTGAAAGCCTGGGCCAGGGTGCGCACGTCGTTGAGGGCCCCGGTGGAGGACTCGGAGTGGGTGAGCAGCAGGCCGTCGAAGGGGCCCTGGGCGCTTTCCAGGTGCTCCGGGCGCACCACCCGGCCCCACTCCAGGTTCAGCCGCACCACTTCCAGCCCTGCTTCGGTGGCAATTTTGGCCCAGCGCTCGGAGAAGTTGCCGTGCACCGGCACCAGCACCCGTGCCCCCGGCGCAAAGAGGTTCTGCACCAGGGCGTCCATGGCGGCGGTGCCGGAGCCGGTGAGGATCAAAACCTGGCCCTGGGTCTTGAAGGCCGCCTCGAGGCCGGCCTTGGCTTGCAGGAAGATTTTCCTGGCGGCCTCGCTGCGGTGGTGCAGCTGGGGGCGGGCCAGGGCCTCGAGGGCTTTGGGGTGAAGTTCAACGGGGCCAGGGGTGAGAAGGCGGGGGCGGTACATGGCAGGTATTTTATCGTTAGGCCATACACTACAGCTCGGCCAGATCTACCCGTTCGAGCACCTCCAGCCCGCGCAGGGCCGAGAGCACCGCCTCGCCGGGCCGCTCGTCGATGGCCAGTACAAACAGGGCCTTGCCGCCGGGGTTGTCGCGGCCAAGCTGCATACCTGCGATGTTGATGTTGTTCTCCCCCAGCAGGGTGCCCACCTTGCCCACCACCCCAGGCCGGTCGCGGTTGATGCAGACCAGCATATAGCCCCTGGGCACCGCCTCCACCATATGGTCGTCAATCCCCACGATGCGGGGCTTGCCGCCCAGCAGCGCCCCCCGCACCTTGCGGGTCTCTTTGTCGGTCTCGAGGCGCACCTCCAGCACCTGGCGGTAATCGAGCGGCTCCTGCACCTGCCGGGTCACCAGCGCGATGCCCCGGTCGCGCAGCAGCGGCCGGGCCGAGACCAGGTTGATGGCTCCGGCCTCCAGCGCCTGCTCCAAAAGCCCCTTGGCCACCGCCGAGGCGATGGGGTCGGGGTTTTTCTCAAACTCGCCGTAGAACGAGACCTCCACCGCCTGCGGGCGGCCCTGGGTGATCTGGGCCAGCAGCTTACCCAGAGCCTCGCCCAGCGGCAGCCAGGCCGAAAAGAGCTGCAGGCCCTCGGCATCGAAGCCGGTATTGAGGGCATGGGCTAAGTTGCCCTGCAGGGTCTCGATGACCCGCTCCAGCACCGCCTCGCCCACCCGCTCCTGGGCCTCTATGGTGTTGGCTCCCAGGTGGGCGGTGTGCACCACCTTGGGGTGGTGCACCAGGGGGTGCTCGGCGTTGGGGGGCTCCTCCACAAACACGTCCAGCCCGGCCCCCCACAGGTGCCCCTCGTTCAGCACCTCCACCAGGGCTTTTTCGTCCACAATGCC
This sequence comes from Meiothermus taiwanensis DSM 14542, assembly GCA_000482765.1. Lineage (GTDB taxonomy): Bacteria > Deinococcota > Deinococci > Deinococcales > Thermaceae > Meiothermus > Meiothermus taiwanensis. Next base: position 134,197 of record AXWR01000002.1, read on the forward strand.
GCCCCGCGCGGCATTCACCACCACCGCCCCTTTGGGCAGCAGGTAGAGCTCGCGGCGACCAATCAGGCCGCGGGTCTCCTCGGTGAGGGGGGTGTGTACGGTCAGGAAGTGGCACTGGCGCAGCATATCGGCCAGGTCGTCGAAAAGCTCAACCCCCAGGGTCTGGGCGCGGCTGCGCGGGATGTAGGGGTCGTAGGCCAGCACCCGCATATCGAAGCCCTTGGCAAACTTGGCCACCTGCCCCCCAATGCGCCCCAGGCCCACGATGCCCAGGGTTTTGTGGTTGAGCTCGAGGCCCAGGTACTTGCGATCCCACAAGCCCTGCCGGATTTTCTGATCCGACTCCACCAGGCCCCGCGCCACCGCCAGCAGCAGAGCCCAGGCCAGCTCGGCGGCGGAGCGGGTGTTGGCCTCGGGTACGTTGACCACCAGGATACCCCGGCGGGAGGCGGCTTCCAGATCGACGTTGTCCACCCCCACCCCACCCCGGCCCACCACCTTCAGGTTCACCCCGGCCTCCAGCACCCTGGCATCCACCTGGGTGCGGCTGCGGGTAATCAGGGCGTCGTAGGCGCCAATCACCCGAAGCAGCTCCTCCCGCACCATACCGGGCTTATAGTCCAGGCGTACCTGGGGGTGCTTTACCTCCCCCAGCCGCATCTCGTCGGTCACTAACACTTTCCACATAGCTCTGGCCCTCGGTTGTATTGTGGGATGGGTTAGGGGCGCTGGCCCCCAAGCAGCACGCCTTCAACCTTATCATTTTGTGTGGTTTGGCACAATACAAAAGCGCAATACCGGGCCAAAGCTTGCTTTTGTAATGCCAAAAGCCTGTGCTAGACTTACACCACGAAGAAGTGCCGCTTTTCGCTTCGCCCATTCCCCAACCAGTCCCACAAGGGCGCTGGTGGCCCGGATGGGCGCACAATCAGAGATAGGAGCCAAGATGAAAATAGCCATCGTAACCGACTCAACCTCCGACCTACAGAACCGCGCCGCCGAGATGGGCGTCGAAATAGTGCCTCTATACGTCAACTTCAAGGGCAAAATCCACAAAGACTGGGTCGAAATCACCCCCAGCGATATCTTCGAAGGGGTTCGGGCCGGGGCCGGGATGCCCAGCACCAGCCAGCCCTCCCCCACCGACTTCAAGCTGGCCTACGAACGGGCCTTGCAAAAAGCCGACCACGTGCTCTCGATTCACATATCTTCCAAGCTTTCCGGCACCGTACAGTCGGCCCAGCTCGCCAGCCAGGAGTTTCCAGGCAAGGTGACCATCTTCGATACCCAGGCCGCCAGCATGGGCATCGGGATGATGGTGGAGCGGGCCAAGGAGCTGCTCGACCAGGGGGCCGACCTGGGGCAGGTCTTGGTGGAGCTCGAGCGCATCCGCGCCGACCACACCGTGCGCTTTACCCTGGCCACCCTGGACTACCTTAAAAAGAATGGGCGCATCGGCGGGGCCCAGGCCCTGCTGGGCAGCCTGCTGGGCATCAAGCCCATCCTGACCCTCAAGGACGGCCGGGTAGAGGCCGCAGGCCGGGCCCGGGGTGAAAAGAAGGCCCTGGCCGAGATGGTCGAATCCCTCAAAAACTGGGCCGCAGGCCGCCAGAAAATCCGCATCTACTACCTCTACAACGCCGAGGAAAGCGACCTGGCCGCCTTCAAGGCCGCCGTGCAGGCCGCCGGGCTGCCCCTGGAGGAGCGGGCTACTAGCAGCATCGGCGGGGTGATCTCGACCCACACCGGGCCGGGGGTCTACGGGTTTTATGCCTACAGCCTCTAGACCCGCCCCGCTTTGCCGCCGGTCTAGCTGGGGGAGGGCTGCTGGTATGCTGGACTAAATCCGCCAGCCAGGAGGTAACCATGGAACGCACCGCCTTTGTGGCCGACTCGACCCTGGGCCTTTCGCCGCAAGAAGCCCTCGAGCGGGACATCTACCTCGTCCCCCAGCAGGTCATCCTCGAGGGCCAGAGCTACCGCGACTATGTAGAGATGACCCCCGACCAGGTGATCCAGGCCCAGCTTGCGGGCAAGAAGGTTAGCACCAGCCAGATTTCGGCGGCCGATCTGGAGGCTTTGTACAGGGAGCTGCTGCAGAAATTCGACCGCATCGTTTCGGTGCACGTCTCCAGCAAGCTCTCGGGCACCTATGCAACCGCCCGCAAGGTGGCCGAGCAATTCGGCAACCGCGTCAAGGTAATTGACGGCCTGACCCTGAACGGCGGTCTTTCGTTCGTGATCGAGGAGGCCCGGCGCAAGCTGGCCGCGGGGGTGCCCTGGGATCGGCTGGAAGAGGCCATCGCGCCGCTGGTGCAGCGCATACGCGGCTTCGTGCTGCCGGCCACCCTGGAGTACCTGCACCGGGGCGGGCGCATCGGCGGCCTGCAACACTTCATCGGCTCGCTTTTAAAGCTGCTGCCGGTGCTGGAAGTCCGGGATGGGCTGGTGCGGCCCCTCGAGCGGGCCCGGGGCTGGCACAAGGGTTTGCAACAGTTGGCCGAGGCCTTCCACAAGGCCTTTCCTGAAGGGGCCCGGGTGGTGCTGGCCCACGCCTACAACCCCCAGGGGGTCGAGGAGTTGCGCAAACTGATCAGCCAGGAGGGTGTGGTCATCGAGGATGTGCGCACATGCGGCCCGGCGGTGGCCGCTCACACCGGCCCCGGCACGGTGGCGTTGTTTGCAGCGCCCCGCTAAAGGCCCTGCCCCAGATTTTCCCTCATCCCGAGGGCTCCCACACCCCGGAGGCAAGAAGGTAGGCCCCTCCCCTTTTCCCTGCTCCCCTGTTATTGTTGGGCTGTGCGTGCGGTGGTGCAGCGGGTTTCCCAGGCCAGGGTGGAGGTAGACGGCCAGACCGTGGGGCAGATTGGGCGGGGTTTGTTGGTGCTGCTGGGGGTCGGCCAGCACGACACCCTCGAGGACGCCGCCTATCTGGCCCGCAAAATTGCCGGTTTGCGGATCTTCGCCGATGCCGAAGGCAAGATGAACCTGGCGCTGGCCGATGTGGGGGGCGGGGTGCTGGTGGTCTCGCAGTTCACCCTCTATGGCGATACCCGCAGGGGCAACCGGCCCAGCTTTGTGGAAGCAGCGCCGCCAGCAGTGGGCCGGCGCCTGTACGAGCAGTTTTGCGATCTGCTGACCGGGCAGGGCTTGCCAGTTGAAACCGGCGTCTTCCAGGCCCATATGCAGGTGCACCTGGTCAACGATGGCCCGGTCACCCTGTGGCTCGACTCCGCCAAGCGGCTTTCACCCCGGCGGGCCTGACCGAGGATTGACAGCGCGCGCCCGGCTGGGATATAGTTCGTTCGCTAAACTTACTAAGTAACCCTGCCTGCAAAGGCGTGTTATGGCCCGTACCACTCCCCTTGACCAGCAAGCCATTAAGCGGCTCAACCGCCGCCTGATCCTGGAGGCCCTGCGCCGCAATGGCCCGCAGAGCCGGGCTGCGCTGGCCCGGGCGGTGGGTCTGACCAAAAGCACGGTCTCCGCGCTGGTACAGGAGATGCTGGAGGAGGGCCTGCTGGACGAGGGGAAGCGACACAAACCCGGCCTGGGCCGTCCGGGCACCGCGCTCGAGTTCTGCCCCCAGCACACCCTGGCCCTGGGGGTCGAGCTGGGCGTGGAGAACACGCAGCTTGTGCTGCTCGACCTGAACAACACCATCCACGGAGAATGGGACTGGGTCGAAAGCCCCCACACCCCGCTGAACGAGCGGCTAACCAAGCTGGCCGAGCAGGTGCAGGGTCGGCTTTCCGAACCCACCCAGCTGCTGGGGATTGGGCTGGCCGTCCCTGGGGTAGTCCACGGTCGCAGGCTGCTCTATGCACCGGGCCCCGGCTGGCACAACGAGCAGCCCGCGGAGATGCTCGAGGCCCTGCTCCAAGTGCCCACCCTGGTAGACAACGATGCCAACGCCGCCGCCCTGGGTGAGACCTTCTGGGGCGAGCAGCAAAGCCCCCTGGTCTACGTGGTCATGACCACGGGCCTGGGCACCGGCCTGGTGGTGGACGGCCAGGTCTACCGGGGACGGCTGGGGGCCGCGGGTGAGCTGGGCCACTGGCTTACCGGCCAGCCCCACAGCCGCAGCCGTGCCGGGGATGTGGAGGACAGCCTCTCGCTGCGGGCTATGGTGGAACGCTACCAGGCCGCCAGCAACCGCCAAGAAGGCTTCTGGGGCATCCTGCAGCGGGCCGAACAGCAAGACCCCTACGCCCTGCAAGCTCTGCAGAACCTGGCCTACGAGCTGGGGCGTTTTGTGGTCAATCTGTGTGTTGCCTTCGACCCGGCGGTGGTGGTGCTGGGCGGGGCCGGAGCCGAGGCCTGGAAGTGGCTCGAGGCCCCCCTGCGCCAGACCATCCGCAACCTGGCTTTTATCCCCGAACACGCCGAAATACCCGTCAAACCCAGCGCGTTCGGACATCTGGCCCCGGCTATGGGCGCTGCGGCGTTGGTGTTGCAGCGCTTTTTAGCAAATGGTGGTACCAGGGCGTGGAGCCCGCCAATCTCCCCCCTGGCAACCCGGTCAACCATTGGCGTGTAAGACTTAGAGGAGGATGCGCATGAAGAAGCTATTCCTAAGCCTAGCGGCCCTGGCCCTTAGCACCATGGGGCTGGCCCAGTCGGGAAAGCTGGAGATCTTTTCCTGGTGGGCCGGCGACGAAGGCCCCGCCCTGCAAGCCCTGATTGACCTGTACAAGAAGCGCTACCCCAACGTAGAGGTCGTCAACGCCACCGTCACCGGCGGCTCCGGTGTGAACGCCCGGGCCGTGCTCAAGACCCGCATGCTGGGCGGCGATCCCCCCGATAGCTTCCAGGTGCACGCCGGGCAGGAGCTGATCGGCACCTGGGTGGTGGCCGACCGCATGGAAGACCTGAACGCCCTATTCAACCAGGAAGGCTGGATGACCAAGTTTCCCAAGGGGCTGATCGACCTGATCTCCTACAAGGGCAAGATCTACAGCGTGCCGGTCAACATCCACCGCTCCAACGTGATGTGGTACGTTCCGGCCAAGCTGCGCGAATGGGGGGTGCAGCCGCCCAAAACCTGGGCTGAGTTCCTGACCGTCTGCCAAACCCTCAAAAGCAAGGGCCTCGAGGCCCCTCTGGCCCTGGGCGAGAACTGGACGCAGCAGCACCTGTGGGAGTCGGTGGCCCTGGGCGTGCTGGGCGCTGCCGACTACGCCAACCTCTGGAGCGGCAAGCTGCGCTTCAACGACCCCAAAGCCGTGGCGGTATGGAACACCTTTGGCCGGGTGCTGGACTGCGCCAACAAGGATGCCTCGGGCCTGAGCTGGCAGCAGGCCGTCGACCGGGTGCTCGAGGGCCGCGCCGCCTTCAACATTATGGGCGACTGGGCCGCAGGCTACATGACCACCACCAAGGGCCTCAAGCCTGGTGAAGGCTTCGGCTGGGCCCCTGCCCCCAGCACCGCCGGCGTGTTCATGATGCTCTCCGACTCCTTCGGCCTGCCCAAGGGTGTGAAGAACCGCACCAACGTGCTCAACTGGCTGCGGCTTTTGGGCTCCAAGGAAGGCCAGGATACCTTCAACCCGCTCAAGGGCTCCATTGCCGCTCGCACCGACTCCGACCCCAGCAAGTACAACGCCTACCTGCAGTCGGCCATGCGCGACTGGAAGTCCAACCGCATCGTAGGCTCGCTGGTGCACGGTGCAGTGGCCCCCGAGTCCTTCATGAGCCAGTTTGGCACCGTGATGGAAATCTACCTCTCGAGCCGCAACGCTCAGGCCGCGGCCAACGCTGCCCAGGCCATCGCCACCCAGGTACGTCTGGGTCAGTAGGCTTCACCGGGGCAGGCCTTGGGGCCTGCCCCTTCTTTTCCCAGAGTTAGATTTTTAGGCAAACAAACCAAGAACCGAGATTTTTTCTTCAAACGTGGTACCCGCCCCAGAGGTGAAAATGCGCTGGTTCAACAACAAAGATACCCTGTACGGCTTCCTGGTTATCCTGCCCTCCCTGGTGCTGCTGGGCATTTTTGTGTACGGCTTTATCTTTCAGACCTTTTATACCTCCCTCACCGACTGGGGCAAAGACCCGGCCCAGGCCCTCGCGGCCAACCCCCAGATTCGCTTTATCGGCTTTGAAAACTACCGCGAACTCTTTACGGGCCTGGTGGATTCCCGCTTCCGTCAGGACTTAGTGAATACCTTTTTCTTCACGGTGTTTTTTATCCTGGGCTGCCTGGGCGTGGGCCTGGGGCTGGCCATCGTGCTCGACCGAAGCCCCCGGGGCGAGGGGTTCTTTCGCACCATCTTTTTGTTCCCCATGTCGCTCTCGTTCATCGTCACCGGCACCATCTGGCGCTGGATGCTTCAGCCAGAGGGCGGCGTCAACCAGCTACCTACCCTGGTGGGGCTACCCAAGGGCGAGTTCGCCTGGCTGACCAGCCGCGAGCAAATCTGGCAGGTAAGCTGGAACGACCTGCCCTTCATCACCGCCCTGGTGGTGAGCGTCGTGCTAATATTTATCGCTATTGCAGCCTTTAGGGGGGGCGAGCGGCGGCGGGGTTACATCGCCTCTGGCTCGGCAGCCTTGCTGCTCTTGTGGGCCTTCACCCTGGGACGCACCCTGCAACCCCTCCCCTACGACGAACCCCACGGCTTCAACCTGGCCTTTATCGGCATCATTCTGGCGGCGGTCTGGCAGATGTCGGGGTACACCATGGCCCTCTACCTGGCCGGGCTGCGCGGTATCCCCGAGGAGCTGCGCGAGGCGGCACGGGTAGACGGGGCTTCGGAGTGGCAGCTCTACCAGCGGGTGATCTTCCCGCTGCTAGCCCCCATCACCCTCTCGGCCATGATTATCCTGGGCCATATCTCACTCAAAATCTTCGACCTGATCTTTGCCATGGCCGGGCCCGACAACGCCCCTACCGATGTGCCGGCCCTGCTGATGTACCTAACCACCTTCCGGGCCAACCAGATCGCCAAAGGTGCGGCCATCGGCATGATTCTGCTGCTGCTGGTAGCCGCCGTGATTGTGCCTTACCTGTACAGCCAGCTCAAAAGCGAGGTGCGGCGATGATCGGGCGCATCCTACAATACACAGTTTTGTTTATCGCTACGCTGTTTTTCCTGCTGCCGGTGTACCTGGTTATCGTCACTGCATTCAAGGAACCCTCGGCCATCACCCTCAGCAGCACCTGGCAACTGCCCCAGGTCTGGTACTGGGAGAGCTTTGCCCAGGCCTGGACGGCCTTTGCCCCCAAGCTACAAAACAGCTTCTTCCTCACCATCACAGCCACCATCCTCTCGGCCCTGCTGGGCTCCTTGAACGGCTACGTGCTGGCCAAATGGAAGTTCCCTGGGGCCAACATCGTCTTCCCGCTGATGCTCTTCGGGATGTTTATCCCCTATCAGGCAGTGCTGATTCCCCTGTTCCAGTTTGTGCGCGAGATTGGGCTGGGCGGCAGCCTGTGGGGCCTGATTCTGGTGCACGTGGTCTACGGCCTGCCCATCACCACCCTGATCTTCCGCAACTACTATGCCGAAATCCCCGACGAGATGATCGAGGCCGGGCGCATCGACGGCGCGGGGTTCTTCGGCATCTACAGCCGCATCGTTTTCCCGCTTTCGGTGCCGGGGTTTGTGGTGGTGATCATCTGGCAGTTTACGCAAATCTGGAACGAGTTTCTGTTCGCCGTAACCCTGGTGAGCAGCCCCGCCAACCAGCCCATCACGGTAGCGCTGGCCCAGCTTGCGGGGGGCGAGGCGGTGAAGTGGAACCTGCCGATGGCCGGCGCATTGCTGGCAGCCCTGCCCACTTTGCTGGTGTATATCTTCCTGGGCCGTTACTTCATCCGGGGGCTTTTGGCGGGGTCGGTGAAGGGGTAGGGTTTTGGGGCTCCGACGGCTTGCGTTACCCGCAGCAAGTGCGAGACGGGCCTGGTAACGGGAAATTGCCATAACCGCGAAAAAGCTCAAAAAAACGCGCCGAATCCCTGCTGTCGGGTGCGTGCTGTGTTAAGCCGCTTCTTGAACTAGAGGCCCAGTAAATCCCATCGTTCTCGAAATTCTCCCTTTGGGTCACGGAAATTCCGTACCGGATTATCTTTATGAGGTTGACCTTTCTTCCCTGGCCTATCTAACCAACCTTGGTGGTCGTTCCTGACAAAATCGGCCACAAACTTGCTGGGCACGATATAGAAATCTGGCCGCTCCATCACCCCGTTCAACCTCGGACTCCTCAGCAGAAGGACAAAAAGCCGAATATCCAGCACCTCGCAACCCTCCTCCAACCCTGCCATGAGCCCGCCGACGCAAAAAATCCAGCGCCGTCCTCGCGCTCGTCCGCCAACACACCTCCGCCATCCCCCGGTGGCCCACCAGGTTCACTGTCGAGAACCAGGGTACAGGGCCTCAGCCAGTAGGGCTGAATCCAGACTATCTCGCTTTTCCCTGGCTCGAGCTGTACAGTCGGTCGGCCAGCGCCGTGATTTCCGAGCCCAGCGCCAGGCGTTCCAGCCATGCAGCCGGAATTCCCTGAGCGCCGTAGTAGGCCCCCGCCACCTGCCCGCATACTGCGGCGGTGGTGTCGGCATCCTCGCCCAGGTTGGCCGCCGCTAAGACCGCCTCGGCAAAGCTCTCTGTATGCACAAAGCACCACAAGGCCGCCTCGAGGCTCTCGACCACATACCCGCTGCCACAAAGCGCCTCCCCGGGTTTGTCGCGGTAGGCACCCTGGGCAATAGCCACAATCTTCTCCGCCCCGGCAAAGGTGTGGCGGTCGGCCAGCACGACCTCATCCTTGGGTCTTCCCGCCAGCGCCCGGCAGATGATGCGGGCCAGCAAACGGCAGGCATCGAGGCACTCGGCAGCCCCGTGGGTGGTTCGGGCACTCTCGGCCGCGAAGCGTTCTGCTAAATCCAGGTTCGGAAAATAGAACATGGGCACCGGGGCCAGCCGCATGATGCAACCGTTGCCCGCGGTGTGTGGGTGGCTCGAGCCCGCATAGGGGTCTGCGGTTTGTCGAAACCTATCCAGGGCGGTACGAATCGTTGTACCGATGCCAAAACAGCTTCCCGTGCTGCTCAGGTAGCCTGTATCCTGCCACAAACAGTACCGCTTCATCTGGTCGAGGGCATCGAACCCGCTGCACTCGAGCAGGCTGGTAGCCAGGCACAGCGCCATTGCGGTGTCGTCGGTCCACTGGCCGGGAAGGAGGTGATGAGGGCCCCCACCCACCATATCGGTGAGCGGCTCGAAGCTACCTCGAGGGCGAAACTCCACCGCCGCCCCCACCGCATCGCCAACCGCAAGACCCAGGAGGCAGCCGCGGAAGCGGTCTTTTAGGTTCATATCTAAAAATTCTACTTTGGCTGGCTCATAGAAACGATGGTTCCCTGGGCCAGCGCACACAGAATTTCTCTATCATCGGCAAGCACAAACACCTGGCACTGGCAAACGGCCTGGCTTTTGCCAGCGTGCACCACGTTGGCGCGGGCCACCAACGCCTGGCCTTTGGCCGGACGGATGTAGTTGATTTTGTACTCGGAGGTGACCACCGCCGGGCCCAGCACCGCACCTCCGGCAAAGGTAAGGGCGTTGTCGGCAGCGTACGAAATCACCCCACCGTGAACAAAGCCGTGTTGCTGCTTTAACTGGTCGGTTATTGGTATACGCAGCTCAACAGAGCCTGGCCCAAACGCTGTGATCTGCGCGTTGAGCAGCAGGCTAAACGGCTGCGAACGGAGTACGGCCTGGGCAGCTTCGAGTGTAGGTTCCATAGGTCAAGATCGGGTCTGTTGGTGTTTGCATTATATGTCGAGCCAAGAAACCCTCGGTTGGGCATCAGGATAGCCTCTGGGCCGCTCAAGCCAGCACGCAAAGCTTAAGACCCGTTCACTGCTCTATGTCTGAGGCAAATCTTGAACTGGGGCTATCTCCTATGGCTTTGGCCCCAAAGTGCGGCTGAGCGATATACTCTGGCTACTCGTTATGGTTGGCTACATCGTGAACCGTCTGCTTGCTGCCATCCCCACCCTGCTGGGCGTGGCGGTCATCACCTTTTTGCTCATGCGGGCCGTGCCGGGGGATGTGGTCACCAGCCTGGTGGGCCTCGAGGCCAACGTCAGCCCCGAGCGCATGGCCGAGTTGCGCCGCCTGTTTGGGCTCGACCTGCCGCTGCACGTGCAGTTTGGGCAGTGGCTGGGCGCCGTGCTCCAGGGCGATTTGGGCAGCAGCCTGCGCACCGGGCGGGAGGTGGCCCAGGATCTGGCCCTGCGCTTTCCGGTCACCCTCCAGCTCACCCTGATGGGCCTTTTCACCGCCCTGCTGATTGCCGTGCCGCTGGGGGTGCTGGCAGCCATCCGGCGGGGTGGGTTTGTGGATTATTTCGCCTCGCTCTTTGCCATTCTGGGGCTGTCCGTACCCGGCTTCTTCCTGGCGCTCTTGCTTATTTTGCTCTTTGCCCTGGCCCTGGGCTGGCTGCCACCTGCCGGTTTTGTGCCCCTGGCCGAAAACCCCGGTGAAAACTTCCGGCATATGATTCTGCCCGCTCTTTCGCTGGGTCTAATTCTGGCCGGCGCAGTGACCCGCATCCTGCGCAGTTCCATGCTCGAGGTACTCTCGCGCGACTACATCCGTACCGCGCGGGCCAAGGGGCTCTCGGAGCGGGTGGTGATCTTCCGCCATGCCCTGCGCAACGCCCTGATTCCGGTGGTCACGGTAATTGGCATCCAGTTCGGCTCGCTGCTGGGCGGGGCTGTGATCATCGAGCAGGTCTTCAGCCTGCCCGGTGTGGGGCGCTTTGCCCTCGAGGGCATCAACCTGCGCGACTACCCGGTGGTGCAGGGCACGGTGCTGTTTGTAGCCAGCGCGGCGGTGCTGGTCAACCTTTTGGTGGACTTGCTCTACTCGCTCATAGACCCTAGGATTCGGTATGAGTAACACCCCTCAGAAGCGCTGAAGCCGGGCGCTCGAGCCGCCCCTTTTTCCTACCACCATGACCACTACTTCCCCCAACTCCCAACTGGCCCTGGTCGTCCGGGCCCTGCTGCGTAATCGCTCTGCCGTCATTGGCGGTATCATCACCCTGTTGGTGCTGCTGGGCGCGCTCCTGGCCCCCATCATTGCCCCCTGGGATCCCCTCAAGTTCGACCCCCCCAACCGCCTCAGCGGCCCCTCCCCCGCGCACTGGCTGGGCACCGACCAGTACGGGCGCGACCTGCTCTCGAGGGTGCTCTATGGCGCGCGCTTCTCCCTCTCGGTGGCGGCGGTCTCGGTGCTGGCGGGGTTGCTGGTGGGCGGCACCCTGGGCCTGCTGGCCGGCTACTTCCGGGGCTGGCTCGATCTGACCATCTCTCGCCTGGCCGATATCCTGATCGCCTACCCGGCCATCCTGCTGGCCATCGCCTTTCTGGCCTTTTTAGGGGGTGGTTTCATCAACCTGGTGCTGGCCATCTCGGTGGTGTTTGTGGGGCCCTTCATCCGGGTGGCTCGGGCCGCCGTTTTAACCGTGCGCGAGGAACTCTACGTGGAGGCCGGGCGGGCCATGGGCGCTTCGGATGCCCGCATAATTTTCCGCACCATCCTGCCCAACGCCGCCGCTCCGCTCATTGTGGAGGTCACGCTGCGCTTTGCCTATGCGGTGCTGGCCGAGGCAGCTTTGTCGTTCCTGGGCCTGGGCATCCAGCCCCCCTTCCCAGCCCTGGGCTCCATGGTCTCGGAGGGCCGGGCCTTCCTCTCGCTTTCGCCCTGGGGCTCGCTGGTGCCGGGGTGCGCCATCGTGCTGATGGTGCTGGGCTTCAACCTGCTGGGCGATGGCCTGCGCGACGCCCTCGACCCCCGGCTGCAAAAGGCTTAGCTTTGGTTGTATACCGGTATAATCACCGGCAAGGAGGCGCAATGAAAAGACTGTTGGTTCTGTTCGTGCTGGTTCTGGCTGCGGTATCGCTGGCGCAAAAAACAGGGGGCATCCTGCGGGCCGGGATGCAGACCGACCCGGTGGGCCTCGACCCCCACACCACCAACGCCACCGCCAGCCGCAACGTGCTGGAAAACATCTACGACACCCTGGTCATGCTCGATAGCAAAGGCCGCATTGTGCCGGGGCTGGCCCAGTCCTGGAGTGTCTCGGCGGACGGCCTGACCTGGACCTTCCGCCTGCGTCCGGGCGTAACCTTCCACAACGGCGACCCCCTCAAGGCCTCCGATGTGGCCTTCTCCATCAACCGCATCAAAGACCCGGCCACCAAAAGCCCCCGCGCCAACGACTTCGCACTGGTACGCTCGGTTACGGCCCCCAACAACAACACCGTGGTCATCACCCTCTCCCAGCCCTTCTCTCCCCTACTGGCCAAGCTGGCCTTCAGCACCAACGCAATCGTTTCGGAGAAGGTGACCAAGGAAAACAACAACGACCTCAACAAGGCCGTGATCGGTACCGGGCCTTTCCGCTTTGTGGAGTACATTCCCCAGACCCGTCTGGTGGTGCGCAAGTGGGATAAGTACTGGCAAAAAGACAACCAGGGCCGCCCCCTGCCCTACCTGGACGGCATCACCTACACCTTCTACCCCGACCCCGCCGCCCGCTCCACCGCGCTCCGGGCCGGGGCCGTGGACTGGATCGAGTACGTTACTGCTGCCGATGTCAGGCCGCTCAAAGCCGACCGCAACCTGGTGGTGGTGGGCGGGCCCTCGGCCAACTTCCGGGCGCTCTACTTCAACACCACCCGTGAGCCCTACAACAACCCCAAGGTGCGCCAGGCCATCGCCTACGCCATCGACAAAAAGGCCATCGTGGATCTGGCCCTCTTTGGTACCGGGGGCATTGTAGCACGTGGTACCACCATCCCCTCGGGGGCCTATGCCTACACCAACAGCCCCTACAACACCCGCGATGTAGCCAAAGCCAAGCAGCTCCTGGCGGAGGCCGGCCTGCCCAACGGCTTCACCATGAACCTTTACGTCACCTCCACCTACGACTTCCTGCGCACCCCCGCCGACGTGATCCGTGACAACCTGGCCGAGGTGGGCATCCGGGTGAACATTCAGGCCGAGGACTGGAACGTCTACCTGCCCAAGGCCCTCAGGAGCGAGTTCGACGTAACCCTGCTGGGCACCTCGGGTCAGGTCGACCCCGACGACTATCTCTTCAACACCTTCCACCCTTCCTCGGCGCTGAACCTCTCCAAGTACAAGAACGACCGGGTCACCCAGCTCCTGGAGCAGGGGCGGCGGGTCTCGAGCCAGAGCGAGCGCCAGCGCATCTACACCCAGGTGCAGGAGCTGGTCTTGCAGGATAGCCCCATGGTCTTCCTGTTCCACTCGGCGCAGTACGAGGCCATGAACCGCCGTGTGCAGGGCTTCTTGCACTTCCCCAACACCAGCTACCTGGCCTTCCGCTACACCTGGCTGCAGTAGGCCTAAAGCAAAGCCCGCACCGGGGCGGTTCGCAAACACGGCGGGCCGCCCCTCAACTTGTGGCAAAGGTGCTCGAGCCCCCAAAGCCATACAATAACCCCATGCCCCAGCGCCTCCTGTTTGGCGGTACCATCCTCTCCCCCACCCTTGAAGGATCGAGCTACGTTCTAAAGCCCCTCGAGGCCCTCCTTATCCGCGATGGCAGAATCGCCGCGGTGGGCAGGCTCTCGGAGGTGGAGCACCTGGTCACCCCCGATACCCAGCGCATCCACCTGGAAGGCCGCACCCTGCTCCCCGGCTTCAACGACGCGCACGTCCACATCTGGAAGGTAGGGCAGCTCCGCACCACCCTGCTCGACCTGCGGGGGGTCAAAAGCCTGGAGGAGCTCTACCGCCTTGTGGAGGCGCGGGCCAAGACCCTAAAGCCCGGCGAGTGGCTGTGGGGGCGCGGCTGGAACGAGGCCCTGCTGGCCGAGAAGGCCATGCCCTCCAAGGCCGCACTGGATCGGCTGGCCCCTCACAACCCGGTGCTGCTCACCCGCATCTGCGCCCACATCCACGCGGTTAACTCACAAGCCTTAAAGCTCGCGGGCATCACCCCCGAGACCCAGGTGCCGGGCGGCGAGATTAATTTTGAGCAGGGTATCCTCTACGAGACCGCCTACGGGCTGGTCTTCCAGGCCATGGGCCAGCCCAGCCAGGCCCAGTACGAGCACTGGATCAAGGCGGGCTGCGACTACCTGCGCAGCCTGGGCATCACCAGCGCCACCGACCCCGCCGTAGACCCCCCGCTCTACGCGGCCTACCGGGCCCTGGAGGCCCGCGGCGAGCTGCCCATCCGGGTTAATCTGCTCTACATCCGCCGCCCGGACGGGGGTAGCGAGACCTTCCCGCTGCCCGAGAAGCACCGTTCGGACTGGCTGCGCTGCGACGCGGTCAAGTTTTTTGCCGATGGGGGCCTCTCGGGGGCCACGGCGGCCATCTCGCAGCCGTACAAGACCCTCGAGCCCCCCCAGTACGGCATCCTGCGCTTCGAGGAAGAAGAGCTGCTCGAGCTGGCCCTGGAGGCCCACCGCGCGGGTTTCCGCATCGGCACCCATGCCATCGGCGACCGGGCGCTGGATCAGGTTTTGCGGGTCTACCAGCGGCTGTACCGGGAAGCGCCCGGCCCCCGCCACCGCATCGAGCACTTTGGGCTGGCCGGCCCCGAGCACCTGAAAAAAGCCCGCCAACTGGGGGTTATCGCCGTGCCCCAGCCCATCTTCCTGCGCGAGCTGCGGGCCAACTACCAGCGCTACGTGCCGGACGAGTGGTTCGGGCGCTGCTTCAACCTGCGGGCCATGTTCGAGGCAGGGCTCACGGTGGCCTTCAGCTCGGATGGGCCGGTGGTACAGCAGGTGGAGCCGCTCAAGGGCCTGCAAGCCGCCCTGCGGGAGCCTTTGGTGGAGGGCAACCAGGTGACCCTCGGGCAAGCCCTCTGGGCCTACACCGTGGGCAGCGCCATCGCGCAAGGCGACGAGGCCAACCGGGGCAGTTTAGAGGTGGGCCAGTGGGCCGACTTGGTGGTGCTCGAGGGCGACCTGCGCGACCCCTATAGCCTGAGCATCTACCAGACAATGGTGGGCGGAAAGGCAACCCCATGACCATCCGCCCATTACACCCCCAAGACCTACCCGCCTACTTTGCCCTCCGCACGGCCCTGTGGCCCGACAGCGCCGACGATTTTGAGCTCGAGGTAAGCAAAATCCTGAACAACCATCGCCTCGCCAGCTTTGTGGCCGAGCAAAACGGGCAGCTTGTTGGCTTTGTGGAGGTCTCGCTCCGCGACTATGCCGAGGGCTGTGAGAGCAGCCCGGTGGGCTACCTGGAAGGCTGGTACGTGGTGCCCGAGCACCGCAAGACCGGCATTGGGCGCAGGCTGGTGCAGGCCGCCGAAGACTGGGCCAGGGCTAAAGGCTGCAGCGAGATGGCCTCCGACAGCGAGCTATCCAACACCCAGGGCCAGCAGGCCCACGCGCGTCTGGGCTACCAGGAAGTAGAGCGCATGGTCTGTTTTCGCAAATCGCTATAAAGGAGAGGTACCATGCCCCACACCGCAACCATAGACCGCAACAAAGTCAGGGCCTTGATGCAAGCCGAGCAGCAGCGCTTTGCCGAGCAGCACCCGCGTTCGCAGTCGCTCTACCAGCGCGCCCAGCACTCCCTGCTGGCCGGGGTGCCCATGCACTGGATGACCCGCTGGCCGGGGGGCTTCCCCATCTTTGTGGCCGAGGCCAGGGGTGCCACTTTCCGCGATGTGGACGGGCACGAATACATCGACCTCTGCCTGGGCGACACCGGGGCCATGACCGGCCACGCCCCCGCCGCCGCGCTACCGGCCATTGTCGATCAGCTCCACAAGGGCATCACCACCATGCTGCCGAGCGAAAACGCCTTCTGGGTGGCCGAGGAGCTGCAGCGCCGCTTTGGCCTGAAGTACTGGCAGTTTGCCCTCTCGGCCACCGACGCCAACCGCTTTGCCCTCCGGCTGGCCCGCGCCATTACCGCCCGGCCCAGGGTGCTGGTCTTCCACGGCTGCTACCACGGCACCGTGGACGAGGCCTACGCCTGGCTGGTAGACGGCAAACCCGCCAGCCGCCCCGGCAACATCGGGCCGCAGGTAGACCCCACCCTCACCACCAAGGTGGTGGAATGGAACGACCCGGAGGCCCTGGAAGAAGCCCTGCGCCCCGGCGACGTGGCGGCGGTGCTGGCCGAGCCGGTGATGACCAACGTGGGCATCGTGCAGCCTGCCCCCGGTTTTCATCAGGCCCTGCGCGAGCTCACCCGCCGCTACGGCACGCTTTTGATTCTGGACGAGACCCACACCCTCTCGGCGGGGCCGGGCGGCTATACCCGGGCGCATGGCCTCGAGCCCGACCTGCTGACGGTGGGCAAGCCCCTGGGCAGCGGCATTCCCAGCGCCGCCTACGGCTTTAGCGAGGAAGTGGGCCGGCAGGCCCAGGCGGTCATCCAGCCCCCCTACGCCGACACCGGCGGGATTGGCGGCACCCTGGCGGCCAATGCCCTCTCCCTGGCGGCCATGCGGGCCACCCTCGAGCACGTCCTGACCGAGGAAAACTATGCCCACATGATCGCCCTGGGAAGTCAGCTCGAGGCCGAGGTGCAGGAGGTGATGGCCCGCTACCACCTGCCCTGGCACGTCACCCGCGTAGGCTGCCGGGTCGAGTACCTCTTCCGCCCCAACCCCGCCCAAAACGGCAGCGAGGCCCTGGCCGGCCAGGATCCCGACCTCGACCCCTTCATCCACCTCTTCATGCTGAACCGTGGCATCCTGCTCACCCCCTTCCACAACATGACCCTGATCTCGCCCGAGACCACCGCGGCGCAGGTGCGGCGGCATACCGAGGTGTTCGAGGAGGCGGTTAGGGCGCTGATCGGGTAGCTTTCCCACCCCTGAAAATAGATTCATCCAGCACTTCTGGGGGGTCAAAAACAAGCTCGAGCATCTCCGAGCGAACCATGGTTTTGCTTCCAACCACACCCCGGTAGTAGAGCAGCAGCCCCGATTCCATGTCTATGGCCAGCTCGTAGTGGTCACACACCAACCACCAGTCATCCGGCGCACCCCACCAGTCCACCCAGAGCATCTCATCCTGTTCCTCAATGGTGCGGGGCACCCCCCGAACCAGCACCGCTGGCCGGCCCAGGTGGCTGCACTCCCCCAGTACCTCGAGCTTCAAATCCAGGGCCAAAGGTCTCAGATAGTGGTGTTCGTTGACGATGGTCAGGTTGGGGCGTCGGGCCCGCACATTAACCGGGTCGCAGTAGAAGGCGTCCACTCCGTCCGGGCTATCACAGCACACTGTACTTTGCCTGATGAGGTTTTCAGGTTGTAGCAGGGGTTTGAGAACCCGCTCAATCTCCTCGTCTTTCACCTCGGCCTGTGCACCCAGGTCAATCTCTACGCCCACTGGCAAAAACTCTATGCCCGCCTGCGCCCTCCCGGTCTCCTGCAAAAAGCTGGCTATTTGAAACTTTATAGCTCCCAGCCGCTCTTCCTCTCTTTGCCGCTTATCTACTTTCCTTTTGACTCGCCCCTGCTCATAGAAATACCTCTCTGTACCTTCATAAAACGATTCGTCTGTGTGCGGTTTCGATCTTATCCGGTAGCCCACCTTTGGCTTCCACCAGAATTGGCTCTCTATCACAAGGTTACCTTGTGGGTTAAGAAAAAACTCGGGCTTTCCGACCCCCTCTTCTGCCCGGTACGGCGTGGTCTTGTCGTGATCTCTGGGCAGCCGGGCCCTGGTAAGCGCCCACAGGCCCGCATCCTGCTCCCAGCGAATCTTGTAGTACACACCGCTAACTCCGTTGAGCGGACGCGTGATCATCCGGAGGAGCACGTCCTGAAGCGTGAACCTGGTCATCGTGTTTACCTGAACTGGTTTACAATTCGGAACAATCTGTTCCAGCACGAACCACTTGTTGGGTTTCTATCCGGTCTCCAACTTTGAGTCCTCTGCGACAAGCGACAAGTGAGCCAGCGCCCTCCCTGTCGTCTTCGTGATTGGAATCAGGCGCAGAATCATTGCTTCACACACCGCCAGCAACAAAACCAGCCCAACGAGCAAAAGATGCAACACACATGGCTGAATACACCTCCACAGCCCCGGCTACATTTTGGGCAGCCTGACTCAGTTTAGGTTGGGTGCGCGAGTATGGTCAATCAGATAATCGCTATAGGAGTTACGCAGTTGCCTCTCACCCCTCTACTCGGCTACCCTTTTCTGCAAAGCAAACAGGCCAAGAGGAGTTAGCTGCTATGAACCCCCCAAAGTGCACCGACCTGGACTATATCCACTTCCTCATCGCCGCCCAGA
>AXWR01000003.1 GCA_000482765.1 Meiothermus taiwanensis DSM 14542
ACGGATATGCACCTCGTTCAGCAAGAAGCGTCGCTGGTCTTTCACCCACTGGCTGATGGCCAGGATGTTGTGCCGTCCCGAACCCACCGCCATCAAGCAGATGAGCAACAGGTCTTGCCAGCGATGTTGGGTTTTCAGGTACTCGCGGGGATCGGGTATCTGGGCTAGATATGGCAACGGACTGGGAATGGAGACAGCTTTCATATGTGATTATGATAAAACCCTGCTGAAAACGCTAGGCCCATAATACATGCAGTTCAGGGTGATAAACTTGTTGGGTGCAAGATTCGACTGAAACCAAGGCCAGGGCCATTCAGCAAATGTTTTCGGAAATAGCCCCGCGCTACGATTTACTCAACCGGGTGCTATCGCTTGGAGTGGATCGCCTTTGGCGCGTGGCGGCTGTCCGGGCAGCTTTGGAGAAAAATCCCTCGCGCATCCTCGACCTAGCCACCGGCACCGGTGATATTGCCTTGCTGCTCAAAAAGGTAGCCCCGGAAGCCGAGGTGATCGGCGGCGACTTTGCGCCCCCCATGCTCGAGCTAGCCCGTCAAAAAGCGCTCAAGGCAGGGCTCGAGATTTCCTTTGTAGAGGCCGACGCTCTTCGGCTGCCTTTCCCCGACCAGCGCTTCGATGCGGTGGTCATCGCCTTCGGCTTCCGCAACTTTACCGATTATCACAGGGCCTTGGTCGAGCTTTACAGGGTTATAGCACCGGGGGGGCGGCTGTGCATTCTGGAGTTTCCCCCCCCGCCCCGCAACGGCCTGGGCCTGCTCTATCGCTTCTACTTCACCCGCATTTTGCCCCTCATTGGGGGGCTGGTCTCCGGCAACGCCGCGGCCTACCGGTACCTGCCCGAATCGGTCGAGCGCTTCCCCGATCCCGACACGTTGGCTAATATGATGAATCTGGCTGGCTTTGCCACCCGGTATCAACTATTTACCGGCGGTATCACCGCGCTGCACATTGGCGATAAACCCAGCCCGGCCCCCGCCAGCCGGGTCGTCCGAACCGGAGAGTCTGACCCCGATGAACCAGCCTGATCCTGCCATCGAAGTAGATCCCCAGCGCCTGCTGCTGGAAAGCATGGAAACAGGGGCCTTACCCGACTTAGAGCCGCTCGAGCTGGCCCGCGAGTACGCCCAGGAGCTGGCCCAAGGCAGCAGCGGCGAGAACGAAATTGTGCGCTGGTGGCATAGCCCAAGCGGGTTTTATTACGAGTTTAAGCAATTTCCTGCTGCGTTCTATGGTCGTTCGGGCCCTGTGCAGGGCCAGTACCTATCACCCCAGGAAGCCCAGGAGCTGGTCTGGGAGGCCCTCACCCGAGCCGATAAAGACCAGGCCGACCTCACCATGTTCTACACGCCCCATTTGATGCAAAGCGACCTGGATTTTTATATGGCCTACACCCTCGAGCAAACCCGTATCGAGCGGGGTGAGGCCCGTTATGCCCTGCCGCTATTCATGCGCCTCAAGCTACCTACGCACCTGCTGCTGCTGTTTCGTAGCAAAGAAGAGTATCTGATGTTCAAGCTCCCTCAAGGCCAGCCGGTGCTCTACCCGGTGTTAGCCTAGAATGGCTCTCATAAAGTGCCCAAAACGGCACCGAACTCGCTACTGTGGCCTGCCCTTTGGGCCAAAGGCAGGCTATCCACGCCCTCGAGTGGTTGTGAAAAATCCATAACAAAAGCAGGGGAGCGCTCCCCTGCTGCAGCAACCCCGGATGGGTCATACCAGATTAGGTTAGTTCGTCACCGAATGGTGGCGAACTAACCCGACCGAAGGGAGTGCTCTAGGATTCAAAAAGATAGCCTCTGGAGGTCTTTGCTTTGTTTTTGAATCCGGTATCATACCGTTTTTGCTCGAATCCTCCACCGGCCTGCGCAGCCAGGGGTGAGGGATTCAGCCCGACCGAAGGAAGTAGAAGGGCATTTCGGCAGCATCGCCTAGACTTCAACAGTGAGCGATACTGCCAAAATGCGCATCAGTGGCTGTGCTGGTGCGCGCTATGCGCGTGGCCGTGCTCGAGCTCTTCCGGAGTAGCAGGCCGGATGGCCGTAAGGGTGACATCGAAGTTGAGCGTCTCGCCTGCTAGGGCGTGGTTGAAATCGATGGTCACGTCCTGATCGTCCACATTCAGCACTGTGAAGGGCATGGGGTTCCCCTGGGCATCTTCAGCGTAGAACATGGCGCCTTCTACCAGCTCGGCGTCGTTGGGAAAGGCCGCTCGATCAACCACCTGCACCCCTTCAGGATCGTATAGACCGTAGCCTTTTTCCGGGGGCACAGAAACCACCACACGGTCACCGGCGACCTTGCCCTCGAGGGCCTCCTCCAGGCCGGCCACAATATTGCGGTATCCATGCAGGTAATCCAGCTCACCCTGGTCGATCAGCTCGTTTTCCACATGCAGGGTGTATCGAATGGTCACCACATTGCCTTTGCTTGCTGTCATAACAACTCCTCTCCATTCACAGAAACCAACCTTCGTTTCCGCGAGACAACCAAGTATAAGCCATCTGGATTAAGCAATCGTAAACCAAAGCGAAGCCCGCCACCGGGCCATGGCCTATGCTTATACACATGAACGTGGAAGACGTAATTGGGAAGACCCCGGTGGTTCGCCTGAAGCGCCTGGTAACGCCAGATATGGCGGAGGTTTGGGTCAAGCTCGAGGGCAACAACCCCGGCGGCTCCATCAAAGACCGCACCGCCTGGTATCTGATCAAAGATGCAGAGGAGCGCGGCCTCCTCAAACCGGGCTCGGGGCAGCTCATTGTAGAGCCCACCAGCGGCAACACCGGCATTGGGCTGGCTATGGTAGCCGCCAGTCGGGGCTACAGGCTCATCCTGACCATGCCGGCCCAGATGTCCGAAGAACGCAAGCGCATTCTCAAGGCCTACGGGGCCGAACTGATACTCACCGACCCCAGCCGCCGGATGCTGGCCGCCATCGAGGAGGCCCAGCGGATTGTGGATGAGCAGGGGGCTTTTATGCCCAACCAGTTCGACAACCCCGCCAATCCCAGGGCCCATTACGAAACCACCGGGCCGGAAATCTTTGAGCAGATGGGGGGCCGGCTGGACGCCTTTGTATATGGTTCCGGCACCGGCGGCACCATCATGGGGGTTGGGCGTTACCTGCGCGAGCGCCTGCCCGATATCCAGATAATTGCCTGTGAGCCCCGTCGGAGCAACGTGCTCTCGGGCGGCCAGATGGGCTCACACCAGTTCCAGGGCATGGGGCCTGGGTTCATTCCGCCCAACCTCGACGTGAAGATGCTGGATCGGGTGATTCAGGTGCTGGAAGAAGACGCTTTCCCTCTGGCCAAGCCGCTGGCCCGCGAAGAAGGGCTTTTTGTTGGAATGAGCGCCTGCGGAATGATCTGGGCCGCCCTGCAGGTAGCCCGCGAACTCGGGCCCGGCAAAAGGGTTCTAACCATCGCCTGCGACTCGGGTATGAAGTACCTCTCGACCCAACTGTTTGCCGATGCCCAGCCCGAAACCGTTGCACCTTGAGGGCCTTTCAACACCTGTAGTTTGCACGATTTGTAGGCTAAACTTGCTCTCAGATGGCCAGGGCATCTATCCAGCTTCGCTGTACCGAGTGCGGGTACAAGTCGGTCAAGGCACTCGGCCGCTGCCCTAACTGTGGGGCCTGGGACAGCTTCAAAGAAGAAGCACCCTCGCTTAAGTCTGTGGGCACTGGTAAGGCCGGTACAGCGCGCCCCCGCCCCTTACCCAATCCAGCGGCACTCACCCGCCTCGAGGATGTGCCGGAGGAGGGCGAGGCGCGGTTTTCCAGCCGGATCGGCGAGCTCGACCGGGTGCTGGGCGGGGGCTTCGTGCCTGGTGAAGTGCTGCTGCTGGGCGGTGAACCGGGGGTTGGCAAGAGCACCCTGCTGTTGCAGGTGGCCCAGCAGATGCTGGAAGCAGGCCAGCGGGTGATCTACCTGGCCGGCGAGGAGTCGCCCGGGCAAATACGTTTGCGGGCCCGCCGGCTGGGTATCTCGGGGGGCCTCGAGCTGCTACGGGAGACCGAGCTGGAGGCCATGCTGGCTACCCTCGAGGCCGCCCCACCCGACTTCCTGGTGGTGGACTCTATCCAGACCATCGAAACCACGGCCTCACCAGGCTCACTGGTCGCGGTGCGCGATGCCACCGCAGCCCTGACCCGCTTCGCCAAGCGTCATCAGGTGACCACCGTGCTGGTCGGGCACGTCACCAAAGAGGGCGTGGTAGCCGGGCCCAAGGTCATCGAGCACGTGGTGGACGCCACCTTGTACCTGGAAAGCGCCGGAAACTTCCGGATACTGCGCTCCAGCAAAAACCGCTTCGGGCCGGTGGGCGAGCTGGGGGTCTTCAGCATGGTGAACCAAGGTTTGACCGAGGTGCCCAACCCCTCGGCGGCCTTTCTGGCCGAGCGGCCGCGGGGTGCGCCGGGGTCGGTGGTGGCCCTGAGCCTCTCGGGCGAACGGGCCCTGGCCCTGGAAGTACAGGCCCTGGCCGCCCGCACCCCCTTCCCTGCCCCTCGCCGGGTGTCGCAAGGGCTGGACAGCCGCCGGGTGGACGTGGTGCTGGCGGTGCTGGAGCGCAGGCTCAATCTACCCCTGGGCAACCTGGATATCTACGTGAATCTGGCCGGCGGACTGCGAATTTTCGATCCAGGGCTCGATCTAGCCGTGGGGCTGGCGGTGTATTCTGCTGTGGTGGGCCGTGCAATTCCAGAGGATGTGGCAGTGGTAGGCGAGGTGGGGCTGGCTGGGGAGTTGCGCAGCGTGGAGGGCCTCGAGCGCCGCCTGCGGGAAGGCCAGCGGGCAGGTTTTGAACGCCTGGTGCACCCACCCCAGTTCAGGAACCTGGAAGCTGTTGTGAACATGTTCGTATGAGTATGGTGCGATGGATTCTATACGGGCTTTTCGCCTATATGGGCTACCGGGTTGGGGTATGGCTCGAGACCAACAACTTTATTGGAAGCAGCCCCCTGGGCAGCCTGACCAGCCTGAATCAGATGTACCTGGGCGTGGTGGGCCTGCTGGTGGGTTTTTTACTGGTGCCCCGCCTAACCCACTGGCTGGAACAGCGCTGGGTGCTCACCCAGAACTGGCTTAAGCAGCTTCCGCCCGAGATTCCCGTGGCCATCACGGCCGCTTCCGGCCTGGGGCTTCTGTTGGCAGTGTTGCTAACCAACCTGTTGAACCAGATTCCCGGCTTTTCCGCGATTCACTCCCTGATCATTGCAACGGTGTTGGTGGTCTCGCTCTCGGCTTTTGCAGTGGCCAATCGGGAATATTTCCGCCTGGCCCGCCCCACCCCACCCCCCAGCAAACCCCGCGGGGGCAAGCTGCTCGATACCTCGGTACTAATAGATGGGCGCATTGCGGATATCGCTGAGGTGGGGTTTTTGGAGGGCCCGCTCTTCGTGCCCCGGCAGGTGCTTCGGGAGTTGCAGCAGTTTGCCGATTCCTCCGACGCGCAAAAGCGGGCCAAAGGGCGCCGGGGGCTGGACACCCTCGAGCGTCTTAAGCTGAGCGTGGGGCTCGAGGTGCTCGATAGCTCCGAGAGCGACGAACCCGTGGACGACCAAATACTGGCCGAGGCCAGAAGGCTGGGCTCGGCTTTGGTAACCAACGACCACGCGCTGGCCCAGCTTTCCCGCATTTACGGGGTCAAAACCCTCTCGGTGCAGGCCCTGGCCTCGGCGTTGCGGGCCCCTTTGCAGCAGGGCGATACCCTGAGCATCACCATTGTCAAAGAAGGCAAAGAACCCGGTCAGGGCGTGGGCTATCTGGAAGACGGCACCATGGTCGTGGTGGACGACGCCATTCCCTTCAAGGGCAAGGAGGTGGGGGTGGTCATCACCCAGTCCATCCAGACCCAGGTGGGCCGTTTGCTGTTTGGAAAGCTCCAGAACGAGCCGGCCGAGCGTTCAGCTCACAAGTCGGAGCGATAGCAGATCCAGCCGCAGCGATGCCGGCGAGTTTCAGAGGGATCTTTGCCGCGTCGAGGTGAACCCCGGCCCACACACGGTAAACTGTGGTAAATGCCCTACCGTGTGCCTAAAAGTCGGCTGCTGCCGCCCCGTACCGCTCGAGAGGTGGAGCGTCTGCGGCTTTTGGAGCGGCTTCGGCAGGGTTTTGCCAAAAGCCCGGTGCTGGTACTGGCCGCAGGGGCCGGGTACGGCAAATCCACCCTGCTCTCGAGCCTTCCAGCCCTGTGGCTGACCCTGGGCGAGGATTGCGCCGACCCGGTGGTGCTGGGCTGGCATCTGGTCGAGGTCTACCGGCCCCGCCTGGGGAATGGACTGGATGGCGTGGTGGGGGCGCTCGAACGGGGTGCCTGGGCCGTAGCCAGCGAACTCCTGCTCGAGCGGTTGGCCAATCAGCCGGGCCATACCCTGGTGCTCGATGAAGCCCAGCGGGTCGCAAGCCGAGAGGCCGTGGCATTTCTGCGCACCCTCACCCAGGTACCGGGGCTGCACCTGGCCCTGCTCACCCGCCGGGCCGCCCCCTGGGAGGTGCTGGGACAGGTACTGGATGAAAGCGAGCTGGCCTTCGACCCCGCCGAGGCCCTGCAGCTCGGCCAGGCCATTGCCCCCGAGCTAAACGCCTTTGAGGTGGAGCAGGCCCACAGCCTGGTGCGGGGCTGGCCCTTAGGGCTGCGGCTTTTGCTGCGGGCCATGCAGCGAGGGGCCAAGCCGGAGGAGGCCTTCTACGCACACCCCGATCCGGCCGGTTTACTGGCCTACCTGATGCCCGCCCTGCCCGAGAAGATACTCCACCTGGCAGCCCGGGCCAGCGTGCTGGGTGAAGTTGGGCCTGAGGAAGCAGCCTGGGTAGGCAAGCTGGAAACCCTGCAACCTTATGCCCCTGACCTTCTTCTAGAGCACGTGGGTGGGCGCATCCGTTTCCACCCCCTGGTGCGGGCTGCCCTGATGAGCCTGCTCGAGCCCAGCGAGGTGCGAGGGCTGCTGACCAAAGCCGCCGATCTGGCATTGGAACGGGGTGAAGAAATTCAGGCAGCGGTTTATCTGTTGGAGGCTGGACGGCTGGGGCACGCCGCCGACCTGCTTCAACGCCAGGGCCAGGCCTGGCTGGCTCGAGGTCTTACCTACACCGTGCTGGCCCTGCTCGAACGCCTGCCCGAGGCCATGCGGGCCACCCGGCCCGACCTGCGCTACCTGCACGGGGAAGCCCTGCGCCAGGCCGGGCGCTACAGCGAGGCCGAGGCGGCCTATCAGCAGGCCTTGCGGGCCGGTGTGGATCAGGCCCTGCTGGGCCTATCGAGGCTGTATCTCGACACGGTGGAGCCAGCCAAGGCCCAGGGCTATCTGCTGGCGGCCCGTGTGCGCTTTCCCCTCGAGGTTGAAAGGCTCTGGGCCGAGAACCTGCTCAACGCGGGGCGGGTCGAGGAAGCCAGGGCACTCGGCCTGGAAGGCCCCCGGGTCTGGCTGCGCAGCGGCCAGCCCCAGCGGGCGCTGGCGGAACTGCGCCGGTTGCAGGGGGATGCCACCGCACGGGCCCCACAAAACCACCGCGAGGGCACCCTGCTGCTGGCCCTGCTGGAAGCCATCGCAGGCGATGCAATGGTAGCTGAGCAGGCCGCCCACCGGGGCCGCCGCGAGGGTGAGACGCTGGGCAGCCCTTTCGTGGTGGCGCTGGCCGAAGCCCGGCTTGGTCATGCCTTGCTGGCCCAAAACCGCTGGGCCGAGGCTGGGGAAGCCTACCGCAGAGCACTTTCCCTCTCGCAGGGTGGGCCGGCTCGCTTGCGGGTGGAACCCCTAGGAGGCCTAGCCGCGCTCGGCGAAGCCCGTGCCTTCGAAGAGATGGTACGCCAGGCCCGCGAGGCCGGGGATGCCTGGGTCGAGGCCTTCATGACCCTGGTGGCCGCCCAGGCCCACCTGCGGCGGGGCTTGTCCTTCAACCTGCCCGCATTGCCTGGGCTACAAGACCCCTTTTTGCGCGCACTGGCCGCCAGCCACCCCTGGACAGCCGACCCGGAAGGCATGCTGGTGCGCTACCCCTTCCTCAGCCAGCCCACCCTCTTTGCCCCCCCTTTGCATCGCAGCCGCCGGCTCCTGTGGGAGGCTGGAAAGCTGGATGTGGCCTATCACCCCGGCGTAAGCGTTGAAATTCGCGCGCGAGGCCCGTTTCAGGTCTGGGTGAACCACCAGGAAGTCCGCTTTAAGCGCGAAAAGACCCGCACCCTGCTGGCCTTGCTGCTCATCAAGGACTGGAATAAAGAGGCCCTGATGGAGGCCCTCGAGGTCTCCGACGGCGAGTTCAGGGTGCTGTGGTCGGAGCTGCTGGGCACCCTCGAGCCCGGACGTCCGCCCCGCGCGCCAGGGTATTTCCTCCGGCCCTACGCTTTGTGCAGGGTTCCCGAGCTGCGGGTGGATTTGTGGGAAGCCAGCCCCAGCAAAGAGTGGCCCTTCGAAGGGCTGGATCATCCGCTGCTCGAGCGCTACCGCGCAGCCTGGCTGCAGGACGTTCTGCGGGCCTGCCGCCAGAGCGACGCGCCAGAGGAATGGCTCTTCGGGCTTCGCCTCGACCCGCTGGACGAAGACTTGCTGGCCCGCCTCGAGCACACCGAGCTGGCCGCCTTAGCCCGGCGAATCCACCAGGAAGCCTTAGAGGAGCTCGAGCTAGGCAGCTAAATTGGGACGCGGATAAAGCCAGCAAGTTTGCAGTTGAGCCTGGGCATAAGCCCGCGCCGCCGCAGTCCAGCGGTGGGTATGGGCCAGGGCCTGTGTGGGCTCGAGCAAATCCGGGGTGAAAGGAATACCGAGCAGCTTCTGGAGCCAGTCCGGGTTGATTTGAACGCCCTGCTCGGCCAGCGCCCCCAGGAGGGCCAGGCCCGCGGCCAGCAGGTCGGTGGGCGGGCCTATCCGGTGCACCTGCACGCCCGCGCAGCGTTGCCCCTGGTGCTTGGAGAAGTAAGGGGTGAAAAAGACGGGCCTGAAGCGCACCCCCGGCAGCCCCAGTTGGTTCAGCTGTCGGGCCAGCCGGGCCGCGTCCAGCCCCGGCGCCCCCACCAGCCCAAACGGCAGCGCGGTGCCCCGCCCTTCCGAGGCCGTCGAGGCTTCTACCAGGGCCACGCCGGTGTAGAGCCAGACGCTCTCGAGGTTGGGCAGGTTGGGTGAGGGCGGAACCCAGGGCAGGGCCTCGGGGCCAAAGACGGCCTGGGGGTCACAGGGGATAACCTCAACATCTGGGTCTACAAAGCGGGCGCACTCCCCAAGGGTCAGGCCGTGGCGCAGGGGAAGCTCGAGCATCCCCACAAACGAGCGGTAGGCCGGTTGCAGGACGGGCCCCGAAACTGCAAAGCCCAGGGGGTTGGGCCGGTCGAGCACCACCACCCGCACCCCCTTTTGTCGGGCCGCCCCCAACACCTGCACCAGGGTGGAAACGTAGGTGTAATAACGCAGCCCCACGTCCTGCAAGTCCACCAGCAGGGTATCCACCCGGGCCACGAGGGCCGCCAGCTCATCCGGCGTTTTTTCGTAGAGGCTATGCGCCGGCAGGCCGGTAAGGGGATCGGCGGCCATCTCGGGGGCCTCGCCGGCCTGCCCCGAGCCATCCACCCCGTGCTCGGGCCCAAAGAGGCGCTCGAGGCGGATGCCTTTCTGCAACAGGGCCACCGCAGAGGGAGCCAGGTCGCGGGTCACCCCTGCCGGATGGCTCAGAAGTCCAACGCGCCCTGTTTTTCCCAGAAGGCTGGGTTCATCGAGCAGCCGCTCGAGGCCCGTAGGGCGCGAGCCATGCGAAGTCGGTAGGCCTTGATTCATAAGCTGCGTAGGCCTCGTCAGAGGTCTTTAGGCCAATAAGCATCAAGCCACTCAGGCTTTCTCAAACATGCTGAAGTTGGTGAAGATGATGCGGTTGTCGCGGGCGAAGAAATTGCCCAGGCGGGCGTGTCCCGCGGCCACTGCGGTGGGCTTGGCAATCATAATCACGGGCAGGTTCTGTGCAGAAAGAAGCTGCCAGCGGTCGTAGAGGCGTTTGCGCTCGTTCTGGTCGCCGAGCTGCTCGGCCTGGCGGAAGATCTCCCAGATGTTTTTCTCCCAGGGGAACATCTGGTCGAACTTGGGCTCGCTGCTGCCCCGGTCGGGCCAGACCGAGCGGTGCCAGTAGTTGAGCTGGCCGCCGGGCTGCCAGATGTCCTTGCGCAGCTGCGGGTCGGGCTGGTCGCCGTAGGCCATCAGGATGCTCTCGAAGTTGCCGCCGGTAGCAGTCGCCAGCAAGGTGCCCTGCTGGATGCCCTGCAGGTTGAGCTTGACCCCAATCTGGCGCAGGTCGTTTTGCAGGATGGCCGCAATGGCTGCAAACGGGGCCGAGTCGGAGGCGTAGGTAAAGGCAAACTCGAGCACCCTTCCGCTGGGCAGCCGCCGTTGTCCGTCGCTGCCGCGCCGCAGCCCCAGGGAGTCCAGCAGGCCCGCCGCGCGCTCGAGGCTAAACTCCCCCAGGTAGCTGCGGGTATCGTAGTACCAGAAGGTGCCCGGCGCCACCCCATGCCCCGGCAGCACCGCCAGGCCGTTGTACACGTCTTCGATGATGCGCTTGCGGTTGACGGCAAACTGCATGGCCTTGCGGAAGGTCAGGTTGCGGAAAAGCTCGCGCAGCTCGGGGTTGGGCACGTCGAAGTTGAAGCCCCAGTGGGGGGGCGAGGTGTAGATGGTACTGCCACTCAACACACGGATTTTGGCCCCTCCGACCTCGAGCCGCTTCAGCTCGGGGAACTGGGCCCCGGTGATGGGCACCTGGTCGAGGTTACCGGCCCGGAACTGGGCGATCTGCACGTTGGGGTCGCGTATAATCAGGTACTCCAGCTTGTCAAAGTAGGGCAGCTGGTTGCCCTGGGGGTCGCGCCGCCAGGAGTTGGGGTTGCGCACCAGGGTAACCTTCTGATCCGGCACATAGCTTTGCAGGATAAAAGGCCCGGTGCCCACAATCTCCTTGGGGTCGGTGTTGGTGGCCCAGACCCGGCTGAAACCGCCGGGGTCTTCCCTGGGCTTGAACTGGGCCAGCTTGTGCCGGGGCAGGATGGGCGAGAAGGTCAGGGCCTGCAGCACTGCCCCATAGGGCTTGCTCGAGATCACCCGGAAGGTAAGGTCGTCCACCTTCTCGAAGCGCAAGGGCACCCCCGCCACCGTGAGGGTGGCGGCCTGGTTGGCCCGCAGGTTGGTGTTGGAGGCCACCTCGGTAAAGGTGAAGAGCACGTCGTCGGCGGTAAAAGGGGTGCCGTCCGACCACTTGATGCCGCTGCGCAGCTTGACGGTGGTGGTGCGGGCATCCCTGGAGATGCTCCAGGACTCGGCCAGCACGCCCACCAGCTCAAAGCTGACCTGGTCGAGCTGCATCAGGCGATCAAACACATTGTTGAGCACGGTGTAGGCGAAGTTGTCAATCACCGCAAAGTAGTTCCAGCTCTGCGGGGTGGAGCCCAGCGGCAGGGTCAGGGTACCGCCGCGACGCCCAATCTCCTGGAACAGGTTGGCCGGAACATTGGCGGCCCCGCCCTGGGCCAGCCCACGGGCCCAGAGGCCGGGGGCCAGCACGCCTGCACCCAGCCCTAGCGCAGTTTGACGGAGAAACCTTCTTCTATTCATACCTCGCTCCTTTCTAGTCCCTCGAGCGCACATCCGCGGCGTCCCGCAGCGCATCGCCGAAAAAGTTGTAGGCCAGCACCGAGATAAATATCAGGATGCCGGGGGTCAGCAACCAGGGGTAGAGGCTCAGCGACTGGAAGTTTTGCGCGTCCTTCAAAAGCAGGCCCCAGCTGGCCATGGGTTCCTTAATGCCCAGCCCCAAAAACGAAAGCGCCGACTCCCCAATGATGTAGCCGGGCAGGGCCAGGGTCGCGGTCACGATCAGGTAGCTGCTCAGGTTGGGCACGATGTGCCGCAGGATGATGCGCAGGTTGGAGGCTCCCTGAGCCATCGCGGCGGTCACGTAGTCCACCTCACGCAGGGCCAGCACCTGCCCGCGCACCACCCGGGCCAGCCCTGCCCAGCCGATGAACGAGAGCACCGCAATGATGCCCAGGTAGACGTAGGTGCTGGGCCAACTGGCCGGAATCACCGTAGAGAGGGCCATCAGGATGGGCAGCCGGGGAATCGAGAGCAGCACCTCGGTGATGCGCTGGATGAGGGTGTCCACCCAGCCGCCAAAGTAGCCCGAGATGCCCCCCAACAAAATCCCGATGGCAAAGGAGATCAGCACCCCGATCACCCCCACCGTGAGCGAGACCTGCGAGCCCACCAGGATGCGCGAGAAGAGGCAGCGGCCAAACTGGTCGGTGCCCAAAGGGAAAAAGTACCCCTCGCTTTCGGCCACCCCAAACAGGTGCCAGTTGGTTTTGAACCCCAAAAAGCGGTAGGGCTCACCCTGGGCAATCAGAAAGCGAATGGGGGTAGGCCGGGTGCGGTCTTCCCTGTAGGTGCTGATGAAGGTAACCGGGTCGCGTTCGCGTTTGAGCTGGTACACATAGGGCCGTACCGGCCGGCCATCGCGGAAGAAGTAAACCCGCTGGGGGGGCTGGTAGACAGCGTCCGGGTGTTGCACGGTCAGGTTGTTGGGGGCCAGGAAGCCGGCCAAGAAGGCCACCAGGTACAGCACCAGCAGAACTATGCCGCTGATGACCCCCGGCTTGGAGCGCAAAAAGCGCCGCCAGGCCAGGTAGAGGGGGTTATTGCGCTTGTCCATAGGCCTACTCGTAACGGATACGGGGGTCTACCCAGGCCAGCAACACATCGGCCAGCAGGTTGCCTACCATCAGCAGCAGCGCCGAAAGCATCAAGAGGGCCATCACCACGTACTGGTCTTTGTTCAGGAGCGAGTCGTACAAAAAGGGCCCAATGGTAGGCAGGCTCAGCACGATGGAGGCGATGATGGTGCTCGAGATCAGGGTGGGGAGTTGCAGTCCGGCCAGGCTGATGAGCGGGTTGATGGCGTTGCGCACCGCGTGCTTCCAGAGCACCACCCGTTCGGCCAGCCCCTTGGCGCGGGCGGTGCGGATGTAGTCCTGCGAGAGCACATCCAGCAGGTTGGCCCGCATCTGCCGCATGATGGTGGCCGTACCGTCCAGGCCAATTACAATCAGGGGAATCCAGAGGTGGGCCAGCATATCCTGAAACTTGGCCCAGCTCCAGGGGGCATCAATGTACTGCGGGCTGAACAGCCCCCCCACGTTGGTGCCGCCAGTGCTCAACACCCAGTAAATAAGCAGCAACGCCACCAAAAAGTCCGGGGTGGCCAGCCCAAAGTAGCCCACAAAGTTGAGTGCGGTGGACGAGGGGCCGTAGCGGTTGAGGGCAGTGTAGATGCCGAGGGGAATGGCGATCACCCAGGTGACCAGGATGGTCAGAAAGGCCAGAAAGACCGTCCAGCCCATGCGTTCCCAGATTAGCTCCGAGACAGGGCGACTATTCAGAAACGAATAGCCAAAATCCCCCCGCACAATCCCGCCCAGCCAGTGCAGGTACTGCACCCAGACCGGCTGATCCAGGAGGTACTGCCGGCGAATGTTCTCGATGGTCTCCCGGCTTACCCTGGGATCTTCCAGCAGGTTTTCCAAAAAACCGCCCGGCTGGAGCTGGATCACAGCAAACACCAACACCGAAATCAACCACAGGGTAGGAATCGCCACCAAGACGCGTCGTAAAAGGTAAACGCCCATAATCCTTCCCTGCCAGCTCCAGCCCTGGCTATAAGCTTTACCGCTGGAACATCAGCGGCACGGGGTTGAAGCCGGGGATCACGCCCAGGCTGTAGATGTAGTTGCCGTAGCGGTTGGAAACCGCTCCTACCGCATACTCTTTGGCAATCATGATCACCTGGGCCTCGCGGGCCACGATGGACTGCCAGCGGTCGTAGAGGGCTTTGCGCTGGGTGAAGTTGGTGGTGCTGGCCGCCCGCTCCCACAGATCGTAGATTTCACGTTCCCAGGGCAGGAAGTTGTTGAACTGGGGCTGGCCGGTGGGGGTGGTGGGCTGGGTGGCCTGGTGCCAGTAGTACAGGGCCCCGCCCGGCTTCCAGATGGGGGTGCGCAGCTCGGGGTCGGGCTGGTCGCCCAGGGCCAGCAGGATGGCCTCCCAGTCCTGGCCCCGCCCGGTTGAGAGCAGGTTGGCGGCCAGGATGCCTTGCAGGTTGACCTTGACCCCCACCCGCTGGAAGTCGCTTTGCAGGATGGTGGCGATGGCAGTAAAGACCGCGGAGTTGGAGCCGTAGGTGAGGGTGAACTCGAGCGGCCTTCCACTCGGCAGGCGCCGGATGCCGTCCGGGCCCCGCCGCAGCCCCAACCGATCCAAAGCGGCGTTGGCCGCATTCAGGTCAAACCGGCCTTGCAGACGGGCCACTTCCGGGTAGTACCACTCGGAAAGCGGGGCCACCCCGTAGCTGGCCCGTTCGGCCAGCCCGTTGTACACATCCTCGATGATGCGCTCGCGGTTGACCGCAAACTGCAGGGCACGGCGGAAGTCGCTGTTTTTGAACAGGTTCGCCAGCTCAGCGTTCTTGGCGTTGTAGTTGAAGCCGATGTGCGGGGGCGAGCCAAACAGCGCGCGGAACTGCACCACCCGGAACGGGGCCCCCTGGGTTTCGCGGCGTTTGAGGTCGGGGAACTCGGCCCCGGTGATGTTGATCTGACCGATATTACCCGCTAAAAACTGCGCTACCCGGGCCTGGGAGTCGGTGATGATCAGGTACTGCAGCTGCTCGAGGTAAGGCAGGGGGTTGCCAGCGGTATCGCGCTTCCAGTAGTTGGGGTTCTTGACCAGGGTAACCTGCTGCCCAGGGGTGTAGCTGCGCAGGCGGAAGGGGCCGGTGCCCACCACTTCCTCGGGGTTGACGTTGGTGGGCCAGGCGTTGTTGATTTCGGCGCGGGGTTTGCCCCCTTCCTGGCTGAAGGGCAGCAGCTTGTGTTTGGGCATGATGGGCAGGCGCATGTAATGGATAAAGGCCGGCGCGGGCTTGGGCAGGGTAAAGCGCACCCGGAAATCCCCCAGCTTTTCAATTTTCACGCCCTCAAAGTTGGCCGCGTCGCCGCCACGGGCCTCAGGATTGGCGACAATCTGGGTGTAGGTAAAAACCACGTCGTCGGCGGTAAAGGGGCGGCCATCGTGCCAGCGCACATCCCGGCGCAAATCGAAGGTGTAAACCCGGCTATCGGTGATGCTCCAGCGCGTGGCCAGGGCCGGTTCGATCTGGTAGTTGGCCAGGTTGTACTCGATCAGGCCGTCGAACATCTGGTTGGTCAGGTTTTGGATGGCCGAGTCAATTGCACCGTAGTAAAAAAAGGTCTGCGGTGCGCTGGCCAGCGACAGGGTGAGGCTCCCCCCAGCTTTGCCGGTTGTCACACCCAGGCTGGTATAGGCCGGCAGTACCTTGGGCTGAGCATAGCCCAGACCCAAAGCCAGCAAAACCATAGCTATAAGCCAAACACGTCTTTTCATCTTCACTCCTCCATCTGGTGCCTCAGCCCGGGGCCCCACATGCATTGGTTCGGTTGAAGTATACGTCAGCCGTTATTGGTATTCAAGTGGTATAATATCTGGCAATCTATGGAATCCAAGCTGGATCCTCACTCTGCCACCCCGCTTTACCTGCAGCTCGAGGCCCTTCTGCGTGAAGCCCTGGCCCGCAATACCTGGAAAGCCGGTGAGGCCATGCCCCCCGAGCGCGCGCTGGCCGAACAGTATGGGGTCTCACGGCTCACGCTCCGCAAAGCCCTCGAGCGCCTCGAGGCCCAGGGCTTAGTACAGCGCCGCCAGGGGTCGGGCACCTACGTGGCCCCCCGCCTCGAGCAGCCCCTCTCGGCGCTGACCAGCTTCAGCGAGGATATGCGGGCCCGCGGCCTCGAGCCCAGCACGCGCTGGCTCAAGCGGGGGTTGTTCACTGCCTCTCCCGAGGAGGTGCTGGCCTTGTCGCTCTCACCAGGCGAGAAAGTGGCCCGGCTCGAGCGCGTGCGCAGCGCACAGGGTGAGCCCATGGCTATTGAACGGGCCGCTTTGCCGGCTCATCTTCTCCCCCACCCCGAGCAGGTCAAAGAATCCCTGTACGCCTATCTGGAGAGCAAAGGCTTGCGTCCGGTTCGGGCCCTGCAACGCCTGCGCTCGGTTGCTGCCAGCCGCCAGGAAGCCGAACTATTGGGTCTTCGAGTAGGCGAGCCGGTGCTGTACATCGAGCGCCTGAGCTACCTGGCCGATGGCAGCGTGCTGGAGTTTACCCGCAGTCACTACCGTGGCGACCGCTACGATTTCGTGGCCGAGCTACGCCGGGCCTGAGACAGAGCACGCGGCTTAAGACGAGTCAGGGGCCGTGTTCGGTTCATTGGCCCGACTCGTAGAGGTCTTTGCCTTAATTTTGAATCCGGTATGACCGGACTCCACTCGGTGACTTAGGCTGAGTTTCACGCTTCTAAGCCGTCTAGCTTCTAACCTCTAGCCGTGGTTCGAGCTGCCATTGTCGCTCTGGTGACCATTGCTTTGCTTTCGGTTTTCCTGGTCACCCGCCCCATTCCAAGCCCAGCCACGCCCAACCGGGGGGTGCGCCTCGAGCAGGTTCAACTCACCCTATACCCAGAGCAAGACCCTAAAGCCCGCTGGGAGTTTTCCGCAGCGCAGGTCGATCAGGATCCCAGCACCCGCGAGGCTAAAGTAACCGGCCTGCAGTCCGGGGAACGGTATGTGGAGGGCCGGCTCGACATGCGGCTGTTCGCACCCGAGGTCGTCATCGACCGCGTCGATAACCTTCGGCTGCCCTACGCTAAGGTGGAAATTCTCAAGGGCTGCTACACGGTCAACCTTGGCAAGCCGGGTGAGATGCCGGTTACCATAGATCAGCGCGAAGGTTTTCGGGCCCCCAGCGTCTATATCACCGCGCCCAGCCTCGAGGTGCAGGGCAAGGACTTCAAGAGTGATTTTGGTATCGAGAACCCCAGTTGGCGTGACCCTATTGAGAAGTTTATTTCCGGTGGGGAACAGCCGCCTTGTCCCATCGAAGGGGGTAGTTCGTAAACCGCCCCAACCAAGTGCCAACGCGCTCTGGTTAGGGCTTTCCGAGGAAAGACCATGCAGAGAAGACATCCCCCGAATCCGGGCCGCTCTACACAGGTCAGGCGCACAGCGCCCGGCGGCCATGCCCATGGCACCTGGGCTTTGGGCAATGCATCTGCTCCTAAAGCCATCCCACAAGGTGGGTGCGTTTGGAGCAAATCCTTCGAAGGTTATAGTGCAAAGGAGGTGAGTGGGTGTGGCCGCCTAAAGGGCGGCCTGGGGACGACCCCCTGCCGGTATTCACCCAGGGGTTCTACCTCCCCGGCCAGGTTTGGTCGGGGTCTCCCGCCCCAGACCCCAATCGGATGAAACGTGCAGCATGGCTTCTTTTTCTCCTAGCGTTGGCGGTACTGGCCCAGAGCAAAGAGCAGCGCATCATCACCATTGAGGCCCCAGGCGGACAGCGTTCGGGCAACCTGCGCAACGGCCCCTGGGTTTACGAAGCCGGCAAACCGGGCGGGGTCATT
Organism: Meiothermus taiwanensis DSM 14542; assembly: GCA_000482765.1. GTDB lineage: Bacteria > Deinococcota > Deinococci > Deinococcales > Thermaceae > Meiothermus > Meiothermus taiwanensis. Next base: position 17,521 of record AXWR01000003.1, read on the forward strand.
GGCCGGGTCAAAGACCTGGAAATCCAGGCCACCCGTGCCACGCTGGAAGCCCCCCAGGGCAAAACCATGCAAGAGGCCGAGGGGGAGCGGGTGGCCTCTTTTGAAGGCAGCGTCACAGTGAAGCGCGACCGCATGACCGCTACCGGGCCAAAGCTGGTCTACCGCGAGAGCAACGGGCGCGGCACCCTCGAGGGCAACGCCCGGATGCGCCAGGAGCCCAAGGATCAAAACAGCGACCCAGTGGAGGTGCTGGCACCTCGCATGACCTTTGAGGTGGATACCAATATTTCTACCAGCGAAGGGGGCGTAACCCTAAAGAATGGCCGACAAGAAGGGCGCTCTGAAGCGGTTTACTACGAAGAAGATAGGGGGCTGGCGGTTTTTAGCGATACCAAAGAGGTCGTGCTGCTGCGCAAACGCGAGGGCAAGGGCGATCTGGTGATTCGTGCCAAAGAGGTGCGCAGCCTCACCGAGGAAAAGCGTTTGCTAGCCACGGGTGGGGTCACCCTGGTCGATGGCGACATCACCACCACCGGGGCCAGTCTGCTCTACAACGACAACACCGGCGAGGCCACGGTGTTAGCAGGCCGGGTGGGCAATCAGAACGTGCCGGCCCGGAGCGTGAACGCCAAGGAGCGGGCCACCTTGTCGGGCAACTCCTTGCTGCACAATGTCAACCGTTCGCAAGTGCGGGTGCTGGCCCAGGCGCCCCGGCTACCCGTCGCCGAGTTTCGCAAGCTGAGCGAGCGATAATATGCGCTGGGCCTGGTTGCTTCTGGGGTTGTTGTTGGTAGCAATCGCGCAGCAGGAGCCCGAGCCCTCGTTTCAAACCACCGCCGAGATCGAGCGACGCGGCAAAAAAATAGTGGTCGTCAAGAGCGGCCCGGACAATCCCCCCGCCATCATCGAGTTGCGCGACCTGTACGGAGGGGTCATTACCGCGCTGGACGCCGAGAAGAAATCCCTTCACCTAGGTGAAAGGGTGTTTACCACCGATAAGCTGACCCGCTTCTGGCTCGAGGGTAAACCAGTGCAGTTTAGCGACTTGAAGGTGGGCCAGCAGGTGCGCCTCGAGGCCGCCGAGCAAAACGACGGCAGCCTTAAGGCTTTTGATGTGCAGATTGGCAAAAAACCCGAAGGCCCCTCCCTGAGCCGTTCGCTGTTCGCCGATCCGCCCCCCTACCGCGTCCAGATCACCTTTGGTGAAGATGCCAAGGCCTTCGGGGCCATCGCCCGGGTGGAGCAGATCCGCGAAGTGAACGACTTTGTTTTTCTGACCGGGGGTACGGCCCGGTACATAGAGGAAGAAGATCGCCTCGAGCTCGACCTCCAACCCGGCCCCCGGGCCGTAGAGGTTCAGCAGGGGCAAAGCAAGGCCTGGGGCAGCCGCCTCGACTACGACAATCAGAGCGGCGATGCCCGCGTGGCGGGGCCCATCGAGCTCGAGCGCTCCGGCAACAAACCCCTGCAAGGCAGCGCCCAACGCATGGTCTACAACGTGGACGACGAGATCCTGCGCTTGTTTGGAGAGATCAGGCTGGTGCAGGATGGCCGTACCTCCACGGCAGAAAGCGCAGTTGTGCGCGAAAAAGACCGCATCGCCTACCTGTACGGCAGCAAGGACAGACCGGTGCGAAGCCAGAACAAGGATGGTTTCGTGCAGGGCACCCGCGTGCTCTACCACCTCGATACCGGCGATGTGGTGGTGCTGGAAGGGGTGCAGGGGGAGTTTCAGGATCCCTGAGCCCCGGCGGCCTGCGCAGGGCCTTCGGTAATGCCGGCCATCAACAACCCGAGCCGCTCCTCGCTGGCCTCGCTGGCTTTGAGCTCACCCATAATGCGGCCTTCAAACATCACCAAAATGCGGTCGGATAGCGAGCGCACCTCGTTGAGATCGGCCGATACCAATAGCACCGCCATCCCAGCATCGCGGGCCTTAACGATGTTTTCGTGAATAAACTCGATGGCCCCAATATCCACCCCACGGGTCGGCTGGGCCGCAACCAACACCTTAGGCTTGCGGCTCAGCTCCCGCCCCACGATGATTTTCTGCGCGTTGCCCCCCGAGTAGCGGCGGGCGGCCAGCTCGGTGCTGCGGGGCCGCACATCGAAGGTCTCGACCACCTCCCGGGCGTGGGCTTCCATCTGCGCGGCGTCCAGAAAGCCCAAAAACCCTGCATAAGGCGGCCGGTAGTGATCCCCCAGGATCAGGTTCTCGCGGGTGGTAAAGTCGAGCACCAGGCCGCGCAGGTTGCGGTCTTCGGGGATGTGCGAAACGCCCCACTCGCGCACCAGCCGGGCATTGGGTTTGAGGGTCTGGCCCTGGTAGCGGATGGTGCCCTGGTAGGGCCGCAGGCCGGTGATAGCCTCCACCAGCTCGGTCTGGCCGTTGCCCTCCACCCCCGCAATGCCCACAATCTCGCCGGCCCGCACCTGGAACGACACCCCATTGAGCCGGTGCTTTTTGTCCTTTTCGGGCATACGCAGGTCGATTACCTCGAGCACGACCTCGGCGGGCCTGGCCTCCGACTTGTCTACCGAAAGGATCACCTCCCGCCCCACCATCATGCGCGCGAGCTCGTTCACGCTGGTCTCAGGGGTGTTGACCGTGCCCACCACCTTGCCATCGCGGATGACCGTCACACGGTGGGAGAGCTTGATGACCTCGGCCAGCTTGTGGCTGATGAAAATTACCGCGTTGCCTTGCTCCACGTAGCGCTGTAGGAAATCGAACAGCTCATCGGCCTCCTGCGGGGTCAGCACTGCGGTGGGCTCGTCCAGGATGAGAATTTTGGCCTTGCGGTAAAGCGCCTTGAGGATCTCCACCCGCTGCTGTAAACCCACCGGCAGCTCCTCCACCGGTGTATCCAGCGGCAGATCGAACTCAAGATCCCGCATCAAAGCCTCGACCTCGGCCCGGGCCTGGGCCAGGTTAAGCTGGCCCCCCTGGGTAGGTTCTGAACCCAGAATTACGTTCTCCAGCACCGTAAAGGGGTCTACCAGCATAAAGTGCTGGTGCACCATCCCAATCCCCTGGGCGATAGCGTCCCCCGGCTCGGTAATCTGCACCTTCTGACCATCCACCCAGATCTCGCCCTGATCGGGTTTGACCAGGCCGTACACGATCTTCATCAGGGTGGATTTACCCGCACCGTTCTCACCCACCACAGCCAGCACCTCACCCCAGCGCACGTCCAGTGAGATGCGGTCGTTGGCCAGCACCAGGGGGTAGCGTTTGGTGATGTTGCGGAGCTCGAGCGCGACCGAACCCTTAGCACGCGTGCTCGAGGCAGCAGCAGAATCGTTCATGTTCCCAATCATACAGGCAAGCAGCCTCTAATGGTTTGCTCGAGGCTCAAAACAACCCCCACAGCCAGCCAAGCGCAGCAAAAAGCGCCCGGGGTATCAACCCCAGGCGCCAGCAAAAACCATCACTTAGCGCTTGTCGGGCACCTTGATGGCCCCCGAGACGATCTGGCTGCGCAGAACCGCCAGGCGGTTGATGACGGCCTGCGGGATCAGGGCCTTGTTGTAGTTGTCCAGGGCATAGCCCACACCGTTGTTGTTCAGGCCAAACTCGCGCACCCCGCCTTTGAAGGTGCCGTCCTTAACCGACTTGATGACCTCGTAGGTAGCCACATCCACCCGCTTGAGCATGGAAGTGAGCACATGGTTCAGGGTGTTGGGGTTGTTGTCGGTGTCACCCAGGTAGTTCTGGTTGGCATCCACCCCAATCATGAACATGGGACGGGAGGTTGCCGCCGGGCAGGATTGGTTGTAGGCGGCGTAACGCGGCACGTTGGAGCCGTTGTTGGAGATAAAGCGCACGCCCGAGGGCAGCTCGTTCTGCTTCAAGCAGCGCTGCTGTTTGACGTAGTCCAGCACACCCAGGCCCGAAGCCCCGGCCGCCGCGTAGATGATGTCGGCCCCCTGCTTGGCCTGCGCGGTGGCGATTTCTTTGGCCTTGCCCGGGTCGTTCCAGGCCGCCGGGGTGTTGCCCACGTAGTTGATGAGCACACGGGGGTTGGAAATACCCCGCTCGCGCATACCGGCAATGGCCCCGGCCCGGTAGCCCTGCTCAAACTTGTGGATCAGGGGGATATCCATACCCCCCACGAAGCCCACCACACCGGTGTTGGTCATGCGGCCCGCGATGTAGCCCACCAGGTAGCTGCCTTCGTGCTCGCGGAAGACCAGCCCTACCGCGTTGGCGCACTTGCCCTCACAGGGCACCGAGTCGATTACCGCGAACTTGACATCTTTGAACTCCTGGGCGTTCCTGGTTATCGAGGGCTCGTTGGCGAAGCCCACCCCCACAATCAGGTCGAAGCCCTCCTCAGCAAAGCGGCGGATGCCCTGGCCCACCTGGCCGGGGTCGCCGGGTTCAAAGTCGAAGACCCTGACCCCTAGCTCTCTAGCAGCTCGCTGGGCACCTTCAAAGGTGGACTGGTTGAAGCTGCGGTCGTTTTTACCGCCTGCATCGAAGGCCATACCCACGCGGATCTCCTGGGCTAGACCCAGACCTAGCGCAGTTGCCAGGGCAACACTGAGCACCACGAGTTTCTTCATGTGATTCGCCTCCATTTCGCTTGTGTACCTTACAAGCGCTGAACTGGCTGTTAGCCTCCGGCATTATAGAGCACAAAGCAGGGGGGTTGAAAGGGCTTGACAAATAAGTGAAACCGCCTTTGGCCGCCCTTCACGCCATTCTAAAGCCTGTTTGACAACCGCCCTCGAGCTTCATAGCATCACCCTATGCAGACCCCTAAGCAGCGCATTGCGGAGCTACGCGAGCTGATTCGCTACCACAACTACCGCTATTACGTGCTGAACAAACCGGAAATCTCCGATGCCGAGTTTGACCGCCTGTTGCACGAGCTAAGAACCCTGGAGGAAGCCCATCCCGAGCTGGTCACCCCTGACTCCCCCACACAGACCGTGGGCAGCTCCATCCTCGAGACCCCCTTCACCCCCGTGCCCCACCCCACCCGCATGTACTCGCTGGGCAACGCCTTTTCACCGGACGACATCGCCGATTTCGAGGCCAGCATCAACCGCTTCCTGGGCCGGGAGGAGCCGCGCGAATACGTGCTCGAGTACAAAATTGACGGGCTTTCGGTCAACCTCCTCTACGAGGCAGGGGTGTTCCGCCAGGGGCTTACCCGTGGCGATGGCCTGACCGGCGAGGACGTAACGCCCAACCTGCTGGCGATTCCCGACATCCCCAGGCGGCTACCGCAGCCCCTCGACCTCGAGGTTCGGGGTGAAATTTACCTACCCATTCAGACCTTTTTGCAGCTGAACGCACAGCTCGAGGAGGCCGGGGAGCCTCCTTTCAAAAACCCACGCAACGCCGCAGCCGGTAGCCTGCGGCAAAAAGATCCCCGGATCAGCGCCAGCCGGGGCTTGCGGGGGTTGTTCTATGGGGTGGGAAGGCCCGAAGGCCTGGGGGCCAGCACCCAGCAGGAACTGCTGGAGAAGCTGGGCCAGCTCGGCTTTTCGGTGGATCCGCATTACCAGGTGGTGCAGGGCGTGGAGGGTATCGAGCGGGGTTACCGGGCCATGCTGGCCGCGCGCAAAAGCCTGCCATTTGAGGCCGATGGGGTGACCGTCAAGCTGAACAACCTTTCCCTCTGGAACGAGCTGGGCTACACCGCCAAAACCCCTCGCTTCGCCATTGCCTATAAGTTTCCCGCCGAGGAAAAAACCACCCGGGTGCTGCGGGTGATCTTTCAGGTGGGGCGTACCGGACGGGTTACGCCGGTGGCGGAGCTCGAGCCGGTCTTCCTGGACGGCTCCACGGTGAGCCGGGTAACCCTGCACAACGAAAGTTACGTACAGGAGCTGGGCTTACGCATCGGGGATACCGTCCTGGTACACAAGTCGGGCGGGGTGATTCCCGAGGTGCTGCGGGTGGTCAGCGAGGCCCCCAGGGGCCATGCGCCTGTAGAGTGGCCCAGCCACTGCCCCGAGTGCCGTACAGCCCTCGAGCTTTCGGGCAAGATTCACCTCTGCCCCAACCCGCTATGCCCGGCCAAGGCCTTCGAGGCGATAAGGCATTTTGCCAGCCGCCGGGCCATGGACATCCAGGGCCTGGGCGAGAAGCTCATCGAGCAGCTCCTGGAAGCCGGTCTGGTGCGGGATGCCGCCGATCTCTACCGCCTCAAGAAAGAAGACATTATTGCCCTCGAGCGCAAAGCCGAAAAAAGCGCCCAGAACCTTATTGAGCAGATCGAGGCCAGCAAAAGCCGGGGCCTCGAGCGGCTGCTCTTTGCGCTGGGCATTCCCCAGGTGGGCGAGAGCACCGCCCGGGCCCTGGCCAAACGCTTCGGGCACCTGGACAACATCCTCCAGGCCACGGTCGAAGAGCTGGATGCCGTACCAGATATCGCCGAGACCACCGCCCAGGCCATTCACCAGGCCCTGGCCCGCCCGGAGATGCGGAGCTTCATCGAGCGTCTGCGGGCCGCCGGCCTGGTCTTCGAGGCCCGGGAAAAGCAGCAAAGCCAGGCCCTCGAGGGTCTTACCTTTGTCCTGACCGGCGAGCTTTCCCGCCCCCGGGAAGAGGTCGCGCGGCAGCTCGAGGCCCACGGGGCCAAAATTTCCGGCTCCGTAAGCAAGAAGACCAGCTATGTGATCGCCGGGCCGGGGGCCGGCTCCAAACTCAGCAAGGCCAAAGAGCTCGGCGTTCCTATTCTGGACGAGGCGGGCCTGCGGGCGCTGCTGGAGCAGAAGCTCGGGGCAGCCCCCATCTAGGAACCTTGTGTAACAAGGTTGTAACACCCCTTGGGTACACTCACCTCAATCGGGTTTAGAGGTTTGAGATGGCGTACCTTCGGGGCCTAGGGGTCTATCTTCCCACACCGCGCATGCACAGCGGCGAAATTGCCGCGGCCAGCGGGCTGCCGGAGTGGGTGGTGCGGGAGAAGCTGGGCATTCATCAGAAACCCATTCCCGGCCCTGAGGATCATCCGGCCCGCATGGGGGGCTGGGCGGCCCGGGCTGCGCTCGAGGAGGCGGGCCTCGAGGGGGCCGCGCTGGATGTGGTAATCAGCATCACCGATGAGCACAAGGACTACCCGGTCTGGTGCAGCGCCCCCCTCATCGCCCAGATGGTGGGGGCCCGCCGGGCCTGGGCCTTCGATCTGAACCAGAAGTGCGCCAGCTTTATCAGCGCCCTGGCCGTGGCCGAGGGGCTTTTGGCCAGCCAGCCCAGCCTACAGCACATCCTGATAGCGGGCGGCTATCGCAACGGCGACCTGATTGACTACACCGACCCGGCGGTGCGCTTCATGTACGATCTGGCCGCGGGCGGTGGGGCTGCGGTGATGGCGCGGGAAGGGCCGGGTTTCAAGCTGCTAGCCACGCGGCTCAAAACCGACCCCAGCCTGGCTGCCAGCGTGCGGGTGCCGGTAGGGGGCACGGTCGAGCCCCTAACCCCAGCCAATGTAGAGCGGTACAAGCTGCGGGTGGCCGAGCCGGAGCTTATGAAAGCTCGCCTCGAGCAGGTCTCACTACCCGGCTTTCTGGAGGTTATTCAAGGAGCGCTGGGGCAGGCCGGTTACACCGCTGCCGATCTGGACTACCTGGCCCTCCTGCACATGAAACCCTCGGCCCACCAGGCTGTGCTGGCCGGGCTGGGGCTATCGGAAGAGCGCGCCATTTACCTATCTGACTACGGCCACCTGGGCCAGCTCGACCCCATTCTTTCGCTCAGGCTGGCGGTGGATGCGGGCAGGCTGGGGCCTGGCAGCCTGGTGGCCCTGGCGGCCGCCGGGGTGGGTTACCACTGGGGAGCGGCGGTGTTGCGTGTGGAGGGGGAGAAATGGAGCTAAACGCCAACTGGCTGGCCCGGCTGGCCTCCTACCACCCCAACCGCCCTGCGGTCTACTGGCGCGGCCACTGGATCAGCTATGCCGATTTGTACCAGCGGGCTTGGCGGGCTGCGGCCTCGCTGGCAGGTCTTGGGGTCGCCGGGGGGGATCGGGTCGCGGTGCTGGGGCCCAACCACCTGGGCTACCTCGAGCTCTATTTCGCCGCCCCGCTACTGGGCTTTATCCCCGCCCTGCTCAACCACCGCTTGAGCGAGGCCGAGCTAAAGGAACTGCTCGAGTACACCCGGCCCAAAGCCCTTTTCTACACCGAAGACTTCGCTCTGCCGGCCCAGCGCTTACACCCCCAGGCGCATCCTCTAGAGGCCCTGCAGACCCTACCCGAAAGAAAGATCCCGGATTTTACCCCTAGCCTGGAAGACCCGGCCCTGCTGCTCTTTACCGGCGGCACCACGGGGCTGCCCAAAGGGGCCCTGATCCCCTACCGCCAGCTTCTGGTCAACGCCATCCAGACCTGCATGAGCTGGGGGCTTTCTCCCGAAGACCGCTACATAGTGGCAACCCCCATGTTCCATGCCGCCCTGAACGCCCTGGCCACGCCTTTGCTCTACCTGGGCGGCCAGGTGCTCATACAGGAAAGGTTCGACCCCGCTTTGTACCTGGCCTGGGTGCGGGAACACCGGGTGAGCCTGCTGTTCCTGGTGCCTACCATGTACCAGATGCTGGCCCAGCACCCCGACTTTGCCCAGGCCGACCTGCGCACGGTGCGCTGGGCCATCTCCGGCGGGGCCCCCTGCCCTCGGCCGGTACGGGCGGCTTTCGAGGCCAAAGGCGTGCGCTTCAAGCAGGGCTACGGCCTGACCGAGTGCGGCGTCAACTGCTTTACCCAGAGCCTCGAGGAGGCCGAGGCGCACCCCGAGTCGGTAGGCCGTCCCATGCCCCACCTCTGGGCCCGGCTGGCCGGGCCCGACGGCCAGGAGGCCCAAGAGGAGGGCGAGCTTTGGCTCTCGGGGCCGGTGCTGATGTCCGGCTACTTCGAGCGCCCAAACGAGACCGCCCAGGCCCTGGTCGTCCACCAGGGGCGCACCTGGTTGCGCACCGGCGACCTGGCCCGGCGCGATGCGGAAGGGCGCTACTACATCGTGGGGCGGGTCAAGGAGATGTTCATCTCGGGGGGTGAGAACGTCTATCCCATCGAGGTGGAACGGGCCCTCTACGAACACCCGGCGGTGCTCGAGTGCGCGGTGCTGGGGGTTCCCGACCCCCGCTGGGGCGAGGTGGGCCTGGCGGCGGTGGTACTCAAATCGCCGATTGGCGAGGAAGAGCTAAAGGGTTTTCTGAAGGCCCGCCTGGCAGGCTACAAGGTGCCCAGGCATTTCCTGTTCCTATCCGAGCTACCCAAGAGCGGCCCCGGCAAGATTTTGAAGGGTGAGCTGTACCGCAGGTTCCGGGAGGGATCCCATGCCTGAGCTAAGCGTCAACGGCACCACGCTTTTCTACCGGCTGGACGGCCCCGAGCGTGGGCCCTGGCTGGTGCTGCTCAATGGCATCTTTCAGCGCACCGAGGCCTGGGAGCCGCTTATGCCCTATCTGCAGGGCTTCCGGGTGCTGCGCTACGACATGCGAGGCCAGGGGCAGAGCGCCGTACCCCCCGGGCCCTACCCTCCCGGGCTCCACGCCGACGATTTGGCCGCCCTGCTGGAAGCCCTGGGGATCACCCGCTACCACCTGCTGGGCCTGTCCAACGGTGGGGTGGTGGCCCAGGTTCACGGCGCCCGGCAGCCGGCGGGCCTGGAAAAGCTCATCCTGCTGTGCACCACCCCCCGCCTCGACCCCCTTTTGCGGGCCAAGGTGGAAAGCTGGCGGCAGGCCCTGGCCTGGGGTGGCACCCGCGGGCGCCTGCAGATTGCCCTGCCCTGGATCTGGGGCCGGGCCTTCCTGGAGGCCCATCCGGAGATCGCCGGCGAGGCCTCGCTGGTGCAGATGGAGCAAATGGCCCCCACCCCCGAGGCCCAGAAATACTTACTGGACGGCTTTTTGGCGATGGAAGACCTGCGCCCCCGCCTAAGCCGGATCCAAGCCCCAACGCTGGTGCTCTCGGGTGAGGACGATCTGCTCTTCCCGCCCCGCTACGGCCAGGAGATTGCGGCCGCCATTCCCCAGGCCATCCATCGGGTGCTACCCCAGGTGGGCCACGTAGCCCCAGTTGAAGACACTGCCGGGCTGGCCGGGGCCATCCTGAGGTTTTTGGAGGTACAGGCATGAAGTTCCAGGTAGGAGACAGCGCTTCTTACACCCAGACCCTCAGCGAGGCGCATGTGACCCTGTTCATCGGCGCCGTAGGGGACACCAACCCGCTGCACGTGGATGCCGAGTACGCCCGGCGGAGCCGGTTTGGAGCCCGCATCGCCCAGGGCATCCTGGTGGCCGGCCTCATCTCCACCGCCATCGGCACCAAGCTGCCGGGGCCGGGGGCCATTTATCTGGGCCAGAGCCTGCGCTTTCTAAAGCCCACCTACCTGGGCGACACCATCACCGCTACCGTGACCGTGCGGGCCATCCGCCCGGATAAACCCATCCTGAGCCTCGAGACCCTCTGCACCAACCAGAAGGGTGAACGGGTCGTCGAGGGCGAGGCCACGGTGCTTTACGAGGAGGTTCTGTGAAAGCGAATAGGAGGCAGGCATGAAAAAAGTTTGGATGGTTCTTTTGGCAGTTCTGGGTCTGGCCGGGCTGGCCCTGGCCCAGACCACGGTGCGGGTGGGCGTGCTGCTGCCCATCTCGACCGTAGCGGGCAAGGCCGCTCTGAACGGGGTGCAGCTCGGCGTGGATCAGGTCAACGCGGGCGGAAAGGTCAAGATTGAGCTGGTGGTGGTGGACGACGGCAACGCCCCGGCCACCGCGGTGCCGGCCCTCACCAAGCTGATGACCGTGGATCGGGTGGACATTGTGATCGGTGGGCTGGCCTCGGGGGTCACCTTTGCCCTCTCGGGGCCGGTCAAGCAATACCAGCCGCTCTTCCTCTGCATCGGGGCGGCCAGCAGCGTGGTGGAGCAGGCTTTTAGCGATTATGGTCGCTTCTTCCACTACCACCCCTGGGACTACCACAACGTGGCGGCGGCCCTCGAGTTCTTCAAGTACCTCTACGACCAGGGGGCCCGGCGGGTGGCCATTCTTTACGAGGATGGGCCTTTTGGCTCAGCGGGCATCCAGACCTACCGGCAGCAGCTCGAGCGCCAGGGCTACACCGTGCAGGCCGAACCCTTCAAATCGGGGTCGGGCAACTTCACCGCCATCCTGACCCGCTTTAAGGGGTTCCGGCCCGATATTCTGTACTGGATCGGCTACGACGTAGACGCCCTGCCCATCGCCGCCCAGACCCGGCAGGTGGGGCTCGAGCCCAAACTGATCTACGGCGCCCCCCCGGCCTGGCCAACCGGCTTTGAGAAAAACAACCTTTCCAACGACGTAGCCGGCATGACCGCCTGGCTGCCCTCGGTAGCCAACAACGAAAGCCGCCGCTTCGTGAACCTGTACCGCCGCAAGTTCGGTGAGGTGACCGACGAGTACATGGCCCCCATGGGCTACGTGATCGCCTTGAGTCTGGGTAAAGCGCTCGAGGCCGCAGGCTCCACCGACAAAGACCGGATTGCCGCCGAGTTGGCCAAGGTGCAGATGGAAACCCCCTTCGGCCCCCTATCCTTCAAGCCCTCCGATACCGGGCGTACCCGTTTCCAGGGCTTTAACCAGAACATCTGGCTGCAGTTCCAGTATCTGGAGGGCTCGCGCCGTCCGGTCTTCCCAGCGAGCCGCGCAGCCCGGCCCCTGCGCTTCCCGGGCAACTACTAATCCTGGGCTGAAGCTGTAGCGAACCCCAACGGGGCCCGTTGGGGTTCCTTCCCACACCAGGCTCAGATCGGGCTGTTCGACAAAAGGTGGGCCCGCTGGCGCTTGGGAAGCCCGTCCCGACAAACTATGGAATTACTGCTGCAAACCATCATCAACGGCATCCTGGCCGCCGGCATCTACGCCCTGGTAGCCAGCGGACTGGCCCTCGCAGTGGGCGTGGTGGGCATCGTCAACTTTGCCCACGGCGAGTTCACCATGATCGGGGCTTTCATCGCCTATCTGCTCTTTGTGAGCACCGGCCTGGATCCATTCCTTTCCCTGGGATTGGCTGCCTTGGTGCTCTTTATGGTAGGAGCCATCACCTACCTGGGGCTCATTCGGCCTGTGCTGGCCGCCCCTGAGCTCAACCAGATGCTGCTTACCTTTGGCCTGTCGGTAGCCTTGCAAAACATCGCCCTGCTGGTCTTTGGGGCCGATACCCGTGTAGTCTCCACCAGCTACCAGGGAGCCACCCTCGCTCTGGGCGGTCTTTCATTTGGTGTACCGCCGCTGCTGGCTTTTGCTCTTTCAGTTGTCATTCTGGGTGCGTTATATGGCTTTCTGGATCGCACCCGGTTGGGCCTGGCCGTGCGAGCGGTGGCGCAAAACCGACTGGCGCCGGGGCTTCTGGGCATCGAGACCCAGCGGGTCTACCTGCTGGCCTTTGGGCTTTCGGCGGCCCTGGCCGGGGTGGCCGGGGTAATGCTCTCGGTGATGCTCTACGCCTCCCCCACGGTGGGGTTTGCCTATACCCTCAAGGCCTTTGCCATCATCGTGATGGCAGGGCTGGGCAATCTGCGAGGGGTGGTACCAGCGGCCATCACCCTGGCTATGGCCGAGGCCCTGGTCAGCACCTACGTGCCGGGCGGCGGGGGCTGGGTAGAGGCCGTGTTCTTTCTGGTTATCTTCGTGACCCTCACTTGGCGTAGCTGGAGGGCCGCATGATCCTGGTGGGACTGCTTTTGTTGGTAGCCCTGGTACTGCCCGGACTACCGTTGGGCGAATGGCGGGCCTTTTTGCTGGATACCGCCCAGTTTGCTTTTCTGATCAGCGCCCTGGCCCTGGCCTGGGACTTGCTGGCCCGTACCGGACAGCTCTCGCTGGCCCACGGGGCCTTCTTTGGCTTAGGGGCCTATGCTGCTGCGCTCACGGCCCCCGCCCTGGGCACCCTTCCCGCGCTGCTGGTTGGAGGGGTGGTGGCTGGCGCCTCGAGCCTCTTCCTGGGCCTGGCCACCTTGCGGTTGCATGGGATGTATTTCGCCATCGCCACCCTGGCCTTTAGCGAGGTGATGCGCACCCTGGTGCTCAAAGCCCCCTTCACTGGAGGGGCCATTGGCCTGCCGGTACAGCCCGCGTTCGGAGGGGCCTTCCCCCTCGGCGGCTACTACCTGGCTGTGGGCGTGCTGGCCCTGGCTGCTGGAACCAGCCTCCTTGTGAGCAGAAGCCGCCTCCACTATGCCATGGCCGCTACCCGGCAGGGCGAGGCCGTGGCCCGGGTGCTGGGGGTTCCGGTGGTACGGGTTAAGCTCCTGGCTTTTATGATTTCCGCCTTTTTGGCCGGGCTGGCCGGTGGGGTTTACGCCATGAAAACCCTGTTTCTCTCCCCCTACGATGCCTTTGGCCTGGGGCGGGCTGTGGAGGCACTGGTAATTCCCATTTTCGGCGGGCTTTACACCACCACCGGGCCCCTGTTGGGGGGATTGATCATCGTGAGCCTCGAGACCTGGTTACGCCTGCGCATCGGCGAGGGCTACCTGGTGGTGTACGGGGTGATTCTGGTGTTGACCATCCTCTTTTTACCCAAAGGGCTGGTGAGTCTCTTTCGTCGCAAAGGGGTAGGGCATGCTTAGCGTCCAGGGCCTTTCCAAGCGTTTTGGCGGGGTGCACGCGGCCAACGCGGTCAACTTGCGGGTAGAGGCCGGTGAAATTCTGGCGGTTATCGGCCCCAACGGTGCAGGCAAGAGCACTCTGCTCAACTTGCTTTCCGGTTTATTACGGCCCGACGAGGGTCGGATTGAGTTTTTGGGTGAAACCATTACCCAGGCCCCGCCCGAGGTGCGCGCCTGGAAGGGGCTGGGCCGGGCCTTTCAGATCGTGCAGCCTTTCCCCGAAATGACCGTATGGGAAAATCTCCTGGTTGGAGCCCTGTATGGCAAACCCAACACCCCTGCAAGGGTAGCTGAGCGCGTTGTAGAGGAGGTGATTGAGCTTACCGGTCTGACCCCCAAAGCCCAAACCCTGGCCGGGGAGCTCACACTTCTGGAAGACAAGCGCCTCGAGCTCGCCCGGGCCCTCTGCACCAGACCCAAATTGCTGTTGTTGGACGAAGTAATGGCCGGGCTGCGCCCCTCGGAAGCCCTGGAGGCGGTGGAGCTGGTGCGGCGCATCCGCAACAGCGGCGTAACCGTACTTTTCATCGAACACCTGATGCCGGTGGTGCGGGCCCTGGCCGACCGGGTGGTGGTAATGGATTACGGCCAGGTCATTGCGGAAGGCCCCTACGACCTGGTAGCCTCCAACCCCAAAGTGCGCGAGGCTTATCTGGGGAGGGCTTCGTGAGACTCAGCGTAAGCAACCTAACAACCGGCTACGGTAAGGCCCAGGTGCTGTTTGGACTCACGCTCGAGGTAGCCACAGGCGAGCTGGTGGCCCTTCTGGGAGCCAACGGGGCCGGCAAAACCACCGCCTTGCGCACCATCTCCGGCCTGCTGCGGCCCTGGGGCGGCCAGGTATGGCTCGATGAGACCAGCCTGCAGGGCCTCTCGGCAGCCCAGCGGGCCCGCCGGGGCCTGGGGCACGTGCCCGAGGGACGGCAACTCTTTCCCCTTATGAGCGTGGAAGAAAACCTGCGCCTGGGGGCGGCCTTCCTGGCCTGGCCGTACAGGCAGGAGGGTTTGGAGCGGATCTACACCCTCTTCCCCCGCCTGGCCGAGCGGCGCAAACAGGTGGCCGGCACCCTCTCGGGGGGGGAGCAGCAGATGCTGGCCATCGGACGGGCTCTGATGGGCCGGCCCAGAATCCTGATGGTGGATGAACCCAGCCTGGGGCTTTCCCCCAAGCTGGCCGAGGAGGTGCTCTCCACCCTGGCGCAGGTGAAGGCCGAAGGGGTAGGGGTGCTGCTGGTCGAACAGAACGTGGCGCTGTCGCTGGAAGTGGCCGACCGGGGCTACGTGGTCGAACATGGGAAGGTTGTGCTGAGCGGCAGTGCACGAGAGCTTCTAAGCAACCCGGGCGTGCAGAAGGCCTACCTGGCCCTGTAAACCGGCCTCAAGGTAGCATGAAACTATGCAACTAAAGGGAAAAACCGCCCTCATCACCGGCGCAGGTAGCGGCATTGGCAGGGCCATCGCGGAAGTGTTCGCCCGGGAAGGGGCCAGGGTAATCCTCAACGATCTGTCGCCTGCGGCGGGCGCAGTCGCCGAGGCCGTGGGGGGTGCCTTTGTGCAGGCCGACCTCTCCGATCAGCAGGCCGTTTACGACCTGGCCCAACGGGCGCTCGAGCTGGGCCCCATCGATATCCTGGTCAACAACGCCGGCCTGCAGCGCATACATCCGGTCGAGGAGTTCCCTGAGGAAACCTGGAATCGGATGCTCCAGGTGCTGCTCACGGCTCCTTTCCAGCTCATCAAATATACCTTACCCAGCATGAAGCAAAGGCGCTGGGGCCGGATCATCAACATCGCATCGCTGCACGGCTTGGTTGCCAGCCCTTTTAAGTCGGCCTACATCGCGGCCAAGCACGGCTTGCTGGGCCTGACCAAAACCGTGGCGCTCGAGGTTGGCGAGTACGGCATCACCTGCAATGCCATCTGTCCAGCCTATGTGCGCACCCCCCTGGTGGAGTCGCAAATCGCCGACCAGGCCCGTACCCTGGGCATCCCCGAAAGCGAGGTCGTTGGGCAGGTGATGCTGGCCCCCGCCGCCATCAAGCGCTTGATTGAGCCTGCGGAAGTGGCCGAGTACGCCCTCTTCCTGGCGTCCGACCGGGCCAGCGCAATTACCGGCTCGGCGCAGGTTATGGATCTGGGCTGGACGGCCCGTTAGCGCTTATACACCCGCCGCTC
Source organism: Meiothermus taiwanensis DSM 14542 (assembly GCA_000482765.1). Lineage (GTDB taxonomy): Bacteria > Deinococcota > Deinococci > Deinococcales > Thermaceae > Meiothermus > Meiothermus taiwanensis. Next base: position 33,305 of record AXWR01000003.1, read on the forward strand.
CGCCTCGATGGCCTGCAGCACCTCCTGGATCTCTTTGGTCAGTGCGCGAATCTCGTTCAGGTCGGAGGTGCTTTTGAGCTGGGCCTTGAGTTTGTCCAGGCGCATTTCGTAGTACACCTCACGCACCCGGGCCAGGGCTACGTTCAGGTGGGTCTCGAGGTTCTGATGCTCAAAACTGGGGCTTTTCATCAGGACATCCATCAAGCGGGCCCCTTCCCCCCGCTGCTCAAAGTGCTTCAGGATGCGGCTCTTACCCTGTTTCGAGCGGGCCGCCTGCATGAATTCGGCCAAAAGGCTGCCCTCGGGCGGCCAGGTGTGATCCTCCACATAAAGCGCCCAGTGCAAAAACTCCTCCTCGGGCACCGAGTATAAAAGGGCAATAACGTCCAGCTCACGTAAAAGCCGCTTCTCTGTGAGGTCGGGCCGGGCCAGCCCCAGGCCCAGGGTTCGGTCGGGCGCTGAAGGGGCCGCACGCTTGGGGGATCGGGCCCGGGCCAGGTAGTCTTCCAGGGCCCGCGGGCTCAGTTCCAGGGCGCTTATGACCTTGGCCTTGAGCTTTTCCACCACCGGGTCGAAAGGCTCGCTCGAGATCAAGCGGGGCCTGAGAGCCTCGAGGATTTTTTGCTTATGCTCGGGGCGCCTGAGGTCCAACCCCGCCGCCGCCGCCTCAAAGCGGTACTCCACCTCGGGCAGGGCCGCCTGCAGCGCCGCCTCGAAGCGCTCCTTGCCATCGGGTAGCAGCAGCAGGTCGCCGGGGTCCTTGCCGTCCTCGAGCAACACGGCATAGACCACGAAACCACGGGCAATCTCCAGGTTCAGGCTTTGCAAGGTGGCCCTGCGCCCGGCCTCGTCGGCGTCGAAGGCCAGGTAAAGCTCGGCGGCATCGGCCCGTCGCAAAAGGTGGGCCTGCTCACCGGAAAGCGACGAGCCCAGCACCGCCACCGCCTCGGTAAAGCCCATCTGGTGCAGGGCGATCACATCAAACAGCCCCTCCACCACCACCGCCCGCCCCCGCTCGCGGATGGCCGAGCGGGCCTGAGGATAGCCATAGAGGAGCTGGTTCTTTTTGAACAGGGCGGTCTCCGGGGAGTTGAGGTACTTGGGGTTGTCGTCTTTTTCTAGGGCGCGAGCGGTGAAAGCCACAATGCGGCCCAGCGGATCCAGAATTGGGAAGGTCACACGGTGGCGAAAGCGGTCGAAGTAGCGGCCCTCGCGCTCCACCAGCACCCCGGCCTCCGCGGCTTCCTGGGGATCCACGCCGTGCCCCTGAAGATATTTAATCAGACCATCCCAGCTCTTGGGCGCATAACCCAGGCCAAACCGCTCGATGGAGGCCGAGCCCAGGCCACGCTCCTGCAGGTATCGCTCGGCCAGGCCGGATAGGTTGGCGCGGAAGTAGGACTGGGTAAGCTCGAGGATCTGCAAAACCTCCTTGCGCGGGGAGGAACGCCCCTTGGGCTGCGGCAGTTCCACCCCGGTCTCCTGGGCCAGACGTTCCAGGGCCTCCCAAAACTCAATCCCCTCAATCTTCTGCAAAAAAGCAAAGATATCCCCACCGCTCTTACAGCCAAAGCAGTAGCACAGCCCCTTGTCCTCGCTGACCTGAAAGGAGGGGGTTTTTTCCTGGTGAAAAGGGCACAAGCCCTTCCAGGATCCCTTTCCACTGGGCTTGAGCGCCACATACCGGCCCACCAGCTCACGAATGGACATCCGAGAGCGTATCAGTTCGATGGCTTGGGCCAATTGGGCATCCATAGGTGCGCCTCTAGCAGACCCTTGGGTCAGCAAATTTAGAACCCTATTCTAACCCGCCTTGGCTGGAAAGGGCCTGAAGCTAAAGGGGTTCTTTGGCAATACTCCCACCAACCATACGCATCGCCGCACAAGGCTACTCAAGCTGCATAGGGCGTGGTTTCCAGGGTACAGCGGCCTGCTGAGAAAACCAACGAGCCAGAACACCCAAAACCCCATATCCCCGGAAGCTATGGGTGCTTAAGCAAGGTTTTTCACCTTTCAAGGCCGCCCGCACCAGCGTAAACCATAGCTCAGCCAGGGGTGTCTTAGCCTCGAAGTCCAGCGGGTCAACGGGGTCGCGGCCCATGGTTAGCAAAATCTGCACCTGCAATAGGCGGGCATAGCTGTGTTGCGCTACAAAACCGGCCGTCATGGTTTTTCGAAGCAGGTACCGCACAATCGTCAGGGCCTTTTTGGGGTTTCGGGCCTGATAGAGGAAGCCCAGGCCCAGCAGCGCATAGAAAAAGAGCCTGGGGTTGTGCGCCTGCCGCGCCAGCAAGGCTGCCTGGCGCATATGATCGACCCCGCCCCGCTCCCAGTGCCATGAATGGATTGCCCTAGCCAGTGCACAGGCTGCCTGCACCTCCGGGTGTTGCAGACCCTCGAGGCCCCTGAGCATGCGCTGGAGCATCTGACCGTTGGTTTGCCCAGGGGCCAGGGCATAGGCCAGGGCCAGAACAGCCAGCAGGCCGGGCGAGGGAGCTCGAGCCACCGCCGATTCCCCAAAGAACAAGGCATCATCGAGCTGGCCCGACTCCAGCAAGTAGCGCAAGCGAACCCGGCTTACCCGCTCGATCGCCCAGGCCGGTGCCCCCTCCAGCAACAGCAGGCTCTCTTCCAGCAAAGCCCCCGCCTCCTCGAGCCGGCCCATATCCAGCTGCAGATCGGCCAGATCGCTGTTGTACAGACTACTAAACCACGACGGCAGCACCTCGCCCGGCGGCGGGCCCAGGGCGTTCAGGGCATCGTTGAGCCTGAACTGCCTCCAGAGCACCTCTGACAGAATTTGTCGCGCCTCGAAGGTTCCCACCGGGCTGTAGGCGCACTCCCGGAGGTAGGCCTCGCACTGCGCCTGGGCCCGCTTTAGTTGTCCGGAGCGCAGCCAGCCCCGGGCGCGGATCAGTTTGGCTGGGCCCTCGAGGTGCGGGGGTAGCCCTTCCAGCAAAGCCAGCGCCTGATCCAGCGGAAGGGTACGGGCCAGCGCCAGCGCCCAGCGAGGCTCCAGTCGAGGAAAAGCGTTCCTCTCATGACCTGGAAGCCCGGGGCCTTCCTCGCCTGCCAGGGAGGCCGCAAGCGGTTCTGAACCCACCTGGTGGATGCCGGCGGTCTCCTGTGCTACCAGACGCTCCACCAGATCGGTTTGTCCCAAGGCCAGACCCGCTTCGAGGCGGATTGCCCAGGCCCGCTGGCGCAGGTTCAGGGGCAGCTCCTGGGCCTCCAGCGGAAGGCCGGCCAGCTCCAGGGCCTCGGCATAGCGGCCCAGGGCCAGGTGGGCCTCGGCGGCCTCGAGCGCCGCTTGCCAGCGCACATTGCCCTCAGCCAGGCGCAAGGCCTCGAGGAAGCCCAGTATGGCCGCCGAGTACCGCTCCTCGGCCCAGGTCTGCTGGGCCACCACCCGCCACATGCGATAGGCCGTGGCCAGATCGCCCGCGGCCTCGAGGTGGGTGGCCGCCTCGGCCAGACGGCCCTGACGCTGATACCAGCGCGCAGCCTGCTGGTGCCAGGTCTTAACCTGCTGCCCCCCCACCTGACCCAGAATCGCCTCCCGCAACCAGGGAATCGCGAAGCGCAGCTGCCCCCGGTCGTCGGCTTCCAGGTACCCCTCCCCCACCAGCCGGGTCAGGTCGGCCTCCTCTCCTACCAGATGCCTCACCAGCTCAGGTGGAACGGTCGCACCCAGGACAGCTGCAGCCTGCAGGGCCACCCGGGCCAGGCGGGGCAGGCTATCCAACCTGGGCTGAAACAGCGGAATCGGTTCAGGCTCACCGGTGGGGGTGAGGCTCAGGGCCTGTACGGCCAGGGGATAGCCCCCACTGGCCTCCGCCAGATGAAGACTGGCTGCCGGGCCCAGGTCGGGACGGATGCGTAAAATGAGACGCTGCGCATCCTCCAGTGAAAGGGGGTCGAGCAAGAGGGTTTCCAGATCATCGGCCGGCTCCCAACGGTTCTGCCTGGATACCAGCAGCAGCATTACACCGGGCGGCGCTGGACGGCGGGTGAACTCGAGCACGGTGGGGTCGGCGTTGTGCATGTCTTCCAACACCACCACAATCGGAACCCGCTGGGCTATCCGGGCCAGCAAAGTCCACCAAGCCTCTATCAGCAAGCGATCCAGTTCGTCGGAGGGCAGGCCCGGGTGCTCTTCAATGCCGATACTGAAGTCCAGCACCGTACGAAGATGTTCTGGCAAATTGATCTGCCGGAGCTGGGAAAGCCCCCCCGGCAACAGCCTGTGCAAAGCCTGTTGTAGGGCGTAGCGCAAAGTCACACCGGTGGTTAACCGAGGTGCCAGCACGCCATGCACCCCCTCCGGCAGGGTTTCTATGAGGTGGCGGGCCAGGTGCGACTTACCAACCCCCATTGGCCCATAAAGCACCAATCGCCGACCGGCCCCAGCCCGCACAGCTTCTAAGGCCTGCCGCAGGATGTGCACCTCCCGCTCCCGTCCCAGCACCTCCGGCGGATCCGGGCGCAGCCCCAGAAAGCGATATGGAGAAAGCGGCTCGGCGTACCCCTTGAGGGGTTGGGGTGGCAGGGCCTCGGTAATTGCGCTTGGAACCAGGCGCATGGTTGTCTCATCGCACCACACCTCACCCGGCGGGGCCGCCTGCGACAGGCGTTGCGAGAGGTTGATGGCCGGCCCCAACACGGTCTGGTCGCCGGCCAGCCCCCCCCCTAAGGGCGTGCGCAGAACCAGGCCACTAGCGACCCCTGCGCGGCCCGGTAGGGTGCTGGAAGCCACCATCGCCTGGGCAGCTTCCAGGGCCGCCCGCGCATCCGATTCCTGGCTGCGCGGCACACCAAAAACCGCCAGGAAACCGTCTCCAAAAAACTTATCTATGTGCCCACCATAGACCCGAACATGGCTGGCTGCGGTCTGTAGAGCAGTGTTGGCGGCTTCCCAGGTATCTTCCAGCGGGTGGGCCAGCGCGTACTCGGTGAACCTCGAGAGATCGAAAAACACCGCACTGACCCAGCGCCGTTCCTGAACGAAAGTCCCCCCAGGCAGCAAAGCATTGCCACAACGGACGCAATTTTCCTCTCCATCCGCATTGCTGTGACCACAGCGAGGGCAAATCATAGGGCAAAACCACACTGGAAATATTGATCGGTGCGATGAAAATGAATTACATCGCCTAGCAGCCTGCTACGAGTACGTGATGCCCAACACCAGCAAGTATAGCCAATCGGGTAACGATTTCCAAGCCAGCTAGCAAGCCTCTATAAACACTGTCTAGGCCCCTCAAAGGGGTGAACGACCCCGCCTACCCCACAGCCAGCCTAGCGGGATACTTCCGAGCGAAAGGCCATCAATGGAGGAGCTAAATGGGCCTGAATTGGGGTGCCCAGCTCCGGCAGCCTCGAGCCGGCCAGTACCAGGTGCAGCCGGTTCTCTTGCCCGGCCCCTGCCAGGCCCAGCAAAAAGTATCGGTTGTCCAGCAGCGCTTCCACACGGCCCCGCACCTTATAACGTCCCCCACCAAGGTGCTCGATGGCAGGGGCCTCTGAGGCCGCCTCCCAGTGCACCACCTGCCCATGAATAAGCAGCGAGGCCTCTCCCCCAGAAAAGGGCGTTATGCCTCTATCGAAAAGGTATAGAACACCCCATGGGGTCAGTACCTCGAGCACCGGACTGCCCAGGGGTTCTGGGCTTACGGGCCAGGTCTGAGCGTACTGCGCGAAACGCTCCCAGAAGGATTCCGGGCTATCCTCGAGCGCTGCAGGTCGGGCGGTTGCCTTCATCGGGCTCTATCATACCGGATTCAAAAAGATAATCTTCAAACAAAAAACATTCAGGGGCTATCTTTTTGAATCCTAGAGCACACCCCTCGCTATGCTCGGCGAAAGGGGCGGTATCGCCCTCCGCTAAGCGGATAACTTCGGTCGGGTTGGTTCAGCACCGGAAGGCGCCGAACCAACCCAATCTGGTATAAAGATCCAAGCGGAACCGGTAGCACAACCCAAACCACCGGCGGGCTCGAGGACACCCAGCCCGCCTTAGAAGCCGAGACCTAAGCGTAAGGCAAAGCGGCCCGTGGGGTTGCGCTGGCTAAAGCCGTAGTCGAGGCGAATGGGCGGCAGAATGGCCCCCAGCAGGTCGAGGTTGAGCTGCAGACCCACACCAGCCCCCAGGAAGAAAGCATCCAAATCGCCCGAAGCAGGCCATAGGCGGCCAAAATCCGCAAACACAAAGCCGTAGAGGTTGGTTCCGCCGGTGGGACTCAGTCCAAAGTCGTAGCCGTACTCAATCGAGCCGTTCAACACGGTGGTGCCTTTATCCAGGAAGCGGGGGTCGTAACCGCGCAGGGTTGTGATGTCGGTGCTGTTACCCCCGAGGCTAAACTTTTGGCTGTCCTGCGCCGTGCCCAGAATGGTGCCTACAGAAACCCGCAAACCCAGGGCCTGGCGGGCCGCCTGGTCTAGCTGGAAATAGGTTCTTCCACTGACCACCACCGGAACGTACTGCGTCGCCTCGCCGCCTTTAGGGAAGGTGATGCCGTAGCCCGTGCTGAGGTTGATCGAGAAGCCCTGGGTGGGGAAGGTAGGGCTGTTGAGGGTGGAGTAGGTCGCGCCCAGGTTCAGGGTAATAGCCTGAAACTCCCGCACACTCTGTTCAAATCTGTTCTGGGCATCCTGCAGCAAAGCCTCGCTGCAGGCAGTATCCTCAGCCACCGATGGGTTGGCCATGTTGCTCGAGTCCGAGACCTTCACCAAACAGCGGGGCCGGTTGGGGTCGCCGACCTCCAGAAAGGGAATGCTCCATTCCCAGCCGAGCCCTGCCGAAACCCGCAGGTTGGGTAGGTCGCTGCTCAGGGGACGTGAGATGGTGAAGCTAATGCCGGTTTTGCGTTCGGTGTACTGCCACTTTGAGGTTCTATCGTTATCGTCGATGATCCCGTCACCATTGAGGTCAGGGGTATTCCCGTTGTAAAGCTGCTCGAGGGGAAAGCCAATGTTGGCTTGCGGCTGGCTGTAGATGCTCACCCCAAAAGAGGTGCGCACCTGCTTGAAGTCGGCAAAGTCGATGTAGATCCAGGGAATGCGGTAAGAGGCACTGAAGGTTAGAAACTGGCCGGCGTCGTTGGGGTTAACACCCAGGGTTACGTTGTACTGGTGGGCCAGCCCCCACAGGTTGGTATCGCTGATGCTAATGCTGCCTTCCCAGCCGGTCAGGCTGCTCCAGGAAATTCCAGGTACAAAGCTGCCGGTCTGGGCTTCGCGGAAGCTCAGCACCAGGATCACATCCTCGGGTTTTTCACCCTGCTGGGGGCGTACCCCCGGCGGCTCACGCAGCAAACCGGTGCGCAAGACATTGGTAATACCCTGGCGCAAAGCGCTCACCGAAAACAGGCTGCCCACCGGAGGCATCTCACGCAAAAACACGCTGGGGTCGGTGCGGGTCAGGGCCGGCTCGATACGGTAGCCCGCGATTCGTAGCTCACGCAGCCGCTGCACATAGACCCCCTCGCGGAAGCTAATCTCGGGCTGGGCAACGAGGTCGTAGCCAAGGTCGCGGTATTCCCGCAGAATACGGGCGAAATCCTCATTGGCAAGGGTCGGGTTGTACTCGTCTCCGGGCTTAAGACGCATTTTCGACAGCAGCTGTTGTGTGGGGATGGCGGTGTTGCCTTCTATGCGCACCTCACGAATTGCCCCATAGCGCTGCTCGCCGGCTTGAAAAGTCAGGCGCACCCCCTCCTGGCTTATCCGCTCAGGCCTTAGATCCACCACACGCCCAAGGCTACGGGATAGAGCATTAACCCCGTCCAGTATGCGGTCGAGGTTGAACGGGTCGCCCACTTTAAGGTTCAGGGAGCTGATATCCACCCCTCGAGCGCTGATCTCAACAATCTTCAACTCACTAAAAGCCACCTTGAGCACGCCGTCCACCAGGCTGGTAGCGGCCAGGTTGACTCCGCTGCCCCTAAAGCCGGCCGCCGCGTATACATCGGCCGTACGCCCTACTGCATCGCGGAAGCGTTCGAAGGAGAAGCGCCCGTTTTCGATAACCGGCTGAAAGATCGGCTCGAGGCGTTCCTTGGGAACATAGGTGGCAGCCCCCACCTCCACCGACTTGAGTTCGGGGCTTTCATCCACATTGAAAAAAAGCTCCACGCCCCCGGCCACCTCCTTGGCCTCGGGCACAATCCTGGGTTCAAACGGGAAGCCCTCGCTGCGGTAGATCCTAGCCAAGGCCTGGGCCGCCTCGCTGGCTTTTTTGGGGTTGAAAACCGAGCCCACCCCGATGGCCTGTTCGGTCTCCAAGTAGCGCAGCACATTGGCCTCGGGGAAAGCCTTGGCTGAGGTAGCCACCTTGGTGATGCTGGGGTTGGTTACCACTTCAACCACCAGCTTGCTGCCTTCCAGTCGAATTTTTACATCCCGGAAATAGCCGGTATCCAGTACGGCTGCACGGGCCTGCTCGAGGTCACCCGGTTCATCACCCACCCCAAAAGGCAGCGCAATACGTACCAGAGCAACCAGCACGGCATCGGTACCCCGCACTTCCACTTCCTGAATAGGGGCCGCCCAGGCCGCGCCCAGCAAAAGCAAAACGGCGAACAGTCGCTTCATGCTGCCAAACATATGCGAAGCGGGTGAAGTGTGAGTGAGAGAGCTTTCAATACACCCACATCCCACTGTTTCGCTTTTTAGAAGCGGAAAGTAAAGCCCACACCAAACTTAATACCATCGTTGCGGTAACCATCCCCCACCCCCGTGGCCAGGTCAATGGTGAGGTCGGCCCCAAGGGGGCGGATTGTCCAGCCAAATGAAATTTCCGGCCTGGGCTGGGGGAAGAGCTCGGTGCTGAAGCGCAGACGATAGTCGCCTTGCAGGTATTCGGCAAAAATAGTCTGGTAGCCCCGTAGGTCCACCGAGTAGGCAAAAAACAGCTCAGGAGACAGGTAGCGCCCGACGGTGAAGCGGGTCTCCTCGATGGTGCCGCCGTTCAGGGCGGGGATTTCCACCCGCACCTGATCCAGCCCCAAAGCCTTGGCTAGCTCGCGCTCGAGCTGCCCTACAATAAAGTTCTGTATCGCGGCCTGAAGGCCGGTCTGGGCAATATCGCTGGGCAGGGCCGATAGGTCGGAACGGCCTAGCAGCAGCAGGGTGTAGATTTCGGCTTCACTGTATGGCTGGCCGTCGGCCTTGCGGGCTGTTTCGTTGTTGTAGATAGCCTCAAAAGTTGGGGTCAAACTAACTTTGATACGCCCATTTTGCCGCAGAAATTCCCCCTTGAGGGTCAGGTTGATCTGAATCCGGCGGTTGTCCTGGGCGCGATCCTGCACCTGCGTATCGGCCACGATCTGCAGCTCGGGCAGAATACCGGCGGCCGGGCTAAACCGGGCGTAACTGCGCTGCTCGGCGGAGCGATCCCGGATGGTGAAGTCGCGGTCCCACAGCCGGAAGTTCCCCCGCAAAGGCACCACCTCCCCCGATAGGTAGGGATTGGTGATTTCACCGTTGAGGAACACCTCCCCAGCAAGCTCGCCCTGGGCCAGCGACTCCTGGATGATAATGCCCCGGTCGGCCTTGAACTGAACGTTGGCGAACTCCACAGGGATCGCACTGGACGAGCGGGCCGAGCCGGCTTCGGGTGGGGCGTTAATGGTTACCTCGCGCTGGCCCGCGGGCAGCCCCAGCCGGGCGCGGATCACATTGGTAGCCCCCTGCACAATGTAGGTTCCACGCTGATAACGCAAAATTAAGTTGGTCTCGAGCAGGCCATCCAGCAAAAAGTACTGCGGGTAACTGACCGGCACCTGTCCCTGCAGGGTCAGGATGAGCTGGGGGAAAAGCGTACCATACAAGCGGGCATCCTGTTTTTGCAAACGGGCATCCACCGTGTAGGCCGGGTAATTAAAGCTCAAGTCAAAGGGCTCATCGGGGCTCAGAAGCGGCAGGTTAACCAGGCCCGTAGCCCGCACCGTAAAGTTGCTAAGGTCGCCCTCACCAGAAAGCTGGGCCTCGGCGGGGTAGGGAGCGGTCAGTTTGATACGACCCTCTGCGCTGGTGGTGTTACCGACGCGCAGCACCGCACGGGGGGTCTCGGCCCGCACCGGGCCCAGTTTGAAGCCAAAGTTTTCCAACGTAAGGTCAAACGCTTCGCCATTCGAAACCAAGCGCAGCGTACCGCTGCCCTCGGGGGCCAGCGGCTTGAGGTTGGGTATAACCTGCAAAACCGGCGTAAAACTGGTGTTCTCCAGGCTGAGACGCAGGTTGCTGCCCCGCCGGCCATAGTACCCCGACCCCGTCCAGGTTCCCTTGCCCGAAAGGTTCAACTGATCTATGTACAGCCGCTCCTGCTCAAATCGCAACGCAGCCACACCCACCAGGGTGTCGCCCCCACCTTGGAAGCGCAGGTATTCCCCTACCCAGATGCCCTTGGAGGCCCAGGGGTCGCGGATGTTATAGCTGAAACTGGTGCGCCCCGTCCAAAAAGCCTGGCCGGCCAGTTCACCAGCCCAGGTTGAGAAAAGCCAGTGCAAGGGGAAGGCGGCCGCCACGGCCTCTCCGCTCAGGATGCCGTTTTCCAGGCGAATCCTGGCCGTAGTGCGGTTGGAACCCAGGTTGCCGTTCTGCGCCAAACCACCCGATGGATCGGCCTTCTCGAAGTCAATTTCGGCCTGCAATAGGCCATTGGTAATCGCGCCCTTGGCTTCCATAGCCAGCACCAGCTCGTCACCCTTAACCTTGAGCCCTGGGCTGCTTAAGCTGAACCTGACCTGGCCCTGGTCATATACCAGCGAGCCGGTTGTTCGACCCGCCAGAAAGGGCAGGCGGCTGGCGAACTGGGGAACCTCTTCAATAGCCAGATCCCTGAAGCCAACCCGCGCCTGCAGGCCGCTGGGGGCCAGGCTTCCCCGAATCTCGAGGACACCCACGTCGCCATCCAGGCTACCGGTGGCGCTGAGGGTATCCTGACCATCCACCCGCAGCCGCAGGCGGCTGGAAAGGGGCTCGAGGGGCAGATCGAGCTGTAAACGCCCCTGCCATCTGCCCGGGCCAGGGTATCTTATCTGCCCTTCAATCCAAGGCCCCTTTGCAGTAAGGGTGGCCTCGAGCAGGCGCCCCTCGGCCTCGATCTGCTGCTTTTGCTCGGGGTCGCGGTACAGCAGCTTCCAGCCACCGTCGAGGCCAATCTGCCCGGTTAGAGCGCCGCTTTTCCAGGGAAGCCACTCGGTGGTGGGGTGCACCACCCGCACGCTGGCCTGCGGCCCGGTGCCCTCGAGGCTCAGATCCAGCCCATAGACGCTAAGCTCGAGCCCACCGCTGAGCTGCCCCTGTTGGAAAACCAGCTCACCCGTTCCCAGCTCCGGCGCCGAGAGGCTCACTGCCAAAGTCTGTAAGTTCAGGGCTGCCACCAGGCGCCCCCCGGCCAAGGGATAGACCGCCTCGAGCCCGGGCCCCCGGCCCCGCACCTCGAGGTTGCGCACCCCTAATTCACCTGTGGCGCTGCGCTCGGAGAGATTAATCATCAGGCTGCTGGCTGGAAGCCTCTCGCGGTCGGGGGCTACCTGCAACATGGGGTAGCGCAGGCGCAAGGCCAGGCCCAGGACATCACCCTCTACCACGGGAATCCCGCTGCCGGAGAGCTCGAGGCTCCCCTCGCGAAACTTCAGGCGCCCCGACCAACCCCCCTGGTAGCTGAGAGAGCCCTCCAGGTCACCCTGCAGGCTCGCTTGCAGGCGGCTTTGCTGCCAGCTTGCCTGTAAAGCCCCTGTGCGGCCAAATCCAGTCCAGTCCAGGCTGCTTTCTAAAGCATTCCATGGCCCGGCGATGCGCCCGCTCAGGCGCAGGCCGCTCAGGTTGTAGTCCTGCAGGCGGGCCTCGAGCCGTTCGGGGGTGAGGCTGGCTTCCAGCCCCGGTGCGCTAAGGCGGAGCACAGTCTCCTGCCCAGCTAGGCTGAGGCTTTGCCCAGCAATCTGATAGCGGCCCTCCACCCACGGCCCGGGGTAGGTGCCCCGGGCCTCGAGGGTGCCCAGGCCGCGCGGCAGGGCCCCCACATACGACCAGTTAACCTGCAAAGGGCTCAGCCGCAAGCGCCCGCTGAGGGGGGCCAGCCCGTCCAGACCGCGCAGGTCGATCTCGTTGCCCTGGGCCAGAAGCTGCACCGCCCCCCATTCCGGCACCTGTACCTGTCCGTTGCCCCGCAAGGCCAGGGGAGCCGCGTCCAGTTCAAACCGCCCCTCCAGGCTCACCGGGGTGCTCTGGGCTGGGAAGGGGCCTTTGAGGCTGGCCTCGAGCGTCCAGCGGGTGGGCTCTTTCCAGCCCTCGCGCAGACGTCCGTTCAGACTCCCCTGCCAGCCCTCGCGGCCCTCGAGCGCCACCCGGCCCTCGTCCAGGCTGGCCTGCCCCACCAGCCGTCCACCGGGCAGGGGAAGATCGAGCCGCAACAAACCGCTGGGTGCATTCCCCGCCCAGCGGGCCGTGCCGGTGGCGTATGGACCATCGAGCTGCAACTGCACCTGCCGGTCGTAGCGCAGGTCAAAACGCTGCTCCTGGTAGCGGCCCCGAAGCTGTACCTGCAGCCCCGCCGGGAAGGCTGTTCCGCTGGCCTCGAGGCCCGAGCCGCTCAGGGTGAAGGGCAGGCGCAGGCTCTCCCAAGGCCCCTCGCCCTGGGTCTGGAGGCGGATGGGCAGGCCCACGAAGGGCTCGAGGTCGCTGTCCGCCTGGAGGCTCAGCACGCCCCCGGCCAGCCGGGCCGAGAGCCCCGCCCCTTCGGCCTGGGCCCATAGCGCAGCCGGCAGGCCGTTGATCATCCCGGCTGTGCCCGAGGGGGCCTCCGAACCGTACCCGAAGCGCAGCGCCACCACCGCGCCGCGCCCCGTCAGGCTGCCCTCACCTTGCAGCAGCGGCTGCCACAAGGTTCCACCCAGGGTTCCACGGGCTTTTAGGGTGCTGGGGCCCAGGCTGCGGGTATAGCCGACCTGGCCGCCGAGTTCACCCTGTCGGTTGGTGCGGGCTTCCACATAAACCCCATAAGCCGTTCCGCGGGCCCACAACTCCCTGCCCCGGCCCAGCAGCTCGAGCGAGATCTGCTCGCCCTGGGCCCGCATCTGCCCGGAGAAGGCCTCGCCGGTAAGAGCCATACCGCCCGAGAGGGCCAAAATGCGTCCCCCGATCTCAAGGTTCCCCTGCCCCGCCAGGCGCACCTCCTGGAGATTGGCCGCCTGGCCCTGGGCTTCGACCCGCAGGGGGGCCGCCCAGGCCAACGTCCAGCGGGCACCTTCCCCACTAAGCTGCAGCGGGCCGCTTTGCCGCAGGTATTGCAGGCTGGAGAACCACCCACTGGCCTGGTAGCGACTCCCTGCACTCGAGAGCTCCAGGCGGGCCTGGGCGTAGGGGCTTTCGAGCTGCACCTGCGCCAGCCCCCGGTTTTGCTGGAGGGCGTAGCGGCCCTGGGCCTGTAGCTTGAGGGCCGGGGCCTGGGCCTCCAGGGTGAACTCCGGGTGCAGGCGCGGCCCGCTAATCTGGGCCTCCGCCCAAATCCCTTCCACCTGGTAGGCCAGGCGGCCCTTGAGCTCTTCGCCCAGCTCGAGCCGGCCCTCCAGGTTACCGAGCCCGATGACCTGGGGATTCTGGCCGGGCTCGAGCTCCACCAAAGCCCCCACCCCGTAAGCCGGAAGGAAAGCTGAAAGGGAGCGGTCTTTGTAATCGAGTACCACCTGCTGGCCGTACACCTGCAAGGCCCCTGCCAGCTCACCCTTTGGGGCAGCGCCAGAGGATAAAACCTCCGCCAGGTCGAGGCGGCCCCGCAGCCGGCCCTGCACCTCGGCCTGGAAGAGGCGGGCCAGGGGGGTGGTCTCGAGGTCGAAGACCACCTGCTTTTGGGCCAGCTGCACCCGCCCTTCCGGCAGCTCGAGGGCGACCCGCAGCCGTTCCAGGTCGGCCCCTTCGGCCTGCAGGGTGGCGCTTAGGGGAAGGCCGGCATAGTCCGTACGCAGACTGCCCCGTACCGAGAGGCCCTGGCCTTCCAGGCCACCCTGCAACACCCCCTGTCGCTCCAGCAGCCGGTAGGGCCAGCTGACCCGGCCCGCATACGCAAAGCCCCTGCCCTCGAGTTCCAGCGGCCCCTCCAGCTTCCAGGTCTGGGCCAGCACGTCCGCGCTCAGGCGCCAGTTCTGCGGCTCCAGGTAGGGCAGGCTGTAGCGCCCCTGGCCCCAGGCCTCGAGGTTGTTCCAGGGCCCCGAGACCTCTACCGTGCCGCTCACATAGGGCAGGCGCAGGCTCCCGCGCAAGGCGATGGCCTCGCTGCTAACCGTGCCGCGCACCGTACCGTAGGGGCTCTGGGCCTCGAGGTTGGCCGGCCCCAAGAGGCTCGAGCCGCTTAGCTGGGCCTGCCCGTAGGGGGTGCTCAGGCTCAGGCGGCCCCCGCGTTCCGACCAGTTGCCCCGCAGGGTTCCGGGCAGCCCCCAGCGGGTGAGGTCGTAGTCGCTGGCGATGACCCGCAGGCGCAGCCCGTCCAGCGGTTTTCCAGCCACCCACCGATAATCTCCGGCAATGCTTAGGCGGCTGTTCTGGAACAGGCCGGCAAAACTAAGGTTGGTGCTGCGGCCCCTGAACTCCAGCGCCCCCTCCAGCCGGGGCACCTGCAAGCGCCCCTGGTAGGCCAGCCCAAAGAGGTCGGCCTGCCCCTGGAGCTCACCCGCATACCCCGCGTAGCTCAGGCGGCCCCGCACCGCCAGGTTGCGCCAGGCTCCTGCTCCACTCACGGCTCCATAGGGGGTTCGCAACTCCAGGCGGCCGCGCTCGAGGTTGCCCCGGGCCTCCAGGCGGCCGGCCTGGCGGTTCACCAAAAGCGGCAGGGTGCCCTCGAAGGGAAAACCGGCCTGCAGCGCCACCCGCCCCCCCGGCCAGCGCACCTCGGTGCGGCTCACCTCGAGGGGCACCGCGGGCACCTCCACAAACCCCGATAAGGGCAGGGTCAGGCGACCCCTGAGCGCGGTGCTGGGCCAGATGGGGCCGGCGAGCTGGGCATAGCCATCGGCGGTGGCCCACAGCACCGGGCCGCGCCCCTCCAGCCGCCCGCTCAACCATGGGGTGTCGAAGCGCACCTGCCCTTTGTAGAGCGAGCCTTGCAGACCCAGGTCGGCCTCGAGGCGGATCTGCGAACCGAGCTCGAGCGGCCCCCGCAGCAGCAGCCCCTCGGGGCCGTTGGCGGTGATGCGGAGGGTATCGAGCTGGGCTTGGAGCCCGGTGCTGTCGGCGGTTCCGCGCAAAGGCAGCACCCGCCAGGGGGTGCGCACCTCGCCTTGGTAGCGGGTGGCCAGATCATAGAGTTCTCCGTCTATGCCCACCCGCTCACTTTGTAGGTTCCAGTTGCCCGAGAGCCTGCCCTCCGCGTAGCGTACATTGCCGGAAAGTTCAAAGGCCTCGAGTATTTGCAGCGGCAGGTCGCGTACGTCCAGGGTAAACACCCCATTGCGATATACCCCGCTGGCCCAGCGGTTGGAGAGCCGCCAGGTCTGGCCGTCCTGCTGCACTGCGATGGGAAAGCGGGTGTAGGGTGAGTCGTAGTTAAAGTTGCCGCTAAAACGCCCGGCCTCGAGGGCGGCCCGGCCCGTGAGCCGACCCACCACGAGCTCGAGGCCCGAAAGCTGCATCTGCAGGTTGTCCCAGGTGCCGCCCAAGGTCACCGGCCCCAGCCGGCCCGCTACGCTCGCCCCCTGGCCCTGCAAGCTGCCCGAGAGGCTAAAGGGCCTGGCGGCAGGCAGGCCCACGTTCTCCGACTGCACGCTCAGGTTCCAGCGCGGCCCGCGGCTCTCAAAGCGCAGCCCGGCCTCTCCCAGCAGAGGGCGCGGCCAGACCAGGGTGCCCTGGGCCTGGGTGTTGGGGCCCTTGCCGGTCAGGCGCAGGTTGCTCTGAAAGGAGTCGCGCAGGCGGACGGTGTACTCGTCGGTGTTGCGCAGGGCCACCGTGGCCTGAAAGGTGCGGTCGAACAGTGCCCCATCCACCACCGCGTCGAGCTGGAACTTTTTATCGAAGGCCAGCCGGCCCTCGTAGGTCAGGGGCTCGCCCAGCAGGCGGCCTTCGCCGCTGTAGCGTCCATCTATCACGATGTTCTGCCAGCCCCGGCCCAAAAGCACCAGAGGGCCGCCCCCGCTCACCGGCAGCCGCAGGCCGAAGTGGGCGGCCAGGGCGGGTAGGGTGGGGTTGCCCTCGACCCGGAAGCGGTACTCCTGGCCCCGCAAATCCACCGTGGCCGAACCCTTGAGGGGGCCGTCCAGGCCGCGCCCGACCAGGTTGGCAGTCACCATCTGTCCGTCGAAATCCACCGCACCGAAGATGTCCGTAAGGGTGAAACCCACGATTTTGACGGTGGCGTTTTTGATCTGGTTCTTGCCCAGGATACCGTTCTTGACCCTGGGGCCAATCGTCCAGGTGCCCTCGAGCTCCCCCGACTCGAAGCCATCGAACCAGTAGCGGGCCGCCCGCAGCTCGCCCCTGGCCTCGATCTGCCAGGCCTCAAACTCGCGCCCGGTGCGGCGAACCGTGGCCCAGAGCCTGCCGTCGGGCAGCGCCACCGCCACCTGATAGGGGCCGCTGCCGCGGATGGTGGCCTGCAGGGTGGGCAAAAAAAACTTCCGGCTTTGCTCAATCTGCACGCTCACACGGTTCAGCACCAGCTCATCTACCCGCAGCTGAAAGGGCGCGGGGGCCCCCGGCTGGCGTTGCTCGGGGATGATGGCCTCCCAGCGCAAGAACACCTCGCCCTCCTCGGCCAGAATGCGCAGGGGCAGTTCGCGCCGTTGCAGGCTCAGCAGGTTGTAGCCGATGCGCAGCCGCTGGGCCTCGAGCCGCAGCCCGTTGCCTTCCAGCTCCACCCCCCGCAGCTCGAGCCCCCCCAGCAGATACCCCCCCACCGCCTGCCACCGACCGGTGAAATTGGCCGCTTTGAGGCCTTCCTGCAGGACGTAGCTGATGAGCGGGGGAAAGGCCGGGAGCCCCACCAGAAGGAGGAGCAGAATTGCCGGAACCCAGCGCCAAAACCGCACCCATATAGTCTAGCCCAGAACTCTGAGGGGAATCTAGGAAAAAAACCCATCCAGAGCCAATCAAATCTGACTTTTACTCAAAGGAACTTGATCCGAGTCCAAAATAGCCGACCCCGGTTAAGATCTTGTATCAGCATTGCGAAACGGCCCCTTTGTGAAGGGGCATCAACACTTCGGGGGCGCAAGCGGGCTTTGTACCGTCCGAAGGGTTTGATACAACAAAGGCCTCTAGCCAGGCTGTTGTAGATTGAGGGCGTGTTTAGAATTACGGTACTGGTCAGCGGGCGGGTGCAGGGCGTTGGATACCGTTACTTCACCCGGAAAAAAGCCCTCGAGCTCGGCCTTTCCGGCTATGCCGAAAACCTATCGGACGGTCGGGTGGAGGTGGTGGCGGAAGGGGAAAAAACCGATCTGGAGCTCCTGATCCACCACCTGCGCCAGGGGCCCCGGGGGGCTTTGGTCGAGCAGATCGACGTACAATGGAGCAAGGCCGCCGGCCTCCAGGGGTTTCAAATCTTCTGACCGCAAGATCAGTCGGTGGAAGCCGGGGCAGCAACCTGGGGTTCGGCTGGGATATAAGCCCAGGCCGCCGGACGCACCCCCTGCGCCAGCAAGGCCCCGGCCACGGCCTGCTTCAGCTCGCTCAGGCCCTGCCCCCGCACCGCCGAAACCGGGAAACCACCCAGCCGCTCCTTGAGGAACTCGAGGTCGTAGCCGCCCGCAACATCGGCCTTGGAGAGCACCAGCACCCGCGGCGACTCCACGCCCAGCTCGGCCAGCAGGTCTTCCACCACCTGATAGCGCTCCAGCGCCCCTTCCTGCGAGGCATCCAGTACGTGCAAAAGCACATCGGCGTCGCGCAACTCCTCCAGGGTGGAGCGGAAGGCCTCCAGCAAGTCGCCCGGCATGTGCCGAATAAAGCCCACCGTATCGGTGAACAGCACCTCACCTATGCCGGCCAGAAAACCCCGGCGGGTGAGCGGGCGCAGGGTGGCGAACAGCTTGTTCTCCCCTTCATCGCCTTTTTTAGCCAGGGCCTGCATCAGGGTGGTCTTGCCGGCGTTGGTGTAGCCCACCACCCCCACGATGGGCAGGCCCGATTTGTCGCGCTGGCGGCGGGTTTCCTGGCGCCGCCCGGCAATTTCTTGTAGCTTGCGGGTGAGCTCGGCGATGCGGTCTTGCAGGCGGCGGCGGTCCACCTCGAGCTTGGTCTCCCCCGGCCCCCGGGTGCCAATGCCACCCCCCAGGCGCGACAAGTCCTTGCCTTTCCCCACCAGCCGGGGCAGCAGGTATTTGAGCTGGGCCAGCTCGACCTGCACCTTGGCCTCGGGGGTGCGGGCGTGCTGGGCAAAGATGTCCAGGATAAGCTGGGTGCGATCCAGCACCTTGAGGCCGGTGATGGCCTCGAGCTCCCTGGCCTGGGCCGCACTCAGGTCGATGCCGAAGATGAGGGTGCCGGCGTTCTGGTGGTAGGCGTGGGAGACCAGCTCCTCCACCTTACCGCGCCCCACCGCATAGCGCGGGTCGAGGCTGGGGCGGAAGACCAGCTCCTTGTGGGCCACCACCGCCCCCGCGGTGCGGGCCAGCTCGGCCAGCTCGGCCAGATCCACCTCGGCCTGCACCCCCTCGCCCCGGTCGATCCCTACCAGCACCGCCCGCTCCCCCGAGCCGTCGCGCAGATCCAGGCCGCGGGCCTGGCGCGAGAGCTCCTCTTCCAGCGCCGCCACAGAAGCAGCCAGATCCCACTCGAGGTACTCGTGGTAGGGCTTGGAGGGGAAGATCCGCCAGTCTTCTTCCTCGGCCTTGGGCGGTGAGAGCTGGGCCAGATGCAGCCGGCCGGGGTGGCCCTGCTCCACCTCGAGGGCCGCCATGGCATCCAGGCGGTGCAGGAAGAGCACCGAGAGATCCGGGCGCGAAAGCCCCCCCGGGCCCAGGTGGGTGTGCAGGATGCGATACCCGGAGAGCCGGGTCTCCACCAGGGCCCTCTCGGGCACCGGCAGCTCTTTGGCATCCCCCACCGCCACCCGCATCACCCGCCCGCCCCGGTCGAAGAGCAGGCTGATGGGCTTCTCGAGCTCCCCCGACAATGCCGCCAGGGTACGGGCCAGCTCAGCGGTAAGCAGCCGGTTGGCCCCCACGCGGCGGTTGTACAGGTTGGCAAGGCGCTTCTTTTCGCTGGGCTTCAGACCGTTGGTGCGACCGAAGATTTTCTCCACTAATTGATCACCTAAGCTGAGCCAAAAGACAAACCCGCTCCTTCCACCTTTCGGGCTTCAAGGAGCGCGGTACGCAGTCTCAACTTGCCAAGAGTATAGCACCTGTTTTGTCAGGAAAAGATGATAAAGGTTACAGCAGTAGGGCTTCCTGGGCTTTTATTTATCATTCACCTTCCTGATAGGCTGGCGCTGTGGGAAGACCCAGGGCTGTTTTCTTCGACTTAGACGATACCGTACTGGCCCCACGGGCCACCAACCCCTGGGCCGCCTTCAAGCAAGACCACCAGCTTCCGGCTCATCTGCTCATCCTGGACGGCATCGCGCTGCGCCCACCCCACGAGCAGGCCAAACTGCACCAGTGGCTGCTGGCCTACGAACAGGCCCTGGCGGCCAGTTCAGAGGTGCGTGAAGGTATGCGGGAGTTGCTCGAGGCGCTGGCCGCCTTGGGACTACCCACTGCCCTGCTCACCAACAACCACCGGGCCGCCACCGAGCTGGCCTTGCAAAAGCACGGCCTGGCCTTTACCCTGGTGCTCACCCGCGAGGATGCCGCGCCCAAACCCAGCCCGGCCCTTTTAGAGCGGGCCCTGGAGCATTTTGGCTTGCAACCCCACGAAGCCCTGTACATCGGGGACTCGGAGGGCGATTGGCAAGCAGCGCAGGCCATCGGCCTGCCGGTGTGGTTTCTAGCCACGCCGCACAACCAGACCTTACAACCCCGCTTCGAGCGTCCCGCGCATCTGTTGCGCTCGCTTATGCAAAATTGGGGGTAAAATTCAGGCATGCGCGTGTGGTGGGCCTTGTTGTTTGTGGCGGTGGGACTGTTGTTTTTTAGCCCCAAAGCCTCGCCCGGTACCTTGCAAAAGGCCGACTGGATTGTGGTGCTGGGGGCCGCACAGTACAACGGCGAGCCCTCGGCAATTTTCCGCAACCGCCTCGAGGCTGCCCTGCACCTCTACCGCCAAGGCTATGCCCCCCGCATCGCCGTGACCGGAGGCCGTGCGCCCGGCGACCGCTACAGCGAGGGCGGGGTGGGCTGTTCGTATCTGGAAACCAGGGGGGTTCCGCCCACGGCCCTCTACTGCGAGCAGGAAAGCCGGCGCACCGTTGAAAACCTCACCAACATTGCCCCGGTGGTCGGCAAATCCCAGGTCATTATCGTCACCGACGAGCCACACCTACCCCGCGCCCTCATCCTGGCTGAACAGCTCGGCCTTCAGGCCACAGGGTTTGCCGTACACGGAAACTTTAAGGAATCCTACCGGTATCGGGAAAGCTTGCTGGCCCTCTTAGCCCGGCTGGGGATACGCTGAGCCGACCTTTGGGCTCGAGGCTCTGCCGGTCAATGGAAGCCCCTGACACAAAACACTCAGCCGACTAGGGCTATTTTTTATTTTTGATATTTCTGAGTCCATTGTTAGCAGAGGTTGAAAATGCCCAACACGGTTGAGAGAACAGTCTCTACGGTAGCAATGGGCAAGATCTGGTGGGCGGCGCTGCTGGGGGGTGGACTGGCGGCTGGGGGAAATCTGCTGGTTTTTGCTATCGCAAATGTTCTGGGAGCAAACCTGCAAGTTCCGTCTGCGCCGGGTTCAACTACCCTTGTCCCACTCACGGCTGGACAGGTGATTTGGGCGAGCCTGATTCCAGCACTGTTTGCAGGGGGCTTGCTGGCAATTTTAGGCCGCTTTGCGCGCAATCCCTGGCCGGTGTTTTTGGGTATTTCGGGCGTGTTTCTCCTGCTTTCCTTCGGCGGACCACTCAACATACCGGCCGACACCACCACCAAGCTGGTGCTGAACCTGATGCACGTGGTCGCAGCGGTGGCGATTGTGGGAGCGCTCTGGAGGTTTACCCGGGTACCCTGAGGTAACCCCGGGCCTCAGCGTTTGAAGCGATCCAGCGAGGCCAGGTAGCCCTCGAGCAGGGCGCGAAACTGGCTTACAAACAGGTCGCGCTCATTGCGCACCTGTTCAATGTCGTTTTTGATCCGCTTCATCTGCTCGATGAGCTCCTGTAGCGCAGCCTGGCGCTCGGACTCGGTCTCCCGCCGGATGAGCTCAGCCTCGCGCTCGGCCTGGGCCTTGATCTCACGGGCAATGCGCTCAGCAGCCACCACGGCCCGTTTGAGCTCGGCCTCGCCCTCTTTGGCCTTGGCCAGTTGGGCCTCGAGCTCACGAATATGACTGCGCAAGCGCTCGTTTTCTTCGATGAGGGCGCTCTGGGCATCGGCCACCCGGCCCAGGTACTCCCGCACCTCGGCCACCAAATAGCCGCGCAAGCCCTGGCGAAACTCCTGGTAGCGGATGTCCAGGGGGGTTAGGTCGCTGCGTTCGCTGCGTAACTCACCGGTTATACGATCTTCCACGGCCTTAGACTACTACACCCACCACCCGTCAGGCTTCGGGTATTTCCACAAGGCGTGGGCCAGCCCCTGGCTTTTCGTAATCGAAACTTTATATTTCGTTTATCTTTCGTTACGTAAGTAAAATCTTGACAAACGAAAGTCTGGGGCATACAATGCCCTCGACCTCAGAGTTAACGGTCATGGCCAAGAAAGGGGCTTTAGCGGTGTAGCCTCGGTTTTTGGCAGGGAGGTGTCTGGCATGAAAAAGGTGTGGTTGGCAGCTTTGTTGGTTTTGGGGATGGGCCTGGCGCTGGCCCAGCAGGTGCGGATCGTGGTAATCTCCCACGGTCAGGCTTCGGATCCGTTCTGGTCGGTGGTGAAAAACGGGGTGGACGCCGCCGCCAAGGAAACCGGGGCTCGGGTGGAGTACCGGGCACCCGAGACCTTCGACATGGTGCGCATGGCCCAGCTCATTGACGCGGCGGTGGCCTCGAGGCCCAACGGCATTGTGGTCTCGATTCCCGATGGCAAGGCCCTCGAGCGCTCCATCCGGGCAGCGGTGCGGGCCGGCATCCCGGTAATCTCGATGAACTCCGGCTCCGACGTGGCCGAAAGCCTGGGGGTGCTGGTTCACGTGGGCCAGACCGAGTACGAAGCGGGATTGGGCGCTGGTAGGCGCATGAAGGCTGCCGGGGTTAAGAACGCCATCTGCATCAACCAGGAAGTGGGAAACGTGGCCCTCGACCTGCGTTGCAAGGGTTTCTTCGATGGACTGGGCATTAAGGCCAACGTGATTCCGGTCAAGATCGGCGACCCCACCGGCATCCGCAACGCCGTAGCCGCCGCCTTACAGAGAGACCCCACCATCGATGGGGTGCTGACCCTGGGCCCCACGGCCGCCGAGCCGGTGCTGCAAGCCCTGGAGGGCAAAAAAGTCACCTTCGGCACCTTCGACCTTTCGCCGGCGGTACTGACCGCGCTCAGCCAGAAAAAGATGGCCTTCGCCATTGACCAGCAGCAGTGGCTCCAGGGCTACCTGCCCATCATCATCCTCAACAACTACATCAAGTACGGTCTGCTGCCGGCCAACCCGGTCATCCTGACCGGCCCCGGCTTTGTCACCCCGGAGAACGCGGCCCAGGTAATTGAGCTTTCCAAGAAGGGCATCCGCTAAGCGCTTCGAGAAAGCGAAGACTGGCTTGGCTTGGGGGCTCCCTGGGGGGTATATCGGGGAGCCCCCGTGCTCCGGAGGAAACATGACAGCGCAGTCACGCGACGAACGGTTACAACCCATTGGCCTCTGGCAACGGCTGCTGTTGCGGCCCGAGCTGGGCTCGATTGCCGGGTTGATTGTGGTTTTCACGTTTTTTGCCCTGATGGCCGGCAGCAGTGGCTTTCTAACCTGGGCCGGAACCCGCAATTACCTCGAGGTCGCCGCCCAGCTCGGCATCCTGGCCTCGGCGGTGGCCTTGCTGATGATCGCCGGGGAGTTCGACCTCTCGGTGAGCTCAATGATCGGGGTGGCGGCCATCAGCATGGCCCTGCTGGCCCACCCCGACTACGGCAACCTACCCCTGGGGCTGGCCATCCTGCTCACCCTGGGCCTGGCCCTTTCGGTGGGCTACCTCAACGGCTACCTGGTGCTGCGCACGGGCCTGCCCAGCTTTATCGTGACCCTGGCCATGATGTTCATCCTGGCCGGGGCCAACATCGGTTTTACCAAACTCATCACCAAGCTCACCATCGTCTCGGGCCTGAACGAGAAAATCGCCCAGGACCCCATTGCCCATCTGTTTACCGGTACGCTGTTGGGCCTGCCGGCGGCGGTCTGGTGGTGGCTGGGGGTGATGGGGGTGCTCAGCTTCGTACTGCTACGAACCCCTTTTGGTAACTGGATTTTTGGGGCCGGCGGTGACGCCAACGCCGCCCGCAACGTGGGCGTACCGGTGCACCGGGTCAAGATCACCCTCTTCATGCTAACCGCAGCCGCTGCCACCCTGCTGGCCACCATTCAGGTGATGGGGCTGGGTTCGGCCAACGTGCTGCAGGGCCAGGGGAAGGAGCTCGAGGCCATCGCCGCAGCGGTGATTGGCGGCTGTCTGCTCACCGGGGGGTATGGCTCGGTGATCGGGGCCGGCATCGGGGCTTTGATTCTGGCCATCGTGCAGCAAGGCATCATCTACACCAACATTGACCTGGACTGGTTCAAGGTGATGGTGGGGGGAATGATTCTGGGCGCGGTCATTCTCAACAACCACTTGCGCAAGCTCTCCATGCAGGTGCGGAGGTAGACCATGACCCCCCTGATCGAACTGCGCAAGGTGAGCAAGTACTTTGGGCCGGTGGTCTCGCTCAAAGACATAGACATGAAGGTCTACGCTGGCGAGGTGCACTGCCTGTTGGGCGACAACGGCGCGGGTAAGAGCACCCTGATTAAAACTCTTTCCGGGGTGCACCAGCCCTCGGAGGGCCAGATTTACATGGAAGGGCAGCCGGTGGTCTTCAAGTCACCCCGCGATGCTCTGGCCAGGGGCATTGCCACGGTTTATCAAGACCTGGCAATGCTGCCCCTAATGAGCATCAGCCGGAACTTCTTTTTGGGCCGGGAGCCTCAACGAAAGGTAGGGCCCTTTAGTATCTACGACGCAGCTTTTGCCGCCCGTGTGGCCCGCGAGGAGATGAAGAAGATCGGGATTGACATCCGCGACCCCGACCAGCCGGTGGGCACCCTCTCAGGTGGGGAGCGGCAGTCGGTGGCCATTGCCCGGGCCGTCTACTTTGGTGCCAAGGTGCTGATTCTGGACGAGCCGACCTCGGCCCTGGGGGTCAAGGAGTCGGCGATGGTGCTCAAGTACATCGTGCAGGCCAAGCTGCGCGGCCTGGGGGTAATTTTCATCACCCACAACGTGCACCATGCCTGGGCGGTGGGCGACACCTTCACCGTGCTCAACCGGGGCAAAAGCTACGGCACCTTTGGCAAAAACCAGGTGACCCGGGAGCAGCTTTTGCAGATGATGGCCGGCGGGGAGGAGCTCGAGGCCCTGGCAGTGGAGCTGGACTTGATCGCCAGAAAGGACCCCAGCACTGCTGCCGCCGAGCACCAGGCCGCAGAGGAGCTGCACAAACCCAACTAGAACCTGGGTTGCCGCCCACACCAGATATAGAAGCGAGGTTTAGAAAGCGTGAAGCGTCTTAATGTAGCCATGATTGGGGCCGGGCGGATGGGCCAGGCCCATGCCCGGGTGCTGGCGGGCCTCTGGCACTGCCGGGTGGTCTGGGTGGTGGATCCGGCGGAGGCTCGAGCCAGCGCAGTAGCCGCCGAGCTGGGGGCCCAGGCCAGCAGCCATCTGGAGGAGGCTTTGCAGGATGCCTCGGTGGATGCGGTGATCATCACCACGCCCACCCCCACCCACGCGCAGGTGGTGGAAGCCGCCGCCAGGGCCGGAAAAGCGATATTCGTGGAGAAGCCCATCGCCGAGAGCCTCGAGGCCGGAAGACGGGTGGTGCAGGCCATCGAAAAGCACGGCGTGCCGTGCCAGGTGGGCTTCCAGCGCCGCTACGACCCGGCCTACCAGCGGGCCAGGGCCATGATCGAGCAGGGGGCTTTGGGCCGGCTGGAGGGCATCCGGCTGGTGGGGCGCGACCCCCACCCACCCAGCCTGGAGTTTCTCAAGACCAGCGGGGGCCTGCTGGTGGATATGGGCATCCACGACCTGGACTCGGCCCGGTTTTTGCTGGGCGAGGTGCTCGAGGTCTCGGCCATCGGGGGCACCCTCGCCGAGCCGGGCTTGCGGGAATATGGCCTCTTCGACACCGCGGTGGCTACCCTGCGCTTTGAGAACGGGGCGGTGGGGACGCTCGAGGTGGCCCTGCGCACCGCCTACGGCTACGACATCCGCTGCGAGGTGCTGGGGGAAAAGGGCCGCATCCACATCGAGTACGACCGCAAACCCCAGCTCACCCTCTACGACGCGCAAGGGGGCCATTTTGAGCGCCCGCGCAACTTCGAGCAGCGTTTCGCCGAGGCCTACCGGGCCGAGCTGGAGGCCTTCGCCCAGAATCTACAGACCGGCCAGCCCCTGCAGCCCGATGCCCGCGAGGCCTGGTACTCGCTGCGCCTGGCCCTGGCCGCCCAGCAAGCCCTGGAGACGGGGCGTACGGTACAGGTGGCCGCCCTTGGTTCTTTGGAGTGAAGAATGCGGAACCCTGCCCATGAAAATGTTTGAGGTTAGAGCCCTAGAAGGAGGTAGCGATTGAAATCCCAACGTCTTACCGTAGCCCAGGCCCTGGTTCAGTTCCTCGCCGCGCAACACACCGAGCGGGACGGCAAAGAGCAGCGGCTTATCCGAGGGGTCTGGGCTATCTTCGGGCATGGCAACGTCTCCGGGCTGGGGCAGGCCCTGGAAGAGTACGGTGACCAGGTCGGCCTACCCACCTACCACCCGCAGAACGAACAGGCCATGGTGCACGCCGCCATCGCCTATGCCAAACACACCCGCCGCTTGAGTACCTTTGCCTGCACCGCCTCGGTGGGGCCGGGCTCCACCAATATGCTGACCGCAGCGGCCACCGCCACCGTAAACCGCCTGCCGGTGCTGCTCCTGCCCTCCGACTACTTTGCCAACCGCCTGCCCGACCCGGTGTTGCAGCAGCTCGAGCACCCCACCGAGCACGACGTCAGCGTCAACGATGCCTTCCGGCCCCTGAGCCGCTTTTTCACCCGCATCACCAGGCCCTCCCAGCTGCTCTCGGCCCTGCCCGAGGCCATGCGGGTGCTCACCGACCCCGCCGAGACCGGGGCCGTTACAATTTGCCTGCCCGAGGACGTGCAGACCGAGGCCTACGACTGGCCCGCGTCTTTCTTCGCCCCCAGGGTCTGGCGCATCCGCCGACCCGCCCCCGAGCCGGAGCTGGTAGCCCAGGCCGCCGAGCTCATCCGGCGAGCCCAGCGCCCGCTGATCGTGACCGGCGGGGGCACGCTCTATGCCGAAGCCCAGGAGGCGCTTGCGGCCTTTGCCCAGCGCTTTGGCATCCCGGTGGCCGAGTCGCAGGGCGGCAAGGGAGCCCTGCCCTGGAACCACCCCATGTGCGTGGGGCCGGTGGGCGCCAACGGCGGAACCGCGGCCAACCGCCTGGCCCGCGAGGCCGATCTGGTTATCGCTATCGGTACGCGGCTGGGCGATTTTGTGACCGCTTCCAAAACCGCCTTCCAGCACCCAGAGGTCAGGTTTATCGGGGTGAACGTGCTGCCCTTCGATGCGGCCAAACTTAGCGGCCTTGCCCTGGTGGCCGATGCCCGGCGGGCCCTGGAGGCCCTCGAGGCGGCCCTGGCCGGCTTTGCTGGCACCCAGGCCGCCTACCGCTCAGAGGTGGCCCAGCTCAAGCAGGAGTGGGACGCACTGGTGCAGCACTACCGCACGCCCAGGCCCGAAAAAGCACAGATGGCCCAGGCCGAGGTGATTGGTCTGGTCAACGAGGTGTTCGGCCCCCAGGCCACGGTCATCTGCGCGGCGGGAAGCCTGCCGGGCGACCTGCTCAAGCTGTGGCGCTGCGAGGATTCCAGGGCGTATCACCTCGAGTACGGCTTCTCCTGCATGGGCTACGAGATTCCCGCCGGGCTGGGGGTGGCCCTGGCCGAGCCGGGGCGCGAGGTGGTGGTCTTTGTGGGGGACGGCAGCTACCTGATGATGAACTCGGAGATTGTCACCGCGGTGGCCGAGGGGCTCGAGTTCACGGTCGTTCTGGTAGACAACAAGGGCTTTGGTTCCATCCGCGGCCTGCAGCTCTCGGTGGGCTCCCCCTCCTTCAACAACGAGCTGCGGCGGCGCGACGCCCGGACAGGCCGCACCGACGGGGCGGTGCTCGAGCTGGACTTTGCCGCCCACGCGCGGGCCATGGGGGCGCGGGTGTGGAACCCCCAGAACTACCAGGCGCTGGAAGAGGCCCTGCGGGAGGCCCGCACAGCCCGGGGGGTGCGGGTAATCGTGGTGCCGGTGAGCCTGGAGGATCGGGTTCCCAGCTTCGAGGGCTGGTGGGACGTGCCGGTGGCCGAGGTCTCGAACCAGCCCGAGGTGCAGAAGGCCCGCCAGGCCTACGAGGCCCACCTGAAGAAACAACGTCACTTTTGAAAGGAACCTGCATGGCGATCCGTTTTGGCAACGCCCCCTGTAGCTGGGGCACCATCGAAGGCTGGGGACAGGGCATCGGCTACAGCCAGATGCTCGACGAACTCAAGGCCAGCGGCTACCACGGCACCGAACTGGGCGACTGGGGCTACATGCCCACCGAGCCCGCCCGGCTTCGCCAGGAGCTGCAAACGCGCGGCCTGAGCATGCTGGGGGCCTACGAGGGGGTCTACCTGCTCGAGCCCGGCGAGCACGCCGCCGGCGAGGCCCGTGTGCTGCGGACCGCCCGCCTGCTGCAAAGCGTGGCCGATCTCAACGACAACTGGTCGCCCCTGGTGGTGCTGGCCGATGAGCACAGCCGCGACCCGGTGCGCTTCCAGCACGCCGGAAGAATCCGGCCCGAGCAGAGCCTGAGCGCCCAGCAGTGGAAGGTTTTTGCCGCAGGGGCCAGCCGCATCGCCCGAGCCGTCCACGATGAAACCGGGCTGCGCACGGTCTTTCACCACCACTGCGCCGGCTATGTGGAGACCCCCTGGGAGATCGAGGCCCTGCTCGAGCACACCGACGAACGGGTGCTGGGGCTGGTCTTCGACACCGGGCACTACCTGTACGGTACCGGCCTCAATGAGCCAGAAGGTGTGCTGGAGGGCCTCGAGCGCTTCAAGGATCGGCTCTGGTACGTGCACTACAAGGACTGCCACCCCCAAATTGCCAGCCGGGCCCGCCGCGAGGGCTGGAACTACAAGGAGGCCATCGGCCAGGGGGTGTTCTGTGAGCTGGGCCAGGGCCAGATCGATTTTGGCGCGGTGACCCGGAAGCTACAAGCACTGGGCTACGATGGCTGGATTACCGTGGAGCAGGACGTACTGCCCGGCATGGGCCAGCCCAAAGAGAGCGCCCAGCGCAACCGCGACTATCTGCGGAGGGTGACCGGGCTGTGAAGGCGCTCGAGTTCGACCTGATCACCATTGGGCGCTCGTCCATCGACCTCTACTCCACCGACATCGGCGCGGCGTTCCCCGATATCACCGCCTTCGGGGCCTACATCGGTGGAAGCCCCCTGAACATCGCGGTGGGCGCACGGCGGCTGGGCCTCAAAACCGCCCTTCTGACCGCGGTGGGGCCCGACAAGGTGGGGGAGTTCATCCTGGAGCGCCTCAGGCGCGAAGGGGTGGAGACCCGCTTCATCCCCCAGAAACCCGGCACCCGCAGCAGCGCGGTGGTGCTGGGTATCCAGCCACCCGACCGCTTCCCCATCACCTTCTACCGGGAGAACGCCGCCGATATCCAGCTCGGCATTGACGACGTGCTGGCCACCCCCATCGCCGCTTCCAGGGCCCTCCAGCTCTCGGGGGCGGCCCTGGCCAAGGAGCCCAGCCGCAGCGCCACTTTCTTCGCCGCTGAAGAGGCCAAAGCCGCCGGGGTTACGGTCTTTCTCGACCTGGACTTCCGGGCCGACCAGTGGCACGATCCCCGCGCCTACGGGGTGCAGGTGCGGGCGCTGCTGCCTCTGGTGGATGTGGCCATCGGCACCGAGGAGGAGGTCAACGCGGCCATGCTGCGCCGCCCCGAGGATCTCACCATCCGCGACTCGCAGATTACCGCCCCGGAGGTTCGCGGGAACCTGGAGGCCAATATTCGCGCGCTGCTGGCTAAAGGCCCGGGGGCCCTGGTGGTCAAGCGGGGGGCCCGGGGCTCGGAGGTCTGGTTACCGGACGGCAGCGTGGTACGGGCACCGGGCTTTCCGGTGGAGGTGCTGAGCGTGCTGGGGGCGGGCGATGCCTTCGCGGCGGGCTTCATCTACGGGCGCCTGCGGGGCTGGGACTGGTACCGCAGCGCTCGCATGGGCAACGCCTGTGGGGCCATCGTGGTCACGCGCATCGGCTGTGCCGACTTTACCCCTTACCTGGAGGAAGTTCTGGAGTTCATCGAGCAAAAGGGAGGTTTTTGATGCAGCCAGTGGGGGTTTGCACCTGGACGTTTGGCCCTTTGCCTTTAGAACAGATCGCCTCGAGGCTCCAGGATCTGGGGTTTGACGGGGTGGAGCTGCTGGGTGAGCTGCCGCTCGAGGCCAGCAAGGTACGGGCCGTTTTAGAGTCGCATGGGCTCAGGCTTTTCTCCCTCACCCCGGCCAACGTAGACCTGGCCCATCCCGACCCGGCCCGGCGGCTCGAGGCCCTGGACTATTACCATCGGCTGCTCGAGTTTGCCGCAGAAGCAGGCTGCCCGCTGGTCTCCTGCCACGGGGCGGTGGGGCGCTTTGCCCCGCTGGCGACGCAAGCCCAGGAATGGGCCTGGCTGGTAGAGGGCGTGGGTCAGATCTGTTCGCAGGCCAGGGCCTTGGGGCTCACGGTGGTCTTCGAGGTGCTCAACCGCTACGAGACCCACCTGGTAAACACTACCCAGGAAGCCCTGGCGCTGTTGTCGCAGGTAGGCCAGCCCAACCTGAAGGTGCTGCTGGATACCTACCACATGAACATCGAAGAGGCCAGCCTGCCCACGGCCATCCGCCAGGCCGGCCCCCACCTGGGCCTCTTTCACCTGGCCGACTCCAACCGCCGGGGGATTGGGGATGGGCATACCGACTTTGAGGGCATCTGGGCTGCGCTGCGGGAGGTGGGCTATACCGGCCCCCTCATCCTGGAGGCCACCGCCCCCGGCCCCCACCCCTTCACCCCGGTTAAGGGGGCAGGGTATCTCCAAACTTTGGAAGCCGATCTGAGCAAAAGCCTGCGCTGGCTACGGGCCAGGGCGCAGTAGTGGAGGAAGAGTGATATGTCCAGATCTTTTGGTGTAGCGTTGCTGGGTGCAGGCAGGATGGGCATGGAGCATGCCCGCACCCTGCTGGGAATTGCCGAGGCCAGGGTACTGGCCGTAGCCGACCCCAACCTGCAGGCCGCCGAGGCCGCCCGGCTCTTGTTACGGGCCGAGAAGACCTACCCCGACCCCGAGGAGGCCATCCACCACCCCGGCGTGGAGGCGGTGGTGATCGCCACACCCACCGATACCCACGCCCGCTACATCGAGCTTTCGGCCCTGGCGGGCAAGGCCATCTTCTGCGAGAAGCCGGTGGCCAAGGAGCTGGGGGAAACCCGGCGGGTTCTGGAAGTGGTAGAGCAGAAGGGCGTACCCTTCCAGATTGGCTTCCAGCGCCGCTACGACCCCCCCTACGCCCAGGCCAAGCGCAAGATCGAGGCCGGCGAGATTGGGCCAGTCGAGCAGTTCATCGCGGTGATGCGCGACCCGGCCCCGCCTCCCCTGGAGTACCTGCGCACCTCGGGCGGGCTCTTTGTAGATATGGCCATTCACGATATCGACTGCGCCCGGTTTCTGGTAGGCGAGGTGGAGGAGGTGCAGGCCTGGGGCGCAGTGCGGGTGGATCCCCGGATTGGCGAGGTTGGCGATGTGGACACCACCAACCTGAGCCTGCGCTTCGCCAACGGGGTGCTGGGGGTGATCCAGAACTCCCGCCGCGCCGTCTACGGCTACGATGTGCGCACCGAGGTCTTCGGGGCCAGGGGCAAGCTGGTGATGGACGCCACCCCCAAAACCCCTTTGTGGCAGTACGGCAGCGGCATCAGCGCCGACCACTACCACTTCTTTATGGATCGCTTCAAGGAGGCCTACCGGCTGGAGCTCGAGGCCTTCTTCCGCTCGCTGAGCCAGGGGGTGGCCCCCACGCCCGGCCCTCGGGATGCCCTCGAGTCCCTGCGCATCGCCGTGGCAGCCACCCGCAGCCTGCGGGAGGGCCGGGTGGTGCGGCTTTCGGAGGTGGTATGAGCACCGGGCACCACTTCAGACCTGTGGCGGGCCCCACCCCGCTCGAGGTCACCCCGGCCACGGCGGGCTGGCGCTACCTGTCGTTTGGGGTCTGGGCGCTGCAGGAAGGAGAAAGCCGCACAGGACAGACCGGGGGCCTCGAGGTGGCCCTGGTGCCCATAACTGGTGAGCTGGAAGTGCAGGTTGGCTCGGCGCTGTTCCACCTGAAGCGCCAGGATGTCTTCAGCGCGCTGCCCTCGGTGCTCTACCTGCCGCCGGCCAGCACCTACCGGGTGACGGCCCTGCAAGCAAGCGAGCTGGCCTGGGGCGGGGCCCCCGCCGAGGGGCGTTACCCCCTGCGCCTGTTCCAACCCCCCGAGATGCGGGTGGAGATGCGGGGTGGAGGCCCTGCGCTGCGCCAGGTCTCGCACATCCTGGGGCCCCACCTGCCCGCCGAGCGGCTGATCCTCTACGAGGTCTACACCCCTTCGGGCACCTGGTCGGGCTGGCCCCCCCACCGGCACGATGGGCAGATGGGCTCGCTGTACATTGAGGAGACCTACTACTACAAGGTGAGCCCCAAGAGCGGCTGGGCCATCCACCGCAACTACAGCCCCGAGGATGGCCTGGACGAGCTGCTGCTGGCCCACGACGGCGACCTGATCCTGGCCCCCAAAGGGTACCATCCGGTGGTGGCCCCCCCCGGCTCCAACGTCTACTACCTCAACTACATGGCCGGGGAAGCCCTGTGCGAACAGCGGGCCACCCCCCCGGTAGACGAACCCGACTGGGCCTGGATGCGACAGGACTGGTCGGGACGACCCATCACACTACCCATCGGCCAAAAGTAAGCGTATGTTGGGAGGGGTATGCGCAGCGAGGAACGCCGCAGCAAAATCATCGAGCTGCTGGAGCAAAAAGGCTCGGTACTGGTCGAGGATCTGGCGGCCCTGTTTGAGGTCAGCCAGGTCACCATCCGTAAAGATTTGAGCGAGCTCGAGGCCCGCGGTCTTCTGCACCGCACCCACGGCGGGGCCACCTACACCCACAAGAGCCTGTTCAACCCTTCCTTCAGGGAAAAAATCCACCTCCAGCAGGCCGAGAAACAGGCCATTGCCAGAGCTGCGCTGGAGCTGATCGAGGAGGGCGACACCCTGATTCTGGACGCCGGAAGCACCACCCTAGCCCTGGTGCGCCTGATGAAGCGGGCTTTTCGTTCCTTGTACATCATCACCAACTCGGTACCCATCGCCTCCGAGCTTTCCGAGACCCGCTGGGAGCTGCTTTTGACCGGCGGACTGGTGCGCCACCACAGCATGGCCCTGATCGGCCCTGCAGCGGTGCGCACCCTCGAGGTCTACCATGCCGACAAGGCTTTTATGTGCGCCACCGGGGTCTCCCTCCAGACCGGCTACACCACCCCCAACCCCTACGAGGCCCAGACCAAGCAGGCCATGCTCCGCGCCGCCGATACCCGCTACGCCCTGGTGGACTCGAGCAAGCTGGGCCGGGCCACCCTGGCCAGTTTTGCAGCCCTGGACGAGATAGACCTGCTCATCAGCGACGAGGGGGCCCCCAGGGATTTTTTGGCCCAGCTAGAACAGCGCAACCTGCCCTACAAGCTGGCCCCGCTGCGGGCCGAAACCCACCCCGCAGCGGTGTAGGTCGCCTATTCGAAGATCGCCCGCCCCACCCGCACCAGCGTGGCCCCCTCCTCCACCGCCACCTCGAGGTCGCCCGACATCCCCATGCTGCGCTCGGGTAACCCATAGCGGTCGGCCAGCCGGGAAAGCTGGGCAAAAATGGGCCGCACCGTCTCGGGGTTGTCGGTATAGGGGGCCACGGTCATCAGACCCTCCACCCGCAGCCCCTCCAGGGCCTGGATCTGGGCCATGGCCTGGGGCAGTTCTTCTTCCAAAAAACCATGCTTCTGGGGTTCGCGCCCCAGGTTGAGTTCCAGGAGCACCCGCTGCACCTTGCCATTTTCAAGGGCTTTGCGGGCCACCGCTTCGGCCAGGCGCAGCGAGTCTATGGAGTGGATTAGCTCGAAGCGCACTGCAAACTTGGCCTTGTTGCGCTGCAAGGGCCCGATAAAGTGCCACTCGGCCTCGAGCGCCTCCATCTTGGGCAGGGCCTCCTGAATGCGCGACTCTCCCAAAGGGAAGCGACCATAGCGCAGCACCTGTTCCTGAATCTCGGCCACCGAGTGTTCCTTGGTAACCGCCACCAGCCGGACACCCTTCGGATCCCGACCCACACGGCCGCAGGCTTTTGCAATACGCTCCAGGACAGCGGGAAGACTCATGGTGGGTACTTTATTGGAAATTTGCAGGGTCTTGGACGGCTCGAGGCCCTAAAAGCCCGGGCCGCCTCAGATGGCTGCCAGAATCCCCCGCACAAACCTGCGGAACAGCGCCCCGCTCCGGGCCGCGGTAGCCAGCACCTCCTGCTCGGTGGCGTGGTGGTCACGCTCGGGCACGGCCATATCGGTGATGGTGGAAAGACCCAGCACCCGGGCCCCCAGGTGCCGCAGGGCAATCACCTCGGGCACGGTGGACATCCCGATGGCGTCGGCCCCCAGGGTGCGCAGCAGCTTAAGCTCGGCCCGGCTGGCAAACTGCGGCCCCGGCCACCAGGCATACACGCCCTCGCGCAGGGTGAAGTCCTGGGCTCGAGCCACCTTATGGGCCAGCGCCCGCAGCTCTGGGTCGTAGGCGTCGAAGGTCACGGGGAAGCGCGGCCCCAGGCGTTCGTCATTCGGGCCAGTGAGGGGTGAGAGGGGCGCGTAGTTGATGTAATCGTTGTGCAGCATCAGCTCCCCGGCGTTCCAGTTGGGGTTGAGCCCCCCGGCCGCCGAGGTGATGAAAAAGGTTTTTGCTCCCAGGAAAAAGCCCACCCGCACGGGAAATGCGACCTGCGCTGCGGTGTAGCCTTCGTAGCAATGCACCCGGCCCTTGTAGGCCAGTACGTTTTTGCCCTCGAGCCGCCCCAAAATCAGCCTGCCCTCGTGCCCCGGCGCGGTGGACTGGGGGAAGTTGGGCAGCTCCACATACGGAAAACTCGCCACCACCTCAATCTCGTCCCCCAGTGGCCCCAGCCCCGAGCCCAGCACAATGCCCACCTCGGGTACAAAGTCGGTCTGGGCGCGAATGTGGTTGACGGTCTCTTGAATCTGGTCGTAAGTCGAGCGCATACCCCCACAATCTACCGCAAACATAGCCCCGGGAGCAGGGTAATACCGGATTCAAATAGATACCCAGGCTGTTCTTTTGATCACAGGCAGGCCGGTGTGGTAAATGCCTGACAAACATCGATCATACTTGTAGGGGCCGATACAGACCACGGGCTGTAGACCTGTGGCCTACAGCCCGTGGATCAAACAGCCGCTCTTAGGCTTCGCGCACGGGTTGTTCCGGACGCACCCCCGGACGGCGCGGGGCCAGGGGCGCTTGCTCGGCTTCGCGGCGGGCCTCCTCGAGGCGCTTGAGGGTCTTCTGATCCACCACCTGGGTGCCGCGCACGAAGTCGGAGCCGGTACCGGCGGGAATCAGCTTGCCCAGGATCACGTTCTCCTTCAGGCCAATGAGCTCGTCGAGCTTGCCGGCAATGGCGGCCTCGGTGAGCACGTGGGTGGTGTGCTGGAAGCTGGCCGCCGAGAGCCAGCTCTTGGTGGAGAGGGCGCTCTTGGTCACCCCCATCAGCACGGGCTTCCAGCTGGCCGGGGTCTTGCCTTCGGCCATCAGGGCTTCGTTGGCCGATTCCACATCCCACTTCTCGATGACCTGGCCCTCCAGGTAGCGGCTATCGCCGGGGTCGGTGATCTCGACGTACTTGAGCATCTGCCGCACGATGACCTCGATGTGCTTGTCGTGCAGCTTCACGCCCTGGGCCCGGTAGACGCGCTGGATCTCGTCGGTCAGGTAGCGCTCCACCGCCTCGGGGCCTTTGGCCTCCAGAAGCTGGTGGGGGTCAATGGCCCCACGGGTCAGGGGCTGGCCGGCCTCCACCGTTTCGCCCTCCTTGACGGTAATACGGGCGTCCTTGGGCACCTTGTACTCCTTGGAGAAGCCCTCGCTGGTGACGTAGATGATCACCTTGTCCTCGAGCTCCTCGATGTGCACGGTTCCGTCGATCTCGGCGATGACCGCCTTGACCTTGGGCCGGCGGGCCTCAAAGAGCTCGATCACACGGGGCAGACCCTGGGTGATGTCGGTGCCAGTGGCCACACCGCCGGTGTGGAAGGTGCGCATGGTGAGCTGGGTGCCGGGCTCGCCGATGGACTCGGCGGCCACCACCCCCACGCTCTCGCCGATCGAGACCAGCTTGGCCGCCGACAGATCCCAGCCGTAGCACTGCTGGCAGACCCCGTAGCGGGTGCGGCAGGTCAGGGGCGAGCGCACCGGCACCTCCTCGATCAGGCGCTCTTCGGCGGCCTTGATGATGAAGCCCACGTCCTCGAGGCTGAGCTGGTGCCCCTCGGGGAAGACCCGGCCCCTCACTTCGATCTC
Source organism: Meiothermus taiwanensis DSM 14542 (assembly GCA_000482765.1). Taxonomy (GTDB): domain Bacteria; phylum Deinococcota; class Deinococci; order Deinococcales; family Thermaceae; genus Meiothermus; species Meiothermus taiwanensis. The sequence goes on from AXWR01000003.1 coordinate 69,275, forward strand.
GCGGGCCAGGGTGCGGCCGTACAGGCCCGACTCGATGTCGCTCTTCTTGCGCAGGCGCTTGTTGCGGAAGGCCTCGTCGAACTGCAGGAGGGGCACCGAGATGTAGTCGGGCGTGCCGCAGTCGGCCTCCCGCACGATCACCTCGTGGGCCACGTCGTGCAGCTTGCGGGTGAGATACCCGGAGTCGGCGGTGCGCAGCGCGGTGTCGGCCCCACCCTTACGAGCCCCGTGGGTGGAGATGAAGTACTCCAGCACCGTGAGACCCTCGCGGAAGGAGGCCTTGACCGGCACCGGGTAGGTCTCGCCGGAGGGCTTGGCCATCAGGCCGCGCATCCCGGAGATCTGGCGGATCTGCTGGGGGTTCCCCCGGGCCCCCGACTGGCTCATCACATAAAGCGGGTTGAAGGGGTAGTTTTCCTCGAAGTTCTTGAACACCGCGCTGGTGACCTTCTCGGTGGTCTGGCTCCAGAGCTGCAGAATCTGCTGGAAGCGCTCCTCCTCGGTCATCATGCCCATCTCGAAGGCCTGCTCGATCTGGGCCAGCTTGGCATCGGCCTCCTGCAGGTACTGCTTCTTCTCCGCCGGGATCACCGCATCGTCGATCCCGATGGTGATGCCCGAGGTGGTGGAAAGCACAAAGCCGTAGTACTTGAGGGCGTCCAGCAGTTTGGCGGTTTTCTCGATCCCCAGCAGCAGGAAGCTCTTGTAGACCAGGTCTTTGAGCGAGTTCTTCTCCTGGGCCACCTCGAGGTTCACCAGCTCCTGGGCCTTCTCGGGGTCCTCGATGGCCTCGCTCACAATCCGCAGGAAGAGCATCCGGCCCGGCGAGGTTTCCAAAAGCTTGTCGCCCAGGCGCACCGTGACCACGTCCTGGTGATCCACCACCCCGCTCTGCACGGCCAGCAGGGCCTCGTCGATGCTGCTGAAGACGTACTTCAGGCAGCCCACGCTGGTCTCCTTGCCGGCCACCTTGATCCGGGCGTTGAGGGCCACCCGGCCTTCCTCATAGGCCTGGATGGCCTCCTCGGGAGTAGCGAACTCCAGGCCCTGGCCCTTCTTCTCACGGCGCAGCTGGGTGATGTAGTACAGGCCCAGGATGATATCGCGGGCCGGCTTGGCCACCGGCTCCCCCGAGGCCGGCGAGAGGATGTTGTGCGAGGAGAGCATCTGCACGCGGGCCTCGGCCTGGGCGTAGCTGGACAGCGGCACGTGCACGGCCATCTGGTCGCCGTCGAAGTCGGCGTTGAAGGCCTCACAGACCAAGGGGTGCAGCTGGATGCTCTGCCCCTCCACCAGAACCGGCTGGAAGGCCTGAATGCCCAGGCGGTGCAGGGTGGGGGCACGGTTCAGGAGCACCACCTTGCCGTGGATGACCTCTTCCAAAGCGTCCCAGACCTCGTCTTTGATGTCACGGGAACGCTCCAGCATCTTGCGGGCGCTCTTGACGTTGTTGGCGATGCCCTTCTCCTCCATTTTCTTGAGCAAAAAGGGCTTGAAGAGCTCCAGGGCCATGCGCTTGGGCAGGCCGCACTGGTGCAGTTTGAGCTGCGGCCCCACCACAATCACCGAGCGGCCCGAGTAGTCCACGCGCTTGCCCAGCAGGTTCTGGCGGAAGCGGCCCTGCTTGCCCGAGAGGATGTCGGTGAGGGAGCGCAGGGCCCGGTCGGAGCCGGGGTTGGTGACCGGCGTGCCCCGGCGCCCGTTGTCCAGCAGGGCATCCACGGCTTCCTGCAGCATCCGCTTCTCGTTGCGGATGATCATCTCGGGCGCACCCTGCGAGAGGAGCTTTTTCAGGCGGTTGTTGCGGTTGATCAGGCGGCGGTAGAGGTCGTTGAGGTCGGAGGTAGCAAAACGCCCGCCGTCCACCTGCACCATGGGGCGCAGGTCGGGCGGCAGCACCGGCACGGCCTCGAGGATCATCCACTCGGGGCGGTTGCCGGAGTCGCGGAAGGCCCGTACCACCTCCAGGCGTTTTCTAGCCTTGGCCCGCCGGGCCCGGCTGGGGTGTTTCATCTCTTCGACCAGCTCGGCCTCGAGCACGCCCAGGTCAATCTCCTTGAGCAGCTCCTGAATGGCCTGGGCCCCCATCTTGGCGTCGATGTCGTAGGACTCGATCACCCGCACCGCCATGCGGATGAAGTCCACCTCCACCCGGCCGTAGATCTCCGAGGTCACCTTGCCGCCATCGGCCAGGGCATCGCCGGGCGAGACCCGGTCACCGTTGGTCACCTCCACATCGTCTTCGAAGGGGTAGAGCTTGGCCTTCATCACCACGATGGAGGCCGGCTCGTGCAGGTGCACCACCCCGTCGGCCTCGGCGTAGACCTCTTCCTCCGGCTCAATGGCCCCCACCAGCTTGTCGCCTTTGCGTACCTGGGTGCCCTCCCCCACCAGCACGTGCATATGGGGCTGGAGGGGGTAGTCCACCACCCGGACGCGCTCGAGGGTAAGGCTGAGATGCACCTCTTTTTTGGAGGCATCGGCCACCAGCTTTACAACCTTGCGGCCCCGGGGCATCCGGAGCTGCCCCTTGCCCTGGGCCAGCACATCGCCGTTACCAACCAGCTCACCCTGCCCTACCTTGAGGTGCATACCGGCAGGGATGAGGTAGGTGGCGACAAGGTCTTCGTTATCCGGGTCGAGGATGTGCAGCAGGGCCCCATCGCCGATCTCCTCCACCTTCACCACGCCCGCGTGCTCGCTCACGATCTGGTAGGAGTCCTCGAGCTCGGCCAGGGGCTCACCCGGCTTGTAGGTCTCCTGTTCAATCCAGGCTGCCTTGGGCAGGGTCAGGCTGGCCCGCTCGGTCTCGATGTACTCCAGGCGGATGCGGCGGGGGAAGCGGAAGAGCACCAGCCCGTCCATCTTGCTCACCACACCGGGGGCCAGTTCCTGGCCCTTCTTCACCTCGTCCCCGTCTTTGACAAAGGTCTCAACCCCGGCTGGGATGGTGTAGGTTTCCTGACGGCCAAAGCGCAGCTCGCGGTACTCGTCGTCGGTGAGGAGCTGGCGCTTTTGCACCGGCACACCGCCCAGCATGGCCCCTTTGGGATCGATGGTGATGTACTTGGCAAAGTACAGCACCTGCTCGAGCTCCTGGGCCGACAGGTCGAGTAGGGTGCCGATCTTGCTGGGTACGTCCTTGACGTACCAGATGTGGGCCACCGGGGTAGCAAGCTCCACATGGCCCATGCGGTAGCGCCGCACGATGCTCTTGGTAACCTCCACCCCACAGCGCTCGCACACCTTCCCCTCGAAGCGCTGCCGCTTGTACTTGCCGCAGGCGCACTCGTAGTCCTTTTGCGGCCCGAAGATGCGCTCGTCAAAAAGCCCGTCGCGCTCAGGCTTCAGGGTGCGGTAGTTGATGGTCTCGGGTTTTTCAACCTCACCATAGCTCCAGCTCCGAATCTTCTCGGGGGAGGCCAGGCCGATTCGTACCTTACGAACTTCTCGTTTAATCATCGCTCACTCCGTGCACTGCCTCTTTCAATAGATCTGGGCCCCTTGCAGTTGGTACCCTCGCTATAGGGCTTGACCTTCGAGCATCAATGCCTATCGCCTGCTGGCCAGCCCTTCAAAGATATCCAGGTGGCGGGAATTTTCGTCGTAGGTCTCCACATCCAGACCCAGCGACTGCAACTCCTTCACCAGCACCCTGAAGCTCTCCGGCACGCTGGCCTCGGGCACATCCTCGCCCTTGACCACGGCCTCGTAAGCCGCGTTGCGCCCTTCAATATCGTCGGATTTGATGGTGAGGATTTCCTGCAAGGTATGGGCCGCTCCGTAGGCCTCCAGCGCCCACACCTCCATCTCCCCGAAGCGCTGCCCACCAAACTGGGCCTTGCCACCCAGGGGCTGCTGGGTGATGAGCGAGTAGGGGCCAGTGGAGCGCGCGTGCATCTTGTCTTCCACCATGTGGTAAAGCTTCATGATGTACATCACGCCCACCACAATTGGGGCCTCGATGGGCTCACCCGTGCGGCCGTCGTAAAGCACGCTCTTACCCTGCTGGAACACCTCACGCAGCTGCTCCACCTCACTGGCCTCGGCACTCACCAGCCCCAGCTTGGCGGCTCGAGCCAGCACCTCCCGCTCGCGGTTATCCAGGCCAAAACCAGCCTGGATGCGGGCTTCCCACTTCTTATCGAAGGCCTTGCCCAGCAGCTGCTTGATCTCTTCCTCGGTAATACCATCAAATACCGGGGTAATAAACTTCAGGCCCAGCTCGTAACCCGCCAGCCCCAGGTGGGTTTCCAGGATCTGGCCCAGGTTCATACGGCTGGGTACGCCCAGCGGGTTGAGCACGATATCCACCGGCGTGCCGTCGGGCATGTGCGGCATATCTTCGGGCGGCAGAATCTTGGAGACCACCCCCTTGTTTCCGTGGCGGTTGGCCAGCTTGTCGCCCACCTGAAGCTTGCGTTTCTGGGCCACATACACCCGCACCACCTCGCGCACACCCGGCTTGAGCTCCACCCCAGGGTCGCCCCGGCGCAGGCGCAGGGTGCGCACCACGATGCCACCTTCACCGGGCGGCACCCGCAGGGAAGTGTCCTTCACGTCGCGGGCCTTCTCCCCGAAGATGCTGCGCAACAGCCGCTCCTCGGGGGTGGGCTCGGTCTCACCCTTGAAGCTGGTGCGGCCCACCAGGATATCCCCGGCCTTGACCTCGGCCCCAATCCGCACCACGCCGTCCTCGTCCAGGTCGCGCAAAGCGGCTTCGGAGAGGTTGGGGATATCGCGGGTGATGCGCTCGGGGCCCAGCTTGGTGTCGCGGGCCTCGATCTCGTAGCGCTCGATGTGCACCGAGGTGTAGAAGTCGCGGCGCAGGAGATCTTCGGAGATGACGATCGCGTCTTCGTAGTTGTAGCCATCAAAGGGCATGATGGCTAGCAGGATGTTTTGTCCCAAGGCCAGGTAGCCCTCCTCGGAGGCCGGGCCATCGGCCAGCAGCTCGCCCTTGCGCACCTTCTGGCCTTTGGAGACTCGAGGCCGCTGGTCGAGGGCCGTGCCCTGGTTCGAACGGATAAAGCGGCGCAGATTGAACTCGTACAGGCCCTTGTCTTCACCCCTGACCAGGATTTTGGAGCCGTCCACGTACTCCACCACCCCATCCACCGGGGAATACAGCGAGGTGAGGGAGTCGCGCACCACCCGCTCCTCCACCCCGGTCATGACCACCGGGCTTTGTGCACGCAAGAGCGGCACCGCCTGGGCCTGCATGTTCGAGCCCATCAGGGCACGGTTGGCGTCGTCGTGCTCGAGGAAGGGAATCAGGTTGGTGTTCACCGAGAAAATCTGCTTGGGTGAAACGTCCATGTATTCCACTTCCTCCGGACGCATGACCATCGGCTCGCCCTTCTTGCGCACCACCACCTGCTGGGTATCGAAGTAGCCGTCGGGCTTGAGGGGCGTGTTGGCCTGGGCAATGGCGTAGCGGTCTTCTTCGGTAGCGGTCATGAAGTCGACCTGGTCGGTAACCCGCCCGCCCACCACCTTGCGGTAAGGGGTGAGGATAAAGCCCAGATCGTTGATGCGGCCAAAGGAGGCCAGCGAGGAGATCAGACCGATGTTGGCACCTTCGGGGGTTTCGATGGGGCAGATGCGGCCGTAGTGGGTGCGGTGCACGTCGCGCACGTCGAAGCCGGCCCGTTCACGGGTCAGGCCGCCCGGCCCCAGGGCAGAGATGCGACGCTTGTGGCGCAGCTCCGAGAGGGGGTTGGTCTGGTCTTTGAACTGGCTGAGCTGGCTGCGGCCAAAAAACTCCCGGATGGCTGCCACCAGCGGGCGGTTGTTGACCAGCTTGGCCGGGGTGGCGCTTTCGGGGGAGCCCAGCAGCATACGCTCACGAACCCCTCGAGCCAGGCGCGAGAGCCCCACCCGGAACTGGTCGGCCAAGAGCTCGCCCACCGTGCGAATGCGGCGGTTGCCCAGGTGGTCGATGTCGTCGGCCTCATAGCCAGGCTTCCCGCTCTGCAGAGCAAACAGGTACTTGAGCACCGGCAGCAAGGCCTCGTCCTTGAACTCGCCGTTTTCGAACCTAATCAGCATGCGGCCCGAGAGCTGAATACCCAGCTTTTGTTGGGCTTTGTATTTGCCCGCTTCACCCAGATCGTAGCGGCGCGGGTCAGACAACAGCGAGTGCAGGTAGGTGATGGCCTTATCGCGCTTGGGCGGGTCGCCCGGGCGCAGCTCGGTGAAAAGCTTGAGGAGGGCCTCGTCCACCCCCATCTCAAGGGCCTTGATTCCACGGAACTGGGCTTCCAGCAGGCCCGGCAGCAGGTCGGGGTAATCGGCCAGCTCCTTGCCCAGGGCCTCGGCGGTAAAACCCAGCACCCGCAGCAGCAGGGCCAGGGGGAATTTCTTCTTGTTGACCTTCATCACCACCACCCCGGACTGCTCGAACTCGAGGTCAATCCAGGGGCCGCGCTTGGGCAGGGGAATCACCGAGGCCACGAACCTGCCCGGACGCGTCTGGTCTGCGGTGAAGTACACCCCTGGCGAGCGGTGGATCTGTGAAACGATCACCCGATCGGCCCCATTCACGATAAAGGAGCCGTCCTGGGTCATGAGGGGCAGGTCGCCCAGAAAGACTTCATCTTCCTTGAGCAAGCCGGTGTCCTTATGTACCAGCAGCAGTTTGGCGTATAGCGGCGCTTGGTAGGTGAGGTCTTTCTCCCGGCACTCGTCCTGATCGAAGGGGGGTTCACCCAGGCGGTACTCGAGAAAATCCAGCACCAGCCCCCGCCCCTTCTCACCCTCCTCGATGGGGAAGGTCTCTTTAAAAGCCGCTTGCAGGCCAATGTTTTCCCGCTTGGAAGGGGGTACGTCGGCCTGTAAGGCTTTGGTGAACGAGTCGACCTGAATCTCGGTGAGGGGTGGAAGGGGAATGACTTCGTTAATCTTGCCGAACCGCTCTATCTTCATCAAAACACCTCTTAACCCGTGGGCTTTGGCTGCACGCAGGCGGTGCAGCTACGGCTTGCTTGGGGTCGCTGGGGGGTTTTCGTAAGCTAACAGGGTTCTTCCGCAGGCGAAAACTCCCTGCGGCGGCTGGCTCTTACGCTGTTTGTGGGTCACACTCGAGGTGCAGGCCACAAAACACAAACGCTAGTGTAGCACAACTACACGTAAAGGCACAATACGCGCACCTCACCGTTCGGCTCTATAGCCAGATTGTAACACAGGACGAGGTGTTTGAGGAGAACCGTTGACCCAGCAAGGCCTTCGGCTTTCGCCCGAGCAGCGTAGAGTTTCCATCCGACCCGCAGACCGGCCTGCCTACAAGGCCGAGGGCTCGAGCTTCTCCTTGCCGAAATAAGGCTGCACAGCCTTGGGAACATTCACGGTGCCATCCTCGTTCTGGTGATTTTCCAGCAGCATCACTAAGATCCTGGGGGTCGCCAAAGCGGTGTTGTTGAGCGTGTAGGCGTAGTGTATTTTGCCGCGTTCGTCGCGGTAGCGGAGGCCCGCCCGCCGGGCCTGCCAGTCGAGCAGCGCCGAGCAGGAATGGGTCTCGCGGTAGCGGTTTTCACTGGGCACCCAGGTCTCGAGGTCTACCTGGCGGTACTTGCCCAGCCCCATATCCCCGGTGGATACCTCGATCACCCGGTAGGGCAGCTCGAGGGCCTGCAAAATGCCCTCGGAGATCGAAAGCATCGTCTCGAACCAGCGATTCGATTCGTCCAGATCGGCCTTACATAGCACGTACTGCTCCACCTTGTTGAACTGGTGAACGCGCATCAGGCCCCGCACATCCCTTCCAGCGGAACCGGCCTCACTGCGAAAACAGGGGGAGAGCGCGCAATAGGTTCGGGGGAGCTCTGACTCTGCGAGAATTTCCCCCGCGTGCAGGTAGTTCAACAGCACCTCGGCGGTGCCCGCCAGGTAGACCTCCCCCCCATCCACCGAGTAGACCTGATCGCGGGCGGCGGGAAACTGTCCGTGGGCGTAAAGCGCCTCCTCTTTGGTCAGGCTGGGCACGCTCATCGGTGTGAAGCCAGCCTGGATCATCCGGTCGAGCGCAAAGCGCAGCAGGGCCTGCTCGTAGACCATCAGATCACCCTTGAGGATGTAAGAACGCGAGCCAGAAACCTTAGCGGCGCGCTCAAAATCACCCCAGCCGTTCTTTTCTATCAAGGCCACGTGATCCAGCGGTTCGAACAGAAAGGTTCGCGGATTGCCATGCACGCGCGTCTCGACGTTAAAGGAGTCGTCCGGCCCCACCGGGGCCCCTTCCCAGGGAAGGGTGGGGGTCAGGTAGAGGAGCTGCTTGAGCTGGGCCTCGAGGGTGCGCAACCGGGGCTCGAGTTCAGCCAGCTGGCGGCCGATCTCTTTACCCCGCTCGATCATGGCCGCCCGCTCTTCCGGCTTGGCCCTGGCCGCTGCCTTGGCGTTGGCGTTGCGTTCGGCCTGTATTTTTTCAATGGTGCGCTTGAGGGCCTGCACCTCCTGGTCGAGCTCGAGCAGCTTGTCGAGCTCGAGGGTAAGCCCTTTTTTTTCTATGGCCTGACGAACAGCTTCGGGGTTCTCGCGGATGAATTTGATGTCTAGCATAAAAAGTCCAAGGGTGCTTGGTCGGCTCTTCTAGTACAAAACGCATCGGCTATTCAATAACCCTGGGCACTTTAAACTGGCCCTCGTGCACTTCTATAGCCACCGACAGGGCCTGCTCCTGGGTGAGCGAGGGGCGAACCTGATCGGCCCGCAGGCGGTTGGTGGTCTCTACCGGCCGGGCCATCTCGGGCAAGCCCTCGGTGTTCAGCTCGCTCAATTTTTCAAAAAAGCCTACAATCGAGCGCAATTCGCCCTCGAGCTTGGCCTCTTCCTGCGGTGTAAGGGCAAGCCGCGAAAGCCTGCTCAGATGTTTCACCAGCTCCGGCGTAATCTCCATGCGTGCCATTCTAACGCCCGCAAGGCGGGAGGGTACACGGGCTTGACATCACAGGACAGTCTATCTAGACTCACATCTATCCGCGCTGGGGCGCGGCCACAATCAGTCAAGTTCTTTTATCCAGAGCGATGGAGGGATTCGGCCCTGCGAAGTCGCAGCAACCCACAAAAAGCCTCTGCTCATCACCAGATGGCTTTTTGCAAGGTGCTAATTCCGGCCCAACTGCTGAACGTTGTAGGCACACGATGTTCAAGGCTAGGCATAGCCTGGCGGTTGGGAAAGATAAGAGAAGGGAGCGCGCAAAAAGTGGCGCAGCGGAATGTCAAAGCCGTACCCCCTTCCAGTCATAAAAGAACGTCTGGTAGGGGGTTTTGCTATAGCAAAACTCCTACCAAAAAGCGCCCCAAATCCCACGCGGATCATTCCCATCGGAGCAGACGGCCCAGGCCGCTGTTCGCTGGGTGGTAGGAGAGCAGCATGTCGCAAAAACACCGTTTCGAGACCCTGCAACTACACGCCGGCTATAGCCCCGACCCCACCACCGGGGCCCGTCAGGTGCCCATCTACGCCACCACCTCGTACCAGTTCAAGGACGCCGACCACGCCGCCCGGCTCTTTGGGTTGCAGGAGTTCGGCAACATTTATACCCGCATCATGAACCCCACCACCGATGTGCTGGAGAAGCGCATCGCGGCCCTCGAGGGGGGGGTGGCGGCCCTGGCTACCAGCTCGGGCCATGCCGCGCAGTTCCTGGCCATTACCAACATCGCCCAGGCTGGCGATAACTTTGTTTCTACCCCCAACCTTTACGGTGGCAGCATCAACCAGTTCAAAGTGACGCTGCCCCGGCTTGGCATTGAAAGCCGCTTTACTGACAGTGCGGAGAGCGTGGACGATTTCATCCGTCTGACCGACGACAAAACCCGCTTCTGGTACCTGGAGTCGCTGGGCAACCCGGCCCTCAACATCCCCGACTTCGAGCTCATCGCCCAGGCCGCCCAGGAGCGGGGCATCGCCCTGATTGTGGACAACACCTTTGGGCACGGGGGCTACCTCTTCCGCCCCATCGAGTGGGGGGCCAACGTGGTAACCCACTCCGGTACCAAATGGATTGGGGGGCACGGTGCGGCCATCGCCGGTCTGATTGTGGATGGGGGCAACTTCAACTGGGACAACGGGCGCTACCCCCTGATTACCCAGCCCCAGCCCGGCTACCACGGCCTCGAGCTGCACAAGGCCCTGGGCAACCTGGCCTTCATCATCAAGGCCCGCGTGGACGGCCTGCGCGACCAGGGGCAGTGCCTGGGGCCTTTCGAGGCTTTCCTGCTGCTCCTGGGCCTCGAGACCCTCTCGCTGCGCTCCGAGCGGCACGTGCAAAACACCCTGGCCCTGGCCCACTGGCTGCGTGAGCAGGACGAGGTGGCCTGGGTCAACTACCCCGGCCTGGACGATCACCCCAGCTACGCCAAAGCCCAGAAGTACTTCAAGGGCAAGCCGGGCTCGGTGCTTACCTTCGGCCTCAAGGGTGGGTACGAGGCCGCCAAGAGCTTCATCAACCGGCTCGAGCTGGTCTCCCACCTAGCCAATGTGGGCGATACCCGCACCCTGGCGATTCATCCCGCCTCCACCACCCATTCCCAGCTATCGCCGGAGGAGCAGGTGCGCGCCGGGGTCAACCCCGAGCTGGTGCGGATTAGCGTGGGGCTGGAAGCCATCGAAGACATCCAAGCCGATCTCAAGCAAGCCCTGCGCTCGCGGGTGGGCGTCTGACCCCCGCGTTCGGTCTACCGAGGGCGCATAAGATGACCGATCTACTTATTCAAGAGGCCTGGGGCGACCATGAAGCCCTGCTGATCAAGCCACCCAAAAGCCGGGGCCGGGTACCGCCACCGGTACCGGCCCAGGCCCTGGTGGCCGGTGGTTTCCGCCTCGAGTACGGCGGTGTACTGCCTGAACTGCGCATGCGCTACGAGACCTACGGCCAGCTTAACTTTGAGCGCAGCAATGCGGTGTTGGTGTTTCACGCCTGGACAGGCTCGGCGCATCTGGCCGGAACCTACACCCAGGAAACCCTGCGCAGCCTGCCCAAACTGGATCAGGCCTTCGGGCCCGAGGGCTGGTGGGACGAGCTGGCTGGGCCGGGCCGGATGCTGGATACCGATAAATATTTCGTTATCTGCGCCAATCACATCGGCAGCTGCTATGGCTCAACCGGCCCCCTCTCACAGAACCCCGAGACCGGACGCCCGTATGGCCCGGAGTTTCCCAAGCTGACCGTGCGCGACCTGGCTCGAGCCCAGGCCAAGCTGCTGGACTTTCTGGGCATCGAAAAGGTGACCTTGCTGGGCGGCAGCCTGGGGGGGATGGTGGCGCTCGAGTTCGCCCTGCTGTACCCCGAGCGGGTAAACAAGATGGTGGTGCTGGCCGCGCCGCCGGTGCACAGCCCCTGGGCCCGGGCTTTTAACCGGCTTTCACGCGAAGCAGTGCTGGCCGATCCCGGCTACCGGGGCGGCTATTACACCGAGCAGCCCTTAGGGCTTCAACTAGGACGGGCCATCGCCATGCTCTCTTTTCGCTCCCCCGATTCCTTCCGGCTGCGCTGGCAGCAGCACCCCGAGCGGGGGGAGAGCTATGTGCTATACCAGGGGGAAAAATTTGCCCGGCGCTTCGATGCCAACGCCTACCTCACCCTATCGGAGGCCATGGACACCCACGATGTGGGCCGCGGGCGTGGGGGCCTCGAGGCGGCCCTCCGCCAGCTAAAGCATATCCCCAGCCTGTTCGTTGGCATCGATACCGATGTGCTCTACACCGCTCAGGAAGTCCGTGAGATGGCCGCTCTGAGCGGCGGCATCTACCGTGAAATTCACAGCCCGCATGGGCACGACGCCTTTCTAATCGAGACCGACCAGGTGGAGCGCATTCTGGGCGATTTTCTGTAGCACCGCGCCCGGGGCAATCCCGCGAGTGGGTGGCGCTATGCGCGCCATCCACCGCGTTTTTCAGCACCCCGCCCTTCGAACCCGCCCTAGCCGGAGCAATGCAGGATTCATACCAGATTCGGTTAGTTCGCCATCATTCGGCACCAAACGAACCGAATCTGGCTTCAAACCCTACGCGTATTCCTCCACCGGCGGACAGGAACAAACGATGTTGCGATCACCGTACACATTATCCACCCGGTTGACCGGGCTCCAGTACTTATCCATGGCCGACTGGCCGGCAGGGAAGCAGCCCTGGGCCCGGGTGTACTTGCGGTTCCAGTTCTCGTCGGCCAGATCCAGCACGGTGTGGGGGGCATGGCGCAGGGGGCTTTCCTCGGCGGTGAGCTCGCCCCGCTCGATCTGGGCGATTTCCTCGCGGATGGCGATCATGGCGTTGATAAAGCGATCGAGCTCGCGCTTCGACTCCGACTCGGTTGGCTCCACCATCAGGGTTCCGGGCACCGGAAAGCTCATGGTGGGGGCATGGAAACCAAAGTCGATCAGGCGCTTGGCGATGTCTTCGGCGGTGATGTCACAGCGGGCCTTGAAGGCCCGGGGGTCGAGGATGCACTCGTGGGCCACCCGGCCTTTTTCGTTTTTGTAGAGCACCGGGAAGTAGGGCTCGAGCCGGCTGGCAATGTAGTTGGCGTTCAGGATGGCCACCTCGGTGGCCCGCTTGAGCCCCTCGCTGCCCATCATCCAGATGTAGGCAAACGAGATGGGCAGAATCGAGGCGGAGCCGTAGGGGGCTGCCGCCACCGGCCCCACCGGAGCCGTCCCACCGTCGAGCACGGGGTGCCCCGGCAGGAAGGGGGCCAGGTGGGCCTTGACCGCGATGGGGCCCATCCCCGGCCCGCCCCCGCCATGAGGAATGGCGAAGGTCTTGTGCAGGTTGAGGTGCGAGACATCGGCCCCGTAGTGGCCGGGCTTGGCCAGCCCCACCTGGGCGTTGAGGTTGGCCCCGTCCAGGTAGACCTGCCCCCCGTAGCGGTGCACGATGTCGCACAGCTCGCGTATCTTCTCCTCGAACACCCCGTGGGTGGAGGGGTAGGTGACCATCACCGCCGCCAGCCTATCGGCGTGCTGCTTTGCTTTGGCCTCGAGGTCGTTCAGATCCACGTAGCCCTGCGCGTCGCAGGCCACCACCACCACCTCCATCCCGGCCATCTGGGCCGAGGCCGGGTTGGTACCGTGGGCCGAGGAAGGAATTAAGCAGACGTTGCGGTGCCCCTCACCCCTCGAGCGGTGGTAGGCCCGGATAGCCAGCAGCCCGGCATACTCGCCCTGGGCCCCGGAGTTGGGCTGGAGCGAGACCGCGTCGTAGCCGGTGATTTCACACAGCCAGCGGCTCAGGGTCTCGAAGAGCTCGTGGTAGCCCTGGGCCTGCTCGGCGGGTGCAAAGGGGTGCAAATTGGCGAACTCGGGCCAGCTAATGGGAATCATCTCGGCCGCGGCGTTGAGCTTCATGGTGCAGGAGCCCAGGGGAATCATGGCGCGGTCGAGCGCCAGGTCGCGGTCGGCCAGGCGGCGCATGTAGCGCATCAGCTCGGTTTCGGAGTGGTAGCGGTTGAAGACCGGGTGGGTCAGGTAGGGGCTGGTGCGCTGCAAGGTGGCCGGGAGGTGGTTTTCGGGGACAAAGTCCTGGTAGCGGAAGTCGCCCCCAAAGGCCTGCCAGACCGCCTCGATGACCTCGGGGGTGGTGGTCTCGTCGAGGGCGATGCCGATGTGGGCCTCGTCCACTTTGCGCAGGTTGATGCGGCGGCGGCGGGCCTCGGCCAAAATTTCCTCCACCCGGCCCCCGGCCCGGATGGTCAGGGTATCGAAGAAGTGGGCATTGACCCGCTCAAAACCCAGGCGCTCCAGGCCCGCGGCCAGCACCGCGGTTTTGTCGTGCACGCTCTGGGCGATCTCGCGCAGGCCCTCAGGCCCGTGGTAGACCGCGTACATCGAGGCGATTACCGCCAGCAGCACCTGGGCGGTGCAGATGTTGGAGGTGGCCTTCTCGCGGCGGATGTGCTGCTCGCGGGTCTGGAGGGTCAGGCGGTAGGCCCGGTTGCCCCTCGAGTCAATCGAAACCCCCACCAGCCGCCCCGGCAGGGCCCGCTTGAGGGCGTCCCTGACCGCCATATAACCGGCGTGGGGCCCGCCGTAGCCCATGGGCACCCCAAAGCGCTGGGCCGAGCCCACCGCGATATCGGCCCCCAGCTCGCCGGGCGGGGTGAGCAGGGTCAGGGCCAGCAGATCGGCGGCCACCACCGCCAGCCCACCAGCCGCCTTAACCCGCTCGATGGGGCCGCGCAGGTCGCGGATCTGGCCCAGGGTGTCGGGGTACTGGAAGATCGCCCCGAACAGCCCCTCCGGGTTCAGGTCGGTCTCGGGGTCGCCCACCACCAACTGCCAGCCCAGGGGTTCGGCCCGGGTCTGCAAAACCGCCAGCGTCTGGGGGTGCACGTTCCTGTCCACAAAAAAGGCCCTGCGCGGGGCTTTGCAACTGCGCTGGGCCACCGCCATGGCTTCGGCGGCTGCTGTGGCCTCGTCCAGGAGCGAGGCGTTGGCGATGTCCAGGCCGGTGAGGTCGGCCACCATGGTCTGGAAGTTGAGCAAGGCCTCGAGGCGGCCCTGGCTAATCTCGGGCTGGTAGGGGGTGTAGGCGGTGTACCAGGCCGGGTTTTCCAGCAGGTTGCGCTGGATCACCGGGGGCAGAATGGTGCCGTAGTAGCCCTGGCCGATCAGCGAGGTAAACACCTGGTTCTTGCTGGCGATGGCCCGCATGCGCGCCAGCATCTCGGTCTCGCTCAGGCCGGGGCCGATGTTGAGCGGCTCGGCCTCGCGGATGGAGGCCGGCACGGTCTGTTGGATGAGTTCCTCCAGCGAGGAAACCCCCACGGCTTGCAGCATCTGCTCGATGTCCGCAGGGGTGGGGCCAATGTGGCGGCGCGAGAAATCGGTGGAACGGGGTTTGCGTTCAGGGGTCATGCGGTCTCCTCCACTGACCCCATCTGTCCTTTTGCCTGAGAGTGTTATCCCGTCGGCGGGCGCTTTGCGCCTCTCTCCAGATTTCACTGCTGTGGTCCTTTTGCCTGAGAGTTTCCGGGGTGGTTGCTCCTTCGGCGTGGGGCGGGCCCATCTCTCCCATCAGCAGCGCGCTGCTTGTACCAGGTTTATGATAGCCTAAAGGGGCGCGGTACAAAAAGTGACCCCTGCACACCAGACTTGACCGCTATGCCGCATAGAGCCCCAGGAAGCGCAGGGCGGAGAGGGGGTTGAAGGAGAAGATTTCTAGGGCTGCCTTCTTCTCCCTCACCCCCTCTCGGTGAAGCATGGAGACCAGGAAGGCCCGCAGCACCGCTAGCGCCCACGCCCCCACCCCCCGCACCTGACAGGCATCCTCCCCAAAGCACACGTCCCGCACCCAGAAAGACCGGTTCTCCACCTCCCATCGGGAAAGCAACAGGCTCCCCAGCCGCTTTGCGTCCGCTACCTCCGGCCCCAGGCTGGTGAGGGCGTAGCTCACCGTCCGCCGCACCTCCCCCGTCCCCTTGTGCCTCACCTCCCGCCAAAGCCGCACCACCTGCCTGGCCCCAGGGAAGGCCCGCACCTCTTCCGGCAGGTAGGGGGAAGCCCAAACCCGGTAGGTCCACACCTCCCCGTCCCGCACCCCACTCCAGGTCGCCTCCGTCTCCCCGGGAAGACGCCTCCCCGCCATCCCCTTGAACACCTCCAGGGCCCACTCCAAAAGTTCCCCCTGGTTCCCCTTCAGGACCAAGAGATAGTCCCCCCTTTTTTCCGCACCCGGGCCGCCACCTCAGGGTACAGGTACCCCGCGTCCCCCACCACCACCTTGCCCTCCAGCTCCCTCGCCTCCAAACGGTCCAGAAGCTCCAGGAAGGCCTTCTCCTCCCTCCCTTCCGCCCGGGCCTGGGCCAGGGTGGTATGGAGGTGCAGGGCCAGGACCTCCACCAGCTTGACCTGGGGGCTTTTCCCCTTGCCGCTTCCCCGCAGGTGCTTCCCGTCCACCACCAGGACCTCCCCAAGGTCGGCTTCGGGGAAGACCTGGCCAAGGGCCGCCTGGAGCTTCTCAGGATCCAGGCGGTGAAGGAGAAGGGTGATGGCGGTGTGGCCTGGGGCCTTGCGCAGGCCCAGGTGGGGCAAGAGGTGGGGGTTGGCGCGGGCAAAGCGTTCCACGCCGCGCAGGGAGTCCACGCGGCTCAGGAAGGCCACCAGGATGAGGGCCAGAAGGCCCCAAAGGGGGTACTGCCGGTTGTGGGCCCGAGGGTCCGGGACCTGGGATAGCGCCTGGCGCAGAGTCATGATCTTTCTCTACCCCAAGGGCTGTATATCGGTCAAGTCTGCCTGCACACCCGGTTACTGGCTTTCTGCCACGGCCTGGTACTCCGCCGCTGACAAGAGCCCGTTCAGGTCTGCCGGGTTTATCTTCATTTTGAACAGCCAGCCCTCGCCGTAGGGCGCCTGGTTGATGAGCTCGGGCTTATCGGAAAGGGCGCTGTTGACCTCGAGGATCTCCCCGGCCACCGGGGCGTAGATGTCGGAGGCGGTCTTGACCGACTCCACCACCGCCACCGCCGACCCGGCCTCCACAGCCTTACCCACCTGCGGCAAGTCCACAAACACCACATCCCCCAGGGCGTCCTGGGCAAAGTCGGTGATGCCCACCACGGCCACGTCGCCCTCGAGGCGAACCCATTCGTGTGATTTGGTGTACTTAAGCTCGGAAGGATAGTTCATCGTCTCACCTCGGCTGTCAGTTTATTGCCCAAAAGACCTGCCATCTAGCGCTTCACGAAAGGCGTCTCGACCACGGTGGCCGGCGCGGCCCTGCCCCGAATCTCCACCTCCAGCACGGTGCCCACCCCGGCCCATTCAGGCTGCACATAGGCCAGCCCGATGCCCTTTTTGAGCACGGGGGAGTGGGTTCCCGAGGTGAGGACGCCGACCTCCTTGCCCCCTCCCAGCACCCGGTAGCCCTCGCGGGGAATCCCCCCCTCAACCAGCAGCCCCACCAGCCGACGCTCACAGGCGGCGTCCAGCAGGGCCTGTTTACCATAAAACTCTTTCTGGCCCTTGACCACCCAGTCGAAAGGGGTGCATAGGGGGTTGGTGGTGTCGGTGAGTTCGTGGCCGTACAGGGGAAAGCCGGCCTCGAGCCTCAAGGTATCGCGCGCCCCCAGGCCACAAGGGGTCACCCCGGCCTCCAGGAGGGCCTCCCAGACCGCTGGGGCTTCGTCGGGGGCCACGAACACCTCGTAGCCGTCCTCACCGGTGTAGCCGGTGCGGGCGAAACGAGCCCACTTGCCCACCAGCTTGCCCATGAAGGTGTCGTTTTTCTTACGCGAGACCAGATCGGTCTCGGTTAGCTTTTGCAATACCGCCACCGCGTTGGGGCCTTGCACGGCAATCAGGGCGAAGAAGTCGGAGGCGTCCTCGAGCCTCACCTCGAAGCCTTCCGCCAGGCGCTGAAGATGCCCCCAGTCCTTCTCGATGTTGGCGGCGTTCACCACCATCAGGTACTCTTCCTCGCCGGTGCGGTAAAGGTAAATGTCGTCCACCACGCCCCCCTGTGCATTGGGCAGCATGGAGTACTGGGCCCGGCCCACCTTGAGCTTGGCCACGTCGTTCAGGGTGGCGTACTGCAAAAACTCCAGGGCCCCCGGCCCCTTTACCCAGAACTCGCCCATGTGGCTCACATCGAACATCCCCACCAGCCCCCGCACCGCTAAGTGTTCGGAGGTGATGGAGGTGTACTGAATAGGCATCTCATAACCGGCAAAAGGCACCATCCTGGCTCCTAGGGCCAGATGGGCTTGGTGAAGTGGAGTGGTTTTCATGCCGTTCCAGCATACCAACCCATCGGTCGGCTTGAACCCTTCACCCCAGACTCGGTTTGTTCGCCGAGCGTGGCAAGGGGTACCCCAGGATTCAAAAAGATGGCCTCTGGAGGTCTTTGCTGTGGTGCGTCGACCTGGAGCCAGCTAGCCAGCCGAGGCCACGCGAGCCAGCACCTGACGGCTCACAGCCTTCAGGGTTTCGAAAACCCCGATGCCATTGGTAGCGATGGCCTCGAAGATGGGCAGCCGCATCTCGGGGTCAATCACCGCCTGGATCATCTCCACCGGCAGGGCATCGGGGGCATCGCGCTTGTTGGCCTGCAGCACCAGGGGGATATCCTCTAACTTTATGCCATACTCGGCCAGGTTTTCGCGTAGGTTGCGCATGGATTCTGCATTGGCCCGCAGGCGGTTGGGGGCTGAGTCGGCCACAAAAACAATCCCGTCCACGCCTCGCAAAATGAGTTTGCGGCTGGCGTTGTAAAACACCTGCCCCGGCACGGTGTACAGGTGAAAGCGGGTTTTGAAGCCCTTAACCTCGCCCAGATCCACGGGTAAAAAGTCGAAGAACAGGGTGCGTTCATCCTCGGTAGCCAGCGAGACCATCTCGCCTTTGCGGTTTTGCGGCACCTGCTGGAAAACCCATTTGAGGTTGGTGGTCTTACCAGACATACCGGGGCCGTAGTAGACAATCTTGAAGTTGATCTCCCGGGCGGCAAAGTTGATCGTGCTCATAGTTAGCTACCAAATAGTTCGTCCAAAAGGGCACTAGCCCCAGCGTGATACTCGCGATCAATCCCTAAGGTGCCTGGCTCTACTAGGGCCTCCTTGGTGATGACCTCGAGCGACTGCACGGCCCGCTTACCAAATAGCTTGACCCGTCCTACCGGGGCGGTGTTATCGAAGATAATTACCAGCAGGGCCAGATCCCCCACTTCCTCAGCATACAAACCGTAGGTGGCCCCTTGATGCAGAAGTTCGTTAAAGCGGGGCTCACCAAGCATTTTAGCCAAAGCCTGGGTGGCTGCCGCGTTACCGGCAATCAAAGTAGCCAGCGAGTCCAGGGCCGGGGGCCGGGGCGCCCACAAGGCCTCTTTGTGTGCCAGCACAAAGCCCTTGCGGTCGAGCAAAAGCACGTAACGGGCCCCCGTCTCGCGAAGAAGCTCTTCGAGGACGTGCGAGGCCTTTTCGTAGGCACCCCCGAAGAGCGCGATTGCAGGCTCAACCATACCAGGCCCAGTGTAACACGCACCCGTTACCCACCCCTGTGACGAATTACGCTGGGTGGTTCTGTACACAAAGACCGCCGCGAGCAGCTCCCCGGTTTTATAGGCATTTCGCTAGCATCGGCCACTTTGACAGGCCTACGCGATACTACCCAAAATGCTTTTCTGCTCCCTTCGGTCGGGCTATTTCGCCACTTTCCGGCGCGAATCTGGTACTCGCTGAGCAAAATCGCAGTGTGCATCAGAACAGACTGAATCGGCCCCGTGCGGCTTATCTTGGCGGTTATGCAAGGCTTCTTCGGATCCATCGGGCCCTGCCTGGTGCTGCTCGGCTCCCTGGCCCTGGCCCAGCACCCCGCCACCATCGACGAGCTTACGCGCCAGCGCTATGGTGGTGGCCTGCTCAGCATCGAGCGGGTTTTAGAGCGCAACTCGAGCTTTACCCGCTACCTGGTGCGCTACCCCTCGGATGGGCTTCAGATGTACGGCTTTATGAACGTGCCTAACCGCGAGGGCCGTTTCCCGGTGGTGGTTGTGATTCACGGGTATGTCAACCCCGCCGCCTACCGAACCCTGACCTACACCACCCGCTACGCCGATGCCCTGGCCCAGGCCGGGTTCATCACCCTTCACCCCAACCTGCGGGGGCACGGCCTGTCCCAAGGAAGCCCCGAGCAAAGCCCCTGGCGCATTCAGTACGCGCAGGAAATTCTCGACTTGGTGGCTATAATTCGGGCGCAGGCCGGCAGCGGGCCCCTGGTCAAAGCCCGCCCCAGCATCGGCCTGATGGGGCACAGCATGGGCGGCGGCATCGCCCAGCGGGTGGCGGTGGTCGACCCAACCATTCGGGCCTTGTTGCTCTACGGAACCATGCACGGCAACGACCTAAAAAATGCCCAGCAGATCTGCAATGTCTTTACCAATGGCCTGCGCGGCTGCCAGGAAGCCCGCAACCCTCCCCCAAACCTGGCCCAGGTGTCACCGATCAACTACTATGGCCGTTTGCGGGCCCGGGTGCAGGTACACCACGGCACCCAGGATCCCCAGACCCCCTATGCCTGGGCCCGGGAAATTTGCGCGGCTTTGCAAAAAAACCGGGTTGAGCACGAGTGTTTCAGTTATCCCGGGGCCGGCCACACCTTCCGTGGGCAGGATTACAGCCGCCTGATACAGCGAGCCGTGGCCTTTTTTAGGAGCGCGCTTAACTGAAGAGCCCGGCCGGGCGCGGAGGATGGGAGGCCCAGCTTTGCAGCATCTTTACCTGCACGTACCGTTCTGCCCCACCATCTGCCCGTACTGCGACTTTCATGTGGTTCGCCGCTACGGGGATGTGGTAGAGGCCTACCTAAAGCGACTGGCCCAGGAGGCCCGGGGGCTTTTTGAGCAGCACCCTGGCCCGCTGACAACGCTCTATCTGGGCGGGGGCACCCCCAGCTTCCTGCGCAGCCACGAGCTGGAAGCGCTTTTTCGAGCCTTACCCTGGAATATAGAGGCAGCCGAGGTCACCCTCGAGGCCAACCCCGGCACCCTCAACCCAGAGCGGCTTGGCCTGCTGCGTGAGCTAGGGGTCAACCGTATCTCACTGGGGGTGCAGAGCTTTCAGGACAGTGTGCTCAAGACCCTGGGCCGGGCCCACGGCCGCACTGGGGCCCTGCGGGCCGTGGAGATGAGCCTCGAGGCCGGCTTTCACACCTCCATCGACCTGATCCTGGGCCTGCCCGGCCAGGATGTCGAGGCCGACCTGGCCCAGGCCACGGCCCTGGGGGTGGAGCATGTCTCGGCCTACACGCTACAGGTCGAACCCGGCACCCCGTTTGCCCTGAGGGGCCTGGCCCCCGACCCCGACAGCGAGGCCCAGGCCCTGGCGCTGGCCCAGGAGGTACTGGGCACGGCCGGCCTAGCCCGGTATGAGGTATCCAATTTTGCTCGCCCTGGACGAGAAAGCCAGCACAACCTGGCCTACTGGCGCAACGCCTTCTGGGGCGGGCTGGGGCCGGGCGCTACCGGACAGCTTGCCGGGCTCGAGCCGCATATTTTTGCAGTGCGCTATACCAACCCCCCTTTACCGCGCTGGCTGCAGGGCGAAGAACCCTTGCTGGAGCAGGTTGGCAGCCTCGAGCACCTCAAGGAATCTCTTATGCTGGGCCTGCGGCTGGCCCAGGGGGTTGATCTGGAATTGCTCGAACAGCGCAGCGGGCTCGAGGTGTGGCCGGCCTTGGAGCCCGCCGTTCGGCAGCTGAGCAGCCAGGGTTTGCTGGTCGTACAGCAAAAACGCATCCGCGCCAGCGATCTCAACACCTTGCATCCCATCATTTTGCAGCTCTGGGATGGCCTGGAGAGGCAAAACCCCGCGCCGCTTGAACCCCGCCGGCTACCGGGGTATTAGCGAAAGGTGCATGGCCTCAAAATCGCGCAGGGCCTCGAGGGCATTCTGGTAGCGCTCGGCGACATCCTTGCAGATGAGGCGGCTCAAGAAACCCTGCAACTCGGCTGTCACAGTCAGGCCGGTCTCGGGGGCGGCCACCAGCGGCGGCGGCGGCAGCTTAAGGTGGGCGTTCATCACCTCAACCGGCTCCCCCACAAAGGGCAGCTCGCCAGCAATAGCCCAGTACAGCAGGATACCGGCCGAGTACATGTCCGAGGCCGGGGTGGGTGAGCGCCCACGAATCTGCTCCGGGGCAATATAAGCAATAGTACCCAGGCGAACCTTTTGACTAAAGCGTTCTCCCAATGGGCCGGAGAGATCGAAATCCACCAGGCGCGCCTCACCGGTTCCATCCACCACAAGGTTATCCGGCTTAACGTCGCGGTGTACTAAATTCTGGCCGTGCATGTGGGCCAGGGCCTCGAGCAGGTGCTTGAAAACACCCAGTATCCGGGCTGGGTTATCCCTCCGCCACTCCGACAGGCGGATACCAGGGGCAAAAGCCAGGAGCACCGCTGGGTGCTCTCCACCGTCGTGGGGCACGCTCAGGCGGGCCAGAACGGGGTTGATGTGCGGGTGTTTGAGCTGCTGGCCCACCTTCCACTCCCGGTCGGCCCGCCCCTCAAATCCCCGCGGAAAAACCTTGAGCGCATAGGGGGTGCCGTGAATATCAAAGGCCAGGTAGACCGTGGCCAGCGCCCCACGGGCAATTGGTCGGATAACCTTGTAGCGGCCTTCCAAGGTGATGCCGGCTAACCCCACAACCATCACTATACCGATTCTGGCCGGTGTTGGGGGTTCATAGCACCCATCGGTATGGATCGGTAAAATGTTCCAGGGCTGCTATTTCAGAGGCAGTGAGGTTGCAAGGTGCGCGGTCTAGTCTTGTCAGGTGGTGGCGCCAGGGGTCTGGCCCACATCGGGGTGCTGGAAGTGCTCGAGGCCCAGGGTTTCCAGGCCGAGGTGATCGCAGGCACCAGCATGGGGGCTGTGGTTGGCGCCCTGTACGCCTCCGGTAAAAAACCCCATGAAATCCTGGAAATTGCCCGCTCCACACCCTGGCTGCGCTTGCTGGATCTGGTACCCCGGCCAGGGCTGATCTCCCAGCGTGGCCTCAGGGACTTCCTGGCCAAACACCTGCCCCCCCGGTTCGAGCTGCTCTGCAAAAAACTGGTCGTTACCGCCGTTGACCTCGAGGCCGGCAAACTGGCCTACTTTACGGAGGGCGACCTACCGGGGGCGGTGCTGGCCTCGGCGGCCTATCCTGGCCTGATCGCACCGGTGCAGTTCGAGGGCCGAACCTATGTGGATGGTGGGGTGCTTGACAACCTGCCGGTTGACGCGGCCCGCTTTATGCGGGCCCGGTATGTGCTGGCGGTCGATGTAACCCCCGAGATAGGTCTGCCGGGGATTCCACGCTCGGCAATAGGGCAGGTTCGCCGAACCATCGATATCATGCAAAACCACCTTACCGCCGCCCGCCGCTCGCTTTATCCACCCGAACTCTATATCCGCCCCGAACTGCCCGGGGTGGGCATTGAACAGTTTGGACGCCTCGAGGAGATCGTCGAGGCTGGTCGCAAAGCCGCCGCGCAGGCCCGGCTCAGTATCTAGCGCCCGCCTTGGCCTCGCGGCAAAGCCCGGTCAGGTGTACGTTATGCTATGGCCGGGCCTAGGCCACGACGAAAGGGATCTTGCGATGCAGAAGTTTCTGGACTACCTCTTCAAAGAATGGTTTCGACAGGTGGGTGAAGCCTTACTGCTGGCCTTCCTGGTGACCACGTTTTTGTTTACCACTGTGGGCGTGGTTGGCAGCTCAATGAACCCCACCTTGCTCAACGGCGAGCGGGTGTTTGTCCCCAAATACGAGACCTGGCTGGTGCGTTTTGGTCTGATGCAGTGGCGGCGGGGCGAGGTGGCAATCGTCAAACCACCCGAGGGCACCCCCAACGCGGTGGCCCAGTTTCCGGTGCTGGGCTTCCAGTTCCGGGCCTTTTTTATCAAGCGCATCATCGGCCTGCCGGGCGATGAGGTGAGCTTGCGGGAAGGGGTGGTGTACGTCAACGGCCAGCCCATTAACGAAATCCACATCACTGCCTCCTTAACACCGTACCCCGATAGCTACCCCGTGGTGTGCTACCAAAACGAACGACTGACCGCCCTGGTAACCCAGCAGCAGGTGCGCTTCACCCCGGATCTGTTGCCCGAGTACCTCAAACCCACCCTCGAGATGCTCACCCCCCCCAGCCCGGAGGATCTGGCCAAAAGCCGCTCCGGGGAGCACTGCTTTACCGGTTCGCTCAAGCTCAAGCCGGGCTACTACTTTGTAATGGGCGATAACCGCACCTTCGGGGGCTCTGAGGACTCGCGCACCTTTGGCCCCGTGCCCACCAGCGCCATCGCAGGCCGGGCCAATGCCGTGTGGTGGCCGCTGAATCGTATCCGTGGCCTGGATATTCCCGAAGGCTTCAAAGGTTTGTAGCCCCCGGGTTGTCGTTCACACCCCCGGTTGACCGGGGGTTTTACTTTGCTCGATGCGGATTCGGAAAGGCCTGAAGAAGCTATCCGAATCCTCCTGCACTCCCTTCACGCACTGCACCGGCCGAATCCGTTTTCCTGCAGTCAGAATAGGCTGCTCTCATACCAGATTCACCGTGCAGCGCTAGATTCCGTAGGAATGGAGCGAATGCACGGCACCACTATTGTGGCAGTTCGTCGAGACGGTGTCACTGCAATCGCAGGCGACGGGCAGGTCACCCTGGGTCAGACCATTATGAAAACCAGCGCGGTTAAGGTTCGCCGCCTCGAGCAGGGTGATGGCATTCTGGTTGGCTTTGCTGGCGCCGTGGCCGATGCACTGACGCTTTTGGAGAAGTTTGAGGGGGCTTTATCGGGAGCTAAAGGCAATTTGCCTCGAGCGGCCATCGAGACAGCCAAGCTCTGGCGCACCGACCGGGTGCTGCGCAGCCTCGAGGCCATGCTGGTACTCGCCGACCGCGACCATCTGTTGCTGCTTTCCGGGAATGGTGAGGTGCTAAACCCCGATGAGCCGGTTATCGCGGTGGGATCGGGCGGCCCCTATGCCCTGGCCGCTGCCAAAGCTTTGCTGCGACACTCGAGCCTCTCGGCTCCCCAGATCGCCGAACAGGCCATCCGGATTGCCGGGGAGATTGACCTTTATACCAGCGGGCAGGCCACCTCGGTGCTGAGCGTGGGGGGTGGGTCATGAACCTGACGCCCGCTGAGATTGTGCGTGAGCTGGATAAGCACATCGTCGGCCAGGCCGCTGCCAAGCGCGCGGTGGCGGTGGCGCTGCGCAACCGTATACGCCGTAAGAAGCTGCCGCCCGAGCTGGCTCGCGAGGTCATGCCCAAAAATATCCTGATGATTGGCCCCACCGGGGTGGGCAAGACCGAGATCGCCCGACGGCTGGCCCGGCTGGCAGGCGCACCTTTCCTGAAAGTAGAGGCCACAAAATTCACCGAGGTGGGCTACGTGGGGCGCGATGTGGACTCCATCGTGCGCGATCTAGCCGAGGCCGCCTATCAGCTTGTGATGCAGGAGATGAAGTCCAAGGTGGAAGGGCGCGCCCAGAGCCTGGCCGAGGAGGAGGTGGCCTCAATTCTGCGCGTCTCACCCCTGGAGCTGCGCACCGGCCGCTACAACGACCAGCTCATCGAGATCGAGGTGGCCGAGGAGGCCCGCCTGCCCATGGTGGGGATGTTCGGCGGGGAGCAGATGCAAGGCTTGCAGGACATGCTCAAGGGGCTGTTACCCCAGCGCAAAGTCCGGCGCAAAGTGCGCGTAAAAGAGGCCCTGGAGATCCTCAAAAACCAGGAGGCCGAGCGCCTGGTGGATAAGGAAGAGGCCACCCAGGAGGCCCTGCGCCGCGCCCAGGAAGAGGGCATCGTCTTTATCGACGAGGTGGATAAGATCGCCCGGGGTAAAGGGGCTGTGGGGGGCCCGGATGTTTCGGGCGAGGGGGTGCAGCGGGATCTGCTACCCATCGTGGAGGGCACGGTGGTTTCGACCCGCCTGGGCCCTGTCTCAACCGACCACGTGTTGTTCATTGCTGCCGGGGCCTTCCACGTCTCTAAACCTTCCGATCTGATACCTGAGTTGCAGGGCCGCTTCCCTATCCGGGTTGAGCTCGAGCCCCTTGGGCCAGCAGAGTTCGAGCGCATCCTGCGGGAGCCGGAAAACTCACTCATCAAACAGTACCAGGCCCTGCTGGCCGCTGACGAAACCGAGCTCCATTTCACCCCCGAGGCCATCCAGGCGGTGGCGCGGTTCGCTCACCAAGCTAACCAAGAGTTGGAGGATATTGGCGCCAGGCGACTTGCTACGGTGTTGGAACGCGTTTTAGAGGAGGTTTCGTTCCAAACCAGCCTGGGGCGGGTCGAGATAACCAAGGAATATGTGGAAGCACGCCTCAAAGATGTACTGGCCTCCCACGATCTTTCCCGCTATATCCTGTGAAGGTTGGGCCTAGTATGAAACCTCAGTTAGCTGTATACCCGGGTCAAGTGAAGATGCCCATGGCACCATTTAGGAGGAAAATGATGCGTTTTTGGTTCTTTGTGCTGGCGCTGTCGGTAGGGGTTGCTGCGGCGCAGCAAAACCCCACCCAGCCCACACCCAAGCCGCAGACTCAAGCCAGCCTGTGCCTCCTGCTCTACGAGGCAGGACGCCCCGAGGCCGCTCTGCCCGCCTGCGAGCGAGCTGTTAGGGACGCCCCTAGCGCAGAAAACCTCTACCTGTTGGCCCGTGTGCAGTCCGATTTAAACCGCTTTACTGCGGCCATCGAGAACCTACGCCGCTCAATCACCCTCAACAGCAGCTACATCCAGTCCTATGTAGCGCTGGCCCAGGTGTATGTGCGGCAATACCTCCTAGCCGAGAACCGCGAGGCCAGCAAGGGCTTGCTGGATCAGGCCCTGAGCATACTGCGCGAAGCCGAGCGGGTTAATCCCAAGTACGCCCCTATCTATGCAACCCGCGGCACAGTGCTGGCTTACCAGAACAAGCTCGAGCAGGCCGTGGAATCCATCAACCGCTCGCTAGCCCTGAAGGACGAACCGGTTGTTCGGGCTTTGCTGGCCGATATCTACATCCGCCAAGGCAAGTGGGATGAGGCCCTCAAAAACTACGATGAGGCGGTCAAGGCAGCCCCCAAAAACCCCAGCCTGCGCATCAAATACGGTAGCTTGCTGCTGCTCAGAGGCAACGTAGATTTGGCCATTGAGCACCTCGACCAGGCCGTAATCCTGAGCCCTGGCAACGCCGAGGCCTGGCTGCGCCGGGGCGACGCCTACTACGAGAAGAAAGACTGGCAGCAGGCAGGGGTCTCCTACCAGCAGACGGTGGCCCTCTCGCCGGTTCGCTATCCGGATGCCTACGTTGGCCTGGGCCAGGTACTGATCGAACTCAAGGATTACCAGAAGGCCCGGTTCAACTTCACCAAGGCTGTAGCCCTGGAGCAGAACAATCCGGTCTACCGTTACTGGCTGTGCCGCGCCAACGAACTGCTGGGAGACAAGGCCGGTGCTAAAGAGCAGTGCGAGCAAGCCCTCAAGCTGCGGCCCGACTTCAAAGAAGCCCAGGACGTACTTAATCGCCTAAAGTAGTACCGGATTCGGTTGAAAGCGTCCAGGCCTGCAGGTAGAGACTCGGTGCAGGAGGGGTTGAGCAAGGGGTCGTATGTTTTCTACATTTTCATTCTACTATTTTCGTAAAAAACAAAATATTGTAGATTGGGTTTATGGCCTGGAAGCTAGAAGCCTGGAACCCTGAGTATGCGCTGCCTGAACGCATAGCCAGTGAGGATGAAGCCGGCGGCCTCGAGGAGATCAAAATCCACTACGAGGGCGACTGGGTGGCTCATACACCCCCAAGGGTCGCGCCGCAGGACTGGCCGGTTGTGTACCTGGTGGACGGCCGCCAGCGCATAGACGCCCAGATCGCCGATTCACGGGGCCGGCGGGCCCTGCTGGCAACGGTGATTGCAGGGGCGGTGTTGCGGGATGGGGCTGGCATCCGCCCGGTGGGAGACCCAATGAAGCGCCACATCCTGCTGCACAGCAGCGACCTCGAGGAACCCCTACCCCCTGGCCTCGAGCACTACGAACCCATTCGGACTGCAAAATCCGACCCCACCAGCCTGCGCAGCAAGGTCATCGAGGAAATGCGTCGCCTGGAAGCTCTTCTGGTGAACGGGCTCGAGGGCGGCCTGGTGATCGTGGATGGACAGATCTACCTCGGCGCGCAAGACTACAGCGCACCTGGGCGGCTGCTGGGCTACACCAAGACCCAGGCCGCAACCTACCTGGGGCCCCAACAGCAGGCTTTGCTGTATGCGTTACAACCCTACCAGCGCACCCCCATATTTCAGATCCCCGGTTATGCCTTGAGGCGTCCGCTGGATGTGTTCTCGTGGTACGTGCGACTGCCCCTGGAGCCAAACAGCACCTTCTACAGCGGCGCGGCCCTCCTGCGCATCGAGACCCCCACCGAGGAGCCCAGCGAGGCGGTTCGACTGGCCGATCTTTCAGTCAGCCTTTTTTGCGCCCTGGCCTCCTCACCCGCTAAGGATCCGCGCGCACCACAAAACCTAATCCCCATCGGCGGCCTGGAGCAATGGCTGGGTCGGCACCTGGGGCAGGCCGAGGTGGTTCGGCGTAGAATCGTGCAAGCGCTATTTGCTTAGACTCGGGAGGGAAACTGTGAAACCGGTAGGCATGGTATTGGGTAGCCGCGAAGCCAAGGCCTTGGATTTCTGGGTTGCGGTCGAAGAGGGGCAGTACCTGCGCCTCGACGATCTGGTCTATGTGGAGTTTCCCCACCCCGACCCAAGCAAAGGCCGCGTGTGCTACTACGGCATGGTGGATCAGGTGATCAAGTTCTACGAGGGAAGCCCCTTCGATACCGACGTGTTCCTGGCCCGGCGCGACCTGCTGCCGGTGAGCCTCTCCTACGCCGCACACGTGCAGGTGACCCGGATTATGCCGGAGGAATACCTACCCCCCGACCCCGGTGCACCGGTCTATCTGGCGCAGGACGACTCGCTGGGGCTGGCTTTGTACTACGACCGGATGCAGGAACAAAAACTCCCGGTGGGTCTTTTGAAAAACGGCGAGGTGGCCTACATTAACTTCGAGTTTCTGAACGGCTTCAAGGGCGGGCACGTCAACATCTCGGGGGTCTCGGGGGTGGCCGCCAAAACCAGCTACGCCACCTTCCTGCTGCACAGCATTTTTCAGTCATCCGCCAACCGGCAGAAAGCCAACACCAAGGCCCTCATCTTCAACGTCAAGGGGGAGGATCTCTTCTACCTCGACAAGGACAACAGCGGCCTGAACGACGAGGCCAGAGCCGCCTACCAAAAGCTGGGCCTGCCCGCCCAGGCCTTCCGCAGCGTGGCCTTCCTGGCTCCGCCCCGCAAAACCCCCGGCGATATTCTGGCCGATGTGAGCCGCAGCGAAGCCAGCCCTTATTACTGGGACCTGGTGCAGTTCTGCCGCGAGGGCCTGCTGCCCTTCCTCTTCACCGACCGGGGGGCCATGAGCAACCTGGGCTTTCTGATTGACCAGGTAACCGAGCGCCTGCGCCGCCTGGTGGGCGATGGGAACGATAAGCAAAGCCAGCGGGGCCCCCACATTTTGGTGGAGGACTGGTCGGATGAGCTTTCGACCAGCGAAGCCCAGGTGCCATTTGATGAGCTGGGACGACAAAAGATCGTCACCTTTGCCCAGTTGGTGCGCTACATCGAGTTCAAGCTGTTGGGGCCCGAGTCTGCCGACGATGAAGAAAAGCAGAAGGGCGACCCGCGCTGGACAGCCCGGCAGGCTCGAGGCACCCTCGAGGCCTTCGTGCGGCGTCTGCGGGCTTCCATTGGCAACGTGGAGCACCTGATCCGAGGGGATAAACCCGGCAAAAGACCCAACCCCCTAGGCGGCCAGGCCCAGGTCAGCGTGGTGGACATTCACCAGCTCTCGGCACAGGCACAGATGTTTGTGGTGGGCTCCATTTTGCGGGAGGTGTTTGGCCGCAAAGAGCGGGGCGATTACGCCGGCCGGGTGTTTGTGGTGCTGGACGAGCTCAACAAGTACGCCCCCCGCGATGGTGAAAGCCCCATCAAAGACATCCTGCTGGACATCGCCGAGCGCGGGCGCAGCCTGGGGGTGATTCTGATCGGCGCGCAACAAACCGCCTCCGAGGTGGAAAGCCGCATCGTCGGCAACGCCGCCATCCGGGTGGTAGGCCGGCTCGACGCTGCCGAGGCCGAGCGGCCCGAGTACCGCTACCTGCCTCCTTCCTTCCGCCAGCGGGCGGTAATCTTGCCGCAAGGAACCATGATTATCCACCAGCCCGAGGTGCCGGTGCCGCTGGCCCTCACCTTTCCGCTGCCGGCCTGGGCCATGAAAAAAGACGAGGTGTGGGAGGATGTCTCAGCGCATACCTTATCCCGGCTGATAGACTAATTCTGGCTGTAACAGCCCTATGGCCTGTTGATGGCAAAGGAGTCCGCCCCAAAAGCTCCGTTTGTGGATAAGAGCAACCTGCAAGCTGTACTGGGCATGTACGCCCAGGGGTATTTTCCCCTGGGAATCGAGCATGGCATCGGCTGGTTCGACCAGCGGGCCTACGGCACACCCTACCGCGCGCTGATGCCGCTCGACGAACGCTTTCACATTCCCCGCAGTCTGAGGCGGGTCTTAAACAGCGACCGTTTTGAAATGCGAATCAATAGCGATTTTGTAGGGGTTCTGGAGGGCTGTGCCACCCGGGGTTGGACGTATTCCAGCGAAACCTGGCTCACCCCGGAGGTGGCCGAGCTGTATATAAGCCTTCATCAATACGGCTTTGCCCACAGCTTTGAGGCCTGGTGTGGCAACCAGCTTGCAGGCGGCATCCTGGGTGTTGCCCTGGGGGCGGCCTTCATTGGCGACAGTATGTTTTACAGGGTTCCCAACGCCTCCAAGGTGGCTATGGTACGGTTGGTCGAGCACCTGCGCGCTCGAGGTTTCGAGATTTTTGATGTGCAGGTGCAAAACCCCCACCTAGCCCGCTTCGGTGCCATCGAGGTAGACCCCCTCGAGTTTCGCCAGCAGCTATTGCGGGCCATCCAGAAGCCGGCCCGGTTTGTGGGCTAGAGCGGCCCGTGATACCGGATTCAAAAAGATAATCTTCCAAAGCAAAGACCTCCAGAGGCTATCTTTTTGAATCCTAGAGCACTCCCTTCGGTCGGGTTGGTTCGGCACCTATGGCTGTACCGGCAGAAAAAAACACGGATGGCCTTCAGGAGCCATCCGCTGCACAAAGCAAGAACCTTAGCGTTTAGACAGGGGTTTGTAGGGGAGGTCTAGCTTCCCAGTGTAGTGGGAGTCGGGGCGCAGCAAGCGGTTATCTACCTTGGTGTACTCCAGGATGTGGGCACACCAGCCCGAGATGCGGGCCACCGCAAAGATGGGCGTGAAGAACTCGAGGGGGTAGCCCAGGTCGGAGTACACCACCCCGGAGTAGAAGTCCACGTTGGGGTAGATGCCCTTGGGGTTGTAGATGGCCCCCGCCTGGCGCTCGAGCTCCTTCAAGATGGCGTACTCTTTGCTGTACCCCTGCTTGGCGGCCACCTCCCCTGCGTACTTGTCGAGCACCCCAGCCCTGGGGTCGTAGGACTTGTAGACCCGGTGGCCCATGCCCATCACACGGCCCTTCTTGGCCTGCAGATCGGCCAGCCAGGCCGAGACGTTCTCGGGGGTGCCGATCTCGGCGATCATCTTCATCACCGCTTCGTTGGCACCGCCGTGCCGGGGCCCCTTAAGCGCCCCCACCGCGGCGACGATGGAGCTATAGATGTCGGCCTGGGTGGAGTAGGTGGCGATGGCGGTAAAGGTGGAGGCATTGAAGCCGTGCTCGGCCTGCAAAATCAGGGCCACATCCATCAGCTTGGTTTCTTCCTTGCTGGGCACCTTGCCAGTGGACATGTAGAGGAAGTTGGCCGCATGGGACAGGCCCTTGCGGGGGGCCAGAATTTTTTGCCCCTCACGGTGACGCTTAGTGGCGGCCACGATGGTGGCAAACTTGGCGATGAGGGAGAGCGACTTCTCGTACAGGGCCTCGGGCGAGACGTCGCTTTCGGTGGGGTCGACCATGCCCAGCTCGCTCACCGCGGTGCGCAGCATGGACATGGGGTGGGCGTCGCGGGGGAACTGTTTGATTTGTTTGATAACCGAGGCTGGCAAGGCCCGCAGCGAGGCCAGCCTGGCGCTAAAGGCCTTAAGCTCGGCCTTGTTGGGTAGGTGGCCGTGCAGCAGTAGGTAGGTCACTTCCTCGAAGGTGGAGTACTCGGCGAGGTCCTGGATTTTGTAGCCCGCGTAGTACAGGCGGCCCTGGTCGCCATCGATGAAACACAGGCTACTTTCGGTGAAGATGACATCCTCTAGACCTCGAGCAATCGCAACAGTTGCACTCATAATCGCTCCTTCAGTGCCCTGACCGCGGTCGGGGCTAGCCTGTGTATTGTATCGCGTTCTTACACGGAAATTCCGCACCAAAGCTCATAATCTTGCAGTGTAGATACACTAGGCTGCTCACCGCACACCGGGCAGTCCGGGCGGCGGGGAAAGCTCAGGCGGCGAAACTGGGCCTGCAAGCCGTCGTAGAGCAACAGCTTGCCCGAGAGCACCTCCCCCAGCCCCAGCAACACCTTGAGAGCCTCGGTGGCCATCAGGCTGCCAATCACCCCCGGAAGAACGCCAAACACCCCGGCCTCTGCGCAGTTGGGGACGGTGCCGGGCCTGGGCGGCTCAGGGAACAGGCAGCGGTAACAGGGGCCTCCCTGGTAGTGAAATACCGAAAGCTGGCCCTCGAACTGGTGGATGGCCCCATACACCAGCGGTTTATCCAGCAGCACACAGGCATCGCTCAGCAGGTAGCGGGTAGGAAAATTATCGGTGCAGTCGATTACCAGATCGTAGGATTGCAGCAGGCCAAGGGCGTTTTCGGAGGTAATCCGCTCGGCATGGGCTTCTACCCGGATATGGGGGTTGAGGCTTTCCAGGCGGCTTCTGGCTACCTCGGCCTTGGGTTGCCCCACCGATGGGGTGTCGTAGAGCACCTGCCGCTGGAGGTTGGAAATATCCACCCGATCCATCTCGACCAGGCCCAGCCGACCCCCCCCCGCCGCGGCCAGGTACATCGAGACCGGCGAGCCCAGCCCCCCGGCCCCCACCACCAGCACTGCGCTTTGCTTGAGCCGGGCCTGGCCGGCCCCCCCCACCCCGGGCAGCACGATGTGGCGGGCGTAGCGGTCTAGTTCCTCTTTGCTCCACATACCAGCACTATAGCCAACCCGCTTATCCGAAACCCAGAGCGTATCCACAAAGCGGTTCCGTCTGCACCAGGCCCACCCAGGGCGGTGAAGGGTTCAAGCGCAAACAGCATCATTCCTCGAGCCAGACCGGCACCTCTTCTGTTTGTGGCAGGCAAAAAGCCCGGAAGTTTCCGGTTCGCATATCAAAGATGACGTAGGGAACCCGCCAGTAAGCCTGCGCCCGATCCGCTTCACTGGGCAGCAGCGGGCCGCTGGGGTGGGAGTGGACAATGGCAACGAGCTCGAGGCCCCTTTGCTCAATGCGCCGGACGGCTTCCACAAGGGCCTGGGGGTCGGCCTCGTAACGCTCGCAGGGGCGCGGGTGAACGTTGCGCAGGGGCCAGAACTCCACCACCCGCCCGGCCCGGCCCACCCAGAGGCCCACACCTTCGTGGGGCAGGGCCGAGCGCAGGTAAGCGAGGGTTTGCTCGAGGCAGGCCTTGGGTAGCCGCAGCATCATGGCTCGGTAGGCAGCAGCAACACCTCGCTCAAAAACCGATTGAGCGGCAGCAGATCACGAAACACTTTTTCTACGGTTGGGAGCAGTTCACCCGAGGTGACCACCTCTTCGGCAAGGGGATACGAAACCGTAAAGCTTCGCTGCTTGAGGTCTTCGATCAGGGGATGGTCGGGGCGGTAACCCCTGGGCGGGCGGGTGAGCTTGCCCTCCCCGTCGAGCTCGAGCCGCCTGCGCAGCCGCAGCCAGCGGGGATCCTGGCGGGCGATGGCCGCCCGGATGCGCCGCAGGTTCTCCGGCTCGGGCATCCAGATACCGGCCCCTAAGAAGCAGTTGTCGGGCTCGAGGTGAAGGTAAAAGCCTGGCATGTGCACATCCCGCCCCAGCCGGTGGCGAAACTGGGCTGCGGCGTGGGTCTTGTAGGGGGCTTTGTTGGCGCTGAAGCGGGTGTCGCGCTGGATGCGAAAGAGGCTCCGGGGGCCTGCTACATAATCGGGGCTGATTTTTTCCAGGTGAGGGGCGAAATCGGCGATAAAGCGCAGAAACGGCTGCCGCACCAGGGCCTCGTAGCGGGGTTTGTTGGCCTGAAACCATTCGCGCCGGTTGTTGAAGCGCAGCTCGATCAGAAAATGGAAAAGCTCGGGGGAAAAATATGCTTGCTTTCCGGTGAGCAAAGCCGCCATATCAGTCACAGTAGCCAGGGTGGGATCTGGTAATTGTTGGGGAGGCTCGAGTTGACGCTCGGCTCACCAGATAGACAAATACCCATTTCCGGCTAAGAAGTTCCGTTTCGACAGGCAGGGCCTTCGCCCTAGCAGATAGAACCATTGCTAGGAACCCCGTGCCTGACCTTCCGAATTGACGCCATCTTTGGGGTTCGTAGTTAGTTGAGCTGGCCCAGCGCGGCCTGGAGCTGCTCCGGGCTCATATAGCCCCGCACCTCCCCCACCAGCCGGCCTTTGGAGTCGTAGAAAAAGTTGGAAGGATAGCCGTTTACCCGCAGCGACCTGGAAACGGTGCGCAGCGCATCCTGATAGACCACCGCGCTGGAAAAGCCCCGGGTGTCGTGGAACCGGCGCACCAGCTCCGCCGGCTCGCCATCGTTGACAAAGGCGAATTGCACGTCGGGCCGCTGGCGGGCCATTTCTTCGAACTCGGGGAGCTGGCGCTGGCAGTAGGTGCACCAGGTGGCCCAGACCGTGAGCACGGTGGGCTTTCCACTGCGCAAGACCGCGCTGCTACCATCCAGGCGAACCAACTGGGCCTGGGGCAGATCGCCCGCCCGCTGCGGCGGATTGGAAAACAGCGCCAGGGCCACCAATCCAACGGCGATCAGACCGACGATGCCCAGTTGCAAAGCCGGGGGGAGTTTTTTAGGAGCAGCTTCCATCGCATTCAAGTTTAGCAGGGCCTGCCTACTCGGGGTGTGCACGCTCACACGCTCCAACCGGTAGGCCAGAACCCCGTTTTGAGGGCGGTGGGGTGGAGTGCGTGAAGCCGGGCGTATACTGCCTTTGTGTCCGCTCATTCCTCCGCACAATCCAGTGACAGCGTAGTGCCCATTCCCGCACAGGTGCGCAAAAACACCTGGCTGCTGGCCATCACCCAGGCCATCAACGGCGCGGGCATCCAGCTGGTGCCCACCTTTGGGGCCATCCAGGTGGTGATGCTGCTGGGCAACGCGGCTTTTGCAGGCTTAGCCACCAGTCTTTTATCACTGGCCAGGGTCATGACGGCCTTTTACGTTGGGCGCATGAGCGACCGGCGCGGAAGAAAAGCCGGGCTGTACCTGGGTTTGTGGCTGGCCCTGGTGGGGGCCTTGCTGATTGGTACCGCCACCCTGCTGGGGTCGTTTGCCTTGTTCTGTGCAGGGGCTTTAGTTTTTGGCAGCGGGGTGGGGGCGGTGCAACAGATGCGCGTAGCGGCGGCCGACATGTACCCTCCCAGCCGCCGGGCCGAGGGGCTGAGCCTGGTAGCCATGGGCTCTTTGTTCGGAGCCGGCCTCTCCCCCCTGCTGGTCTGGGTGGCCGAGCACCTGGGCCTGGCCCTGGGTTTGAACGAGATTGCCCTGGCCTGGCTGCTGGTACCGGCGCTGATTCTGCCGGGCTTTTTGCTGGTGCGAAGCATCCAGCCCGACCCCAAGCAGATGGCCCTCGAGCCCGCCCGGTATTACCCGGCCTGGGCTTTACAGGGCACGGCCTCGGCTTCGGAGGGCCTCGAGCAAAAAGACCTGGCCCGCGTCCGGGCGGCGGCCATCCTCACGGCGGTCACGGTGCAAGGGCAGATGGTCATGATGATGGCCATGACCGCGCTGGCCCTCAAGGCCCTGGATTGCAGCCTTTCGCAAATCTCCTTTTCGGTAGCCCTGCACGTGATGGGGATGTTCGCCTTTTCCTGGCCCATTGGCCGCCTGGCCGACCGGCTGGGCCGCAAGCCCGTGATTATGGCGGGGCTGGCGGTGGCGGGGCTGGGGGCCCTGCTGGTGGGGCTGGGTGAAGGCTACTGGGTGATCACCGCCGGCACCTTCTTGGTGGGGCTGGGCTGGTCGGGGGCTTTTCTGAGCGCCAACACCATGCTGACCGACGTAACACCCCCCACCCGGCGCGGCCAGGCCATCGGGGTGCTCGACCTGTGGTCCAACGTCGCCGGCATGAGCCTGCCCCTCCTGGGCGGGCTGATTGTGGAGGGGTTTGATCTTCACATGCTGGGCTTTTTTGGCGCGCTCCTGGTGCTGGTTCCGCTTTACAGTTTGTTTCTGGTGCGGGAACAGCAGCCCGGCGACTACCGTCCCTGATCCACGTTTGCAGCATGTCGTTGCCCAAGGCTTTACTTCCCTACTCCTCCTACGCTGAATGGCTGCACGACCTCGAGGGCTATGCGGGGCAGCTGGCCTTTGTGCGGCTGCTGCCCGCCGCACCGCCGCAAAAAGTGGCCTACACTGGGACTTTCTCGGGGGTGCTGGCCGCGCTCGAGCTGCAACCCTTCAGCTTTCAGGCCGAGGCTTTTGCAACCATTGAGCAGGGCCGGCACCTGGTCATGGCCACCTCCACCGCCTCGGGGAAGAGCCTGGTCTTTCAGGCCCCGGTGCTCAAAGCGCTGCTCGAGGGCCAGACCGCCATCCTGCTCTACCCCACCAAGGCCCTGGCCCACGACCAGCTGGAGCGCCTGCGGCGGATGGGCCGGGTGCTCGAGGTCGCCGAGCGAAT
Source organism: Meiothermus taiwanensis DSM 14542 (assembly GCA_000482765.1). GTDB lineage: Bacteria > Deinococcota > Deinococci > Deinococcales > Thermaceae > Meiothermus > Meiothermus taiwanensis. The sequence goes on from AXWR01000003.1 coordinate 105,683, forward strand.
CTATGCCTACGACGGCGACACCCCCGAGGCCCAGCGCAAAAAAGCCCGCGAGCAGGGGCGCGCCCTCCTCACCAACCCCGATATGCTGCACTTTGGCCTGCTCCCCCGTCACGGCGAGTGGGCGGAGTTTCTGGCCCGGCTGCGCTACATCGTGCTGGACGAGCTGCACGCCTACCGGGGGGTGTTTGGCTCCCATACCGCCCTGATCTTGCAACGGCTTTTGCGGCTGGCCTGGCACTACGGGGCCAGGCCGCAGGTAATTGCGGCCAGCGCCACCATCGCCAACCCCGCCGAACACGCCCAGAGCCTCACCGGCCTGGAGTTCGTGCAGATCACCGCCAGCCCCAGGGGGGCCGAGCGCGAGTTTGGGGTCTGGGTGCCCAAGGCCCTGGACAGGGAAGGCAAAAACCGCCGCAGCCCCAACCTCGAGGCCGCCCTGCTGGCCCGCCACGCCGCCGAGCAGGGGCTGCGCACCCTGATCTTCACCAACGCCCGCCGCACCGCCGAGCTGGTCGCCCGCTACGCCGCCCATGAGCGGGTGCGCCCCTACCGGGCCGGCTACACCGCAGCCGAGCGCAGAAAGCTGGAACAGGCCCTGCAGGACGGCACGGTTCGGGTCTTGGTGAGCACCAGCGCCCTCGAGCTGGGGGTGGATATTGGGGGGCTGGATGTGGTGGTGCTGCTGGGCTATCCGGGCTCGGTGAGTTCCTTCTGGCAGCGCGCCGGTCGGGCCGGACGCGGACGGCAACGCTCGCTGGTGCTCTGGATACCCCGCGAGGACCCCATGGACGCCTACTTCGAGCAACACCCCGAGCTGCTTCTGCAAAGCGCACCGGAGTCGGCCGTCGCCGACCCCGATAACCCCACACTCTTTCCCCTGCACGCCCACTGCGCCGCGCGGGAGCTGCCCATCGCCCTACCGCCGGAGCAGGATGCTTTTTACAAGCCCTGGCACAACATCCAACCCCCCCTCATCGAAAAGCACCGCCGGCTTTTCTCCACCGTGCGCAACCCCCACCAGGCCCTGATCCTGCGCGGCTTTGGCAAAACCTTTAGCCTGCGCGACAACACCGGGAAACTGCTGGGCACTTTAGACGAGCGCCAGGCCTACTGGGAGGCCCATCCGGGCGCGGTCTACCTGCACCAGGGCGAGAGTTACCTGGTACGCAACCTCGATCCCGAGCGGCGGGAAATTGTGCTTCTGCCGGGCCTCGAGGACTACTACACCCAGCCCCGGGCCGAGACCGAGATCGAGGTGCTGCAGGGCGAGGAGGTGCTCGAGGGGGTCTGGGTGGGGTCGGTGCTGCTACGCGAGCGGGTGACCGGGTACGTCAAAAAGCGCTTCGTCAGCGAGGTGGTGCTGGAGGAAGTCCCGCTTTTGATGCCGGAGCTCACCTTCCAGACCGAGGCGGTCTGGTTCCATCCCTGCGAGGGCCTGGCGGTCTTGCCAACAGCACAGATCGGCAACCCGGTAGAGCCGCGCTGGCCCGACCAGAACCTCCTCACCGAGGCCCTGGTGCCCTCGGCCCTCCACGCCCTCGAGCACACCCTGATTGGCCTATTGCCCCTCTTCGTGCTGGCCGAACGGCAGGACATTGGGGGGGTCTCGTACCCCTTTTACCCCCGGCCCCTGCCCTCGGGCAGCGGCCCCACCATCTTCATCTACGACGGTTATCCGGGTGGGGTGGGGTATGTTCGCAGAGCGGCACGGCAGTTTCCCCGCTGGATACGGGCCGCCCGCGACCTGCTGCAGCGCTGCCCATGCGAGGAGGGCTGCCCGCGCTGCATCCTCTCGCCCAAGTGCGGCAACGGCAACCAGTTCCTGCACAAACAAAGCGCGCTGTGGCTGGCGGAGGCCCTCAGCACGCGCTACCGTACCGGAGAACCCAACTGACCCGGAAAAACTGCCCTAACCCTCATTGACCCGGCCCTGCCCCGCATAAACTAAACGCCTGTGGGTCTGCCTTCGCTCAACGACGTAATTGCGGCCATCGCCACGCCGCCCGGTAAAGGCGCGGTGGGGATTGTGCGGGTCTCGGGGGAGGGGGCGCTGGAGCTGGTCTCGAGGCTCTGGAAGGGCACAAACCCCAGCCAGCTGCCGGGCGGGCGCTTTACCTACGGGAAAATCTGCGACCCAAACACCCAGGAAGTGCTGGACGAGGCGCTCTTGCTGGTGTTTCGCAGGCCCCATTCCTACACCGGCCAGGACAGCGCCGAGCTGCAAACCCACGGCTCGCCGGCGGTGCTGCGCCGGGTCTTGCAGGTTTTGTTTGAGCTGGGGGCCCGCCCCGCCCAGCCCGGCGAGTTCACGCTGCGCGCCTATCTGAACGGGAAAATGGATCTGGCCCAGGCCGAGTCGGTGCTGAGCCTGGTCGAGGCTGAGTCGGAGGCCGCCCGGCGGCAGGCCCTGCGCGGACTGAGCGCGGGGCTGTCGCAAAAGATCAGCCGCCTTTCAGAGCAGCTTTTCGACCTGCTGGCGCATATCCAGGCCTGGCTGGACTACCCCGAGGAAGGGGTCGAACCCGCCCAGATCCAGGCCGGCCTCGAGCCCGTACTGCAGGAGATCAACCGCCTGCTTTCCACCGCCCCCGCCGGGCGCATCGCCCAGAAAGGGGCCCGCATCGCCCTGGTGGGTGCGCCCAATGCGGGCAAGTCCAGCCTGCTCAATGCCCTGCTGGGCTACGAGCGGGCCATCGTGACCCCCATCCCCGGCACCACCCGCGACTACCTCGAGGCCCCCCTGGAGATCGCCGGGGTGCCCATCGTGGCGGTGGACACCGCCGGGGTTCGGGAAACCCACGACGTAATCGAGAAAAGCGGGGTGGAGCGGGCCTTGCAGATCGCCCAGGAGGCCGACCTGGTGCTCTACCTGGCCGACCAGAGCCAGCCCCACCCCACCCCGCCCCCGCTCCCCTGGGAACGCACCCTCAAGGTCGCCAGCAAGGCCGACCTGGCCCCGGCCTGGCATGATCCCTCGTACCTGAGGGTCTCGAGCCAGACCGGGCTGGGCCTGGAGGAGCTGCGCCAGCAGATTCACCGGCGGCTTTTGGGCGAGGCCCCCGAGGGGGAGCTGTGGATCAGCAACGAACGCCACGTAGAGGCCCTGCGCCGCGCCCAGACCCAGCTTCAAGAAGCCCTGCAAGCGCCCGAAGACCTGGCCGCCCTCTCCATTGAGCAGGCCCTGGAGGCCCTGGCCGAGATCCTGGGTAAGGATGTCTCGGAAGAGGTGATCGACCGGGTATTTCGCAACTTTTGCGTGGGGAAGTAAGCCTCGAGCAATCCCGGCGGGTGCTTGTACCCGAGGCCAGAGCACCATAAACTTGCCGCCATGAGTGCGTCAAAGGCCGTGGTCTCGAAACGCGGTGTGCAGACCTACCTGGTTGCGCTGGGGCTGGTGGCCATGGGCCTTGCCCTGGTGGCTCTGTGCGCTGCCGCCTGGCTGCAGGGGGTGGAGCCGCGCTGGTCGGTGATTCTGTTTGGGCTGCTGGGGGTGTACATGGTGCTGCTGGGGATCGACGAGGGCTGGTTGAGCGGGCTCGAGGTCACCCCCACCCACCTGCGCATCCGGAGCTTTGGCCGCTGGGAGGAGCACCCTATCCCCCGCGTGGAGGCCGTGGATGCTTTGCGCGATATCCTGGGCGGGGGTATGCAATTGGTGCTCATAGGGGCCGAAGGCCAGGCCATCCGTGTACCGCTGCGGCGCTACGCCAACGCCGGCTTCTTAGCGCAAGCCTTGCTGGATGCGCTCTGGCTCCACAACAAAGACCTCATCCTGATGCCCCGGCTTGCGCGACGGCTGGGCCAGCCCCCTTTCGGAGTGTTCGCCGCAAAAAAGTCGCGCTACTAAGGGCAAAACAAACGATCGAGGCCCGCATATACAGCGGGGATCGTCCCCTATTATTGAGGCATGGAGCTGGCATGGGTTGGAGCCGCCTATGGATTGGGCTTGCTTGCAAGCCGTCTTGGACTGCCACCGCTGGTGGGTTACCTTGGGGCAGGCTTCACGCTGTGGGGCCTGGGCTACCAGAACAGCCCCCTGCTGGAACAGATAGCCGACGTGGGCGTACTGCTGCTGCTATTCACGGTCGGTTTGAAGCTCCGTTTTGCCAGCCTGGTGCGCCTGGAGGTGCTGGGCGTAGGGGGCCTTCATCTGGTGCTTTTTGGCCTGCTCTCAGGTCTGATCGGCCTTGCGCTGGGAATAAGCCCCAATGCCGCGCTTTTTTTAGGGATTGGGTTGGCCTTCTCCAGTACGGTGCTGGCGGTTAAGCTGCTCGACGACCGCCGCGAGCTCTCCACCTTTCACGGGCGGGTGGCGGTTGGAATTCTGGTCTTACAAGACCTGGTCGCGGTGGGTCTGCTGGCCTACGCGGGGGTCAAAAACCCCACCCCCTGGGCGCTGCTGCTGCTGGCCCTGCCCTTGCTGCGACCTGTGGTGGGCTGGATTCTGGAAAAAAGCGGCCACGACGAGCTGCTGTTGCTCTACGGCCTGGGCCTGGCCCTGGGGGGGGCCAGCCTGGCCCGGCACCTGGGGGTATCGCCCGAACTGGGCGCTTTGCTCATAGGCGCGGCCCTGGCCGGCCACCCGCAAACCTCCGAGTTATCGCGCACCCTGTGGGGCCTGAAAGAAGCCTTCCTGGTAGCTTTTTTCTTGCAAATCGGGCTGATGGGTCTGCCTTCCCCCTCGGCGCTCCCATTGGCGCTGGTGTTTATACTCCTGCTCCCCCTCAAGGCCGCCCTCTTTTTTGTGCTGTTTGTCCTTTTCGGTCTGCGAGCCCGTACCGCTTTTGTAACCAGCGTATCCCTGAGCAGCTACAGCGAGTTTGCCCTGATCACCAGTGTGGCCGCTGTGGAAGGGGGTCTGCTGCCGGAGTCCTGGAGCCAGCTGGTGGGCCTGGTGGTGGCGGTATCGCTGGCCCTGGCAGCTCCACTCAACCGTTCGGTACACAACCTGTTTCAGCGCTACGAGCGGTTCTTGCTGCGCTTTGAGCGCAAGGGCCTGCACGCCGACGACGAACCCACCAGCCTGGGCGGGGCCGAGTGGCTGGTAGTGGGCATGGGCCGCACGGGTGGGGCCGCCTACAAAATGCTGGCCGGACAGGGCTACCGGGTGCTGGGGCTCGACGCCGACGAAGGTAAGCTCGAGTTCCACCGGGCCAAAAAGCGCCAGGTGCGCTACGGCGACGCCGAAGACCCCGAGCTATGGGAACGCATTGATCTGGAGGGGTTGCGCGGGGTGCTGCTGACCCTACCCGACCTCGAGGCCAAGCTTCGGGCCGCCCGGGGGCTCAAGCAGCGGGGCTTTTCGGGGGTAATCGCCGCAACCAGTTACCACCGCGAGGAGGATCCACTCCTGCAAGAAGCCGGTGCAAACCTCATCTCCAGGCCCTTTGCCGAGGCCGGGGAACGCCTGGCCGAGCGGGCTTTGGGCATCAACCCGCTCGAGGAGGCAGAAGACCCCAGACCCACCGAGGCAGAGCCAGCCAAGGGTTAGACTTCAGGGCGTTCGGCCACCAACCAGGCCTTTTTTCCTATGCCTGGCACCTTGCTCACCACGAAACCGGCTGCGGCCAGCGCGCGGCGAGGTGCCCCCGCCACCGAGTAGGTGGCCAGCCGTGCACCCCCCCGAGCGGCCCAGAACAGCTTTTCTAGAACATCGGGCTGCCAGGGCTCGGGGTTGACCTTGGGGCTGAAGGGGTCGAGGTAGAGCGCAGTGGCCCAGCCGTTGGGCAAAAGGGCCTGTGTCACGTCCTCAAAACGCACCTCGAGCCGCCCCCAGGCCCCCTCCAGGCAAAAAGGCCTATGGGGCTCTGCCGGCCAGCCCTCGAGGAGATCTTCCCATACCTTTTGCGCCGGGGCCGAAAGCGGCATCTCTACCGAGGCCAGCACCGCCCTCGAGACCGGAAAAGCCTCGTAGCCCAGGTATTCCAGATACACCCCGCGCTCCCGACAGCGTTCCAGCGTTGCCCGAAAATTAACCCCCAGCCCAAAGCCCACCTCGAGCACCCTCGGCGAGGGATGCAGATGGGTCTGGGTCAGCTTGAGGTACAGCTCGTTGGCCTGCATCCAGGCCCCATGGCACGAACTGTACGCCTCGCCAAACGCTGGGTGCACCAGGGTGGGCGAGCCGTCTGCGGTGGGCAAGGGCTCGAAGGATTCAGCTTTCAATTTGCACCCTCTGGGCCTCCTGCTGCATCAGGGCCCACAACGACTCCACATGGTGTCGTTCGGTGGACTCAGCCCCAATCGAGACCCGTACCATCCAGCGCCCTTTGAGCAGGGCTGGGGTCAGGAAGGCCCGGCCAGAACGGTTGATACGAGCCACCCAGTCCTGGGTGTGCCGATCCACCTGCGCCGGACTCAGACCGGCCGGGTTGTAACGCAGGCACAGGGTCTGCAGCGGTACCGGTGCCAGCAACTCCCAGCCCGGGGTCTGGCGAACCTGGGCCTCGAGCCAGCGGGCATTGGCTATATCGCGCCTTAGCCGGGCTTGCAGGCCCTCAACCCCTTGGTCGAGCAGGGTGAACCAGATCTTGAGGGCCCGGAAACGCCGCCCCAACGGTATTCCCCAGTCTTTGTAGTTCTTTACCTGACCATCCGCTGCCGAGTGCAGATAAGAAGGATTGGTGGACATGGCGCGGATCAGGTGCTCAGGCGAACGCACATAGTAAAGCGAGCAGTCGAAAGCCACCCCCAGCCACTTGTGAGGGTTGATCACGATCGAGTCGGCCTGCTCGATACCATCCCACAGGCCCCGGCACTCCGGCAGAATCATGGCCGCACCGGCCATGGCCGCATCCACGTGCAGCCAGAGGCCGTACTTCCGGCACAACCCGGCAATGGTGCGCACCGGGTCGATGGCGGTGGTGTTGGTGGTACCCACCGCCGCCACCACTGCACAGGGCTTTCGTCCCTCGGCCAGGTCGCGCTCGATGGCGGCCTCGAGCAAGTCCACGCGTAGGGCGTGGTCTTGATCGGTCTCGATAAGGCGCAGGTTCTCGCGCCCAAAACCAGCCAGCAAAACCGCCTTGGGCACCGAGCTGTGAGCCTGATCGGAGACATAGACCGTAAGGGGCCGGGCCTCGGCCTGCAGCCCACCCCGATCCTGGGACTGGCCGGTCGCCCACTCCCGGGCGGTTAGCAGCGCGACCAGGGTACCGGTGGAGGCGGTGTCCTGGATTACCCCCTGGAAATAATCGGGCAGGCCGAACATCTGACGCAGCCAGTCGGTCATAACCTCCTCCACCTCGGTCAGGGCCGGGCTGGCCTGCCAGGTGATGCCGGTCTGCCCCAGGCCCGCAGCCACCAGATCGGCCAGCACCGAGGAAAGTGGGGCGTTGGAGGGAAACCAGGCATAGAAATTGGGGCTTTGCCAGTGGGTCAGGCCCGGGAATAAAGCCCGGAGCTCCTGCGGCACCCCCGCCAGCCCCACAGCCTGCGCGGGCGGTGAAGCCGGGAAGAGGGCTTTGATACTTCCGGGGGCAGCCTGCGACATCACCGGCAGGGCCTCGAGGCTCGCACGGTATTCTGCGATGAAATCGATCAGCTTGTACCCCAGACGTCTGAACTCTTCGGGCGACATGGCTTAAAGACTAACCCATCGCAGCATGGCGCGGAAACCATTCCAGAAGATGGAACCGCTCAACCTTGGTATGCACTGCCTCCGCTCTGGGCTTTTAGCCTCCCGAGCGTTAGCATACGGACATGAAAATCGAAGCCGCCGAGCTCCGTCTTATTTCCCTACCACTCAAGTTTCGCTTCGAGACCTCCTTTGGGGTGCAGACCGAGCGCCATATCGTGGTTCTGACACTCTATGGCGAGGGCCTCGAGGGCTACGCCGAGACCGTGATGGAGTACACCCCCCACTACCGGGAGGAGACCATCCCGGGGGCCTGGGCGCTTTTGGAGGAGCTTCTGATCCCCAAGGTGCTGGGTAAAGACTTCGCCAACCCCGAGCAGCTCTGGGGCGAGATTGCCGGCTTCCGGGGCAACAAGATGACCAAGGCCGCCCTGGAGATGGCCTTCTGGGATCTGTGGTGCAAAAGCCTGGGGCAGCCCCTCTGGAAGATCCTGGGTGGGGTGCGCAGCGAGATTCCGGTGGGCATCAGCCTGGGCATCGAGCCCAGCCTCGAGGCCACCCTGGAGAAGGTGGGCAAGGGGCTGGCCGAGGGCTACAAGCGCATCAAGCTCAAGATTAAGCCCGGCTGGGACGTCAAGCTGGCCCTGGCGGTGCGCGAGGCCTACCCCGAGGCTAACCTCACCGTGGACGCCAACTCGGCCTACAGCCTCAACGATATCGCCACCTTCAAGGCCCTGGACGCCGCCCGGCTGGACTATATCGAGCAGCCCCTGGCCTTCGACGATATCCTCGACCACGCCAAGCTACAGGCGTCCATCTCCACCTCCATCTGCCTGGACGAGTCCATCACCTCGCCCGAGGATGCCCGCAAAGCCCTGGAGATTGGGGCCGGGCGGGTGATCAACCTCAAGCCGGCGCGGGTGGGGGGTATCCTGGCCAGCCGCAAAATCCACGACATCACCCAGAGCTACGGCCTGCCGGTCTGGATGGGCGGGATGCTGGAGGCCGGCATTGGCCGGGCCGCCAACATCCACGTGGCCACCCTGCCCATGTTTATCAAGCCCGGCGACACCAGCAGCGCCAGCCGCTACTGGCAGGAGGACATCATCGAAGAGCCGCTCGAGGCCTTGGGCGGCATGATGCCCGTGCCTCAAGGCCCCGGCCTGGGTGTGACCCTCAAGCGCGACCTGATCCAGAACCTCACCGAGAAATCGGCGTATCTATCGGCCAACCGTTCGTAGTGGGTATGAAGATCGTCATCCGTGAACTGCACGAACCCGAGGAGATCATGCAGATTCCCCGGCTCGAGCAGGCCATCTGGAACGACCCGGGCGACACCATCCGCAGCGGCACCCTGATGGCCCTGGTGCACGAGGGGGCCTTGCTGGCGGGGGCCTATCTCCTCGAGCCCCACACCCCCGAGCGGCTGGTGGGCTTCATCTTCGGCTTTCCCACCGACCGCCCCAGCGACCACCACTCGCACATGGCCGGGGTTCTGCCGGAGTTTCAGGGCAGCCAGATTGGGCTCCTGCTCAAGCGGTATCAGCGCGACTGGGCCCTCTCTAGGGGCTACGAGCGGGTGGTCTGGACCTTCGACCCGCTGCGGGGCCTCAACGCCCATTTCAACCTGCGCAAGCTGGGGGCCACCTTCAATCGCTACATCCCCAACTGCTACGGCCCCATGGGCGGCATCAACGCCGGGGCCCCCTCCGACCGGGCCTATGCGGTGTGGGAACTGCGCTCCCCCAGGGTGTTTCAGCGGATCTATGCACCCGCGCCTACCCCGGAGGTAGCGGGCCTTCCACTCGCCAACCGCCTCGAGCAGCAGGTGCCTGTCGAGATTCATCGGGGCCTGAGCGACCCTAGAATCCTGGTGCAGATCCCCGAAGACTGGGGCCATATTTTGCAGACCGACCCCGCACTGGCCCTGGCGTGGCGGCTGCACAGCCGGGAGGTTTTCGGGCATTACTTTGCCCAGGGCTACCGCGCCGTAGACTTCGTGCGCGGCCCCAACCGCTACGTGCTGGAACGGGTGGAGGGCTGATAACCCAACTCGACGGAAAGACGCCACGGCGACCGAAATGCCGCCGGGTACTTTACTGGGAGGCAACCTTGACCCTTGAACCGGAAATCTGGACAGCCGATGTGGTGTACGTGGGTTTCGGCACCCCCATGCTCGAGGGGGGCCTGGTGGTGGTGGGCGGCCACGTGACCGCCGTGGGCCCCCTGGCCGAGCTCAGGCAAACCTACCCCCAGGCACCGCAGATTCACAAAGGCAAGGCCCTCACACCCCCGACGGTGAATGCCCACACCCACCTGGACTTATCCACGGTTCCCTACTTTCGCGGCCCTTACCCCGATTTCATCAGGCATGTGATCGAGCATGACCGCTGGCGCACCCCGCAGGCGGCCGCCCAGGGCCTGGGGGAGCTGCAGGCCCTGGGGGTGGGGGGTTTTGGGGATATCGCCTACAGGCCGGAGGTTGTGGAGTGGCTGGTGGAGCACAGCCCCCTACCGGGGGTGGTCTATCTGGAGGTGATCAACCGCAACCCCGACCAGGCCGATTTGGTGGCGAGCAAAATAGCCGCCCAGTTGTCGAACTGGCGCAAGCGAAACAGCCTCATCCGGGTGGGCCTCTCACCCCACACGCCCTACAACGTGAGCAGAGAGCTGCTCAAAAAGCTGGTCGAGATAGCCCGGCTCGAGGGCTTCCCCCTGCAGATGCACGTGGCCGAAAGCCCCGAGGAAACCGTCTTGATGACGCAGGGCAGTGGGGCGCTACAGGAAATCCCGTTGCAGTACGGCTTTCCTGCTTATCAGGAAGTCCCCGGCCTGACCCCTGTGCGCTATCTGGCCGAGCTGGGGGTGCTGGGGCCGCACCTGACGATTGTGCACGGGGTGCAGGTGGATGAAGAGGAGGTGCAGATGCTGGCCCAGTCGGGCACCCGTGTCGTCGCCTGCCCGCGCAGCAACGAGGCCCTGGGCTGCGGCCAGATGCCCTGGGAGCTGTACCTGAAGCACCGCCTCGAGCCCGCCCTGGGCACCGACTCACGCAGCAGCAGCCCCGATTTAGATGTGCGCAACGAAGCCCTCTTCCTGTGGAAGCGGGTGGATCCCCGGGTGCTGGTGCGGGCCGCCACCCGCAACGGCTACCGGGTGCTGGGCCTCGAGCCGCCCCGTATCACCCGCGGAACACCGGTTTCACAGGTACAATCCTGGTAGTGGCCCTGTAGGCCAGGCCGCCCAACGCGCAGTGCACTATGCAGATTGGTTCGCTCATCCTATATAGCGCCTTCGTCGGAGCACTCACCGGTGTATTCGCCGCTGGGTTCGTGTTCCTGCTAAAGCTCTTCGAACTTTACTTGATGGGCGAAACCCTGGGCTACCTGCCGCCCGGCCTGCCCGGCGAAGGGGGGCTGTTGCAGGTTTTTCGCGGGCCCAGCTACTGGTGGCTGGCCTTGCTGCTGCCGCTCTTGTTCGCGGCCTCGAGCTACCTGGGCTCGGGCCGGGGACTGGGCTGGCTTCTGGCCGCCTACCGCGCGGGCCGGCCGGTACGGGCCAGCGAGTATTTTCGGGGCATCATCGGCTCCCTGGTGCAGCTGGGGGCGGGTTCCCCCCTGGGCCGTGAGGGGCCCATGGCCGCCCTGGGCCTGTGGGTAGGAAGCGCCCTGGGGCGGTGCATCCCCCTGGGGGAGTCGAGCCGGTTTCTGCCCTTCGCCGGGATGGCCGCCGGCTTTGCCTCGGCCTTTCACGCACCCATGGCCGGTGCGCTTTTAGCCAGCGAGATCGTCTACCGGGGGCTGGCCCTCGAGGTCGGCGCGCTGGCCCCCGCCCTGATTGGAGCCCTGGCCGGCTTTACCGTTTATGGCCTTTTTCACGGGTATGGGCCGCTGCTCGAGCTACCCCCAGGGCCGCTGGAATGGCCGCAACTTCTCTTTGGTCTGGCCATCGGGCTGGTGTGCGCCGGGGTGGGTACGCTCTGGCTCGAGGCCGAGCGGTTCTTACAACGGTGGCTGCGCCGGCTTACCTTTGGGGTTCGACATGCGCTGTTTGGCCTGGTGCTGGCTGGGGTCTTGCTGTTGATGCCCGAAGCCATGGGCAATGGGCTGCCCTGGGTACAGCTCGGCACCTCCCCCATCCTCACCCTACCCTTCCTGGCCGGACTGTTCCTGGTGCAGCTGGCCTTGCTAATCCTGAGCGGCGGTGTGCGCGCCTATGGCGGCCAGCTCACCCCGGCCCTAACCCTGGGTGGCCTGAGCGGCCTGATTTTAGCCCAGCTTCTGGGCCAGGTTTTTCCCTCCATCGCCCCCGCGCCCGAAACCGCGGCCTTGGTAGGTATGGCCGCGCTCCTGGCCGGCATCGCTCGAGCCCCGTTTGCAGCAGTGGTGCTGGCGGGTGAGATTGGCGGGTATAGCCTGCTGCCGCTCACGCTTATTGGGGCCTTTGTGGCCTACACCTTCACCAGCCCCCACGGCAGCTTCGAGGATGTGGAATTCAACCAAGATAAGAATGCGCCAGCGGGCTCTCGCACTGAAACCGCTCCGCAAACTTCACCCCTGCCTCAGCCCCCAGCCTCGAGCGATTCGCCCTGAAGGCCTCGAGGCTGTACTCCCACTTATAAAAATCGCGGTAGAAGCTAAAGACCTTCTCGGCCACCGCCTGCCCTTCCTCCCCCACGTCCACATACACCGCCGGACGGGGAATATCGCTGCGGTGGTAGTGCAAGAGCCGCACCGGCTGGCGGTGGGCCTCCCCCACCAGCTTGGGAATGCGGCAGAACTTGAGGGCAGAAAGCGTGGCCCAGTAGGAAGCCCGGTGGTCGGGGTGGACATCCTGGGGGTTCCAGGTGATCACCACATCCGGTTTCCAGGCCGCCACCACCCGGGCGATGGCCAGGGCTTCGTCGCGCCCGCCGGTGAGGCTCGAGTCGGCAAAATCCAGGAATTGCGCCTCTGCACCTATCATCCGAGCCACAGTGTGCCCGTGCTCTTCGCGGATGCGGGCCACTTCGTCCGGTGGGGCCTCGCCAAACTGGCTGGCCAGTTCACCCCTGGTGAGCCAGAGAATTTTGGCCGCGTCGCCCCGCAGCACATGCTTGGCTAAAGTACCGGAAACTCCTATTTCGTCGTCGGGATGAGGAAAGACAGCGAGTAAGCGCACGCCTTTGAGTATACGCCACCAGCTTGACGCTCCTTATACTGCCTTGTAGACTCAACCTTGCCTGCATGAGCAGGTCAAAACTGGAGTGGTGCCCGAGTGGTTGAAGGGGCACGCCTGGAGAGCGTGTATACGGGTTCTCCGTATCGAGGGTTCGAATCCCTCCCACTCCGCCAAGAAGCCACCCACAACCGGGCGGCTTTTTTTATCCAAAGCTCTCAATAGCCTGGGCCAGGGCCTCCACATCCTCCAGGGCGTTGTAGACCTGGGCCGAGATACGCACCCATAAGCGCCCGCCCAGGCAGAGGATGGGGGCTTCGATGCGGTGTTCGTACAGCAGGGCATACTGCAGGCGCACGGCGTCTTCGCGGGTGCTGCCCAGCGAGGCCGGCAGGGGCAGGGTCGCCATACAGCCCAACATGGCCCTGGGCGCTGGCGGTTCCAATCCCCAGCGCGCGGTCAGCCAAACTGCGGCCTGCCAGGCCAGGTGGTGGTTGTAGGCCTGCATGGCGTCCAGGCCCCAGGCCTGCATGAGCTCCAGCGCCGCTGGCGCCGCCAGAAAGGGGGTGGGGTCTTTGGTGCCCACCCAGTCGAACTCCTGTACAAAGCCCTGCCCCAGGCCCCAAGAGATGACGGGCGGATGCAGGCCTTGCTGCCGTTCGGGGGCCGCCCACAAAAAACCGCAGCCTTTGGGGGCCAGGGCCCACTTGTGCAGGTTGCCGGTGTAGTAGTCCACCCCCAGGCTGGGAATATTCAGGTCTATCGCGCCGGGTGCATGGGCTCCATCGGCCAGCACCGGCACCCCCGCCGCCCGGCAGCAGGCGGCCATCTCGGCCAGGGGCAGCACCAGCGCGGTCTCGGAGGTGATGTGGTCGAGGATCGCCAGGCGGGTGCGGGGGGTGAGGGCTTTGGCCAGCCGGTTCAGGTAATCCGCTGGCTCGGCCCCCGGAAAGGGCAGCTCGAGCGTGACCAGGCGGGCCCCCCGGCGCCCGGCGGCAAAAGCCGCCGCGTTGCGCACCGCGCCATAGGCCAGGTTGGTGATCAGAATTTCGTCGCCGGGTTGCAGCTCGAGCGAGCCCAACACCGCATTGACCCCGGTGGTGGCATTGTCCACAAAAAACCAGATCCTGCCCTTCGGCCCCCATAAACCGGGCCACCGCATTGGCCGCCTCTCGCAGCCGGGGCACGGCGCGGTCGGAAGGGCCCGAGAGGGCCGAAAGCTCCCGTAGCAAAAAGCGGGCCGGCTGCTGCTCTATTTCTTCACGCAGGGCCTGCTGTGCGGCCAGTACCTGCTTTGGGGTGGCGCCAACCGTCCCGTGGTTCAGGTAGATGATGGTGGGGTCGAGGCACCAGTGGGCGCGCATGGCCCGGCCAAACCGGGCTGGGGTCGAAGGGTTCATGGATCTAAGGCCAGCTCCTCGTAGGGCAGGCCCAGGTAGCCCGCCAGCACCTCCACCACCAGCTCGTGATCTTCGCGTTGGGGCAGCCCCGAGACCGTGATGGCCCCGATGCACCCCACCCCCTGCACAAAGATGGGGAAACTCCCCCCGTGGGCTGCGTAGTCCTGGGGGCTCAGGCCCCGCGCCTCCAGGCTGCTCTCCTTCTGCTTGAGCATCAGGCCCACCGCATAGGAGCTGCGGTGGAAACGCTGCACCACGTTGCGCTTGCGCCGGATCCAGTCGGCGTTGTCGGGGGTGGCGCCGGGCATGGCGTAGAAGAAGAGCACCTGTCCAAACAGGCTGATGTCCATGGCAATGGCGCTGTGTAGGCCCTCGGCGGCCTCTTTGAGCCGGGTGCCCAGCTGCCAGGCCACGGCGGCATCGAAGCGCTCAAAGCGCAGGCGGGCCTCCTGTTCGGCGATCACCTTCAGGTCTTGTTCGGTGTTCATGCTTCACTCCCTAAAGCAATCTCGCGGCGCTCGAGCGCGCTTCTTTGGGCGGCCTCGAGCAGCTCCATCAGCCGCACCGCCTGCTCGGGCGGCACCGGGTTGGGCCCCCTGCCAAGGATGGCGTCCCGCACCCCCTCGTAAAAGCGCCGGTAGTCGCCCGGCTCCACCACAATGGGCTCGGGGGCCTGTTCGGGCCGGTGCAGCCAGGCTTCGCACCGGTCGGGATTCCAGTTGGGCTCCCCCGGGCGCAGGCCCACCCGCAGGGCCTTTTCCTGGGTATCCAGACCGTAGTGCACCAGGCTGGCCTGGGTTCCGTGCACCACAAAACGCGGACTGCCCCCCGGCACCAGGGCGCTGGCATGCAGCACCACCCGGAGCCGGGGGTAGCGCAACAGCACGTGAAAGTAGTCGTCGGCCTGGGCACCGTACCGCTGCATCCCGATATCGGCGTAGAGGGCCTGGGGCCAGCCAAACAGCAGCAGGGCCTGGTCGGCTAAGTGGGGGCCCAGGTCGTACCAGACGCCGCTGCCGGGGCCGGGCTGCTCGCGCCAGCGGTTCTGCACCACCGGGCGGTAGCGGTCGAAGTGCGACTCGAAGTAGACCACCTCCCCCAGGGTGCCGGCCTCCACCATTTTTTGCAGGGTCATGAAGTCGCCGTCCCAGCGCCGGTTCTGGAAGACCGCGAGCACCCGCCCCTGGGCCTGGGCCAGCTCTTTGAGGGCCCGCGCCTCGTGCGCAAAAAGCGTGAAGGGTTTGTCCACCACCACGTGCTTGCCCGCCTCCAGGGCCCGCCGGGCCAGCTCGTAGTGGGTGGGGTTGGGGGTGGCGATCACCACCAGGTCAATCTGGGGACTCTCGATTACCTCCTCGAAGGTGGGGCTTACCCAGACCTCGGGCCAGTCTGAATGCACCTTCTGCGGCTGGCTGCTCTGGATGGTGACCAGGTGCAGGCCCGGCACCGCCTGAATAACAGGGGCATGAAAGACTTTACCGGCCATGCCATAGCCGACCAGTGCAACGTGAATGGGTAGGGTCATGATGCCTCCAAAAACACAAAGCTACCAATAGTCTAGGGCCATTCCAGCGCTTCCAGCACCTGGCGGGCGACCTCGCGGCCCTGCTCGAGGCCGCCGCGGCCATCCACAAACCAGTGAATCCCGGCGATCACCCTCGAGTACGAGGCCTCCCTGGCCATGGCTTCCCAGGTCTGGGCCTCCTGAGGGAAAAAGTGCTTGAGCACGGTCGCAGCCGCCCCGCTGATGGTCGAGTGGCCCGAAGGATAAGAGGGGTGCCTGGGGGTGCGAAGGTAGGGCTGCCAGCGCCGGTTGAAGCTGTGTACCCACTGCTCGGGCCGGGCCACGTAGTAGGTAAACTTGTCGCGCCAGCAGGCGATATTGGCGTTGTGCATGGCGATATTGAGCACGGCCAGTATCGCAACAGCTCGTGTGGCATCCACCTGGCGCTGGCGCAGGATCTCCAGGGCCGCCTCCTGCCAGAGGCCCGCCGGGGTCACGGTGCCGGGGTCGCCGGCCCACTTATCGGCAATCTGCCGCCCGGCCTCGTCTAGTTTGGCCTGCTCTTCCCAGAACAAGGCCCGCTCGCGGGCAAACTCGGGCGAGTCCCAGGCCGGGGGTGGCGGGGCCTTGGCCAGGGCCTCGGGGGCCACCCCAATGGGCCGCACCGCACCCCAGCCCGGCTCCACCGCGGGCCGGCCCAGGGGCAGCACCCAGACCCCAGGGGCCGGGGCCGGGTACGTGGGGATCACCTGGCGGGCGGCCCCATCCTGGCGGCCCCAGGCCACCACCTGCAACCCCACCTGGCGGCCCAGGGCCTGGCTGATCTTGAGGTTGGGCTCCGGCCAGCCCTGGATTTGCGCCTGGCGGTAGATGGCCTGGGCGGTCTGGCGCACGGCATCCTTGAGGTTGGGAAAGGTGGGGTGCAGGTAGAGCATCACCTCCTGGGCGGCATAAGCGGCCAGCACGTTGGCTTCAATGGAGCGACCCCGGGTTAGGTGAAGCGCATCGTGGATGGCTACGCTGAGCAAGGCCAGCGCCCGGGCCGTGCGCAGGGGGGAGAACATCTGGGTCTGGATGCCCAGAAGCTCGAGGCGCTGGAGCTCACTCAAAGTCTCCCAGCTCAGTGCACTCTCCGGCAGGCCCTCCACCGGCTCGAGTTGCTCCAGCAGCCCACGCAGGGCCGGGGTGGGGGTGGCAATCCAGGCCCTGGACTGGCCCAGGCCCCAGCAGCCCACCAGCACCAGTACCCAAAGCAGTATGCGCATACTTTCAGTCTATCGCTGCGTGCGCAAATTTATCGAGGAGGCACAATCAGTTTTCCCTCGAGGCAAGCCCCACCGCTCCGAACTGCGAAGCAATCTGGCCTCTTTTCCGCAAAAGCACCCTATACTGCATTCATGCCCTGGATGTGTTGGGTATGGGCTTTACTGGGTATCTGGCTGGGCCAGTGGGCGCTGGCCCAGGCAACGCCCATTTTTGCCGAGGAAACCCAGAGCTCTGGCCTGCAAAGCCGCTTCGAGGGCGACTATGTGGTGGGGGGCGGGCTGGCCGCCTTCGACTGCAACGGCGACGGCCTGCCCGAACTGGTGCTGGCGGGCGGCGCGCAACGGGCCAAGCTCTACCTGAACCAAAGCCCCGTGGGAGGGCCGCTGCGCTTTCGGGAAGAGCGCGGGGGGGTGGAGCTTGAGGGGGTGATGGGGGCTTACCCCCTCGACATTGACAGCGACGGCCTCCCCGACCTGGCCCTGCTGCGCGACGGCGAGGACGTTTTGCTGCGCGGGCTGGGCAACTGCCGCTTTGAGAACGCCAACCGCCGGTGGGGCTTCCAGGGGGGAAACACCTGGACGACCGCTTTTTCGGCTACCTGGGAACAGGGCCAAACCTGGCCCACCCTGGCCACGGGCGCTTACGTCAAGCGCAACACCACCTTTCCCTGGGGCACCTGCCGGGGCAACGCGCTGTACCGGCCTGCTCCAGGGGGTAAAGGCTTTGCAGCCCCCTGGCCGCTCGAGCCCAGCTACTGCGCGCTGTCCATGTTGTTTTCCGACTGGAACCGCTCCGGCACCCCGGCCCTGCGGGTCTCCAACGACCGCGAGTACTACCAGGGCAAAGGCCAGGAGCAGCTCTGGCAGCTTACTCCCGGCCAGCCCCCACGGCTCTATACCGAGGCCGAGGGCTGGAAGCGGCTGCAGATCTGGGGCATGGGCATCGCCAGCTACGACCTCACCGGCTCGGGCTACCCGGTCTACTACCTCACCAGCATGGGCGATAACAAGTTGCAGATGCTCGAGTCACCCGAGCGGCCCAGCTACATAGACATCGCCTTCCGCCGCAACGCCACCGCCCACCGCCCCTACACCGGCGGCGATGTGCACATGTCCACTGCCTGGCACGCCCAGTTCGAGGACGTCAACAACGACAGTCTGATTGATCTTTTTGTCAGCAAGGGCAACGTGGGCTTTATGCGCGAGGCCGCGGCCCGCGACCCCAACAACCTGATGCTCGGCAGGCCAGATGGCACCTTTGTCGAGGTGGGGGACAAGGCCGGGGTGGCCAGCTTTTTGCGGGGCCGCGGTGCCCAGGTGGTGGACTTGAACGCCGATGGCCTGCTGGACATCGTGGTGGTCAACCGGCTCGACCGGGCCCAGGTCTGGCGCAACCTGGGGGGGGCCAGCGGCCAGCCCTTGGGCAACTGGCTGCAGGTGAGGCTCCGGCAGCCGGGCCCCAACCCCGATGCCGTGGGGGCCTGGCTCGAGGTCGAGCTACCCGGCCGAGTTCTGCGGCGCGAGCTCACGGTGGGCGGCGGCCACCTGAGCGGCGGCCTGGGCTTCGTGCACTTTGGGCTGGGCCCGGCGGAGCGGGTGCGCCTGCGGGTGCGCTGGCCCGACGGCGAGCAGGAGGGCTGGCTCGAGGCCCCCAGCAACCGGTTTGTAGTCCTGGCGCGGGGCCAGGGCCTGCTCGGCTACACCCCCGGCAGAAGTTATTGACATCCCCCCTTCTCGGTGGTACTTTTTTTTCGAGTCGAAAAAACCAGGGTCTTTCCATGCTCCTTTGGTCCATCGGCTCAGCTTAGGAGGAGGGAACATGAAGCCATTCACCAAGGTAATGGTGTTGTTGTGGTTTGCACTGGCCGTGCCGGCTTTCGCCCAGCAGATCATCGTGGGGGTGAGCTGGGCCAACTTCCAGGAGGAACGCTGGAAGATTGACGAACGGGCCATCCGCGAGCAGTTGGGCCGCATGGGCGCGACCTATATCAGCGCCGACGCCCAGAGCTCGTCCGAGAAGCAGCTCAACGACATCGACGCCCTGATTGCGCGCGGGGCCAAGGCCCTGATCATCCTGGCCTGGGACAAAGACGCCATTCTGCCCGCCATCGACAAGGCCAAGGCCGCGGGCATCCCGGTGGTGGCCTACGACCGCCTCATCGAAAACAACTACGCCTACTACATCACCTTCGACAACGTGGAGGTTGGCCGCATGCAGGCCCGCGAGGTCTTTAAGGTTCGGCCCAAGGGCAACTACGCCTTCATCCTGGGAGCCAACACCGACCCCAACGCCGACTTCCTGCATAAGGGGCAGCTCGAGGTGCTCGATGCCGCCATCAAGCGCGGCGACATCAAGGTGGTGGGCAAACAGTACACCGAAGGCTGGAAGCCCGAGGTGGCCCAGCGCAACATGGAGCAAATCCTCACCGCCAACGGCAACAAAGTGGACGCGGTGGTGGCCTCCAACGACGGTACCGCCGGGGGTGTGGTGGCCGCGCTGGCCGCGGTGGGTCTGGCCGGCAAGGTGCCGGTCTCGGGCCAGGACGGCGACCAGGCCGCCCTCAACCGGGTGGCGCGCGGGCTGCAAACCGTCAGCGTCTGGAAGGACGCCCGCGAGCTGGGCCGCCGCGCTGCCGAGGCCGCGGTACTCATGGCCCGTGGCACCCCCATGGACAAACTGCCGGGCCGCACCATTTTTGCTGATGGGCCCAACAAAGTCCGGATGAACGCCCTGCTGCTCAAACCCATCCCCATCACCCGCGAGAACCTGGATGTGGTGCTGCGGGCTGGCTGGATTACCAAGCAAGCCCTCTGCCAGGGGGTGAGCGGCACCAACGCCCCGGCGGCCTGCCGGTAGCACGAACTATCTGCTAAGGGTGGGCGTGTTGCCCACCCTTTTTATAAGCCAAACAAGCCTTGAATTGCACGGTATAATCGGGTTCAACAAAAAAAAGAGCGGAGGATTTTTCATGCAGATGCAAAGCACAGCAAGGGCCCGCACGAGCCTGGTGCAAAGCCTGGGCGTGGATGGCCGCATCCTGACCATGCTCATCGTGCTGGCGGTGGTCTGGACGGTATTCCAGCTACTCACCATGCAGCAGCCGGGCCAGTTTTTGAGTCCGCAGAATCTCTGGAACCTCTCGGTGCAGACCGCGGTGGTGGGCATCATGGTGGGGGGAATGGTCATGGTGATCGTAACCCGCCAGATTGATCTTTCGGTGGGCTCGATTCTGGGCTTTACCGGAATGATCATGGCCCTCATCCAGACCGTCCCGCCGCTGGGCTGGGGCGGCCACTGGCTCCTGGCGCTGCTGGCCGGGCTGGCGCTGG
Organism: Meiothermus taiwanensis DSM 14542; assembly: GCA_000482765.1. Classification (GTDB taxonomy): domain Bacteria; phylum Deinococcota; class Deinococci; order Deinococcales; family Thermaceae; genus Meiothermus; species Meiothermus taiwanensis. The sequence goes on from AXWR01000003.1 coordinate 125,915, forward strand.
GCGCGCTGATTGGGGCCTTTCAGGGGTACTGGGTGGCCTACTGGGGGGTGCCGGCCTTCGTGGTCACCCTGGCCGGGCTGCTCATCTTTCGCAACGCCACCTTCATCGTGGCCAGCGGGCGCACCATCGGCCCCCTGGACGACAACTTTAAGGTGCTGGGTGGGGGGCTCAACGGCTCCATCGGGGAGTTCTGGACCTGGGTGGTGGGCCTGGTGGTCATGGCTTTTGTGGTTTACCAGGCCCTCTCCAACCGCAGCCGCCGCCTCAAAAATGGCCTGCCGGTGCGCCCGGTCTGGGCCGAGGGGCTGGTCACCGGCACCCTGCTGGCCCTGATTCTGGCTTTTGTGCTGGTCATGAACGCCTTCCCCTACCCCGGCACCAACATCCCTCGAGGCATGCCGGTACCGGTGCTGATTACCCTGGTGGTGCTGTTCGTGCTCAACTGGGTGGCCCTCAACACCCGCTTTGGCCGCTATGTGTTTGCCATTGGGGGCAACCCCGAGGCCGCGCTGCTGGCCGGTATCAACGTCAAGCGCATGCTGGTGGCGGTGTTTGCCCTGATGGGCATGCTGGCGGCCCTGGCCGGTGCGGTGCAGGCAGCCCGGCTCAACTTCGTGACCAACAGCATGGGCAACCTGCTCGAGCTCGACGTGATCGCTGCGGCGGTCATCGGCGGCACCGCCCTCTCCGGCGGCAGCGGCACCATCGTGGGGGCGGCCCTGGGGGCCCTGCTGATGTCCTCCCTGCGCAGCGGGATGGTGCTGATGGGCCTCCCAACCGAGTGGCAGAACGTGGTGCTGGGCCTGGTGCTTTTGGCTGCGGTCATCTGGAACACGGTCTACCTGAGGAACCGGAGGTAACCATGACCCCACTGGTCGAAATGCGCAACATCAGCCTGCGCTTTGGCGGCAACCAGGCGCTGGACAAGGTATCGGTCAACCTCTACCCCGGCGAGGTGGTGGGCCTGCTGGGCCACAACGGGGCGGGCAAGTCCACCCTGATCAAGGTGCTCTCGGGGGCCTACCAGGCCGACGCAGGCCAGATTTTCGTGAACGGGCAGGAGGTCACCATCCGCACCCCCCAGGACGCCCAGGCCCTGGGCATCGAGACCATCTACCAAAACCTGGCCCTGGCCGACAACCTCGACGCTGTAGCCAACGTTTTTCTGGGGCGCGAAAAAGTACGGGGCGTGGTGCTGGACGAAGATTTTATGGAGCTCGAGGCCCGCAAGACCCTGGATCGGCTCAAGGTAAAAATACCCTCCTTGCGGCTGCCGGTAGCCCAGATGTCCGGCGGCCAGCGCCAGACCGTGGCCATTGGCCGGGCCATCTACTTCAAGGCCCGCTGCCTGATTATGGACGAGCCCACCGCCGCGCTGGGGCCGGAGGAAACCGCCAAGGTGGGCGAACTGATCAAAGCCCTCAAGGCCGAGGGCGTGGGCATCTTCCTGATTAGCCACGACCTGCACGATGTTTTCGACCTGGCCGACCGCCTCACGGTGATGAAAAACGGACGGGTGGTGGGCACGGTCTACACCCAGGACGTGAGCCACGACGACGTGCTGGGCATGATTATCGGTGGGGTGATGCCCAAAAACGTCCGGCCTGCTCAGGCACCCCTGCCCCAGTAAAGGTGCTATTTGGCTGCTCGAGTCGTTCAAGAACAGTGAGAGGTATCCATATGCGAATCGGAATCGTAGGGGCCGGCTGGTGGGCCGGGTTTGCCCACCTGCCCGCTTTCAAAGAGGCCGGGGCCCAGATCGCCGGCATTTACAGCCGCACCCCGGCCCATGCGCAAAAACTGGCCAGCGCCCACGGAACCCAGGCCTTCGAGCGGTACGAAGATTTGCTGCAACACTGCGATGCCGTCGCCATCTCCACCACCGACGACACCCACGCCCCCCTGGGCCTGATGGCCCTACAGGCCGGCAAACACCTCTTCATGGACAAGCCCCTGGCCCGCACCCTGGCCGAAGCCCAGGCCCTGCTCGAGGCCGCCCGGCAGCACGGGCGCATCGGCCTGACCGCCTTCACCAGCCGGGGCGACCTGGCCGCCGAGACCGCCCAGGCCATGGTGCGCGCAGGCGAGATTGGGGAGGTGCTCTACCTGCGGGGCTCCTTCCACGGGGGCTACATGGGCGACCCGGCCGGCCCCACCACCTGGCGGGCCAAAGCCGAGACCGGCGGGGCCGGGGGTGCGGTGGCCGACCTGGGGGCCCACCTCTTCGACCTGGTGCGCATGGTCACGGGCCTCGAGTTCACCGAGGTAATGGCCCAGGCCCGGATCCACCTGCAGCGCCCCGACCCGGTCACCAACTACGACGAAGGGGCGGTACTGGCCCGGCTGGGCGGCGTGACCGGGGCTTTCTCGCTCTCGAGGGTGCACATCGGCGCCGACCAGCGGCTCGAGCTGGAAATTCAGGGCACCAAAGGCGCCCTCAAGCTCTCCCCTGCCCTGTGGGGTCAGGGCAAAAGCGCGCAGCTCTGGCTGGCCCCGCGGCCCGGCTTTTACCGGCAAGTCCCCCCCGACCCGAGCTTCCTGCGGGGACGCAACCCCGAGACCTCCTGGGGGCATTTCCAGTTCGCTGAGCTGGCCCGGCGCTTCCTGGAGGGCATTGCCCAGAACCGACCCCCCACCCCGAGCCTCGAGGACGGCCTTGCCGCCCAGCGGGTCATCGAAGCCACAGTGCAGAGCAGCCAGCAAAACACCTGGGTATCGGTTTAGAACCCGGCCCCCACCCTTGGGCCTTATGCGGGATGCGGTGTATTCTTTGCATATTGGCATGAGCACCTCAACGCCCAAACCCCGTCTGGTAAGTCCCAACTTCATCACCGAGATCATCGATGAAGACCTGAAGGCCGGTCGTTACAAAAAGATCGTCACCCGCTTCCCCCCCGAGCCCAACGGCTACGCCCACCTGGGGCACGCCATTGCCAGCTACATAGACTTTGGCATCGCCCACGACTACGGCGGGGAGTGCCGGCTGCGCATGGACGACACCAACCCCGAGGCCGAGAAAGCCGAGTATGCCGAAGCCCTGATTGCCGATATGCGCTGGCTGGGCTGGGACTGGGGGGAAAGGGTTCGCTACGCCTCCGACTACTTCGAGCTTTTGTACCAGATGGCCGAGCGCCTGATAGAGAAGGGCCTGGCCTACGTGGACAGCGTCTCGCCCGAGGAGATGGCCCGGCTGCGTGGCACCGTGGATAAGCCCGGCACCCCCAGCCCCTACCGTGAGCGCAGCGTGGAGGAAAACCTGGAGCTGTTCCGCCGCATGCGGGCCGGAGAGTTCCCCAACGGGGCCCACGTGCTGCGGGCCAAAATAGACCTGGCCAGCCCCAACATGAAGCTGCGCGACCCGGTGCTTTATCGCATCGTGCACGCCCCCCACTACCGCACCGGCAACAAGTGGTGCATCTACCCTTCCTACGACTTCGCCCAGGCCACCACCGATGCCTTGGATGGGGTGACGCACAGCCTGTGCAGCCTCGAGTTTGTGGACAACCGGGCCATCTACGACTGGCTGATGGACCACCTGTGGGGCGACCCCCCCCTCGACCAGACCCCCCGCCCCCATCAGTACGAGTTTGGCCGCCGGAGTCTGGAGTACACCGTGGTCTCCAAGCGCAAGCTGCGCAAGCTGGTGGAAGGGGGCTACGTGCGGGGCTGGGACGACCCCCGTATGCCCACCCTGGCCGGCCAGCGGCGCCGGGGGGTGCGGCCCGAGGCCATCCGCCGGTTTGCGGGGCAGGTGGGCATCTCGCGCACCAACCGCACGGTGGACATCGCCCTATTGGAAGGGGCCATCCGCGACGATCTGAACACCATCGCCCCCCGGGTGATGGCGGTGCTGCGGCCCCTCAAGGTGGTGCTCACCAACCTGACCGAGCCCCGAACCGTGACCCTCCCCTACTGGCCCCACGACGTGATCCGGGAGTCCCCCGACGGCCTGGTGCCCTTGCCCGATGGGCGGCGGGTAAAGCCCGAGCAGGCGGTGCGCCGGCTGACCCTGACCCGCGATATCTACATCGAGCAGGACGACTTCGCCCTGAACCCACCCAAAGGCTTCAAGCGCCTGACCCCAGGCGGCACCGTGCGCCTGAAGATGGCCGGGGTGATCCGCTGCGATGACTACCGAACCGACGAAGAGGGCCGGGTGGTCGAGCTGTACTGCACCCTGCTGCCCGAGGAGGCCAAGGCCGCCGGGGTGATCCACTGGGTGAGCGCCGGCGAGGCCGTACCCGCGGAGTTTCGACTCTACGACCGGCTTTTTACCGTACCGCACCCCGAGGCCGAGGCCAGGGAGCTGGAAGAGGAGGAGGCCCCCGACGACCACGACTTCCTCCGCTTTTTGAATCCCAAGAGCCTCGAGGTCGTACACGGCTACATCGAGCCCAGCGTGCTGGCCGACCCCAAGGAAACCCGCTACCAGTTCGAGCGCAACGGCTATTTCTGGCAAGACCCCCTCGACTCCCGGCCCGAGGCTCTGGTCTTCAACCGTATCGTGACGCTCAAGGACACCTGGGCGCGCACCGCCCAGGAAAGCGAGTCGGAGGCCCAGCGCGCCACTCCGAAAGCCAAAACCACCGAAGGCCCGCTCAAAACCCAGGGGGCCCCGTCCGAACCCCAGCTCACCCCCGAGCAGCAGGCCCAGCTCGAGCACTTTTTAGCCCAGGGCGTCCACGAAGCCGAGGCCCGGGTGCTGGCCCGTGAGCCCCGGCTGGCCGAGTTTTTGATGCAGGCCGCGCAAAAAGCCCCCATCGCCCTGCTCGCCAACTGGGTCGTCAACGACCTGGGCGCCGCCCTCCGCTCCGGCGAGGCCAAAATTACCCCGGCCGGGCTGGCCGGGCTGGTGCGGCTTCTGGAGGCCGGGGAGATCAACACCCGCATTGCCAAAGACGCGCTGGCCGAGGCCCTGCAGACCGGCCAGGATCCCGCAGAGATCGTGCGCCAGAAGGGCTTGAAGCAGCTGAGCGATGCGGGGGCCCTCGAGCCCATCGTAGAACGTATCCTGGCCGAACACCCCGACAAAGCAGCGGCCTACCGCGCTGGCAAAACCGGCCTGCTGGGCTTCTTTGTGGGCCAGGTCATGCGCGAAACCCAGGGGCAGGCCAACCCGCAGCGGGTGCAGGAGCTGGTAAGGCAAAAGCTAGGGTAGCTCGAGCAGCATCATCGCAACGCCAGGCTGCCCTGGCGTTTATACCAGTGCTTCGGGGCCGGAGGACAGCGAACCAACCCCACCGGAGGAGGCGCACTGGGACTCAAAAAAAATGGCCTATAGGATGACTATTTTGAATCCGGTGTTCACCGACCCCCATACCAGATGCGGTAAATCCGCCCCCCTCTGGCATCCGAGACATACATCGCACCGTCGGCCCCGATCACCAGCCCCACCGGGCGGCCCCAGGCCTCGCGGCACATCTGCCCGGGGGCTCGCCAGCCGGTGGCAAAGGTTTCCGAGCGCACCGGCAGGCCATTCTGGATCACGAAACGTTCAATCTTGCAGTCGCGGTACTTGGCTGGGTCTTGTACGCCCAGCGAGCCGTGGTAGGCGATATAGAGGCTGTCGCGGTAGGCTGCGGGAAAGCGGCTGTTTTTGGCCCAGGTCATGCCCAGGGGGGCTGAATGCGCTGGGGCCGTGAACAGGGCCGGAACGGCTTTTCGGCAGTCAAAGCCCTGGGTGCGGGGGTCGGGCACCTCGCTGCGTTCGGCCTTCAGGTTCAGACCCAAGCCCGGTGTGTAGCAGTAGGGCCAGCCGTGAAAGCCTCCGGGTTGCACCGCTACGATCACCTCCTCGGGGGGTAGGTCGTCGCCGAGGTGGTCGGTGCCGTTGTGGGTCGCCCAGAGTTCACCCCGGGGTGTCCAGGTAAAGTCCACGCTGTTCTTAAGGCCCTCCGCCCAGATTACCCGGCGGCGGGGGTCGGGATCGGAGGCAAAGGGGTTATCGGCGGGAATGCTGCCATCCGGATTAAAGCGCAGGATCGCAGCCCGACGGGGGTCGCGTTCGGGGCCGAAGTTGGTCTCGGAGCCCACCGAAACATAAAGCTTGCCATCCGGCCCGAAATGCAGTGTGCGGGTGAAATGCCCCGAGGGGCCGGGGATGTCCGAGAGGACGGTTTCCCATTCCCACCCGCTACGCCCTGGCCGCAATCGAATTACTGCCGTACTTACAGCCACGTACAGCCAGCCCCGATACCACTCGAGGCCATGCGGCAGTTCCAGGCCTTCCGCCACCACCTCCACCCGGTCGGCCCGGCCATCGCGGTTGTGGTCGGGCAACCGCACCACCTGACCCCCATAGATCAAGCTCACGTAAAGCTGCCCATCGGGCCCCACGCTCATCATGCGGGGGGCGCCCTCGAGGTGCTCGGCAAAAATCCGAACAGCAAAACCCGGTGGCAGGCGAATACGGCTGCTGGCCTCATCCAGCTCAGTGGGCGGCTCAAAGTGCGTGGCAGTCCAATAGGCCCCGGCCACAACCAGCACAGCCCCCAGCACCACCCGGCCCAGATGGATCATCTGGGGTTTAGGGTAGCAAAGCTTCTGCAGCTTTAGTGTGAGCCCACTTTTCGCTGGAAACCATCTACGCACACATCTCATCATCGGGGTGCTACACTGCTTTTCAGGCATTGCCCCAAGACTATGAAAAATACCCACTCCGTAACCCGCCTGGCCGTTCGTGAGCCATTCAATACCTATTCCCACGCGGTGGGGGTGGCGCTCGGTCTGATTGGCACGGTCATGTTGCTGTTCTTCACCCAGGGCAGCCCGGCCAAAATCGCAGGTGCGCTGGTATTCGGCCTGACCATGGTGCTGATGTACACCTCCTCGGCCCTGTACCACGCTGTACAGGCCTCGGAGCGGGCCTTGCTATGGCTGCGCAAGCTTGACCACGCGGCCATTTTTCTTTTTATCGCCGGAACCTATACCCCTGTGTTGCTGCAGGCAATGGAGGCCAGTTGGCGGCCCTGGGCGCTGGGCCTGGTCTGGGTTCTGGCCGTCCTGGGCGTGGTTCTTAAGCTCATCACCCTGCAAGCCCCGCGCTGGCTCTACACCGCCACCTACCTGGGCATGGGCTGGCTTGCTGTCTTCCTGCTGCCCAAGCTAGCGCTTAGCCCCTGGGCCCTGGGCTTCCTGATTGCAGGTGGGGTGGCCTACAGCCTGGGGGCGGTGGTCTATGCCGCCAAGTGGCCCAACCCGCTGCCCCAGCTGGTGGGTTTTCACGGCATCTGGCACGTGTTTGTGCTGCTGGGCAGCCTGGGCATGTATGGTGCGGTGATCGCTATGTACCTGAGCTAAAACACACACCGGCAGGCAGGGCCCGAACGCCCAGACAAATAGACCTGATACCGGATTCAAAAAAGATAGTCATCCATAGGCCATCTTTTTTGAGTCCCCGCCCACGCCCTCCGGTGGGATTGGTTCGCCGTCTTCCCCCCGAACCAACCAACTATCACCCGAACGCGCTTCGCAGCGCACAGCCAGCTTGAGGCTTCGTGCTAGAAGCTGATATTAACACTACCCAGCTTGCCCAGTATAAGCATCGAGGCCACCGTGGCTGCTGTAAGGATAATCAGCAGCAAGGCCATGGCAACGTAGCGCAGGTCGGCCAACTCGCTTTCGACCTCGAGGGTGCGGGGGCGCAGGGCCAGGTACAAGAGCCAGGTGACCAGAATCGAGCCAATGGTGAACAGGATGGCAAACAGCACTTTTTTTCCTCCTATACCCTCTACTGGTTAGCACAAACGCCAGGCTTCCAGCAGGGACTGCAAACTCCTATCTAAGCCTACCAAACCCAGGCCGTACGTGGGTATACCCTGCCCCCAGCCCACGGCCCCCACCAGGGGCCCTTCGCAGGTGGGCAGTGCGGCCGGGGCAGGGGCCTGCCAAGGGGCATAGGCCCTGTGCTCGAGGTAGCCAAACCCAGCCCCGAGGCATACCTCGAGCCAGCGGGCCTCCCGCGGATCATCCCAGGCCACCCACTCACCCTCGGCCACCTCTTTACGCCCAGGGTAGGCCAGGCCCAGCCCTTCGCCAGGACACACCACCAGCGCCCAGCGAGGGTTGACCCAGTGCAGGGCCCTAGCAAAAGGCACGGCGTGACCTGCGGAAGCATCCAGGCCCAGAACTATTCGACCCTTGAACTGCCTCGGCAGTTGAGGCAACACCGCCGCCAGCATGGGGCGTGGCAGCCACAACAACAAAGTAGCGCCGCCAAAGGCGCCCTCGAGCCAGGCATAAAAGCTGCCAAACTCGTCCACAAAAGTGCGGGTTCGCTCGCTGAGCAACGCTTCCAGCCAATCGGCGTCTGAAGCCACGGTCTGCACAATAGCAGGATAAACACAAACGCTCGCTGGCGCCACCAGCCCGGCCCTGGGGTCTTGGTGGTGGGGCCGCACAGCATTAAGACGCATCCGCAAGAGCTAGGTATGATAGGGGGAGTGTGCGCTACCTGATTGTTTCGGATCTACATGGCAACTGGCCGGCCCTCGAGGCGGTGCTAAAGGAAGCCAGGGGCTACGACCGGGTGCTCTTTCTGGGCGATGCGGTCGGCTACTACCCCGACGCCAATCGGGTCTTGGACTGGTTGCGTTCGGTCAATGCCATAGGTGTAATGGGCAACCACGACATCTGGCTGCTAGAAATAAAGTCCATGCAGATCGAAGGCCCGGTGCTGGAAATCCTGGCCTGGCAGGCGGAACGCATCAGCCCCGAAAACCGGGCCTATTTATCCAGCCTCCCCTGGACTGCCGAGGTCGAAGGAGCCTTTCTGGTGCACGGCAGCCCCCTCGACCCCCTGGCTTACCTGGAGGAAATTGAGCAGGCCCGGGAGGTGTTCGACAAGGTGAAGCACCGCTGGATTTTTCACGGCCACACCCACCTGGCCGGCAGCTACCTAACCCTGGAGGCCTCCCCACGAAGCGCCTCCACCTATTCGGAGGGGAGCCCTCAGGGCCGCTTGGTACGCTACAACCGCTATCCGAACGGCGGTGAGCTGATTGTGGCACCCAGGGCTCGAGCCATCATCAATCCAGGTTCTACCGGCCAGCCCCGGGATGGGGTGGTTGGAGCCGCCTACGCGATCTGGGATGCCGAAGAGGACACCGTAGAGTTTTACCGGGCTAAGTACAACCTCGAGCACGTGCTGGCCCGCTTGCACCATGAGCAATTCCCCATGTGGCTTTACGAGCGACTGGTGCTGGGCAAGTAGACCATGATCTGGGAAAGCGGCATGAATATCCTCGGACACCAGCGCATTCTCGAGCTTCTACCCAGGGTTAAAGCGCAGACCTTCCTGTTTACCGGCCCTGAGGGGGTGGGCCGCCGATTGGTAGCCCGCTGGTTCACAGCCGGCCTTAACTGCGAGGGGGGGTTTCCTCCTTGCGGCGATTGTGCCTCCTGTCGGCTGGAGGCGCACCCGGACTACCTGGAAATTGCACCGGAACACGAGACCAAAACCGGTCGGAGGGCCCGCCTACCGCAAATCCGCCTCGAGCAAATCGCGCCCCGCGAATCCGAGGAACCAAACTTGCTGGACTGGATCACCACCTACCCCCGCTTCAGAAGCAAGGTCGCGGTGGTGGACGGGGCACATTTTCTAGGAGAAGCCGCCGCCAACGCCCTGTTGAAGGTACTGGAAGAGCCGCCCTCCTTCGCCCGCATCATTCTAATTGCACCCAGCCGCGAGCTGGTGCTGCCCACCCTGGTAAGCCGGAGCCTCGAGATTGGCTTTGCACCCGTACCCGAGGCCCTGCTGCAACAGCTCACCTCCGACCCCGAGGTGCTGGCCTATGCACAAGGTGCACCCGGCCGGGTGCGCTGGGCCCTGGAACACCCCGCTGAGTTTAACCGCCTGGTCAGCCGCACCCAGGGGCTGCTGGAGGCAGTGCAGGCCGGCCCCGCCCAGACCTTAGAGGCGCTGAAGCTGCTCGGCGAAGTGGAGGGGGCCCTGCCTTACCTGGGCCAGCGGCTACGGGCGCACTTCGCGGTCGAAAGTCCGGCCTACAAAGCCGCGCTCGAGGCCCTTGCTCGTGCACAGGAGGCGGACTCTGCTTACGTAAGCGAAGACCTGGTTCAAACCTGGCTGGCCCTTAAGCTATCCCAACTCTAGATTGTAGACACACCTTGCCTTAGGCTAGGGACAGGCTGGACGCTTTGGCTATCTGCAACAAGGGCGGCAGCTTGCCTGTAGAGTAGATCTCTGTTCTGGAGGTTAAGAAATGGAATGTGTAGGCGTGCGGTTTGCGCACAGCCCCAAAATTTACGATTACCGATTCGGCAGCCAGGCCCCCCCCGTGGGTAGCTGGGTGGTGGTCAAAACCCCCCGCGGGTTGGAGCTGGCCAAAGTGCGAACCGAGCCCCGCCTGGGCCAGGCTGTGGGTGAGATTGTGCGGGTCGCCACCCCGGCGGATCTGGATCAGCACAGCAAGCTCAAAAACCGTGCTGAGGAAGTCTATTGGTGGCTCAAAGCCCGTCTGCGTAGAGAAGGTGTGCGGGCCAAGCTACTGGGCTGTGAGTTTACCCTGGATGGCAACCATATTTCTGTGCAATACTCCGCCGAACAGCGCATCGATCTGCGGCGCTGGGTGAGCGAGCTCAACAGGCTGGCCGGGGCTCGAGTGGAGTTTGTGGCCCTAGGCCCCCGCGACCAGACCGCCTATCTTGGCACCCTTGGGGCCTGTGGCATGGAGTCATGTTGCTCAAACTGGCTCCAGGATTTCACCCAGGTCTCCATCAAGATGGCTCGAGATCAGCAGCTACCGCTCTCGCCCGAAAAAATCTCGGGCCCTTGTGGCCGCTTGCTGTGTTGTCTGCAATACGAACACCAGCAGTACCAAGAACTCCTGGCGGAATTACCCCGTAAAAACAGCAAAGCCTGCAGTCTTCAGGGCGTCTGCGGCAAGGTGGCCAAGCTAAACCCGCTGGCTGGAACCGTAGATCTAGTTACCGAAGAGGGCAGCACTGTAACCGTGCACAAAAGCGAGCTTAGGTGGGAGTAATAGCAGATTCGGCCAGTTCGCCCGACCGAAGGGAGCGCTCTGGAAAGATAACCTCTGGGGGTATATGTTTTAATCCGGCATAAGGGGCCAGTGAATTGAGGCCGATCTTTGAGGTAATCGGTGCTGGACATTGCCAAGGTTCTTACCCACAGCTTTGGGTTGTTGGCGCGGCATCCCATCGGCATCGTCTGGCTACTGGTGCAGGCCCTGCTGGTCAGTGTCTTTACCCTTGGGCTTCTTGCCGGGCCGATGCAGGTGGGGGTCTATACCGTCCTGGTGCGCTACGTCCGCACCGGCGAGTGGAACCCCGAGGCCCTTTGGGGGCACACAACCGGGCACAACATCGTGGCCGGTGTGGTGTTTGTAGCCAGCGTACTGGCGGCGTTTATAGTGGGCCTTCCCACCTCCGTACCCAGCCCCTGGCTGGCCTCCCTACTCAGCTACCTTGGGCTGGCGGCCATCAACCTGCTGTGGTTTTACACTTTCCAGATTATGGTGGACGACGACGCAACCTGGCCCAGCGCCATCCGCAAAGGCTGGGATCTGATGCAGCAGGGGGGGTTGCTCAACCACCTGTGGCTGATCGCCATCCTGGAGTCGCTGATACTGGTCTCGACGCTTTCCACCTGGATACCCTTGCAAATAAGCATGTATCTGCTGCTGCTCGGTTTTTCCACACTGGCCCGGGCCGTGGCCTATGTGCACCTGGTTCCCACCCGGGCCTTTGAACCATAGCCAGGGCCACGTTGTCGCAGAACCACCCCTCTTTGCAGCAAAAAAGGGATACGCTTTCTTCCCCAAGCGTAGCGAGGGGTGTGCTCCAGGATTCAAAAAGATGGCCTCTGATACCAGATTCGGTTAGTTCGTCACCGAATGGTGGCGAACTAACCCGACCGAAGGGAGTGCTCTAGGATTCAAAAGATAGCCTCTGGAGGTCTTTGCTTTGGAAGATTATCTTTTTGAATCCGGCATTACTGGGTCTCCCCCCGCTTGCGCTTCACATAACCCTCAATGTTGCGCTGTCGTTCACGGGCGATGGCCAAGGCACCTGCAGGTACATCCTGGTTGATACCACTGCCCCCTGCCACAAAAGCATCATCTTCTAGCCTGATCGGCGCAATCAGAACGCTATTCGAGCCCACGAACACCCGCTTCCCAATGATGGTCTTGTGCTTACGTTGACCATCGTAGTTGGCCGTGATCACCCCGGCACCTATGTTGGACTCCTCCCCCACCTCGGCATCGCCCAGATAGGCGAGGTGGCCGGCCTTGGCCCCCCTGCCCAGTCGGGCATTCTTGAGTTCTACGAAATTACCCACGTGGGCACCGGGTTCCAGGTGGGCCTTGGGCCGCAAGCGCGCAAACGGCCCGGCATCGGCCCCGCTCGAGACGTAGGCCTCTTCGCAAACCGTATGAGACTTGATCTTCCCCCCCGCCTCGACCACGGTATCAATCAGCACCGCATAGGCCCCTACCTCCACCCCCTCGCCCAGGCGGGTATGGCCCCGTAGGATCACCCCCGGCCACAGGGTAACATCGGGGGCCAGTTCTACGCTGGGCTCGAGGTAGATGGTCTCGGGCTGGATCATCCGCACCCCCTGCGCCATCCAGTGAGAGCGTAAGCGCTCGAGCAGCACCCGCTCCACCTGGGCTAGCTGGGCTCGAGAGTTCACACCGAGCAGTTCGCCCGTATCTTTCGACTCGATAGAGGCTATTTTTTGCCCAGCCTCGCGGTAGATGCGGATTAGATCGGGCAGGTAGTACTCCCCCGCGGCATTGCGGTTGTCCACCAGCTTCAGCTTCTCCCAAAGGCTCGCATCAAAGCAGTACACCCCGGGGTTGATCTCCTGAATTGCCAGCTCGGCGGGGGTGGCATCTTTCTGCTCCACATTAGCCAGAATTTGGCCCTGTTCATCGCGCAGGATCCGGCCGTAGCCGGTGGGATCTTCGAGCCGCATGGTCAGCAGGGCCATTCCAGCCCGTTCCTTTTGCAGGGTATCTACCAGGCTGGTAAGGGTCTCCACCCGGGTGAGGGGGGTATCACCCTGGGTGACCACAATAGGGCCCTGAAAATCGGCCAAAACCGGCTGGGCCTGGGCTAAGGCATGGGCGGTGCCCAGTTGTTGCTCTTGCACCACAAAGCTCAGGTTGGGATACCCTGCAAAGGTTTGTCGCACCTGTTCGGCTCCGTGGCCCACCACCACCACCACTTTCTCGGCCCCACTGGCAAAAGCCGTGTCGATGCAATAACCCACCAGAGGCTTGCCCAGCAAGGGATGCAAGACCTTGGGCAGCCTCGATTTCATGCGGGTTCCCAGACCCGCTGCAAGAATCACCACAGCATGTGCCATATCTTCCCGATTGTATTCCCAAAAAGGCAGCTCGAGGGCGGGTTATAACCCGCAGGGCGGATCATCGTTTGACTTTTTTCCTTGCAGCAGACCCGCTTGGTGCAGACGTGGACACCGGCTGCTCGCGCGACCCCTTCCAGCGCATCAGGAAAAAGATGGAGAGCGCGATAAGCGGAATGGAGATAATCTGCGTTGCAGTGAAAAAGCCGATGCCAGCCTGCTCGTTGAGGTACACCTTGACCCACAGCGGGTTAAGGCGGAAGGTTTCCTCGAAAACCGAGCGCAATACGCTGTACCACAGGACAAACTGCCAAAATACGTAGCCGTAGGCCCGGTTCTGCCGCAACCAGTAAATCGAAAGCAGCAGCAAAACCAGGCCAATCAGAACCCCATACAACTGGGTGAAGTGAACCGGGCCTCGCACCAGCGTCTCGGGTGCACAGCGCACCACCTCGCTGATGTCCTGGATGCCTGGACAAACCCCCGGGAAACCGCTGGCCGAGGCAGGCCAGGTAAACCCGATGGGCCAGTTGGTCAGGCGGCCCACGGTGTCTGAGCCGTTCATAATGTTGCCCAGCCGGCCCGCCATGATGCCCAGGGCCACCCCCGGCACCACCGCATCGAGGTAGGCCCAGATGGGTATTTTATTGCGGTGGTAGTGGTAGACAAAGGGAATCAAGCCGCCAATGATGGCCCCGTGAAAGGAAAGCCCCCCTTGCCATATGTACAGAGCAGCAACCGGGTTGCTGCTAAATTCACCCGGGCTGGTGATAACATAGCCCACCCGAGCCCCGACAACCCCCCAAATTACAGCCCAGAAGGCAATCTGCTCGAACTGCTCGGGGTTATAGCCCCATTGCTTCAGGATGCGCTTGGCAATTTCAAAGGATGCAAAGATAGCCAGTACCAAGAACAGGCCGTACCAGCGTATTTGCAGCGAACCGATCTCGATTAGAATTGGATCCATTCAAAAGCCTCCGGCTATAGATAGTTTCTTGGATAGGCGCTCGAGGGTAAACTTGCCCTCGAGCACCACCTGCCCCCTCCACAGGAGCACCGGAACCCGGAAGGTGTACAGCTTTTTGAGGCGCTCGTCGGCATCTACATCCTGAAGCGTGTACGGCACACCCTGGGCCTTCAGGAGCAGCTCGGCCTCCTCGCAGAGGTGGCAGCCTTTCCGGCTGATCAGCACATAGTCCATCTGCCCACCCAGTATAGCCCGAGCTTCGCCGGGTGTACGCTGGCGTATACGAGCCACCCTACCTAGCCGCCTGCAAAATCCCTAAAACTTCATCCACATCGGCCCTGGTGTGCTCGGCAGAGATCTGGAAGCGTATCGAGGCCTCCCCCCGGGGCACCACCGGGTACACGATGGCCGTAGCCAAAACGCCTTGCTCACGCAAGAAAGCAGCCATGCGATTGGTGCGGTCGGCATCACCTAGCACCAGCGGGACCACCGGATGAACCCCCGCAAAGGACGCGTAGCCCAGCGCCTTCAACCCCTGACGAAAACGTTCCGTCATGGCCGAAAGGTGTTGCAGGCGCTGCTGGCCTTCCTCGGTCTGGAGCAGGTTCAGAGCAGCCAGGGCGGCAGCGGCCTCACCCGGCGTGATGGGGTTGGAGTAGATGTACATGGGGGCAGTCTCGCGCAGATAGGCAATGAGGTCGCTCGAGCCCACCACATAACCACCGTTCACCCCAAAGGCCTTGCCCAGGGTTCCGATCAAAATATCGGCCCGTGCACCGGTCAACTCCTCGGTACCGCGGCCGGTAGGGCCAAAAGCCCCCACCCCGTGCGAGTCGTCCACCACCAGGATGGCGTTTTCGGCAAACTGGGGGTCGTAGCGGTTCACAAGCCGTGCAATTTCTGCCAAAGGGGCATGCGACCCCCGCATACTGAACACGCCATCGGATATAACCAGTACCCGCCGGGCCCCCATGGCTGCGGCTTTTTGCAAGGCCTGCTCGAGGCCATTGAGGTCGAGGTGTTTGTAAATCAGCTTCTCCAACGGCCGGGCCAGCCGTACCGCGTTGATGATGCAGTTGTGGTTCAACTCGTCACTGATGAGGACGGTTTGGTCGGTGGTAAGGGGCACCACCACGCTCAAAACGGTGGCATAGGCCGAGGAAAAAATCATGGCCGCCTCGCGCCCATGAAAATCAGCCAGACGCCGCTCGAGCTCCAGGTGGGGCGCGTAGGTTCCACTGATAAAACGCACCGCCCCGGGCCCAACGCCAAAGCGTTCGATGGCCTCTTCTTCGGCCTGTTTGAGGCTGGGGTGGCGGGACAGGCCCAGGTAGCTGTTGGAGTTCATGCGAATAAAGGGTTTATCACCATAACCCGCCAGCAAATAACGCGGCCCACGCTGGCCCTCTGGGGGCAGAACCCCCACCACCACAGCCTCAGGCCCCTTCCTACGGCCTTCCTGCTCCAGCGCCTCCACGCTCTGGCGCAAAACGTCGTTCAGGCGGTTTAATGCCATTTCTAAGCCTCCTTCAAGGCGCGTTCGGCCAGTTTTTCTAGCATGTCTTTGGTCATGGCCGCCAGGTCGTACTGGGGTCGCCAACCCCATTCTTCCCTGGCCGCGCTATCATCCAGGGTGCGCGGCCAGGAGTCTGCGATGGCCTGCCGCACCGGGTCGATGTCGTAGTACATCTTGAAGCCGGGCCGGTGCTTCTGAATTTCGGCGGCCAGCTCGGCGGGGGTGCAGCTAAAAGCCGTTAGGTTAAAGGCGTTGCGATGTTGCAGCCGGGCTGGATCGGCCTGCATGAGCTCGAGGGTGGCCCGAATGGCATCCGGCATATACATCATGGGCAGCCGGGTATCCGGCGCCAGAAAGCAGGTGTACCGGTCATACTGCAGGGCGTGGTAAAAAATCTCCACCGCATAGTCGGTGGTACCCCCACCCGGCGGTGCGGTGTACGAGATTAAGCCAGGGTACCGCAAGCCCCGCACATCCAGGCCAAAGCGATGCGCGTAGTAGTCGCACAATAGCTCACCGGCCACCTTGGTCACACCGTAAAGGGTGTTGGGGCGTTGAAGGGTGTCCTGGGGGGTGGGATCGCGCGGCGTGTTGGGGCCAAAAGCCGCGATGGAGCTGGGGACAAATACCTGAGCCCCAACCTGCCGTGCCGCCTCCAGCACGTTATGCAGGCCCTCGATGTTGACCCGCCAGGCCAGCTGGGGTTCGGCCTCAGCCCGGGCCGAAAGGATGGCCGCCAGGTGATAGACCACACCAACGCGATGGCGAAGGAAAAACTCCAGCAAGGCCGGCCCGTTGGTACAGTCTAGCTGCTCATAGGGCCCCTCCAGCGCAGGATGCCCTGGGGGCGCCCGCCGAATATCGGTTGCCAAGACTTCTTCGCTTCCGTACAAACCTCGCAAAGCCGGGATCAGTTCGGAACCCACCTGACCCAGCGCACCGGTCACCAAAACTCTGGTCATATACACCTAGGCTTGTTCTCATGGGCCGGATCCTCTCCGCTTAGCGGCCAGCAGGCCCGGCCACACGCCAGTCTAAATGTAAAGCCGGTTTCCCATAACGGCAATGCCTGGGTTATCGTAGGGCCCATGGCTCAGTTTCAAAAGCGCATTCCCGTGGGCGTCATTGGAGGGTTTCTGGGCGCCGGCAAAACCACCCTGGTCAACCATCTGGTGGCGAGCGGAAGCCAAAAGTTTGGCATCATCGTCAATGAGTTCGGCGAAACCGGCATAGACGGCTCGCTGATTGAGAATGTAGACACCGACGGTATCGCCGAGCTATCCAATGGCTGCCTGTGCTGCGTGGGGCGTGAAGACCTGATCTCGGCTTTGTTCAAGCTCATCTCGCGCAAGGACAAGCCCGATTACATCCTGATCGAGCTTTCGGGCCTGGCCGACCCGGTGCCGGTAGCCCAGACCGTGCTGGATCCGTTTGCGCGTACCAGGTTCGAGCTCGACAGCATCATTGGCGTGGCCGATGCCCGCAACCTCGAGCAAACCCTGCGCGACGGCCCCGAAGGCGCGGTGCAGCTCGCCTATGCCAACGCGGTGGTGCTCAATAAAACCGATCTGGCCAGCCCAGAGCAGGTAGACGAGGCCGAGGCTTTGATTCGTAAAATCAACCCCCTGGCCCAGGTATTCCGCACCGCACAGTCCAGGGTCAACCCCCAGGACTTGCTTCATCTTCGCGCGTTCGACCTGGACTGGCGGCCCCAGAACTACCAGCACCTGCACATGCCCAACGTCCAGAGTTTTACCCTCAGCGCCGAGGGTCTGCTCGAGCGCCCCAAGGTCAACAAGTTCATCGACCAGTACCTGATCTCCCGGCCCGACGCGGTTTTCCGGGCCAAGGGTTTTCTCAGCGTCAAAGGCTTCGACAAACAGGTGCTATTCCAGTCGGTGCGGGAGATTTTCAGCCTCGAGCTCTCCCAGGAGCCGCTGCAGGCCCGCTCGAGGCTGGTGGTGATTGGCCGGGGCCTCAACCAGTTTGAGTACGAAGAGGCCTTCCAGGCCCTGAAGGCCCGTCTGTAACTTCGTTCCTATGCAGGGGGCCAGCCGGGAGTATGCTTTAGGGGTATGAGCGCCGCCTTCGAGGTGGAACCACTGGGGCTCGTCCCCTACGCAGAAGCCTGGGAATACCAAAAAAAAGTACACGCCGAGGTGGTGGCGGGGCTGCGCAAACCCACCCTGCTGCTGCTAGAACACCCCCGCACCATCACCCTGGGCCGGGCCGCCAAACCGGAAAACCTGCTCTTGAGCGAGGCCCAGTACCGCGCCCAGGGCATCGAGCTTTTTAGCATCGAGCGGGGCGGCGATGTCACCTACCACGGCCCCGGCCAGCTGGTGGGCTACCCCATCTTTCCGGTGGGGCGGCAGGTGCGGGGGTTTTTGCGGCAGCTCGAGGCGGTGATTATGGCCGTAGCCAAGACCTACGGCATCGAGACCTACGCCACCCCGGGCTACGCCGGGGTCTGGGTGCGCCGGGCCGCGCCCGTGGCCGGCTGGCCCGACCTGGAGGAAAAACTCTGTGCCTTTGGGGTGGCCGTCAAGCAGGATGTGGCTTTGCATGGCTTTGCCCTGAACGTCAACACCAACCTCGACGACTTCAACCTGATCGTGCCCTGCGGCCTCAAGGACAAGGGTGTGACTTCGCTCCAGAAAATCCTGGGCCGAGCGGTTAGCATGGATGAAGTAATGGAACGGGTGGTACAGGCTTTTGAGCAGCAGTTCCCGACCTTCGACCAAGCCCCCCTACCCCCCAAGGAACTGGCATGAGCAAATTCAAAACCGTTCAACTCGAGGACTTCCAGCACGGCGGCCTGATCGAGCTTAAGGTGATCCCGGGCGGCATCGCCCAGGAGCGCCCCGAGCCGGTGGACCGCAACAAACCCGCCTGGCTGCGGGCCACCGTGCCCACCGGCCCCAACTACCAGCGCCTCAAAGAGATGACCCAGCGCCTGCGGCTCCACACGGTCTGCCAGGAGGCCCGGTGCCCCAACATCGGTGAGTGCTGGGGCCACGGCACCATGACCATCATGGTGCTGGGCAGCGTGTGCACCCGGGCCTGCAAGTTCTGCGCGGTGGACACCGGCAACCCCAGGGGCTGGGTAGACCCCCTGGAGCCTTTGCACGTGGCCCAGGCCGTGGCCGAGATGGGCCTCAAGTACGTGGTGCTGACCTCGGTAGACCGCGACGACCTTCCCGACGGCGGGGCCGCCCACTTCGCCGAGGTGGTGCGGCAGATCAAGCGGCTCGACCCCTCGGTCAAGGTCGAGACCCTGACCCCCGACTTCCAGGGCCACCTGGCGGATGTGGAGACCGTTTTGCAGGGCGGCCAGGACGTGTTCGCCAACAACCTCGAGACCGTCCGCCGCCTCACCCCCCGGGTGCGCGACCCTAGAGCCGGCTACGACCAGACCTTGAGGGTGCTCGAGCACGCCAAAAAGGTGCGCCCCGAGGTGCTCACCAAGTCCAGCCTGATGCTGGGCCTTGGCGAAACCGACGAGGAGATCCGCCAGGCCATGCGCGACCTGCGGGCGGTGGGGGTGGATATCCTGACCCTCGGACAGTACCTGCGCCCCACCCAGCACCACCTGCCGGTTGAGCGCTACGTGACCCCGGCGGAGTTCGCCATGTACCGCGACTGGGGCTATGAGGAAGGCTTTATGGAAGTGTTCAGCGGCCCCCTGGTGCGCAGCTCCTACCGGGCCGAAAAGGTCTTTTTCGAGGCCACCCAGGCCGAGTAGCCGCCTATGGTACGCACAACCCGCCGCACAAGCCGAACGCTGGCCTGGGGGGATGCTTTGTGCATCGTGCTGTTTGCCGCCATCGGCCTGCAAACCCACGGCGAGCCCCTCAGTCTGGCCGGAATCCTGCGCAACGCCCTGCCCATCCTGCTGGTCTGGTGGCTGATTGCCCCGTTTTTGCGTACCTACACCCGACCCTCCTGGCAGAACCTGCTCTACACCTGGGCCATTGCCGTAAGCGCCGGGGTCTGGCTGCGCTTTATGGTGCTGCAAAAGCCGTTCGACCTGGGCTACCTGATCTTCTGGGCGGTTGCGCTGGGGGCCACCCTGGTGTTACTGCTGGCCTGGCGGGGGCTGGCGCTGGTGTGGATGCGTCAGCTGCGCAGCAAACCCTGACCGGCCTACACCGAGGGCATGCTGGCCGGCATTGCGGGCACCTCACCCTACCGGGCCCCTACGCCCAGGCCGTGCCGATTTTGCACAACGAGGTAGGCCCGCTCTTCGCCCACATCCACCCGGCCTCCACCGTGCTCGAGGTCAGTCGTTTGGCCGAACCTGAAATGCTTGTGGAGATCGAAGTCGATGCAATCGTATCCTGAAGTCAAACCGGTAAAATGGTTTTACCCCTGCACATGCGTAGAACCCGTAAAGTGTGGAATATGCGCCTGATTTCCATCAATCTGGGCAACCCTCAGCCCTTGCAAATTGGCAACCGTGCCACCACCACCGGCATCTACAAAAACCCGACTGAAGCCGCCCAAATTTCCACTCTGGGGCTGGTGGGTGACCACATAAGCGACCAGGAGCACCACGGCGGCCCCGACCAGGCGGTGTACGTCTACAGCGCCGAGGACTACGACTGGTGGATGGAACAGTTGGGCGAGGCGCTGCCGCCTGGTATGTTTGGCGAAAACCTGACCTTCTCGAGCTTCGGCGCCGAGCCTGTGCGTATCGGCGACCGTTTCAAGGTGGGTGAGGTTTTGCTCGAGGCCACCGCCCCCCGCATACCCTGTTCGACCCTGGCCGCCCGCATGAACGACCCCCAGTTCGTCAAGAAATTCCGCCAGGCTGCGCGGCCTGGGTTTTATGCCAGGGTGCTGGAGGCGGGCCGGGTGCAGCAGGGCGACCCCATTCAAAAAATTTCAGCTCCCGCGGCCTTCCCCACCCTCAGCGAAGTATTCCATCTCTGGTACGACAAAGCCCCCGAGGCCGCCCGGCTTCGCTGGATCCTCACCGCACCCCTGGCCGAACGAGCCAGGGCGGTTTTTGCTGCGCGATTGCCCCTGTAAGATTCAAAAAGATAATCTTCAAACAAAAAACATTCAGAGGCTATCTTTTTGAATCCTAGAGCACACCCCTCGCTACGCTCGGCGAAGAAAGCGTATCCCTTCCAAGGGGCGGTATCGCCCTCCGCTACGCGGATAACTTCGGTCGGGTTGCTTCGCTGCCTTCCAGCGCCCAAGCAAGCGAATCTGGCATAAAAAAATGCCGCCAAACTTGGCGGCATTGTGAGCGCATCGGGTGGCTATGCCTTGTCGGCCACCACCGAGACCTTCAGGGTCATGGGCACCTCGGGGTGGGGCTTGTAGGCCAGGGTGTAGTCACCCAGGTCTTTGATGGGCTTTTCCAGGGCCAGTTTCTTGGGGTCAATGGTGATCTGGTGCTGGGCTTCCAGGGCAGCGGCAATCTCGCGGCTGGTTACCGAGCCGTAGATCTTCTGGTCGCCGGCCTTCACCTTAAGCACCAGGGTAATGGGCTCGAGGAGTTCCTTGAGGCGCTCGGCCTCGGCTTTGCGCTCAGCGGCCTTTTTGGCCTGCGCCCGGATTTTGGCCTCCAGGGTCTTGAGGTTGCTCTCGGTGGCTAGGGTGGCAAGGCCGCGCGGTAGCAAATAGTTGCGGGCGTAGCCCGGCTTCACGTTGACCACTGCCCCCACGTCGCCGAGGTTTTCCATAGGTTCAAGCAGAATCACTTTCATCTTCCACTCTCCCTATTTCCGTACCAGCTTTTCGGTAAAGGGCAGCAAGCCCAGCATACGCGCACGCTTGATGGTACGCGCCAACTTGCGCTGTTCTTGGGCACTAAGCCCGGTACGACGACGGGGCAGAATTTTCCCGGTCTCGGACAAAAAGCGCCGCAGAACTTCTACGTTCTTGAAATCGGTAAGGTCAAACGCACCAACAGCGGCAGCCACTTTGGGTTTGCGGCCACGGCGCACACTACGCTCGCGGTCCTGGCGGTCGCCCTTGGGGTTTGTACGATTGGACATCTTCTTGGTGCTCAAAACGGTAAATCCTCCTCAGGTGGGAAATCTTCTTCTAAGCCTTCTTCAATGTCTACCTTGCCCGCACGGCCTTTGGCTGTGGAAGCCATCTGGGAACTGTTTCCACCTGTGCTCTGTCCAGTTCCACGGGCAAGTCGCTCGAGGCGGGAAAGCTCCACACGGGTGGTGTAGCGCCTTGTGCCGTCCTGAGCGGTCCAGGAGTCGTTCACCAAGCGTCCCATTAAGAACGCCCCGTCTCCTTTTTTGAGTTCTGCCGCAAACTCGGCCAGCTCGCGCCAGGCCTGAGCTTCCACGTAGTGCACCTTTTCCTGCTCCCCACCCTGGCGGGTGGTGATCTTTTCGTTCACCGCCAAGGAAAGACGGGTAACAGCAGTACCCTGAGGTGTGTAGCGCAGCTCGGGGTCGCGGGTCAGGTTGCCTACCAGCATCACCTGGTTAAGACCGTCCTTGAGGCGCTCCTGTCCACGGGCGTCGGTAACAGTTACCTGGCCTCGTTTACCCTCCAGGCTCACGATCTCCATCCGGTCGGCACGGATATCCAGGCTGCTTTTTTTCTGGCCGTCCTGCTCCCAGGCGCGGTATTCGAGCTTGCCATCCACAAATAGGGCCATACCCGCTTTCAGGGTATCTCCCCAAAATTCTGCACTCTTGCCCAGCAGCTTCACGCGGTGGTACCAGGCCGGTTCACGGGTTTGGCCCTGTTCATCGGTCACCACATCATTGCCAGCCAGGTTGAGTTCCATCACGGCCAGCCCGCCTGGGGTGTAGCGCAGTTCGGGGTCTTGGGTCAGGGTGCCTACTAGGGTTACGCGGTTGAGGCCTCGAGCCATGTTGATCAGTCCTTTTTCGTTGCGGTCTTGAGTTAGTTTAGTACAGTTTGTGCAGTTGCGTTCCGGCGATGGTCTTGGCCTCAGAACTCAGCTCAAGGCCAGCAGCCTACTTCTTCTTCTGGCTGTTTCGCCATTCGGGACGGTCGCGGATGATGGTTACACGACGCACGTGGTCGCGCAGGCGCAGTTCACGCTCGAGCGCGGCATTGTTGTTGCCGGCCATCTCCACCGTGTAAAAGACCACGTTGCCCTCGGGGTCTTTCTGGATGGGGTAGGCCAGGCGGCGGTTGCCCCAATCGTCAACGTTTTTGATGCTGGCTCCGTAGCGCTCGAGGGCAGATTTGATGACCTCTTTCTCTAGCGCGGCCTGCGCCCCGTCGAGGTTGGGGTTGAGAATGATACCGATCTCGTACTGTGGCATGTTCACCTCCTTTCTGCTTGGCATTTACCCACCGCGTTTCGTAAAACGGGGTGGGCACAACTTCAGCAGGCGATCCTCTCGGATCACGCAAGGTGAGAGTATAACAGATGAAGATGGGTAGGGCCAATTAATATAGGAGTTACGCAGTTGCCTCTCACCCCTCTACTCGGCTACCCTTTTCTGCAAAGCAAACAGGCCAAGAGGAGTTAGCTGCTATGAACCCCCCAAAGTGCACCGACCTGGACTATATCCACTTCCTCATCGCCGCCCAGA
>AXWR01000004.1 GCA_000482765.1 Meiothermus taiwanensis DSM 14542
AGAGCTCGAGTGAGGATTGAAACTGGGATGCCAGTACCCGCCCAGACCTCCAGGTACTGTTGCACTCGGGCGAGAGCTCGAGTGAGGATTGAAACATGAGCTCACCGCTGACCGCATCACCTGGGATGAAGGTTGCACTCGGGCGAGAGCTCGAGTGAGGATTGAAACTCGCAAGAATCCTTTTATGCGGTTTTTTACGTATGTGTTGCACTCGGGCGAGAGCTCGAGTGCAGACAGAAACGAATGGGGGTTAGTCCTGGTCTGTAGACTCGCCAGGGTTGGGGGCTTCCTTGCGCGGTTTGAGCAAGGGAAAGAGAATCACATCGCGGATGCTTTCTTGATTGGTGAGCACCATAGCCAGCCGGTCTATGCCCAGGCCCATCCCGGCGGCGGGGGGCATGCCGTACTCGAGGGCCAGCAGAAAATCCTCGTCAATCTCGGGCTCTTCATCGTCGCCGGCTTCGCGACGCTTGGCTTGTTCCTGGAAACGGGCGCGCTGATCGAGGGCATCGTTTAGCTCGGAGTAAATAGGGGAGAGCTCGAAGCCTGCCACAAACAGGTCGGCGCGCTCGGTGAGGTTGGGTTTGTTGGGGTCGCGGTGGCGTTTGACCAGGGGGCTGATAGCGAGGGGCACATCCACCACAAAGGTAGGCTGAATCAGGGTGTGCTCCACATAGTGCCCAAACAGCTTGTCCAGCAACTTGTAGCTGGGTACGCTGCGCAGCTCGGGGTGCTTCTGATCGGCCCAGGTAC
Organism: Meiothermus taiwanensis DSM 14542; assembly: GCA_000482765.1. GTDB lineage: Bacteria > Deinococcota > Deinococci > Deinococcales > Thermaceae > Meiothermus > Meiothermus taiwanensis. The sequence goes on from AXWR01000004.1 coordinate 754, forward strand.
GGAGGCGCTCGAGGTCGGTGGGGTCGAAGTCGAGGCCGGCTTGTTCTTTGAGGGATGTGACAAAATCGATGCGTCGGAAGGGCTTGGCAAAATCGATCTGGTGCTCACCGTAGCGCACCTGGGTGGTTCCAAAAAGGTGCTGCACCAGCCCCGAGAGCAGGTCTTCAACCAGGGCCATCATGTCGGTGTAGTCGGCATAGGCCCAGTAAGCTTCCAGCATGGTGAACTCGGGGTTGTGTTTGACCGAGATGCCCTCGTTGCGGTAGTTGCGGCCAATTTCATATACCTTTTCAAAGCCGCCTACCAGCAGGCGCTTGAGATGCAGCTCGAGGGCAATGCGCAGGTTGAACTCGTGGTCGAGCGCGTTGTGGAAGGTTTTGAAGGGCTTGGCCTCGGTGCCACCGGCAATGGCCTGGAGGGTGGGGCCTTCAACCTCCAAAAAGCCCCGCTGGTCGAAGAAATCGCGGATGTAGCGCACCATACGGCTGCGGATGCGAAACACCTCCCGCACCTCGGGGTTTTGGATCAGGTCGAGGTAGCGCTGGCGGTAGCGGGTTTCCACATCGCGGATGCCGTGCCATTTGTCGGGCAGGGGGTGGAGCGACTTGACCAGGGGTACAAACCTTCGAACCTTGATGGTTATCTCGCCGGTTTTGGTGGTAAAAACGGTTCCTTCGACCCCCAAAATATCGCCGATGTCGAGCTTTTTGATCAGGTCGTAGCGCTCGGTAATGTCGCGGGCCAGGTAGAGTTGAATGCGCCCGCTCTGGTCTTGCAGATGAGCAAAGCTGGCCTTACCCATGTGGCGGAAGGTCATCAGGCGGCCCGCTACGCGCACCTCTTCCTCGGGCCACTCCTGCTGGGGGGCGGCCCCGGCGTGGGCGGCCAGAATCTGGGCGGCATCGTGGGTTTTAGGGAAGCGATAGGGAAAGCGCTCGAAGCCGGCTTGCTCGAGGGCCTCGAGGTTGGCTAGGCGTTGTTGGGTCTGTTCGCTGTACTCAGGCATACGCACATCCAGCTTTTAGAGTCTAAGCTGCACCGGGCCAATTCGCAAAGCGCAGCAAAAAAAGCCCCAGTAGCGGGTACTACCGAGGCTCGAGCCTGGAATGGCTAGTGCTGAATGGATTCTATTTTGAATTCTTTTTTGCCCTTGGGGGTTTCCAGCAACACCCTGGCCCCCACCTTCTGACCCAAAAGGGCCCGGCCCATGGGGCTTTCGTCGGAGATTTTCATGGGGCGCTCGAGCACGCTGGCTTCGGCTGGGGCCACCACCTGCACCTCCATGATCTCGCCCTCCTTCGATCTCAGGGTCACAATGGCCCCCAGCGTTACCTGGCTTACCTTGGTGCCCTCCTCTTCCATGATCTGCGCACGGGAGAGGGTGTCGGTGAGCGAATCGATGCGGGCTTCAATGCGAGCTTTCTCGCGCTTGGCGTCCTCCAAGCCCGAGTCGTCGTAATCGTCGGAGGACTCCATCAGCTCCTGCAATATGCGTGTGGCATCCTGTAGCCGGGCCCGTTCCTGCTCGAGTTCAGCCACCAGTCGTTCGTATCCCGATTTTGTCAACTTAACTTCGCGTGCCATCCGGCCTCCTGAAGGTTTTTGAATTTTGGCGTTTTGCGCCTGTTCACAATCGCTATTGATGCTGCGTTACCGATCTGAGATGCACATGAGCCAACCCGGCTTTGGAAGAGGCCCGGCGGATGGCCGAGCCTTTATGAAGTTGCTTTTACCCCGTCCAAAAGGGGTCTTCCATTAGCGCTAAGGTAGTATACCCCGCAGCAGGATTTCCCTCAAACGCGCTGGCGGTGCTATCCCCGAGCAGCTTTCCGTGTCCCGGCAGAGGGCCACGTACCGGAAGTGTCGGGCATCCTGGCCCACCCCAAAGCGGAAGAACTGCGCAGCGTTTCGTGAGATATGGCGGTGGCAGGCCGCGCAGACAATGGGCGTGGTGCTACCGGTGGGCTCGAGGGGCTCTAGAATCAGGTGCAGCGGGTTTTCCTCGATATGCACCCGTGCCTCTTGATCCCGGTAATAAAGGATTTCCCCCGGAGGCCAAAGCTCCGGGGAGGTTCCAGGAAAGAGCTCCAAAATGAGCTCCCGCTCTTCGAAGATTTTTTCCCCCATTTGCCCGTAGCTTACCATGTCCTGACGAATAATTTGAGCCTTTTGTGAAAACTGTAGCGAAGACTGCTTTCCTGACCTATTAGTAGGTCTAATATTTCATGGGTATGAATATTTTAGACGAAAAGCTGGACGAGCTCTGGCGGCTGACCACCCATGTGGTGTGGCAGATGCGGCTTGACCAGCAGAAAGCCTTTGAGGGGCTGGGGGTTTCCCTGATGCAAGCCTTTGCGCTGATGTGCATCTCGGAGGGGATTGACCAGCCCTCGAGCCTGGCCTTTGTGATGGATGCCTCCCCGCCGGGGGTGTCCCAGCTTTTGGCGAGCCTGGAGGAGCGCGGTCTGGTGCGGCGTGAGCTGGATGCCAGCGACAAGCGCAAGGTGCGTATTCTGCTGACCGATTCGGGGAAAGATTTTCTGGAGCAGATGCGCGAGCGCTGGCGGACGTTTTCACGTGAGCGATTTGGGCGGCTCAGCCCAGAGGAGCTTTCCATGATCACCCAAAGTTACCGCAAGATCATCGATCTAAGCCCAGGCAAGGGCCTGGCTTCCTGGGAGCATGAGCAGGAGATGGACTATGAGTAAACCCTCAGGCCGGAAACAAAGACTTCTGCTAGCTCTCATGGGGGCGGCGTTGGTAGGGGTGGGCCCCGGATGGGCGCAGGGTTTTTTTGCGCCGCTGGAAAACCACCCCTCGCTGTTGCAAGCCCGCCTGGGCCTCGAGGCAGCCCAGGCCCAGCTTCGGGCCACCCTGAGCCCGGTAAGCTTTCAGCTTCAGGGCGGGCTCTCGTTTTTTGAGGTGACACCGCCCCCCGGTGCGCCCACCTGCCCCAACCCCTTTAACCCACAGTGCGCCACTCTACCCACCGATGGCCGGCAGGTTACCCTGGGCCTGACCTTTACCCCCTTTCCTTTTGGCGATGTATCGGATGCCGCCAACCAGGCAGCCCTGGGGGTTGAGCAGGCCGCCCTGGGGTTGCGCCAGGCCCGTACCCAGCTCGAGGCCCAGGCGGTGGAGGCGGCCTGGCGGGTGCGCCTGGCCGAGCAGGGCCTCGAGGTGGCCCGGCTGGGGGTGCGGCTGGCCCAGGCCAGCCTCGAGGCCACCCGGCTGCGCGCAAGCCGTGGAGCCGCCAGCCAGAGCGAGCTGCGCCAGGCGGAGGCCAGCCTGCGGCAGGCGGCCCTCCAGCTCTCCGAGGCTGAGCGCAACCTGGCCCTGGCCCAGCAAACCCTCTTCGATCTGATCGGCCAGGAGAGCGCTGCCCCGCCCCGGCTGGCTGTGCCCAGCGGGGGCACCCCGCCCCAGGTACGGCAGGCTGAGCTGCAGCTTGCCAACGCCCAGATCGCCTACGACCGGGCCCTGCGGGGGGTGCTGCCGGTGGTGCAGGGCAGCTACACCCGCAACACCTCTGATAGCGATGCCCTAACTATCTCGATTAACTCCCGCACCCTGCAGCCCTCGCTCAGCTACACCAACCAGGTGCCGGGCCGCAGCGCCCCGCAGGATCGGATTGTGGGAACTCTGCAGATTGGGCTCTCGGCCAACATCGCCTTTGGGGTGGTGGATGCCCTCGAGGCCGCCCAGAAGCAGGTAGACGCGGCCCGGCAGGCCCTGGAGGCGGCCCGTCGCAGCAGCAAACTACAGGAAGACCTGCTGCGCTCGGCCCTGCAAACCGCCGAGCAAAACCTGGCCAACGCCCTACAGGCCCGCGCCGATGCCGAGCGTAGTTTGGCCGAAGCCCGCGAGCGCGAGCGGTTGGGGCTCGCGAGCCCGCTGGCCTCGTTGCAGGCCGAGCTGGCCCTGGCCCAGGCCCGGCTGGGGGTCGAGCAGGCCGAGTTGAACCGCTCCCAGCGCATTTTGGACATTTACCGTTTCTATGCCCTGCCCCTTAGTGAGGTGAACCGATGAAAATGGCCGTTGCCACCCGTTTTGTTACACCGCTGACCCTACTGTTCTCCCTAGCCCTGGCCCAGGCCCAGACCCTGACCCTCGAGGCGGCGTTGGCTAAAGCCACCGCGCAGGCCCCGGTGGTGGCGGCCAGGGCCGAACTCGACGATGCCACTGCCAACCTGCAAAGGGTGCTGTCCGACCCCCTGCTAACCCGCCCCAGTCGTGTGCAGGCTGAACAGCGCGCCGCTTTAGCCCAGGCCAGCTACGAGCGCGCTGTGGTTCAGGCCCAGAGCAGCATTGTGGGGGCCTATGCCCAGGTGCTCGAGGCCCAGGTGCAGGTACGCCTGGCCCAGAAGGCCCTCGAGGTTGCGGCCCGCGGCCTGGAAGTAGCCCAGATTCGCCAGCGCAACGGCTCCGGTACGGCGCTGGATGTGCGCAATGCCCAGAACCGCCTGGAGGAGGCGCGCAGCAACCTCAACCGGGCTGAGAACGGCCTGGCCCTGGCCCAGGCCTCGCTGAGGAGCCTGGTGGGGGCTTTTGAGGCCCTGGCCCCTCTGCCCAACCCCCCGGCCATGCCCGAGGCCAGTGTGGTACAGGGGCTTCTGGGCAAGAACCCCGATGTGCTGCAGGCCCGTCAGCGGGTTGAGCTGGCCCAGCTACAGGTTGAGCTGCTCGACCCCAGCTACGCGGCCCGGGCCGAGATTGATGCGGCCAGGTCGCGGGCCGAGCAGGCGGTGGCTGGTGCCCGGGAAATTGAGCGTGGCCTGGCCCTGCAGTACGACTCGCTCTTGCAAAACTTGCAGGCCGCAGCCCGCGCCCTATCGGTGCAGCAGTCGGCCCTGGCCAACGCCCGCGAAACCCTGGCCAACGATAAAAAGCGCCTGGATGCGGGCCTGATCAGCCAGGTGGCCTACCTTCAGACCGAGCTTTCCTTTATCCAGGCTGAGCTGGCCGCCCAGCAGGCCCTGGGGAACTACTTCCGGGCCTACTACAGCCTGCTGGCCGGAGGTCGCTAATGGCCCGGCCTGGCAACAAGATCTGGCTGTGGTTGGGGGTGGCTGCGCTGTTGCTGGCCGGGTGTGGCCCGCGCCGGGCGGCAAATAGCGAAAATCCTACTGCCGAAGAAGCGGTTGCCCGCAGCATCAAGGTGCGGGTGGTGCAGCCGGCGCGTGGGGTGCTTAGCACGGTGCGCACGACCGGGGCCATCCTTTCCCCAGCCCGTGAGAGCCAGGTGGGCGCGACGGCCTCGGGTAAAGTTTTGCAGATAGCGGTAAGTGAGGGCAGCCGGGTGGCTCAGGGGCAGGTGGTGCTGCGCCTCGACCCGGCCAATGCCCAGATCGCGCTGCGCAACGCCGAGCTGGCCTTGCAGCAGGCCCAGGTGAACCTCGAGCGGGCCCAGCGCTCGACCGCGGGCTCCCTGGCCCCCCTGCAGGCCAGCCTGGAATCGGCCCAGGCCAACCTCCAGGTGGCCGAGCGGCGCTACCGGGAAGGCCAGCAGCTCTTCCAGGCTGGGGCCATTGCCCAGGTGGAGCTTGTTGGCCTCGAGGCTGCCTACAACCAGGCCAAGGCCGCCTTCGACAACGCCCGTGAGAACCTGGCCCGTGCCCAGCGGGCTTCCAGCGAGGATCTGGCCTTGCTGCGGCTGCAGGTGCAACAGGCCCAGAACCAGCTCAACCAGGCCCGGCGGGCGGTGGCCGATACCGAGGTGAAAGCCCCCTTTGCGGGTGTGGTGGCCGAGATATTCGTGAACCCGGGCGAGTTTGTGAGTGCCGGTCAGCGGGCTTTCAGGCTGGCCGATACCTCGAGGCTCGAGGCCAGCTTCCGCCTGCCCCCCGAGGAGGCCGCCAGCCTACCGATGGGCCGCCAGGTCGAACTGATTTACGCAGGACGCAGCTACCCCGCTACCCTGATCAAAAGCAGCAAGGTGCCTGGCACCGACCGGCTCGTCGAGCTGACCGCCCGGGTTGAGGGTGCGCTGCCGCCAGGTGCCAGCGGCCAGGTGCGCTACACCCTGACCCTGGCCCAGGGCGTTTTGCTGCCCGCTGGGGCTTTGCGCACCGAAGGCCGCAACACTTTCGTGTTTGTAGTGCAGGACGGCAAGGCTGTGCGAACCCCGGTGCGGGTGTTGGGCGATACCGGCACCCAGGTGGCGGTGGATGGGCTGGGCAGCCAGCCGGTGGTCTTCCCGGTGCCCTCGAGTCTGAGCGATGGAGATGCGGTAGAGGTGGTGCAGTGAAGGGCTTCGAAGCGCCCCTGGGTCGCTTAGCGCAGAGGTGGGTATGAGCCAGCCAGAACGCCCGATCGACGACAAACCGGTTAATCCAGTAATCGCCTTTTTTGTCAGGCGCTTTGTCTTCTCCACCGCCGTCTTTTTGGCGATGGTGCTTTTTGGACTCATCTCCGGCAGCCGGGTGGGGGTGGATCTGCTGCCCCGTTTCGAAATTCCGGTGGTGGCCGTGACCACCGCCTACCCTGGGGCCGGGCCTGAAGAGGTCGAGCAGCAGATCAGCCGCCCCATCGAGGATGCCGTTTCCACGCTGGCGGGACTCGATCAGGTGGCTTCCATCTCCGGTGAGGGCTTCTCACAGGTGGTGATTTCCTTTGAGTTCGGCCAGGACATCAACCGGGTGGCCACCGATGTCTCACAACGTGTGGCGGCGGTGCGTGGGCAGTTGCCGCGCGAGGCTGAGGCCCCGGTGGTGCAGCGCTTCGACCCTGCGGCTTCGCCGATTCTCTTTATCGCGCTATCGGCCGATGGGCGTGATCTGCGGGAGGTGGCTAAGTATGCCAACGACGTGCTAAAGCCCCGCTTGCAGCTGGTCACCGGGGTGGCCGATGTGCAGGTGCAGGGCGCGCCTGATCGGCAGATACAGGTGCTGCTCGATCCTTACAAGGTGGCTGCCTACAACCTATCTCCGGGCCAGGTGGTGGCGGCCATTCAGGCTTCGGCCCTGGCCATTCCCGCTGGAACCCAGAGCGACCAGGGACAGCGCCTGCTCTTCACCCTGCGCAACACGCCCACCACCCCCGAGGATGTCGGTCGGATTCTGGTTGACCCGGCCCGCGGCCTCCAGGTGAACGACCTGGGGGTGGTGCGGGATGCCCAGGCCGAGCCCACCCGGCTGACCCGGCTCAACGGTCAGCCTGTGATTCCGCTGGCTGTGCGCAAAACCCCGGACTCCAACGCTGTGGCGGTGGCCCAGGGTATCAAGCGCACCCTGCAAGAGGCCCGTCTGCCCCAGGGGTATCAGGCCCGCATTGTGGGCGACACCACCACCTTCATCGAAAACACCGTCAACGACACCTTCCGCGAGGTGCTGCTGGTAGCCGCCATCGTCTCCTTTATCACCCTGATCTTCCTGGGCAAGCTCAACTCGGTCTTCAGTGTGGTGCTGGCCATCCCCATCACCATGTCGGGGGCGCTGATTGTATTTGGCCTGCTGGGCTTTACTTTCAACATCATCAGCTTGCTGGCCCTTATTGTGGCGGTGGGCATCGTAGTAGACGACTCCATCGTGCTATCGGAGAACATCGAGCGCTACCGTCGCATGGGCTACGACAACCTACAGGCGGTGCTCAAGGGCTCCACCGAGGTGCTGTCGGCGGTCTCGGCGGCCACCCTTTCGCTCCTGGCGGTTTTTTTGCCCATCAGTTTTCTGCCGGGAATTATCGGCGAGTTCTTCCGACAGTTCGGCATTGTGCTGGCCGCAGCCATCGCGGTGAGCTGGCTCGAGGCCCTCTTCTTCCTTACGGTGCGCCTGGCCTACTTCCCCGATCCCGAACCCCCCACCTGGCGCCAGCTCGGCCAGCGGTTGCTGGGTCTGGGGGAGGATTTGCGCTGGGGGCTGCGGCTGCACGTCTACCGCCAGCCCGACCTGAGCGCCCCGCGTCGCTGGTTCAATATCCTGATAACCCCCCTGACCCTTTTGCTGGCTCCATTGCGCTGGCTTTTTTCGGTGGTTTTCGGTCTGGCCGGTGCCATTGCAGGCAGCTTGCACGGGGTGTCGGAGGGGGTTTTCCTGGCTTTAAGGGAGTTCTACGCGCGCAGTCTGGCTGCGGCGCTTAAGCGGAGCGGCCTGGTGCTGCTGGTGGGGCTGGGCTTTTTCCTGAGCATCGGCTATGTGGCCCCCAAAATTCCCTTCAACTTCACCCCGAAAAACGACAATGGGCAGATCAACATCGATCTGGCGCTTCCCAAGGGCACCGCTCTATCGGAAACCGACGCCCTTTCGCGGCGGCTGGAATCCTGGTTGCAGGCGCGCTCCGAGGTGCGGGCAGTGCTCAACACGGTGGGCAGCTCACAAAACATCCTCGGGGGCGGCAACCCTGAGCGGGCCCGTATTGTGGTGGAGCTGGTGAATAGAGACGAGCGGCCGTACGTGTACGATCTGCTGCCCATCTACCGGGAGGCCTTGCAGGGCCTGCTTGCAGATCGCCCCGAAGCCGAGCTGCGCGTGACGGTGCCGGAGGGGGGGCCGGGTGGGGCCGCCGATCTGCAGTTTACCCTGACCGCACCCAACCCCACCTTGCTGGCCGAGAAGAACCGCCAGGTGCTCGAGGTCATGCGCAGGCTGCCTTACCTGATAGATGTGCGCAGCAGCCTGGAGGAGACCGCAACCGAGCGGGTGCTGATCCCCGATCCCAACAAACTCGTCGGCACCGGCCTTACCCCCAGCGACCTGGCCCAGACCCTGCGCATCTACAATGCTGGTACCGAGGCGGGCAGCCTTCGCGCCGGCGGGGACGATATTCCCATCGTGGTTCGGGCCGATCCCCGCTTTGTCCCCGATCAGTCCAGCCTGCTCTCATTGCCGGTTGCGGCACCCGCCCTGCGCAGCACCCTGCCCATGGGCAGCCTGGGGCAGTTTGAAAGCCGCCAGACCCCTGCCCAGCTCTCGCGCACCAACCAGGCCTTCTCGGCTGGCATCAACGCCAACCGGGCGCCCGACTCGGAGATCGGCACCTTCCAGCTTGCCAACCTGGTGCAGCAGGAGCTGGAGAAAGCCGGGGTCTTTACCGATGGGGTGCGGCTGGAAACCCAGGGCTCTACCGCTTTTGTGGGGGACCTGGCCCGCAGTGCGCCCATTGCTTTTGGCCTGGCTTTGCTGCTCAACTTCCTGGTGATCTCGAGCCAGTTCAACACCTTCCGCTACCCCCTGTACCTGCTGCTCCCGGTACCGCTGGCCCTGGTGGGGGCTTTCTGGTTCCTGTACTTCTTCCGAAGCGGCCTGGATGTGGTTTCGGTGCTGGGGGTGGTGATTTTGATCGGCCTGGTTACCAAGAACGCCATCCTGCTCCTGGACTTTGCGGTGCGTGAAGCCCGTGAAAAGTCGCTGTATGACGCACTGGTTGAGGCTGGGCGGCTGCGCCTGCGCCCCATCTTGATGACCACCCTCACGGTGCTGATGATCTCCATTCCCCTCATCGCCGCGGCGGGTGAAGGCTCGGAGTTCCGCCGTCCGCTGGGTATCATCATCCTGGGCGGGGTTTCGGTCTCCATGCTGCTGACGCTCTACGTGGTGCCGGCGGCCTTCTATCTGTTCGAGCGGCGGCGCTACGAAAAACTGCGCCAGGAGCAGCGCCTCGCCGCCAGCCCGGCCATCGGAGACTAAAGGATTTGCGGCCTCGAGGGGGCTAAAGATAGTCATCCGGAGGCTCCTAGCGCACACCCCTCGCTATGCTCGGTGAAGAAAGCGCATCCCTTTGGTTGGGTTGGTTTGGCACCGAACTAACCGAATCTGGTAAATATAGGAAGCCGGTGCCTGAATTATGAACAAACAACGCGTCTTTTGGCTGGTTTTTTTGGGTGGGTTGCTGCTTTTTGCCTCTGCTACGGTTTGGTACACCCGGCGTGCCCTGGCCCCCTATCCGCCCGCGCAAGCGGCGCTCGAGGCCCTGGTCTCGGACAGCCAGGTTCTGGTGCAGGACAGGCCCTATGGTTGGGTGTTCATGCCCCAGGGGGTGGTCAAAGGGGGGCTGGCCTTTTACCCTGGGGGGTTGGTTGAGCCCCAGGCCTATGCCCCGCCTCTGCGTAAAATTGCACAAAAAGGTTATCGGGTGGCTTTGCTGCGGGTGCGCTTTAATCTGGCCGTCACCGAGCAGGGCAAGGCCCGCCAGGCCATGGCCGAGGCCCCCCAGCTCCCCTGGGCGGTGGGCGGGCATAGCCTGGGGGGGGTGGTGGCCTCCAACTTTGCCCAGAGCAACCCGGAGGTTAGGGCGCTGGTGATGTGGGCAGCCTATCCGCAAAACGACCTTTCGGACAAGGCCACGCCCACCCTGGCCCTGTTTGGTGAGCGCGACGCGGTCATTCGAAAAGAGCAGCTCGAGGCCAGTCTGGCCAAGTTTCCTAAGAATACCCAAACTGAGACCATTCCCGGCCTCAACCACGCCGGTTTTGGGGCCTACGGCCCCCAACGGGGGGATCAGCCGGCCGGCATTCCGGCCGAAGAGGGGTGGCAGCGGGTGGCCCAGAGCACCGTGGACTTCCTGGATCGGTCTTTGGTGGGCCCCTGAGGCGCGGTATCCCACATCGGCCGGCTGGGCTTTATCATGGGGCGGTATGCTGGCGCACGAAATTGTGAAAAATATCCAGTCGGGCCAGGTTTCGCCGCAAGAGGTGGTATCTGCATCTTTGCAGCGGATTGCCCAGCTCGAGCCCCGGCTTCATGCTTTGATTCGCCTGAATCCCCAGGCCGAGCAAGAAGCCGCCCTGGTGGAGCAGCGGCTGGCTCGCGGTGAGCACCTACCCCTGGCTGGGGTTCCAGTTGTACTGAAGGACAACATCTGCACCCAGGATCTGGCGACGACCTGCGGCTCCAGGATGCTAGCGGATTTTGTGCCGCCTTACAGCGCAACCGTGGTGGAAAAACTGCGCCAGGCCGGGGCGGTGGTGGTAGCCAAGGCCAACATGGATGAGTTCGCCATGGGTTCTTCCACCGAGTACTCGGCCTTTGGCCCTACCCGCAACCCCTGGGACACCGAACGGGTTCCCGGGGGCACCTCGGGGGGCTCGGCGGCTGCGGTGGCCGCCGGCATGGTTCCATTGGCGCTGGGAACCGATACCGGCGGAAGCGTGCGCCAGCCGGCTGCGCTGTGTGGGGTGTATGGCTTCAAACCCACCTATGGCCGCATCTCACGCTACGGGGTGGTGGCCACGGCCAGCAGCCTCGATCAGGTGGGTACCATGGCCCGCACGGTGCAGGATCTGGCCTTGCTGAGCGATGTGGTAAGCGGCTACGATCCTATGGATAGCACCAGCCTGGAGATACAGGCGCAGTTTGCTGCCGCCTTGCAGGCCTCGAGCCGGGGTCTCACCATTGGCCTGGTCAAAGAGGCCCTGGCCGTGGGCAACTCACCGGGTGTGCTGGAAGCCCTCGAGCGTTTCCGGTCGGTTATGGAAGCCCAGGGGGTGCGGTTTGTGGAGGTGAGCCTGCCCTCGCTGGAATACGCCCTGGCTGCCTACTACATTGTCAACACGGCGGAAATCAGTTCAAACCTTGCCCGCTACGACGGAACTTTATACGGCCTGCGGGTGCCTGGCGAGGACAGCACCACCACCATGATGCAAAGCCGCGAACACGGCTTTGGCCCGGAGGTGCAGCGGCGTATTCTGATGGGCACTTTTGTGCTCTCCTCGGGTTACTACGAGGCCTACTACGGCAAGGCCTTGCGGGCCCGGGCCCGGATCAAGGCCGACTTCGACCGGGCCTTTAGCCAGGCCGACCTGCTACTGACCCCCACCAGCCCATTTCCCGCCTTCCGCTTGGGCGAAAAAACCACCGACCCCCTCTCGATGTACCTCGCCGACATCGATACCGTGGCGGTCAACCTGGCTGGGCTGCCGGCCATGAGCATCCCAGCGGGTTTTGAAGGCCACCTGCCGGTGGGGGTGCAGCTTATTGGCAAGGCCCTGCACGATGAGCAGATATTTGTAGCAGCCAACGCTTTTGAGCAGGCCACTGAACGAGCCTTCGCCCGCGCGGCTATATAAGGCCCTCGAGGGGCTGCTTAATGTTATTGCTTTAACGTCTATCAAACCCTGTCATATCCGTGTAAACTGCGGTATACTCCCTCCGAGACCTCGGATTATCCCGTGAACTCAAAGTTTTTTTCAAGCGCCTGAACTGGTCTTTTTCACACCCTCGAGGTTTCGTGCCTACCGATGCCCCGGCTCATGAGTCCAACCCACTACCGCCTTTCGACCCGACTCGCCCGCCACCTGCGCAGCGCCGGCTTTCATCTTCCCGAGCAGGTGCTGCTTGAGCAGGTGCTGGCTTTACAGAGCTGGCCCAAAGGCGCCTGGCTCAACGAACTAATAAGCGACCTGCTGGATGGACGCTTTGAGCGCTCGCCCGGAGGGGTGGGCCTGTGGGAGTGGAAATACAGTTTTCCGGCCCAGGGCGAAGCAGTGGTGGTGCTGGATATCGAGACCACCGGCCTATCCCCCAAGGATCACGAAATCATCGAGCTGGCGCTGGTGCGCCTCGAGAACGGCCGCCGCACCGTGTTTGAGCGGCTGGTCAATCCGGGGGCCCCGATTCCCCCTTTTATCAGCCGACTGACCGGCATTCGTAACCAGGATGTGCAAGGTGCCGCCGATATCTATACGGTGCTGGAGGAAGCCTGGCCGCTGCTGGATAATGCCACCCTGATCATCCAGAACGCAAGTTTCGACCTGGGTTTTTTGCAGCCACGCCTCCAACGCCTGGGTTATCGCCTGGATAATCCGGTAGTGGACACGATACACTGGGCCCGTAAGGCCCTGCCGGGGCTGACCAAGCGGGGCTTGGACTCCCTGGCCTGGGCCTTCGACCTGGGGCCCATTCCCGCCCGCCATCGTGCGATGGGCGATGTGGAGACCACCCTTCAGGTGGCCCATGAAATGTACTACATGCTCACCGCAGGCCATCCCGCTCCGACCAGCCAACTAGCCTTCATGGCCCGTTAGGAACCTTATGATTGCGCGTTACGTTCTCACCAGCACCTGCCTGAATACCGGAACCATGAGCCTAACCCAGCCCCTGCGGGTTTTTTTGCAGGGCAAAGAGCGTATTGCCCTGCGAGACGAAGAAGGTGAAATCTACGAGGCCCCCATCAACTGGGCGCAGAACCGCCTCGAGGGCCTGGCCCCTTACTATGCGAAGCGCCGCCTGGGGGTCAACGACAAAATCGTGCTGCACCTCGAGGGCAGTGAGATTGTGCTGGAAGCCCTGACCACGGCGGCCAGACCGGCCCGGCCCCGCCCGACCGAGCTCGAGCGTCCGAAACCCCAACCCCCTGAGCCTTCACCCGATAAGCCCGAAAAGCGGGTACGGGTTACGCCCTATCCCAGAGAGCTCATTTACCCCCACAAGCCACTCTCCAGCGAGGTGCCGGCGTTTTCTGCCGACCTCGAGGCCCTGGGTTTTTCTCGCGAGTCGAGCGCCGCACCCTGGGTGTTTAGGGCGGCCCTGGGCCGTCGAACATTCTTGCTGGCCCTGGCCAAATTTGGCGAGATGGAAGCTAAAGAGCTTCTGTCCTACCGCCAGCAGGGGCGGGTGCAGTATGCGGCGATGGTGGCCGGGGAGTCTTCCAAAGCCGAGGCCTTGGCTGAGATCGCCGCCCTGCGGCCCTCCGGTCTGGGCTACGTCTCGCCCGAGGCCTTGCAGCGCCTGACCAAGCTGCGCGCCGCCTTTCCGCTGGGGCCGCTGGACGTCGAGCGGCTGCTGCGGGAGGGGCGCATCGACCTGGAAGCCATTCAGTCGCTTGAGCGTGAAATTTCTGGCGTGCTGCGGGAGCGCAGCCACTTCTCTGCGGTTCTTACCTTGCTGGCCGATTACTCACCCCAGCAGGTCTTTCTGCTGGCCGACCTGATGCCCATGGCGCGGGAGCTGAACCTCGAGGCCGACCACCTGCAAAGGGTGCTCGAGAGCCTCAGCAACCCACCATTCCTGCTCTTAAGGCGCCTATCGCCTGGGGAGTTCCTGATGCGCCAGTCGGTCAACCAGGCCCTGGCCGACTGGATCGAGTATGCACAGGTGATGACCCGCCGCCTGCAGGGGGTGCATCTAGAGCTTTGAGACGCGCCGGTGAGGGCTAGCTAAAAAGCGACTGTAGACGGGCCTCGAGCGCGTCCGCGGCCTTCTGGCTCATGGTGAGCCGGAGTTTGAGCACCAGCCTGCGGCTCCACTCTTCCAGCACCTTTATGTCCTCTTTGCGCTCGACCTCCAATGCAAACTGGGAGGCCCGCTCCCCAAGCTCCTCCTGAAGGATGGTGAGCAGTCGGGCTTTGATTATGGCCAGCTGATCGGGTGGATCTGCGGGCGGGCGGGCGGGTTCCTGGTTTGCGCCCACCTCTTCAATCAGGCCTTGCTCGAGCAGGTGGGCCAGCAATTGTTGCAGTGTCTCCGGGGCGAGCTGGGTGCGCTGGGCCAGAACCAGATCGCTGACCGCTTCTCGACAGAGGGTATAGACCAACCGCTCCTCCCGACTGAGGAAGATGTCCAGGGCCTTGCTGGTCTGGCGATAGAAGTGCATTAGCCCTCGAGCGCCTTCAATATGGCCTGCACCAACCGAAGCACCAGGAAGACAAAGATCGCCCCGAAGAGCAGTATCAAAGCCATGATGGCCAGCAGGGTATCAGCTGGGCGGTTCCAGGTCAGGATACCCACCAGCAGATACCCCAGTGTAAAGAAGATAACCAGTGCATTGAGCTGGGTCAGCCGCTCCCCGATGATGCCACCCGGCGCCTGGCCCTTGACCTGCAGGCCGGTGTAGGTGTTGTACACCATTAAAAGCAGGCCCAGCACCAAAAGAATCTGTACCATTGAACCCCCCCACAATGCCGCTGACGAAAGGTGTTTATGGAGGCATTATAAAGCATCGGGGCGTGCTTTTTGGTGTGGCTGTAACGCAAAGCCCACCGGACTATCCGGCGGGCGCGGCCTGGGCGGTAGCAGGTTGGATTCGTTTGGCACCGGACTAACCCAACCAAAGGGTGTGCGCTGGGATCCAAAAAGGTGGAAAAGCCTTGGGAATGTTATACCGGATTCAAAAAGATAGTCATCCAAAGCAAAGACCTCCAGAGGCTATCTTTTTGAATCCTAGAGCACTCCCTTCGGTCGGGTTAGTTCGCCGCCTTCCGGCGCCGAACTAACCGAATCTGGTATTACATATTTTCGATCAGGGCCTGACCGAACTCGCTGCATTTGAGCAGCGTTGCGTTGCGGCCTTCGGCCACCATCAGGCGATGGAAGTCGTAGGTAACCCGGCCCTGCGCAATGGTCTTGGTCATGGCGTGGATAATTAAGTCGGCGGCTTCCGTCCAGCCCATGTAGCGCAGCATCATCTCGCCGGAGAGAATCACCGAGCTGGGGTTAACCTGGTCTTTTCCGGCGTACTTGGGGGCGGTGCCGTGGGTGGCCTCAAACACCGCGTGCCCGGTGTAATAGTTGACATTGGAGCCGGGCGCGATGCCAATGCCCCCTACTTGGGCAGCCAGGGCGTCGGAGATGTAGTCGCCGTTGAGGTTAAGGGTGGCAATCACGCTGTACTCGGCCGGCCGCAGCAGGATTTGCTGCAGGAAATTGTCTGCAATCATGTCCTTGATGATAATTTGCCGGCCCGTCTTGGGGTTGGTGATGGTTTGCCAGGGGCCTCCGTCGAGGTCTACGGCACCAAACTTGCGCTTGGCCAGGGCATACCCCCAGTCGCGGAAGGCACCTTCGGTGTACTTCATAATGTTGCCCTTGTGCACCAGGGTGACCGAGGGTAGGTCGTTGTCGATGGCGTAGTTGATAGCAGCCTCGACCAGGCGGTGGGTGCCCTCCTCCGATACCGGCTTGATACCGATACCAGCGGTTTGGGGGAAACGAATTTTGCCGTAGGATTTGGGAAACTCGGCCTCGAACCACTCGAGGAACCGCTTAACCTCGGGGCTGTCCTTGGGAAACTCGATGCCGGCGTAGATGTCCTCGGTATTTTCCCGGAAAATCACCATGTTGACCAGCTCGGGGTGGCGCACCGGGCTGGGCACCCCTTCGAACCACTGCACCGGGCGTACGCAAGCGTACAGGTCGAGCTCCTGGCGCAAAGCCACATTAATGGAGCGAATCCCGCCCCCGACCGGCGTGGTGAGCGGGCCTTTGATGGCTACCAGGTATTCGCGGATGAAATCGAGGGTTTCTTCCGGTAGCCAGATGGGTTCACCATAGACCTGGTTGGCCTTCTCACCAGCATAAATTTCGGCCCAGGCTATTTTGCGCCTGCCCCCATAGGCCTTGGCGACCGCCGCATCCAGCACCGGCTGCGCGGCTCGCCATATGTCCGGGCCGGTGCCGTCGCCTTCAATAAAGCCGATGATGGGCTCGTCGGGTACCTGCAGCTTGCCGTCTTGGATGGTAATTTTCTCGCCAGCGGGAACCGTGATTTTTTGGTATGCCATAGCTCTAAAAGCATATCAGAATAGTGGTTTTTGTGTTTTGTACGATGGTGTGCAGCGCCTATCACTGGCTTGAGGGCTCCAGGGGCTGCTCTAAATTTGACCGTCGGCCTTGGGCTGATCCAGCAGTTGATAGAAGCCCCGGGCGTTGTGCAGATAATGCGCCAGTATGCCAGGGATCAGGCTTCCGGTGAGCAGATAGGCTGTACCGAAGCCCAGACCGCCCAAAAAGATGAACAGCGGATAGCTCCAGGCTCTGCGATCGGGCACTGGGTGCAGCGCGGTGAACACCAGGGCTTGAAGGAACACCCCCAGCCAACCGCCCCACAGGGCGTTCTGCAAGGCCCCCCGAAAAAACAGCTCTTCGCCCACCCCGGAAGCCACAGCCAGCAGCAGGGCTTGATGATGATTCATACCCTGGGCGCGCATCAAGGTTCCGAGCTGGCCGTGCAGGGCCTCGGCGGCCCGGAAGCTTTGGGGGAAAAGTAGGGAGAACAACCGCTCGAGGCCCATCAGCCCCAAAAAAAGCAGCAGAAAAACCAGGCTATCACGTAGAGGATCGGGGTTCTTTACGATGGGGTAACCGGCCAGCCCCATCCAGATAGAACCGACCAGCATAAGCCCGAGCTGGATCAGCATGAAGAAGCGGAACATGGGATATCTACAGACCTTCGCCGCCGATATTGAAGCCTTGCTCGAGCAGCTTGCGCGAGTAGGCTCTAAAGGCCAGGAGGGTCTGGGTGCGTTCGATGCCTTTTAGTTTGCGCAGTCCCAGGGTTACGATGTCGTCGAGCTGTTCGAAGTCTTTGAAGCGTAGAATCGCTACTAGATCCCACTCACCCGTCACCGAGTACACCTCGGCCACCCCAGGGATCTCGGCCACCGCCTCGGCGGTTTCGGCGGTGGACTCACGGCTGGTCTGGATTAGGACAAACGCGGTAATCATGCCTGGATGATACTCCAGATGCCGGCTTTCAGCGTGTGGGCTGGTGGGTATGGGTTTGATGAGGCGTATCGAGGATGAGCTGGGGTCTGAACCGTACCACGTCGGCCGAAACAAAGTGCAGGGGAATGCCGTTCCAGTGTTTGGGCAGTTTTTCTGGGTCGGCTCCGTGCAGGTGTCCGTACACCACGCAGGTGGGCCGGTAGCGTTCAATAAGCTCGGTGAAGCCGGTGGGGCCGCCGGTGGGGCCGAAAGGGGGGTAGTGCAGGGCCAGCACCAGGTACTGGTAGTCGTGCCCCTGCAGGGTTTTGAGTGAAAGCCCCAGCCGTTCTATTTCCCGCTTGTAGATTTTCTCGTCCTCTGGGGTGAAGTTATAGCTGCCGGGGGTGTCCCAGCCGCGGCTCCCGGCGATGGCTAGATTGCCGATGACCAGCGAGTCGTGCTGCAAAGCGTGCATGCGGGGGGGCAGCACCTGTCGCAGGCGGCTGATGGAGGGCCACCAGTAGTCGTGGTTCCCGCGCAGAAGCACCTTAATACCCGGAAGCTTGGCCAGGTCGGCTAAATCGAGCATGGCTTCGGGCAGCTTCATAGCCCAGGAGATATCCCCAGCCACGATTACCAGGTCGTCCTCACCTACTACTTTTTGCCACTCTTCGAACACAGCCTCGGGATGCCCATCCCATTCCGGCCCAAAGATGTTCATCGGCTTGGGGAAGGCTTTGGACAGATGTATATCGGCGATGGCAAAGACGCGCATACGGAGCCTGGCGAGCCATAAATGGCTCAGTCTAGTGTCTAGGGTTCACGCCCGAGCGTCAAGTGTGATACGTTCACTTTGACAAGCCCAAACGCTACTACCGAAAATGCTTTTCTACCCCCTTCGATCGGCCTGAGTCCTTCACTGCTGACAGTCATCGGTCAAAGCAAAAAACTCCAGAGGTTATCTTTTTGAATCCTAGCGCACTCCCTTCCGTTATCGAACAACCGAATCCGCTATCGCCCTGCTTGGGGCATAATCGAACAGATGAAGCAAGAGAATCCCGATGGGTTGTTTTTGTATGCGCTGCGGTTGCTGGGCGCCCGGGCTTACTCGGAGACAGCCCTGCGCCAAAAACTATCCCGTAGAGCCCCGCCAGAAGTGGTGGAGGAAACCCTTGGGCGCCTCAAGCAACGGGGTTACCTCGATGACCATAGCTACGCCGAAGGTTATGTTCGGTTGTATTCGGGCCGGTGGGGCGCGGCCAAGCTGCGCCGGGCCCTTTTGTCTAAGGGTGTCTCGAGCGAGATTGTAGACCAGGTGTTGGCCGTGCAAACGGCCCAGAAAGACCCGGTCGAAGAGGCGCTGGCCCTGTTGGAGCGCTACCCCAGCCGCCACAGGGGTGAGAAGCCCCGCGCCATTCGTTTTTTGACTAACCGGGGTTATGCCCTAACCCACGCTTTGGCGGCCTGGGCGCGCTACCTCGAGCAAACCAGCGCCTAAACCCACTCGCCCTTGCGCATCAGCGGCTCGGCCTGCCCCGAGGCGGTGATGCCGTCCACATCGATCTCCCCTGAGCCGATCATCCAGTCGATGTGAATCAGGCTGCGGTTGGCCCCTTTGGCCTCGAGCGCTTCGGGGCTGAGCTGGCTACCCCCCTGGATGCACTCGCTGTAGGCCTGGCCTAAGGCGATGTGGCTGGCCGCGTTCTCGTCGAAGAGGGTGTTGTAGAACAGCAGGCCGCTTTGCGCGATGGGGGAGGAGTGCGGCACCAGGGCCACCTCGCCCAGGCGGCGGGCTCCTTCGTCGGTTTGCAGCACCCGGTTCAGCACGTCGGCCCCGCTTTTGGCGGTGGCCTCCACCACGCGGCCTTTCTCAAAGCGCACCTCGATATCCTCGAGCAGGCTCCCCTGGTAGGAAAGCGGTTTGGTGCTGCGCACCACGCCCTCGACGCGGTCTTTGTGAGGGGCGGTAAACACCTCCTCGGTGGGGATGTTGGGGTTGCAGACCGCGCCGTTTTTGGCCTGCACGGCCCCGCCGGCCCAGAGGTGATCCTCGGCCAGGCCCACCAGCAGGTCGGTGCCGGGGCCTTTGAAGTGCAGGGCGTGGTAGCGCTTCTGGTTCAGGTAGGCCACGCGCTCGGCCAGGCGCTGGTTGTGGGCTTTCCAGGTGGCTACGGGGTCGGGGGTATCGAGCCTCGAGGCCTTGAAAATGGCCTCCCATAGCTTTTGTACGGCCTCTTGCTCGGGTAGCCCCGGAAACACTGCGCGGGCCCAGGCCGGGTGCGGATAGGCCACGATGCTCCAGTTGATGTGGTGGGTGGTGATGAGCTCGAGCACCCGCCGGTAGGCCAGGGAGCGGGCCCGGCTGGCCCGGGCCACCTTTTCGGGGGGCTGGCCCCCCAGCAGGTTAGGGTCGCTGCCGGCGATGTGCAGGCGGGCCGTCCCGGCCTGAAAGGCCTCGGCCATGCCGTTATAGAGCCACTGGGGCGCTTTGTCGAAGGAAGCATCGGGGGCGTGCTGGAAGCGCAGTAGGTGGGCGGCCTCGTCGTCGTAGAGCACGCTGACCAGGGGGCTCCCGGCCTTGTAGGCGTACTCGGTGATCTTCCGCACCAACGGTACCGCCTCGATGGGCGCGGTAATCAGCAGCTCCTGGCCTTCCTGGAGGCCCAGCCCCACATGCACGGCGACCCTGGCGAGTGAATCGAGATAGTGTTCGTAAGGTTCCATTGCGCACCTACTCTAACACCCCGACCTGCTTGCAGAAAGCGCTCTTTGGAACCTTGACGGAAGCCCCGGTGCTTGCTACCCTTTGGGCAGATGCGACCCCGCACCCCCCGCAGCTACAAGTGGCACCACCAGCGCTGGTGGCGTCGCCGGGCCTGAGCGCGGTGGGTCTTTCCCACGCGTCTGGGCTTTCCTCGAGGTCACGACCTCGAGTTTTTCTTTTGACCCCTACCCAAAATTTTTGTGAGGAACCTATGCAGCTACCCAGCTACCCTCTACCCGATGCTCGAGGCCGCTACGGCGACTTCGGCGGGCGCTACGTGCCCGAGACCCTGATCCCGGCCCTGGAGGAGCTCACCGAGGCCTACCTGCACTACAAGCAAGACCCCGAGTTCCTGGCCGAGTACGCCTACTACCTGCGCGAGTACGTGGGCCGGCCCAGCCCCCTCTACTTCGCCGAGAACCTGACCCGGCACCTGGGCGGGGCCAGGATCTACCTCAAGCGCGAAGACCTGAACCACACCGGGGCCCACAAGATCAACAACACCCTGGGCCAGGCCCTACTGTGCAAGCGCATGGGCAAGAAGCGGGTGATCGCCGAGACCGGCGCGGGCCAGCACGGCGTCTCGGTGGCCACCGTGGCAGCCCTGATGGGCCTGGAGTGCGTGGTCTACCAGGGGGCCGAGGATGTGCGCCGGCAGGCCCTGAACGTCTTTCGCATGAAGCTCCTGGGGGCCGAGGTACGCCCCGTGGAGAGCGGCACCCGCACCCTCAAGGACGCCACCAACGAGGCCATCCGCGACTGGGTGACCAACGTGCGCGACAGCTTCTACATCATCGGCTCGGTGGTGGGGCCGCACCCCTACCCCGCCATGGCCCGCGACTTCCAGAGCGTGGTGGGGGAGGAGATTAAGGCCCAGCTCCTGGAGAAAGAGGGCCGCGAGAACCCGGATGTCATCCTGGCCTGCGTGGGCGGGGGCTCCAACGCCATTGGGGTGTTTGCGCCCTTTGCTTATCAGGAAAATCGTCCCCGGCTGATTGGGGTGGAGGCCGCCGGCCACGGCCAAGCCTCGGGCCTGCACAGCCTGAGCATCGGGGCGGGCCGCAAAGGCGTGCTGCACGGGGCCAAGATGTACCTGCTCTACGACGACGACGGCCAGATTCTGCCGGCCCACTCGGTCTCGGCGGGCCTCGATTACCCCGGGGTGGGCCCCGAGCACAGCTACTACGCCGAGCAGGGCCTGGCCGAGTACGTGGGGGTGAGCGATGAGGAGGCCCTCGAGGGCTTCCGGCTTTTGTGCCGGCTGGAAGGCATTATCCCGGCTTTGGAGTCGGCCCACGCCATCGCCTACGCGGCCAAGCTGGCCCCGGAGATGGAGCCCGAGCAGGTGATGGTCATCAACCTCTCGGGCCGGGGGGACAAGGACGTGGCCGAGGTGATGCGGCTCATGGAGGGTGGGGCATGACCACCCGCGAAGCCTTCGCCCGGGCCCGGGCCGAGGGGCGCTCGGCCCTGATCCCCTACGTGATGGCCGGCTACCCCAGCCGCGGGCGCGACCTGGAAATCGTGGAGCAGGTGCTGCCCTATGCCGACCTGCTCGAGGTGGGCCTGCCCTACTCCGACCCCCTGGGCGACGGGCCGGTGATCCAGCGGGCCTCCGAGCAGGCCCTGCGGCAGGGCCTGCGGGTGGCCGAGGTGGCCGGGTTCGTGCGGGAAATCCGGGCCCGCACCGACAAGCCCCTCTTTCTGATGACCTATATCAACCCGGTTTTGGCGGTAGGGCCCGAGGCCTTCTTCCAGATGTTCAAGGAGGCCGGGGCCAGCGGCCTGATCCTGCCCGACCTGCCCCCCGACGAAGACCCCGAGCTGGTCTCGCTGGCCCAGCGGGCGGGCCTCGAGACCACTTTCCTGCTGGCCCCCACCTCCACCGAGGCCCGCATCCGGGCCGTAACCCCCCACTGCACCGGCTTCGTCTACACCGTCTCGGTGGCCGGGGTGACCGGCGCGCGGGATCGGCTGCCGGAGGGCCTGCCCGAGCTGGTGCAGCGCATCCGGCGCTTCACCGACGCACCGGTGGCGATTGGCTTCGGCATCTCCAACCGGGCCACCGCCCAGCAAGCGGCCCAGGCCGCCGATGGGGCGGTGATTGCCAGCGCCTTGATCCGGGCGCTGGAGGAGGGGAGGGGGCTGGGGGAGGTTTTGAGCGAGGTACGCGCGGGCCTGCAGATGGGCTAGAATCAAGCCGATGCGGCGCATTGTGCAGGCGGAGTGTCTGGAGTATATCCGCACCTTACCCGATGCTTCCTTTCCCCTCATCTACCTCGACCCGCCCTTCAACACCCGCAAAACCCAGCAGCGGCGCCGTATACGCGCAGTGGCCGACGAACAGGGTTCGCGCCGCGGCTTTGGGGGTAAGCGCTACCGCACCGAGGCCCTCGAGGCCCCCACCTACCCCGACCGCTACGACGACTTTCTGGCCTTTTTGGCGCCTCGCCTCGAGCAAGCCCACCGACTGCTCACCTCGAGCGGCTCGCTGTTCGTGCACCTGGACTACCGCGAGGTGCACTACGTGAAGGTGCTCCTGGATCAGATCTTTGGCCGCAAGAGCTTCATCAACGAGATCATCTGGGCCTACGACTACGGCGGGCGCTCCAAAAACCGCTGGCCGGCCAAGCACGACACCCTTCTGTGGTACGCCAAGCACCCCCGGCGCTACACCTTCAACTACGAGGCCATTGACCGCATTCCCTACCTGGCCCCCAAGATGGCCGGGCCGGAGAAGGCCTCGAGGGGCAAAACCCCCACCGATGTCTGGTGGATGACCATCGTGCCCACCTCCTCCAGGGAGAAGACCGGCTACCCCACGCAAAAGCCCCTCAAGCTCCTGGAGCGCATCGTGCGGGTGCACTCCAACCCCGGCGAGGTGGTGCTGGACTTCTTCGCCGGCTCCGGCACCACCGGCGAGGCGGCGGCCCGCAACGGGCGGGGGTTTTTGCTGATCGACCAAAGCCCAGAGGCCATCGCGATCATGCGGCGTAGACTGGCGGCCTTCGAACCTGAGATAATCGTTGCCAATGCGCCCCATCCTGTACCGCAAGCTGGGTAACTTTGACCTCTGGTTCCTGAGCGACGGCGAGATTTGGCTGGACGGCGGCTCGATGTTCGGCATCGTGCCGAAGAGCCTGTGGTCGAGGCTGGTGACGCCGGATGAGCAAAACCGCATCCGCCTGGGCCTGAACCCTTTGCTGGTGCGCGCGGGCGAGCGCCTGGTGCTCATCGAGACCGGCATTGACCGCAAACCCGGCGAGAAGTTCCGCCGCCTCTACGGCCTGGGCGAGACCAACCCCCTGCTCGATCAGCTGGCGCTTCTGGGGGTAGCCCCGCAGGAGATCTCGCTGGTGATCCACACCCACCTGCACTTCGACCACGCCGGGCTCAACACCCGGCTGTCGGAGGGGCGGCTTGTGCCCACCTTCCCCAGGGCCCGCCACATCGTGCAAAAGCAGGAGCTGGAGGACGCTTTGCACCCCCACGAGCGCAGCCAGGCCAGCTACCGCATAGAAAACGTGGAGCCGCTGGCCGAACAGGGGCGGTTTGAGGTGGTGGAGGGGGAGGCCGAGATCCTGCCCGGCCTGCGGGTGCTGCCCGCCCCCGGCCACACCCTGGGGATGCAGGTGGTGGAGCTGGACTCGGAAGGGCAGCGGCTGGCCTACACCGGCGACCTGGTGGCCCTGCAGGTGCAGACCCCGCTTCTTTATATCCCGGCCTTCGACCTTTACCCCATGACCACCCTCGAGACCCGCAAAAAGCTCTACGCGCGCTGGCTCGAGGGCGGCTACCTGCTTTGCTTCGCCCACGAGCCGGGGCCGCCTCTGGCCCGGCTGGTGCGGGGCGAGAAGGGCTATCAGGCCGAGGCGGTGGAATTCTGAACTGAGGGCCTGCGTTCCACCAGGGTCAGGATGTCGTAAAGGGCCACGGTCTTGCCCTCCTGGTTGGTAATCTCCACCGCCCAGGTCACCACCCCGGTGGGCCGCTCGCCCGGCCTGGGGTCTTTGGGCGTCTTCGACTTGACGGTCAGGCGGGCCTGGATGGTATCCCCGATGCCCACCGGCTCGATAAAGCGCAGGCGCTCGAGGCCGTAGTTGGCCAGCACCGGCCCCGGCGCCGGGCTCACAAACAGGCCCGCCGCCGCCGAGATCAGGAAGTAGCCGTGGGCCACCCGCTTCCCAAAGATCGAGTCTTTGGCCCCGATCTCGTCCACGTGGGCGTAGAAGTAGTCGCCGGTGAGGTTGGCGAAGTTCACGATATCGGCCTCGGTCACGGTGCGGCGGTGGGTGAGGAGGCTCTCCCCGATCTGTAGCTCCTCGAAGTATTTGCGGAAGGGGTGCACCGCATCCTCGCGCACCTCGGCCCCGCGCACGTACTCGTTGCTCAGGGCCATTAAGGTGGTGGGGTCGGCCTGCACCGCGCAGCGCTGGAGGTAGTGCTTGATCCCGCGCACCCCGCCCAGCTCCTCGCCGGCCCCGGCCCGGCCCGGCCCGCCGTGCACCAAGAGCGGCAGGGGGGAGCCGTGGCCGGTGGACTCCTGGGCGTTTTCGCGGTTGAGGATGAGCATGCGCCCGTGGTGGGTGGCGCAGCCGAAGAAGAGGGTGCGGGCCTCCTGCCGGTTGTAGCTCACGATGCTGCCCACCAGGCTGCCCTGGCCCCGGCGGGCCAGGGCGATGGCCTCCTCCAGGCTTCCGTAGGGCATCAGGGTGGCCACCGGGCCGAAGGGCTCGAGGTCGTGGGCCCCGCTCTCCCAGGGCTTGGGGCTATAAAGCAGGGTGGGGGGCATAAAGCCGCCCTTTTCCCAGTCGCCGCCCAAAAGCTCGGGCGAACCCTGGAAGGCCACCTCGCAGCCCCGCGCCCTGAGCTGCTCGAGCACACCCTGCACGTCCCGGCGCTGCGCCGCCCCCACCAGCGGGCCCATCCGCACCTCGGGGCGCCGGGGGTCGCCCAGCGTCACCTTTGACAGCGCCCGCTTGAGGGCCTCCAGCACCGCCTCTAGCTTGTCTTGCGGAACGATCACCCGGCGGATGGCGGTACACTTCTGCCCGGCCTTGACGGTCATCTCCCGCACCACTTCCTGCACGAAAAGCTCGAACTCGAGGTCGCCCGGCTCCACGCTCTGGCCCAGGATGGCGCAGTTCAGGCTGTCGGCCTCCATGTTGAAGGGTACGGCGTTGGCGACCAGGCTGGGGTGTACCTTCAGCTTGCGCCCGGTGGCGGCCGAGCCGGTAAAGGTCACGCAATCCTGCTCGTTCAGGTGCTCAAACAGGTCGCCGATGCCGCCGCAGATGAGCTGGATGGCCCCCTCCGGCAGGATCCCCGACTCGATCATGGCCCGGAAGACCGCCTCGGTCAGGTAGGCCGTCTGGGTGGCCGGCTTGACGATGGCCGGAACCCCGGCAATAAGGCCTGGGGCCAGCTTCTCCAGCATGCCCCATACGGGAAAGTTGAAGGCGTTGATGTGCACCGCCACGCCCTCCCTGGGCACCAGGATGTGCCGCCCCAGAAAGGTGCCCTGCTTGGAGAGCGCAAGGGGGTCGTCTTCAACCAGGAAGCGCTCGTTGGGCAGCTCGCGCCGGGCCAGCGAGGAGTAGCTGAAAAAGGTGCCAAAGCCCCCGTCAATGTCGAACCAGCTATCGTACTGAGTGGCCCCGGTCTTGTAGGAGAGCTCGTAAAACTGCTCCTTGCGGGCCTGCAGGTACTGCGCCAGGGCCCGCAGCATGGCGGCCCGCTCGTGAAAGGTGTACTTGCGCAGGTTGGGGCCGCCCACCTCGCGGGCGTAGCGCACCATCGCGCCGAAATCCAGGCCCTGGCTGCTGACCAAAGCCACCGGCTCGCCATACACCGCATCGGTAACCAGGGTGCCGTCGTCCGTGCCCTGCTGCCAGGCTCCGACCGCGTAACTGTGAAGTTTCATGGCCATCATTCTAACAAACGCTTGTTCGCAAAAGGAGGCTAAAAACCGTATGGCTGTTTCAGGGCCGAACCAACTGGCATCAAACCCGTTCGGCAGGGCTCAGGAAGGGAAGTTATGCTTAAGCCGACGCCATCGCAGGTGGCCGAAAACCGCTGTCAGTGTTCCAGCACCCGGCGCACCGCCTCCAGCACCCGCTTGGCGTCCGGGCGGTAGAAGTTTTCCACCGCGCTGAAGGGGGGGTAGGGGGCGTCCCAACCGGCCACCCGCAGGATGGGGGCCTGTAGGTAGTCGAGGGCTTCTTCGGCGATGCGGGCGGCGATCTCCGCTCCAAAACCCCCCGTGCGCATGGCCTCGTAGACCACCACCGCCCGCCCGGTCTTCCGCACCGAGGAGAGGATGGTGGGGGTGTCCAGGGGCACCAGGGTCTCGAGGTCCACCACCTCCAGCTCCACCCCCTCCCGCGCGGCCACCTCGGCGGCCTTCAGGCAGACTTCCACCATGCCGCCGTAGCAGAAGAGGCTGGCGGCATCACCCTCCCGCACCACCCGGGCCTGGCCCAGGGGCAGGGTGTAGTAGCCCTCCGGCACCTCGGCCTTTACACCCCGGTAAAGCTTGATGGCCTCGAGGAAAAACACCGGGTCGGGGTCTTCGATGGCCGCAAGCAGCAGTCCCTTGGCCCGCTCCGGGCTGCTGGGGATCACCACCTTGACCCCCGGCACGTGGGCCAGCAGGGCCTCGGGGCTGTCGGCGTGCTGCTCGGGGGTTTTGACCCCGCCGCCGTAAGGGGCGCGGATGACCATGGGGATGGTAAAGCGGCCCCGGGTGCGGTGGCGCATGCGGCCCAGGTGGGAAAGGATCTGGTCGAGGGCGGGGTACAAAAACCCGGCAAACTGGATCTCGGCCACCGGGCGCAGCCCGGCCATGGCCAGGCCAATCCCAAAGCCCACAATTCCGCTCTCGGCCAGGGGTGTGTCGAAGACCCGCTTTTCGCCGTACTTTTGCGCGAGCCCGTCCGAGGCCCGGAAGACCCCGCCCATGGTGCCCACGTCCTCGCCAAAGAGCACCACCCGTTCGTCTTTGGCCAAAGCCAGATCCAGGGCCTCGTTGATGGCCTGCACGTTGTTCAGGACTCGAGTACCACGTTCGGCAATCATGCTTCCCCCCGCAGATACTGCCAGGCTGCTTGCTGGTCGGGCTGCATCTCCTGGTAAACCTGTTCCACGATCTCCCAGGGCTTGGGTTCCGGGGCCTGATCGGCTTCCTCTACAGCGGCTAAAAACTCCGCCTCGAGCGCCTCGCTTAGCGCGGCTTCCTGGTCTTCACTCCACAGCCCCAGGTGCAAGAGGCAGTTTTTCATGCGCAGAATGGGATCGCGCTTAAGCCAGCGCTCGGTTTCCTCCTCGCTGCGGTAGCGGCTGGGGTCGTCGGAGGAGGTGTGCGGGGCCACCCGGTAGGTCAGGGCCTCAATCAGGGTGGGGCCACCACCGGCCCGGGCCCGGTTCACCGCCTCTCTGGCTACGCTCCAGACCGCGACCAGGTCGTTGCCGTCTACCGTAACCCCGGGTATCCCGTAGCCCTGGGCTTTCTGGGCGATGCGCTGCACCTTCATCTGCTTGTGGGTGGGCACGCTGATGGCCCAGCCGTTGTTCTGCACCACGACCAGCAAGGGGGCGTTGAAGACCGCCGCGAAGTTGAGCCCTTCGTGAAAGTCGCCCTCGGAGGTGCCGCCGTCGCCGATGAATACCGCCACCACGGCGTCCTTGCCCATCAGCCGCTGGGCATGGGCCACCCCGGCGGCCTGGGGGATCTGGGTGGCGATGGGGATGTAAAACTGCACCATGTTGACGTTGGGCGGCGCGCCCCAGCCGGCCGGGTCGGCCCGCCAGCTCAGGATCAGCTTGCTGATGGGCATGCCAAAGGTGAGGGCCGCGGCGCTCTCGCGGTAGCTGGGCAGCAGCCAGTCGTAATCGGGGCGCAGACAGAGGGCCACCCCCACCTGGGCCGCTTCCTGGCCGCGAAAGGGTGGGTAGACCCCCAGCCGGCCCTGGCGCTGCAAGACCAGCACACGCTCGTCGAAGTGCCGGGCCCGGCGCAAAGCCCGGTAGCCCTGGAGGAGTTCTTCGGGGCTGAGGGGTAAGTCCCGTAGGGGTCGGCCTTGATCGTCGAGGTACTGAATTGTGTCCACGTGATTAGTTTAGCCCATCGCTGCAGGTGCCTATAGCAGATGGATTTCACAAACAGGATATCGTGAAAAAATATACAAAAGCCGGTGCGGGCCCGGCCCCTTAGCACAGCCAGCACCCATGGCTCAGGCGCCCCCGGCCTCGGGGGTGACCTGCTTCAGGTAATGCCCCAGCCGCTCGATGGCCTGCTCAATTTCATCCGCCGTCTTACAAAAGGCAAAGCGGAACAGCCCTCTGGGGGCGGGGTTTTGCATGTAGAAGGCTGAGCCGGGAATGGCCGCGACTTTGGCCTCGCGCACCAAGTTCAGGGCCTCGAGCCCCGGCAGGATGGCGGTGAGGAAGTAGGTTCCGGCAGGGGAGAAGACTTTGAGCCCCAGCGACCTTAGGCCCTGCTCGAGCAAGTCCTTGCGCCGGCCGTAGCTCTCGCGCAGCGCCTGGTAAAAGCCCTCCTTGCGGGCCATGGGCAGGGCCTCGGCCACCGCGGCCTGGAGGGGTGCGGCTGAGCAGAAGCTGCTCCACTGGCGCATACCGGCCACATAAGGGGCCAGGCCGGGCGGCGTGACAATCCAGCCGATGCGCCAGCCGGTGGCCTCGAGGCGCTTCCCCGCCGAGCCCACCGTGAAGACCCGCTCGGGGGCCAGCTCGCGGAACCGTATGGGGGGTTCCCCAAAGTAGAGTTCGTCGTAGACCTCGTCGCTGATAATCCAGAGATCGTGTCGGCGGGCCAGCTCTACAATCCGCTGGGCCTCGGCACGGGAAAAGACCGAACCGGTGGGGTTGTAGGGGTTGGTGAGCAGAAGGGCCTGGGTGCGCACCGTAATGGCCCGCTCGAGCGCCGGCAAGTCAACCTCCCAGCCATCCCCCAGCCGCATGGGAACCATCACCGGCTCGGCCCCGGCGATGCGGGCCTGGGGGATGTAGACGTCGAAGTAGGGCTCGAGCATCACCACCTCGTCGTCCGGCCCGTACAGCGACTCGGCCAGCGCATGTAGGGCCTCGGTGCCCCCGGCGGTGATGATCACATCCTCGGGCGCAACCCCCAGGTCTTCGGCAATGGCCTCGCGCAAACGCGGCAGGCCAATAGGCGGGGTGTACTGGTCTACGCTGCCGATAGCCCGCCGGGCGGCCTCTAGAAGAAAATCGGGCGGGGGGTTGGAGGGAAAGCCCTGCCCCAGGTTGATGGCCCCGTGCTCGGCGGCCAGGCGGCTCATCTGAGCGAAGATGCTCTCCTTGGAGAGCTGGGTGCGGGGGTGAAGGTGGGCCATGGGTGATGAAAAGTCTACCGCATGCTGTTGTGGATGCACCTAGCGAATGGGCTTGCAGGCCCGGGCCAGAACCTTCCCGCTGCGCTCACTCATCAGCAGGGCTTCCTCGGCGGCGCCGGAGCCCCTGACCCACCAGGAGGCCCGCCCGTCGGAGTACTTGACCCCCGAGGCGGCCTCGACCTGGAACAGCGGGCCGTAGGTCTGATTGTTGAACACCACCCCCACCCGGTCGAAGCTATTCTGATAGACCGCCCGAACCTCTATGCCCCCGGCGCAGCGGTAGGTGCGCTGCACCACATCGGTAGACTGGGCCAGACCCACCAGGCCAACAAACCAAACCAGCAAGATCCATCCGTGCATATGCCCTCCATTAGGCCGTGAGCAGTTTTATGTAGTCCTCGAGCTTCAGGCTGGCCCCCCCGACCAGTCCCCCATCAATGTTGGGCTGGGCGAAGAGGGCCGCGGCATTCTCGGGCTTGACCGAGCCGCCGTAAAGGATGCGCATCTGCCAGGCAAAGTCCGAACCGTAGCGGCCTTCCAACCAACCACGAATGGCCCGGTGCATAGCCTCGGCATCCTCGGGGGTGGCGGTTTTGCCGGTGCCAATGGCCCAGACCGGCTCGTAGGCAATCACCAGGTGCTGGGGCGAGGCCGGGCTGACCCCTTGCAGGCTGCCCTCGAGCTGCCGCAGGGTGTACTCGACGTGGCCTCCAGCCTCGCGGATTTCCAGCGGCTCGCCCACGCACAGGATGGGGGTGATGCCTTGCTCCAATAGACGCCTGGCTTTTTCGGCTACCAGCGCATCCGTTTCGGCGTGGTAGCTGCGCCGCTCGGAGTGGCCCACGATGGTGTATTTACAGGCCAGGTCGGCCAGCATTTTTGCTGAAACCTCGCCGGTGTAGGCCCCTTCGCTATGGGCCGAGACATCCTGCGCGCCCCAGTACACCCCGTGGCCCTCCAGGATCTCCGCAGCATAGGGTAGATGGGTAAAGGGTACCAGCAGGGCCGGTTCGGCCTGGGTCTGGGGTAGGTTGACGGTTAGATCGCGGAACCACTTCCGGGCTTCGGAGGGGGTTTTGTACATTTTCCAGTTGCCGGCTACGAGTCGCTTGCGCATAGGTGCCCCAATCATACGGTACGTAAGGCCAGATTTTACTTTCGACCCCTTATCCCCAAACCTGACGGAATTGCAACCTGCCGACAAAAAAACGGTAGACTTCTATTATGATTCAAAGCCACATCAGCCCCAAGGAGCGTGAATCGAGCGCTTTCAAGCAAAACAAAGATGCCTGGGTGAGGCTCATTGCCGATTTTCGTACCTCGCTGGAACAGGTGCGGCAGGGTGGAGGGCCCAAAGCGGTGGAGCGACAGCATGCCAAAGGACGCCTTACGGCCCGCGAGCGAATCGCGCGCTTGATTGACCCTGGAACCGAGCCTGAGGAAATCCTGGGCTATGCGGGCTGGCAGATGTACGCCGACTGGGGGGGTGCGCCGGGCGGCGGGGTGGTGACCGCCATCGGCAAAATTGCCGGCCGCGACTGGATGATCATCGCCAACGACGCCACCGTAAAGGCCGGGGCCTTCTTCCCCATCACCGCCAAAAAGGTGATCCGGGCCCAGACCATCGCCCTCGAGAACCGCCTGCCCACGGTCTACCTGGTGGACTCGGCGGGGGTGTTCCTGCCCCTGCAGGACGAGGTGTTCCCCGACCAGGACGACTTTGGCCGCATTTTTTATTTGAACGCCCGCATGAGCGGGCTGGGCATCCCGCAAATTTCGGCCATCATGGGCAACTGCGTGGCGGGGGGGGCCTACCTGCCGCTCATGACCGACGTGCTGATCATGACCGAGGGCTCGGGGCTGTACCTGGCCGGGCCGGCCCTGGTCAAGGCGGCCATCGGGCAGGAGGTGGACTCGGAGGCCCTGGGCGGGGCGCGCATGCACGCCGAGGTCTCGGGCACGGTGGACTTTTACGAACCCAACGACGAGGCGGCCATTGCCCGCATCCGCGCCCTGGCCGCCATGTACGCCCAGCCGACCTTGGCCCCCTGGGCGGTGGAGCGCAAAAGCGAGGTGGAGCCCTTTCACCCGCCCGAAGACCTGTACGGGCTGGTATCGCCCGACGGCAGCAAGCCCTACGACGTAAACGAGGTGATCGCCCGGCTGGTGGATGGTTCGGAGTTCCACGAGTACAAGGCCGGCTACGGCCAGACCCTGGTGTGCGGGTATGCCCGGCTGGGCGGCTTCCCGGTGGGAATTGTGGCCAACCAGCGCCTGATTATCAAAAAGTCCGGCAAAATCGAGGTGGGCGGGGTAATTTACGCCGAAGCCGCCGACAAAGCGGCGCGGTTTATCCTCGAGGTCAACCAGCGCTTCATTCCCCTGCTGTTCTTGATGGACGTAAGCGGTTTTATGGTGGGCAAGGAGTCGGAGCAGCAGGGCATCATCCGGCGCGGGGCCAAGCTGGTGAACGCGGTCTCCAACTCGGTGGTGCCCAAGATTACCCTCATCACCGGGGGTTCGTTTGGCGCGGGCAACTACGCCATGGCCGGCAAAGCCTACGCCCCCCGGTTCATCTACGCCTGGCCTTCGGCCAAGTACGCGGTGATGAGCGGCAACGCCGCGGCCAAGACCCTGATGGAAATCGAGCTGGCCAAGCTCGAGCGGGAAGGGCGCAAACCCACCGAGGAGGATCTGCTCGAGCTTTACGAACACATCAAGGCCCGCTACGAGGAGACCCTGGACCCGCGCTACGCCGCGGCCCGGCTCTGGGTGGACGAGGTGATCTTCCCCCACGAGACCCGCCGTCGCCTCGTCCGGAGCCTCGAGGTCTGCGCCCTCAACCCGGGGCGGGAGGCGATGCAGATCGGGGTGTTTCAGGTTTAGCGGCCTGGCTGCGATTGGCCGGAGGTTTTCCCGGAAGTCTTAATCAGAAATTAATGAAACGCTGCGGATGTGATGACGATGTGATGACAAAGATATACTAGCCGCGGGTTCAAACCCAAAAGCAACCTAGATCTCTGGAGGTAGAGATGTACCGTCTAGTTTGGATCGCGCTGTTGTTGTTACTGGCATCCTGCGGAAACCGTGCGACCCCCGACAACCTAGCCCCGGTGCTAGGACTGGATAACCCCAACGTTATCCAGGGGCAGTACATTGTGGTCTACAAGGATGATGCCAACGTGCTGCCCACCCTGCAAAGCCTGAAAGCCGCTTTAGATGGGGGTGTAACCCTTCAGCGGGAACTGGAAAGCCTGGGGCTGGCACCCGACGCCAGGGTTGAGCAGGTTTACACCGCTGCTCTGCTGGGGCTTGCGGCCCGGCTATCACCCGAGAATTTAGCCGCGCTGCGGCAGGATCCCCGGGTGGCCTACATCGAGGCTGACCAGGTCATGAGCATCAGCGCCACCCAGACCGGTGCGACCTGGGGCCTGGATCGCATTGACCAGCGCACCCTGCCCCTGAGCGGCACCTTCACCTATAGCAACACCGGTAGCGGTGTGAACGCCTACATCATCGATACCGGTATCCGGGTGAGCCACAGCGAGTTTGGCGGTCGGGCAACGGCGGTTTTCGACGCTATTGGAGACGGCCGGAATGGCAACGACTGCAACGGCCACGGCACCCATGTGGCTGGAACGGTAGGGGGCACGGTTTACGGCGTAGCCAAAAGCGTGCGGCTGTACGCGGTGCGGGTGCTTGATTGCAACGGCTCGGGCAGCAACTCGGGGGTAATCGCCGGCGTGGACTGGGTTCGGCAGAACGCCCGGAGACCTGCAGTGGCCAATATGAGCCTGGGTGGGGGGGTCTCGAGCGCCCTCGATACTGCGGTCAACAACGCCATCAACGCCGGGATTACCTTTGTGCTGGCGGCTGGGAATAGCAACCGCGATGCCTGCCAGTTCTCGCCTGCGCGGGTAGCGGCGGGCATTACCGTGGGGGCCACCACCTCTAGCGATACCAGGGCCTCCTACTCCAACTACGGGAGCTGCCTGGATCTCTTTGCGCCCGGCTCCTCCATTACCTCGGCCTGGATTAGCAGCAACACCTCGATCAATACCATCAGCGGAACCTCGATGGCCGCACCCCATGTGGCCGGGGTGGCAGCCCTTTACCTGCAAAGCAACCCCACGGCCAGCCCAGCCACCGTGCGCAACGCCATTGTGAGCAACGCAACGGTGGGTGTGGTGGGTAGCGCTGGGTCGCGCTCGCCCAACCTGCTGCTGTATAGCAATTACTGAATAGCCCGCCAACCCTTTAGCGCCCGTCCGTCAACGGCGGGCGTTTTTGCCTGGCCGGCCCTAGTCTTGATGTCGATCGAGCCCTTCCAAGGCTTTCACCAGCTGCTCGAGGCTATGAAGGTTGTGTACCGGTAGAAAGTCGTCAATGAAGGGCATGGCCGCCACCAGGCCGCGGGTCAGGGGCTGGTAGCCGGGGGTGCCCAGGAGCGGGTTGAGCCAGATCAGGCGGTGGCAGGACTTCTGCAGGCGTTCCATCTCGAAGGCCAGCAGTTCGGGCTCGCCCTGATCCCAGCCGTCGGAGATAACGAGCACGATGGCGCCCCGCCCCAAGACCCGCTTGGCCCAGCCCTGGTTGAAGCTGTGCAAGCAGGCCCCAATGCGGGTGCCGCCCGACCAGTCCTTGACCTGCTGGCCCACCTGGGCCAAAGCGGTGTCCACGCTGCGGTGCTTCAAGAGGCGGGTGATGCGGGTCAGGCGGGTGCCAAAGGTGAAGCTCTCAATCTGCCGCACCCCCTGGCGGGCCTGCACCAGCGAAAAAGCGTGCAAAAAGTGCAGCAGCATCCGGGCGTAGCGCTCCATGGAGCCCGAGACATCGGCCAGCACCACGATGGGGCGCGGTTTGTGTTTGCGGGAACGCTGCTCCAGCACCACCAGCTCGCCCTGGTGCTTGAGGGAGCGCCGGAAGCTTCTGCGCAGGTCGAGCAGTTCTTTGCCGCCGGCCTTCAGGCGGCGGGTGCGCCTTTGGGGGGGGTTCCAGACCAGGCTGTACAGCAACCTGCGAGCGGCCTCGAGCTCAGCCTCGCTCATCTGGTCGAAGCGCTTTTGCTTGAGCACCTCGGTCTCGGAGAAGGTCAGGGCCCGATCCACCACCGGCTGGGGCTGGTTGCTGCTTTGCTCGGAGGAACGCGGTTCACGCCCCACCTCGCCGGGCCGGGCCTTGGGGTCTTTTTTGGGGGGGAGGGGGGTTGGGTTGAGCAGCTCTGCCGGAAAACGTTCTAAGCCCAGGTGTCGCCAGAATTTGCGAAAGGCTTCGGCAAACTTGGCCCGGTCTTCCTGCCGGGTTAGAAGGGTGCTCTGGGCTGCATAGAAAAAAGCCTCCGGGTCGAAGATGGAAATCTCCCCCAGGGCCCTGGCAAAAGTCGCGGTCTGACCCGGTGTGACCACGATCCCTTCGTGTCGCAGGCTACGGGCAAAGGCCACCACGTGGCTGAGTAGCTGGGCCGTAGAGACCGTCATACACGCGGCATCTGGGCCCGGGCCAGCAGGTCGCGGGCCTGGTTTTTGGCCTTGACCACATCGTCCTGGTACTTGAGCAGCACCCCCAGGGTTTCTTGCACGACCTCGAGGGAAAGCTCGGTCTGGCCCAAAGCCAGCAGCGAGGAGGCCCAGTCCAGGGTCTCGGCCACCCCAGGGGCCTTGTAGAGGTCTTGCTGGCGCAAGGCCTGCACGAAAGCCACCGCTTGCTGAGCCAGCTTTTCCGGCACACCGGGCACTTTTTCCCGCACGATGCGGTATTCTTTCTCGAAGCTGGGGTAATCAATCCAGTAGTACATGCAGCGGCGCTTCAGGGCATCGTGGATCTCGCGGGTGCGGTTGGAGGTGATCACCACCACCGGCGGCTTTTGGGCCTTGAGGGTGCCCACTTCCGGCACGGTAATCTGCCAGTCCGAGAGAAACTCGAGCAAAAAGGCTTCAAACTCCTCGTCGGCCCGATCCAGCTCGTCGATTAGCAGCACCGGGGCTTTGCCGCCCACGCTCTCCAGGGCTTGCAGCAAGGGGCGCTTGAGCAAGAACTCCTGGCTGAACACCTCGTGGCGCACTTTTTCCTGGTCGCGCTCGCCGCTGGCCTCCAGCAGCCGTATCTGCATCATCTGGCGGGCGTAGTCCCACTCGTACACCGCGCTGCTGATGTCCAGGCCTTCGTAGCACTGCAAACGGATCAGACGGGTGGAGAGCACCTCGGAGAGCACCTTGACAATCTCGGTTTTGCCCACCCCCGGCTCGCCTTCCAAGAGCAAGGGGCGGCCCAGCTTGAGGGCCAGAAACACCGCCACCGAAAGCCCCTTATCGGCGATGTAATGGTGGGCCTCGAGGGCTTTCTGGGTCTCCTCTACAGATGTTGGAAACATGCTCTTATCTTCACATGAAACCGAGGGGCCGAATTGTCTCAGCCCCTCACAATTGGTTTGAGCACTATAGCCCTGCGGCCTGCAGCAAGGCCCGCTTGGCCATCACATCCACCAGGTGCGCACGGTACTCTTTGGAGGCGGCCAGGTCGTGGTTGAGGTTGTCGGCGGGTAGAAGCCCCTGGCAGGCCGCGGTGATGCTTTCAGCGCTGAGGGCCTGGCCGGAAAGGGCCTGCTCGAGCTTGGTCAGCCGCATGGCGTGCTCGCCCGCCCCGGTGACCGCTGCCCGCACGCTGTTTCCGTCCAGCACCACGGCCACCCCCACCACCGCATAGCGGCTGGCCGGGTGGGGGAACTTGGCGTAGGCCATGCGGGCCCCCGGCCGAACGGGAATGTGCACCTCGGTGAGGATCTCGCCCTCCCCTAGCGCGGTGCTGAACATACCGGTGAAGAACTGCTCGGCCTCTACCACCCGGCTGCCGGAGGGCCCCTGGATTTTGATTCTGGCCTCCAGAGCCAGCATGGAAGCCGGCAGGTCGGCGGCGGGGTCGGCGTGGGCCAGCGAGCCGCCGATGGTGCCCTTGGTGCGCACCATGGGGTCGCCGATCAGGCTCACCGCCTGGGGAATAATCGGGCAGAGCTCCTTGAGCAGGTCGGAGGTTTCCAGCTCGCGGTAGGTGGTCATGGCCCCGATCACCAGGGTATCACCCTCGCGCCGGATGCCCCGCAGCTCGGCCACCTTGGAGATGTCAATCAGCAAAGGCGGGGCAGCCAGGCGCAGCTTCATGGCCGGAATCAGGCTGTGACCACCGGCCAGCAGCTTGGCCTCGGGGTTTTGTTGCAGCAGCGAAAGGGCCTCGGAAAGGTTGCTGGCTTTCTTATAGCTAAAGGGTGCTGTGTACATCTCGTCCTCCGCAGGGTGGCGGCTAATCGGCAGCCTGGGCCGGGCGGCTATGCTGGATGGCCCGCCAGATCTTTTCCGGGGTGTAGGGCATGTCGAGGTGCACAATACCGAAGGGCCGCAGGGCGTCCATCACGGCGTTGGCGATGGCGGCGGTGGAGGCGATGGTGCCGGCCTCGCCGATGCCCTTGACGCCCAAGGGGTTGTGCGGGCAGGGGGTCACGGTGTGGTCGTGCTCGATCTGCACCATATCGTCGGCGCGGGGCAGGGTGTACTCGAGGAAGTTCCCCGAGAGAATCTGGCCTTCCTTGTCGTAGACGGCTTCTTCCAGGAGCGCTTGCCCCAGGCCCTGGGCAATGCCGCCGTGCACCTGCCCCTCGGCGATGAGGGGGTTGATGACCGGGCCGCAGTCGTCCACCGAGAGGTAGCGCAGGAGCCTGACCTTGCCGGTCTCGGGGTCGACCTCCACCACCGCGATGTGGGTGCCGAAGGGGTAGACGAAGTTTTTGGGGTCGTAGAAGTGGGTGGCCTCGAGGCCGGGCTCGAGGTCGGCGGGGTAGTTGTGGGCCAGGTGGGCTTGCAGGGCAATCTCGAAGAAGGTCTTGGCCTTGTCGGGCACCCCCTTGACCATGAACTTGCCGTCCTCGTGCACGATGTCCTCGGGGGCCGCCTCCAGCAGGTGGGCGGCAATCTTCTTAGACTTGTCGATAATCTTCCGGGTGGCCAGCACGATGGCCGAAAGGCCGGTAGGCGCCGAACGCGAGCCATAGGAGCCCCAGCCATAAGGCATCCGCCCGGTGTCGCCGTGCACCAGCACCACGTCCTCCACCGGGATCTGCAGCTCATCGGCCACCACCTGGGCGAAGGCCGTCTCGTGGCCCTGGCCGTGGCTGTGGGTGCCGGTAAAGACCTCCACCTTGCCGGTGGGCATCACCCGTACCAGCGCGCTTTCCCACTGCCCGGCCTGGGCGCCCAGGCTACCCACCAGGGCCGAAGGGGCCAGCCCGCAGGCCTCGATGTAGGTGACCACACCAATCCCCATATACCGGCCCTGCTTGCGCCACTCTTCCTGCTGCTGACGGAGCTGCTTGTAACCCACCAACTCCAGGGCCTTGTCCAGGTTGGCCTCGTAGTTGCCGGAGTCGTACTGCAGGGCCACCGGGGTCTGGTAGGGGAAAGCGTCGGGGGGAATCAGGTTCTTGCGGCGGAACTCCACCGGGTCCATGCCCAGCTCGTGGGCCATCACGTCCACCAGGCGCTCGAGCAGGTACGTGGCCTCGGGCCGCCCGGCGCCCCGGTAGGCGTCCACCGGCGTGGTGTGGGTGAAGGGGGCGGTCACGTGGCAGTAGATGTGGGGGGTGGTGTAGGTGCCGGCCAGCAAGCAGCCGTACAGGTAGGTGGGCACCGCAGGGGCAAAGGTGGTCAGATAAGCCCCCAGGTTGGCAATGGTGTTCACCCGCACGGCGGTTATCTTGCCGTTCTGGTCTACCGCCATCTCGGCCACGGTCTCGTGGTCGCGCCCGTGAGAGTCGGTTACAAAGCTCTCCGAGCGGCGGGCCGTCCACTTGACCGGCCGGCCCAGCTTTTTGGCTGCGTACAGCACGATGATCTCTTCGGGGTACTGGTAAATCTTGCTGCCAAAGCCCCCGCCCACATCCGGGGCGATCACCCGCAGCTTGTGCTCGGGGATGCCCATGATAAAAGCTGCAATCAGGAGGCGGTGGATGTGGGGGTTCTGGCTGGTGGTCCAGAGGGTGTACTCGTCGCTGGCCTTGTGGTACTGGGCCAGCGAGGCCCGTGGTTCCATGGCGTTGGGCACCAGGCGGTTGTTGCGCAGGTTGAGCTTGACGGTCTTGTAGGCGCTGGCAAAGGCCTTGTCTACGGCTTCCTTGTCGCCAATGCTCCAGGTGAAGCAGATATTGTCAGGTATATCATCGTGCACCGCGGGCGCGCCGGGTTTTAGAGCATCGCTCCCCAGCGAGACCGCTGGCAGGGGCTCGTAGTCTACTTCCACCAGCTGCGCGGCGTCCTCGGCGATCTGGCGGGTCTCGGCGATGACCGCAGCCACAATATCGCCCACGTGCCGGGCCTTGTCGAAGGTGATGGCGTAGTGGGGTGGGGTTTTGATGCCGGGGTGCAGCCAGCCGGTGGGAATGCTGTTGATGCCAGCGTCCTTCATCTCCTGCCCGGTGATCACCGCCAGCACCCCAGGGTGGGAACGGGCCTTGGAGACGTCAATCTTCTTGATGCGGGCGTGGGCGTACGGCGAACGAACCATGGCCGCGTGCACCATGCCGGGCAGGGTCATATCGTCGGTATAGTTGCCGGTGCCGGTAATGAAGCGGGGGTCTTCGACCCGTTTCATCGCCTTACCAAAAAGTTTTTCGGCCATTGCTTTCTCCCTTCGGAATGGGGGCCCAGGGCATTAAGCCAGGTGCTCGAGTGTGGCGGGAAGCCAGGCCCAGCCGGTTGATCTGGGTTCTTTTAGTCGTCCGCTGCTACTCCAACCTTACCAGCCATTTTGTTAGCGGCATACTGTACGGCCCGCACGATGTTGTGGTAGCCAGTGCAGCGGCACAGGTTGCCCTCGAGGGCGTGGCGGATCTCCTCTTCACTGGGCTGTGGGTTCCTGTTGAGCAGGTCGGCGGCCGCCATGATCATGCCAGGGGTGCAGAATCCGCACTGCAACCCGTGCATCTCCCAGAAACCTTCCTGCACCGGGTGCAGGCTGTCCACGCTGCCCAGGCCCTCAATGGTGGTAATGCTGCTGCCGTCGGCCTGCACAGCGAAGAGCGTGCACGACTTCACAGCCTGGCCGTCGAGGTGCACCGTGCAGGCCCCGCACTGGCTGGTGTCACAGCCTACGTGCGTGCCGGTGAGTCCTAAGGTCTCCCGTAGATAGTGCACCAGCAAAAGCCTTGGCTCGACCTCGCTGTGGTGTTCGACACCGTTGACCACAACCTTAATCTGAACTTTCTCTGCCATGCTTCCTCCTACGCAAAACGAATGGGTCGATTCGAAACGGAGTGCCTTGGGCCTATAGGGGGCGGGCCTTCATCACCGCCCTGAAAGCCCGGTAGACTGCCGATGACCACCAGCCCGCACGGGCCCTTACCTTCGTCTGTGAGGTAAATCCATGGGGTGAAGGGAAGCTTGAGCAATGCAGCACCTCGAGGCCAGCGCTATCAAAAACCACTCCAGGTACGCCAAACCAAGCGATCTGAAAACCTTTCACCCTAAACTATATAACCTCGCAGATGAGAGTAGCAAGAAGTTACGTGATTTGCTGATAGCAGGAAATTGGGTGAATGTGTGCTGCTAACAAAGTGAATGGGGGTGTTTGGGTGTAGTTTAGGGGTATATGTCCAACGAAGCACCTTTGCTGTTAGCCGCCCTCGAGGCCGCCTGGGCCGAGGGGAAGCAGACCGCGCTGGCTACGGTGGTGCGGGTGATTGGCTCGGCCTACCGCCGTGAAGGGGCCAAGATGCTGGTGCGCGAAGACGGCGGCTCGGCCTGCATGATCTCCGGGGGTTGCCTGGAGCAGGAGATGATCGAGATTGCCATGCAAATCCTGGCCCGGGGCCGTGCCGAACGCACCATCTTCGACTACAACGAAGAGAAGACCTGGTGGCCGGGCTGCGGTGGCACGGTGGAGGTCTGGGTGGAGCCGGTCGAGCCCCAGGGCCTGCTCCACCGCTGGTTGCAGGAGGCCACAGACTCAGAGCCTTCGGTGCTGGCTACAGTGCTGGCGGGTGGGGAAGGGCGGGTCTGGCTCAAACCCAATGGGGCGCTCGAGGGTCAGATCACCCCCTTCGAACTGCACGAACAGGTGGTGCGCATCGCCCGGCAGATGCAAGGGGGCACCTCCCGCCCCACCACCCGCTACGTGCAGGAGGCCGAGGTGTTTTTCGACGTGAGCAGCCCCATCCCCGAGCTGGTCTTGTTTGGCGCCGGCCACGACGCCAAGCCCATGGCCAACCAGGCCCTGGTGCTGGGCTTCAAGGTGACGGTGGTGGATGCCCGCCCTGAGTTGCTGCAGGGCTTCGAGGGCTGCCAGACCATTCAGGCCGCCCACGACGAATACGCCCAGAAAATTAGCCTGACGCCCCGCCAGCATGTGATCATCATGAACCACCACCTCGACATTGACCGCCAGGCCCTGCGCTTTGCCCTCGAGTCCCCGGCGCGGTATGTGGGTATGTTGGGCCCGCGCAACCGGCTGGAAAAAATCCTGGATGCGCTCAAAAACCAAGGCTTCGTGCCCAACCCGGAGCAGCTGGCCCGCCTGCGCAACCCCATTGGGCTGGATATAGGCGCGGAAAGCCCGGAAGAGATTGCGCTGGCGGCCCTGGCCGAGATAGTGGCCCTGCAACGAGGCTTCCGGGGCGGCTTTTTGAATGATAAAAAGGCCGGGATTCACGAGGCAACCTCGGTATCGGTGCTTTAGAAGAGTGCCTTGACGGTAGAGGGTTTCCCGCCTAAGATTGAGTTTGCGGCTTGGGGACGAACCCCCATCCGAACGACGCAGGGTGGAGCAGTCTGGTAGCTCGTCGGGCTCATAACCCGAAGGTCACAGGTTCAAATCCTGTCCCTGCAACCATGGCTATGTAGCTCAGCTGGTTAGAGCACACGACTCATAATCGTGGTGTCGGCGGTTCAAGTCCGCCCATAGCCACCAGTCCAGGACGAGAAAAACCGGAGTCGCTTAGGCTCCGGTTTTCCGTTTGACCCTACACTTTGACCCAAATAAACTTCAGGCTTGGGCGCGGGGGCCTAACAGGTCTTCGGGGTCAATGATCCACCCCTTGCGTTCGTGCTCCAGCACATGCCGGTACACCCCCAGGGTGATGTTGGCGTTGGCGTGGCCCATCCGCTCAGCCACGAGCTCGAGGGGCGCACCGTTAGCCAGCATGTGGCTACCGTAAGAGTGCCGTAAGTCATGGACTCTGAGGGGTGGGATGCCCAGCCGCTCGGTGATGCGCTTCAAGGCCCAGTTGGGCGCATGGGGATTGAGCGGTTTACTGGGGTCGTTGCCGGGTAGCAACCAGCTATCCAGCTTGGGCTCTCCCAGCCGCTCGGTGTACCAGATGCGGTAGGCCTTCAGCCGCTCCAGGGTGGCGTGAGGAATCGGCACGGTGCGGGCGGAGGTGAGGGTTTTGGGTAGGGTCAACACCCCACGCTTGCCGTCATCCGTCCAGGCCCGCGTGACGGTAAGGGTTCCCGCCTCGAGGTCGAGGTCACCCCACTGCAAGCCCAAGCACTCGCCCCGGCGCAGCCCACAGGCCAGCATCAGCCGCAAGGACAGGGCAGTACGGGGGTCGGGGTGCTGGTCGAGGGCAGATAGCAAGGCGGCTATCTCGTGCACCTCAAGGGCTCTACCGCCCTTCTGGCTCTGACCTCGAGGGGTCTTGATCCGCACCGGGTCAACCGGGTTACGAAAGACGAGCTCCATATCCAAAGCATCCCGGAATACCTGCCAGAGGCGTTGCCGCACCATCTTCACGGTTCGGGTGGAGTAGCGCTCCCCCAGGTCATCCAGCACCTCCCGGATGTGGGCGGGCTTCACCTCCTGCAAGGGCCTCGAGCCCAGGGGGTCACGGGCCTCGGGGTCGGTGAGCGAGGGGAGGGCATAGCCCAGTTCGAGCCGGTAGAGTTCAGCGGTGCGTGGGCGCACCTCTTTGGCCTTGCGCTCCAGCCACAGCCGGGCATAGCCCACCGTGGTGCTCCGGTCGCGGCTGAACTGGCCCCGCTCGGCCCTGGTCTTCAGGTCGCGGGCCTTGCGTTCGGCCTCGGCGGCGGTCTGACCGTAGACACTGACTTGCACCGGTACGCCGTTCTCTCGCACGGTCAGGCGCACCTCAAAGCGTCCATCCTTGCGCCTACGGGGTTTGTTCGTCAGTCGTGGCATCCTCCACCTCCAAGAGTCCCAGGGCCTCGAGCCCAGCCTCCACCACCCGGCCCCGCTTGTCCGGGGGTAGCGCTTTGAACCGCTCGAGTACCACGGCAAGGGCACGGATATAAACCCGCTCACCAGTCTCTCCGTCCTCAAACAATCGCAACCCCCACCGGGCGGCTAGGGCCTCACGTGGGGGTCTTACCAGATGCAGCTTCTCACCCTTTGGCATATAGGGATTATACACGGTTGCCTACCAAAAAGCGCACTTAGTAAAGTAAGTACGCTTTTGTTTTGACCGATAAATCCCCCCTCCCAAGGGTCAAGAGGGGTGGTGTTTTAGGTCTTTAGCGCCTCAGCCACGATGAGGCGCTTTTGCACCAAGCGTAGGCATCCTCCTTGCGGGTGTGACTGTGACCTCCCCCTCGGGGCCAAAACGAACAATCAGCACCGCGCGTGGGTGTTCGCGGCGGGCCTGCTCGCACAGCGCCTCGGCTTTCCGTAGCTGCTCCGGGGTCGGGTGTAGCTCGCTATTCAGCGCGTACGAACGGTGAAGCGTGATGCTGCGTTCACCAGTTTGTTGTATCCGTTCAAGTCGCCTTAGTTTTTCCCAAAGTCCCATGTGTCACCTCCAACTCGAGAGCGAAGCATATCGCGGGTCATGTCTATCTCGGCCAACGCTTTCAGGGCCTCGGCCACAGCGCGGATTGCGGCGGGGTTGGTGGGGTCAGCGCTTTGTGCGGCTTGCCGGAGAAACCGAACAGCCGCACCGATAGCGGGTGCCAGCTCGTGTGCCCACTGCTCAGCAAGCCGCGCTTGCCGCTCCTGGACGAAAGCGGACAGACGCGGGTCGGACAGCAGCCGCGCACGATAGCGGCGCAGCGTCCTATCCGTGATTCCGTGACGCTGACACACACTCTGGTCGTCCGAGAATGCGGCCTCGGCCAGGATGGTGGCGGCGCGTTCGTAGTCAAAGCTCGGCATACTCAATCCTATTCTCCATAGGCCACACGGTGGCTATATCCACCTCACCGGGGTAGATACGCACCTCGCACACCTGGGGGTAGCGTAAGGAATCCTCCGCTGCTTCAGATTCGAGAAAGAAGCGCTTGACCACCCTCGCGCTTTGCCAGTTCGGGCAACGGTACGCGAGGGTAAAAGTCATCTCAGAGGGGTGGGCGTCAAACACCTCCGGAAGGCCTTCACGTAAAGCCCCCCAGGTGGGGAAGCTCCAAAACGCGGCGGTATTCGGCGGAATCGTGCCGCTATGTTCCGGTTCGCTTGCACCCTTCAACCCGTTAGCCACCCGTGCCAGCCGCAACACCCGGCGCTCCCCGGTGTGATGGGCTTCCACCTGGATACCGTGCGCCTCAGCGTGGTGCTTCAACCACAGGGATAGGGCTACCGGGTTAGCGGGCCAGGGTTCTACCCGGTAGGGCTCGAGGGCGATGTAAAGCTCGGTGGAGGTTCCTTCCCAGGGGCCAACCTCGAGCAGCCCCAGCAGGGCAGCGGGTAGGTGGGGGTACCTATGCGGCATGGCCCACCACCCCCCTACGCCGTAGCACTGCCACAGGTTGGCTTCCTGCATACAAGGCCACCTGCTCCCGTGGTTCGGGGTAGTAGTCCCGCACCCGTCCCAGGGCCTCGCGCAGCCACCCCTCGGGGGTAAGGGTGGGCATACCGGCCCGGCGGGCGTGAGCCTCGAGTTCGGCCCGGCTAGGGCGCACCAGCCGGGCCACCGCCTCCCCGTCTACCTCCACAGTCAGCAAGGGGTGGGCTATCGCCTCGAGCTTTTCCACCAGTTGGGGCAGCCGGGAGAAGAGGGCGGGCCAGGGGGTCATAGCACCACCTCCCAGTCACCCTCTTCTTCTTCCTCTTGCTCTTGCTCTTTAGAAAGGTGGGGGGGTGCATCTACCGCATCTACCGCATCTACCGCAAACGCCGTCCAGTACTCTGTTTTTCGCTGCGGGGGTTGGTGGGGGGTTGTGGTTGCATCTACCGCATCTACCGCAACATCTACCGCAGGTTTTTTGTCGTTCTGCACGCTATTTGCGGTGTTTGCGGTGGTTGCGGTAGATGGCCCCCCCCACTTCTCTAAAAACCAGGTCAAGGTCTTGGTGTGAGAGTCCCGCCTCCCCTGGAGCAACACCCCTACTTCCCGCAACGCATCCTGTAGCCGGGGGAGGTGTTTTGCTAAGCCCACCG
This sequence comes from Meiothermus taiwanensis DSM 14542, assembly GCA_000482765.1. Lineage (GTDB taxonomy): Bacteria > Deinococcota > Deinococci > Deinococcales > Thermaceae > Meiothermus > Meiothermus taiwanensis. Next base: position 45,609 of record AXWR01000004.1, read on the forward strand.
AGGTTTTGGGCCACCCCTCGGGTTTGCGGGGGGCTTCTACCCCGGCGGCTTTTTCGAGCGCTTCCAGCAGCTCAGAGGTGGTGAACTTGCGCCTCTCTCCCGCTGCAAAAGCCGTGGTGAGGGCGACAACGGCGCGGGCCACCGGGTCGGCATCTAGAAGGTCGCGCTGCAAGCTCCCCTGCACCTCAAAGGTGGCTTCCACGATCTCCCCCTCTTGGAGCCCCAGCGCGGGCGCGGCGGCTTCGGCCCAGGTCGCCCAGTCCCCCAGCCGTGGCAGTTGGGACAAGCTGTTGGAGACTTCCTCCCAGCGGGCCAGGGCTACCGCTGCGGCGCTGAACAGCGCTCCTAACGCATCACCCCGCACCTGTTCAAAACGCCCAAAAAGCTCCCGCTCCGGGCGGCGGGCGGTGGCCTCTAAGCGCTCGAGGTTCAGGGTCAGCACGCGGTCGGCCAGGTCGTCCCGCAGCGGCCCCAGCGCAATCCCGGTCAGGATTAGGGGGCGGGCTGCTTCCAAAACAAACTCGTCACCATCGGTGTATAGCGTCCTTTTGCCCGCCCCTCCCCCCGTGGAGAGGGTGCAGAGCAGGTCGGAGAGCTTGGTGGAGACCGCGCTCAGGTTGTCCAGCGCGAGAACGTGATTGCCAGCCGCCGTCACCAGCAGGTCGAGCTTGTTATCGGGCTCTGAGCGGAGCGGGGCCTTGCCTGCATCCACCAGGGTTTTCAAAACTCGGGCGACAAAGGACTTTCCCGCCCCCTTAGAACCCTGCAGCAAAAGGATGGGGTAACCGCCCCACGGGTTTAGCACCCCTACCAGCCAGCCCAGCAGCACCACCCGGTCACGCGCTTCCCGCAGCGGGAGCAGTTGCAGCAAAGGTTCAAGACTCCCGCCCGGCTCGGGCAGGGGCAGGGGAAGTTGGTGCGGTGTCCGGCGGAAGCGCACCGGACAGTCAGCGGAAGCAATCACCCGCCACCCCGTGGGGGCGATCTCCACCACCTGACGGTCGGGGCGGGAGAGGTCAAAGTAAATCCGCCCCTCGTGCCAGGCCAGCCGGACGAACACCGGGTGTTGGGTTCCTTGGTAGGTGGCTTGTGCCTCCAGCGCAGCCAGCGCGTCCTGCAGGGCTTGTGCGTACAACGGTTTGCCCTTCTGACCGTAGTAGATTCCACCCAGCCAGGTGCGGAAATCCCTACCCCGTACCGGGTAGTGGTGGACAATGCCCTCCACCTCGAAAGAGCCCCAGGGCTCCCGCTCGGGGGTGTGCCACAGGGAGAGTCCTGAGGCCAAAGCCAGCCGCACCGCTTCCCCGGCGGCGGTGGGCTCGGCCCCCTCACCCCCCTTGGCGTGCTCTTTGAAGGCCTTCTGCAAAGTTCCCGCTCCCACCCCTAGCCTGCTTGCGGCTTTCTTGAGCAACAGGTCTACGCTCACCGGGTCGAGACTTTGCAAGCCCTCGAAGAAAGCGGCTCTTTGCTCGGGCCAGGTCTCGGGGGTCAGCCCCTCGAGTAGTCCCACCACCTGCTGGTGGGACTCGCGGGGGTCAGCGGGTGGGGGTTTTTGCCCAGCACTCACCCTACCCCGCTCATCAGCGGGCAGTTCCAACGGCGCATCCAGCCCGTACCTCAGCCCGTCCCGTGCGGTGGCCTCGGCCTCGGAGTGGGGTAACCCGGCCTGCATAGCAGCCTCAGCCAGGGCGCTGGTGACCTGCTCCGGGTCGAGGCCCAGGTGGACATAGCCGCCTATCAGCCGGGCGTAACTGAGCAGGGTGTTATGGCGTTGCCCCTCGGGGGTACTGGCTACCCGCTCACAAGCCCAGCGCAGAAGGCCTTCCAGGCGGCGGGTCAGCTTGTCGCCCTTCACACCCCGGAAGCTCGCGGGCTGGTACTCAGGTGGTGGGGGTGGGGGCTCGGGCAGCAGACGCTTTAGCAGCCCCTCGGGGGGCAGGGGCAGTTCAGCCGGGGGTAGCAGGGGGACTTCCCAGCTATAGCCCCCGTTTGGTAGCTCGGTGGGGGCAGCCGCAAGGTACGCTTTCCCCAGCCCGCGCAGGTCTAACCCCGGCATCTTCCGGGCGGTGGTGGTGAGGCTTCCTATCAGACTTTTAGGCAGCTTCAGGAAGACATGCACCCCACCCCGAGGGCTCCTTTGCCGTGGGGCTGTGGCTAGCTCGGGGTATTCAGCCCGCAGCTGCTCCCACACCTCGGGCGCGTCAAAGTCCAACACCAACACCTGCTCGGGGGGCAGGATACCCACCCCGGCGGTGGGCACAGCCTGCCACCAGCGGCGCAACACCTCGGGGTCGGGGGTGGCATTCGTCAACCCGTTAGGGGCCAACCGGCTGTGTGGGCGCTTCTCACCGGGCAGCAGGGGCAGCACCGCATACCCCAGCCGGGCGTACTCGAGGGCGGCTTGTAGGGGGCTAGGCATGGCGCACCCCCTTCATAAGCTCGTCAATCAGGCGGGAAGCCTCGAGCCGATTAGCGGGTGTCGGCCCACGGTAGCCCAGGCGGTTCAAATAGGCGAGTTGCCTGTCTGTGGGTGGGTTTTGCTCCATCCAGCGCTCTATGGCTTCCTCAGCCCGCCCCTCCCGCAGCTGCTGCTTCTCCTCGGGAGACAGACTCTCCCACCACAAAGCCCAGCGTGCCCCGGCTAACAGGGCCTCGGGGTTGTTCTCGAAGAGGGACAAAAAGGTCTGGGCGGCCTCGAGATGACAACGGCGGCACGCCGTTTCGAGGGCATACCCCACCACCTGGTTAGGCTCGTTGCAGCCGGCGCGGATGGCTTGGAGCAGAAAGTTAGTGGCGGTGGCCCGCTGGTTGTGGGGGAAGTGCGAGAGGAAGGTGAGCCGGGCGTGTAGAATGTTTTCGGGAAGCATAGCCACCCTCCTACTCAGCCCCGCCCTGCATGGCGGGGTTCTGTTCATCCTTACCCTCGAGCCAGGCGCGTAAAGCGCTAGCGGGGATCAGCCAGCGAGAGCCGAGTTTACGTGCGGGGATCGCACCTTGTTTGATGTAGCGGTCAACAGAGTTGAGGTGTATACCAAGAAGCTCTGCCACTTCCTTGCGGGAGTAGGCGAGTTTTTTGCTGTCCTGCATGAGAAAACCTCCGTGTTCACGGAGGCCGGAATATCCGGCCTAGAGCCTGTAGCCGTGACGGGATGAACCCGTCGCCTACAGCACTAGGCCGAGGGTGCGTTAGGTTGGATCGAGGGTATTAACTCGAGAGGGTTGCACGAGGATGCTGAGGAGCTATCCTCACGCGGGGGGTGGGTTGCGCCCAGCGCCAGGGCTCGAGCCTCGAGCTCCAATGTCTGTGCATCATATGCTTCGGAAATTAGGTACTCAGCACGGTCAAGGTATGTACCCAAAGCGTAGTCGAGGGTGATGCCAAGCCAGGCAAGTTCTTCTACATACTGATCAGGCGAGTTGATCAACTCATCCAGGGGGCCAGTCGCCCCACATCGCAGCAAAGCGGCAGCCACCAGCCTGTGCAGCAGCAGCAATTGTAGGCGGCCTCGATCTCTAGCGCGAAACAAATTGCGCACGGCCCAAGGAGTACGAGTCGAGCGGGCCAGGTTAGCCGCCCGAATAATGTTGAGGGTAGCTGTAGAGAAAACCCCTCTATACCCCTCCGAACCCATGAGCACATCATACCACATGTTGTAGGTGATTCAAAGCGAAAACACTACTTATAGTATCCCCCAAACTTGGTCTTGACCCAAAACCTGACCCAAATTGACCCCAAAAAATGACCCAAAACCGGAAGTGTTCTATTGTATGTGGAAGTGTGGAGAATCGTTTTCAGGACAGCTTTTTTGTGAGTTAGTGTGTGGCCTTGTATTGGCATGAAGTCACCTCATAATCGTGGTGTCGGCGGTTCAAGTCCGCCCATAGCCACCAGTGCAGCAGGCAAAAACCCGAGGCCTTGGTTCCTCGGGTTTGCTTTTGAACCCAATAAAAATCATGCCGGATTCAAAAAGATGGTCATCCAGGGCGAAAACCTCCAGAGGCCATCTTTTTGAATCATAAGCGCACACCCCTCGCCAGGTTCGGCCTAGAAAGCACATTCCTTCGGTCGGGTTAGTCCGGCGGCAAACTAGCTGAATCTGGTATCAGGTTGTGCTTTCTTTAGATCGTTGGGAGCCGGGCCTGCTGGGGCGGGTTTGGGCTGACCCGGTTTTGGTATTAGACTGACCAGGTGTGTGCGGCTGCCTATGAGAGCCAGACTCTATCTAACCTTCCAGCAAATAGGTGCCGATTTGTTCGCGGCAGGGCTGGCCTCGGCCACCTCGGGGAACTACTCGGTGCGTGAGCGCGATGGGTTTTGGATTACCCGTTCGGGTGCCCAGAAAGCCCATCTGACCCCGGAAGACTTGATGTTTTTAACCTTCGAACCCGACCCCCTGCGGGATCAGGGGGCCTCGGTGGAGCGGGTAATTCACCGGGCCATCTACGGGCAAACCGATGCCACCGCGGTGGTGCATGCGCACCCCCGCCATGCCATTGCGCTTTCCTTCCACCTTCAGCGCATCGAGCCGATTGACCTCGAGGGCCGCTACTACTTTGAACGCATCCCGGTGGTGGCCCCCACAACCCTCTCGGGCACCCAGGAAGCCGCTGAGGCGGTGGCCCAGGCCCTGCAAGAACACCCCGCCTGCATAGTCCGGGGCCACGGGGCTTTTGTAAAGAGCAACCTCGAAGTGCCAGAACAGGCTCTTCTGCAGGCCTACTCGCTGATGACGAGCCTCGAGGAAGCCTGTGAAGTGCTGTTCCTAGAGCGCCTATGGCGGGGGGCTGCCCCAAGGTAGACTGAACCTCGATGAAAGTGCTTTTTGTGGAAGGCAAGAACCCTGAGCCCCTGCGTCGGCTTGCCCGGCAGCACCCCTACCCCTATCGGCTGCTTTACCGGGCTGAACAGGAGCTGTACTTGCTCGAGGTCTGGGCGTATGACCCCGAGCTGGAGGCCAAAGCGGTGGGGCTCGAGGGTTTCCGGAGCTGGAGCTTTGAGTTGATGGAAGAAGGGCAGCGGCACCCCTAAGGAAGCCTATGCGTGAAGAAATTGACCTGATTGCTGTGGATGATGGGGTAGAGGTTTACCTCGAGGACACCGGCCCGCTCGAGGCCCCGGCGCTTGTGGTGCTACACGGCGGGCCTGGGGGTAGCAGCTACACCTTGCGGGAGGGCCTGGAGGAGTACCTCGAGGGTTTCCGGGTGATTTACTTCGACCAGCGCGGCGGCGGTCGAAGCCCGGCTCTGCCCGAGGAGCCACGCTTTTTCACGATAGATGCTTTGGTAAGCGACCTTTTCCACCTGCGGGATCACCTGGGTTTGAACACCTGGACGTTGCTGGCGCATGGTTTTGGAGCGGTGCCGGCCCTGGAATATGCCCGCCGCTCGCCCGATACCACCGAGCGACTGGTGCTCATCAACCCCTGGACGAACTTCCCCTGGCTGGCCCGGCAGCTATACCGGGCCTCGCTGGTGCTGCGGGGTATGGATGAAAATACCGAGATACCGCTGCCTGAAGACGGCACCCAGCTGCTGCAAGAGGCTTTTGCTTCCGTAGACCCCAAAGCAGTCTTCGACCAACTGCTGTTTCCCAGCCAGCACAGCCGTATGGAGTACGAGTGGCTGGCCGAGGGTTCAGCTGTGGTGGGGGCCGATACGCCGGGGCGGATGTTTGTGCTCAACGGTCTCTGGCGGCTGGACTACACCCCTTATGTGCTCGAGGTTCGGTCGGCCACCACGGCGCTGGTTGGCACCCTGGATGCCAGCAGCTACCCTGAGGCCCAGACCATTACCGATCTGGTGGGGGGCCAGCTCGAGCTTATCGAGGGGGCGGGCCATTATCCCTGGATAGACCAACCCTACGCTTTTGGAGAAGCCCTGCAAAACGCCTTGCTAGACCTGCTTGGCTAGGGGCCTGCCACTGAATGGGCCAGCGACCTCTCTTGGTACGACCTTCGCCGAAGCCCTCGAGCCACGGCTCGAGGGCTTGCAAGTTAACCCCATACCGGCCCTTGTACCCTTCATCAGCCCCAGGTTCGCAGCTCGCCCAGCGTGTTGCCGGCTGTGACCTGGGTGGTTCGGTTTTAGCTCCGAGCGGCTGGGCCTAGATATGAAGCGGCTTATCCCAGGTGGCTAGCGCAGCTTCCTTGAGCACCTCAGCCAGGGTGGGGTGGGCGTGGGAGGCGCGGGCCAGATCCTCTGCAGAAGCGTGGAAGGCCATGGCCACGGCCGCCTCGGCTATCAGATCGCCTGCTCGAGGTCCGATGATGTGCACCCCCAGAATGCGGTCGGTCTCGGCGTGGGCCAGAATTTTCGCGAAGCCGTCGGTATCATTCATGGCTCGAGCCCGGCCGTTGGCCGAGAAGGGGAAGGAGCCTTTTTTATAGGGCACACCCGCCGCCTTGAGCTCCTCTTCGCTTTTGCCCACCGAGGCAATTTCGGGGTGGGTATAGACCACGTTGGGTATGGAGTTGTAGTCGACGTGACCATAGCCCGTCACCATGTACTCCACAGCCGCGTAACCTTCTTCTTCGGCTTTGTGAGCCAGCATGGGGCCAGCGATCACGTCGCCGATTGCAAAGATGCTGGGCACCGCAGTCTGGTAATGGGCGTTGACGGGAATCCGGCCCCGCTCGTCGGTGCTGAGGCCCACGTTTTCCAGGCCCAGCCCATCGGTGTTGGGGATTCGTCCGGTGGCCAGCAGAACCCGGTCGGCCACCAAGGGTTCGCCGCCTTCGTACTCCACAACGCCCTTACCATCCTTGGCGTAAGCCGCAGTCACCCGGACACCGGTGCGGATCTCCAGGCCCTGTTTCCTGAAGATCTTTTCGGCGGCTCGGGCCACCTCGCCGTCCATGCCCCCCAGGATGTGGGGGAGATACTCCAGCACTGTTACCTTGGCCCCCAGGCGGTTCCAGACCGAGCCAAGCTCGAGGCCGATCACCCCACCCCCGATCACCACCAGGTGCTCGGGCACGTGGGGGTAGGCGATGGCCTGATCCGAGGTGCCCACAATCTCATAGTCCAGCTCAACCCCTTTGAGGGGGGCCGGCTTGGAGCCTGTCGCAATCAGGATGCGCTCGGTCTCGAGTTCCTGCACCCCCTCGGGGCCTTCGACCCGCACCTTATTGGGGGTGAGAATCGTGCCATGGCCCAGGTAGCGTGTAACTTTGTTTTTCTTAAACAGGTACTCCACGCCCCCGGTGTTGGCTTTGACCACCTTGTCCTTGTGGGCCATCAGAGCTGCTAGATCCAGCTCGACCTGGCCGATTTTGGCGCCGATGATCTGGTTGTGTTGTGCGGCGTGGATTTTCTCGCTCGCTTCCAAGAGGGCTTTAGAGGGTATGCAGCCCACCCGCAGGCAGGTGCCACCCAGGGCCTGCTCCTTTTCCACGCAGGCCACATCCAAACCAAGCTGGGCTGCCTTAATGGCCGCCACATACCCACCGGGCCCCGCACCGATGACCACCAGTTGATGTCTGGGCATACTTCCTCACAAAGTTAGATTTCCAGGGTTAGGCGTACCGGGTTTTCGATGAGTTCCTTGATGCGCTTGAGGAAGGTGACGGCCTCGCGTCCATCCACAATGCGATGATCGTAAGACAGCGCCAGGTTCATCATGGGGCGGATGACCACCGCGCCGTTTTTGGCGACCGGACGCTCGACGATGGCGTGCATGCCCAGAATACCCACCTGGGGTGGATTGAGGATGGGCGTGGAGTTGAGCGAGCCGTAGATGCCACCGTTGGTGATGGTAAAGGTGCCACCCATCAGCTCTTCGGGCTTGATTTTCTTTTCCCGCACCCGGGCCCCGAAGTCGGCAATTACCGCTTCAATCTGGGCCATCGAGAGCCGATCGGCATCGCGAATCACCGGCACCACCAGGCCTTCGCCCCCGCCCACGGCAATACCGATGTCGTAGTAGCGGTGGTAAACGATCTCCGTCCCACGGATTTCCGCGTTGAGCTGGGGAATTTCCTGCAGGGCCTGCACCACTGCTTTCACAAAAAAGCTCATAAAGCCCAGCTTGAAGCCGTATTTTTTCTGGAAGGCCTCGCCGTACTCTTTGCGCAGTTCCATCACCGCGCTCATATCGGCCTCGTTGAAGGTGGTGAGCATGGCGGTGTTCTGCTTAGCCGCCAGCAAGCGCTCGGCGATGCGGCGGCGCAGAGGGGTCATGGGCACCACATCCTCACGGCGTTCGCCCTTTTGCACGGGTGGGGCGCTGGGCGCGGGCTGTGGGGCGGGGGGCGGTGTGGCTACCGCTCGCTGCACGTCTTCTTTCAAGACCCGGCCGCCGGGGCCGCTTCCAGGGATGCTCGAGGCCTGTAAACCGGCCTGCGCCGCCAACCGCTCGGCCGCTGGCATCACCTTGCTTTCGGTGACTGCGGCCTGGCTGGGGGCGGGTGCGCTCTGGGTAGGGGCGCTGCTCGAGGCCTCGGCGGCACCTTCTTCCAGCAGGGCCACCACATCGCCCACCTTGGCCTGTCCGCTGGGGATGAGGATTTTGCTCAGCCGCCCGGCCACCGGCGCGGGTAGCTCGAGGGTGGCTTTATCGGTAACCAGTTCCACCAGGGGCTCGTCGACCTTAACCGTGTCCCCTTCCTTCTTAAGCCACTGGCCGATCTCAACTTCGGTGATGGACTCGCCAACTGCAGGTATTTTTAGTTCTAAGGCCATACTGTCTCCACTCAAGCAGGGTAACTTTACCTTATCTCGCTCTCCTAGAGCCCCAGGGCTGCCGAAACGATCGCCTGCTGCTCTTTATCGTGCACCTTTTTGGAGCCCACCGCCGGACTGCTGGACTCGGGCCGGGCCACCACGCGCAGCGGGTGCCCAAATATGCGGTCGCCAAAGCGGGCGCGGATAAACCACCAGGCCCCCATGTTGGCGGGTTCCTCCTGCACCCAGACCACCTCGGTTGGCTCGGGGTAGGGGGCCAGGGCGGCCTCGAGCTCCTTGTTTGGGAAGGGGTAGAGCTGCTCGAGGCGAACAATGTCCACGTCGTTTTTCTGGGCAGCTTTGCGGGCGGCCTCGAGGTCATAGAAAACCTTACCCGAGCAGAGTAGGATCCGCTTTGCTTTGCTGTTGGGGGTACCAGCCAGTACGCGCTGGAACCGGCCCTGCGCTAGCTCCTCGAGGCGGGAGACCGCATCGGGGTTGCGCAGGAGGCTCTTGGGGGTCATCACAATGAGGGGTTTGCGCCAGGGCCGCACCACCTGGCGGCGCAGCAGATGGAAGTACTGGGCTGGGGTGGTGGGGTAGGTGACCTGCATGTTGTCGTTGGAGCAGAGCTGCAAGAAGCGCTCGAGGCGGGCGCTGCTGTGTTCGGGGCCGCCCCCCTCCATGCCATGTGGGAGCAACATTACGATGCCCGAAAGGCGGCTCCACTTGGCCTCGGCCGAGGCGATAAACTGGTCGATGATCACCTGCGCGGTGTTGACGAAGTCGCCATACTGGGCTTCCCAGGCCACCAGGGCCTCGGGCATATCCAGGCTATAGCCGTACTCAAAGCCCAGCACCCCTGCCTCTGAGAGGGCCGAGTTGTACAGCTCCACCGGGGCCTGCCCCTCGGCTAGGTGGTTGGCCGGAATATACCGTTCCCCCGTGATATGGTCGGTGTAACCGCCGTGGCGCTGGGTAAAGGTTCCCCGTACCACATCCTGCCCGGAGATGCGCACCCGGTGCCCCTCCACTGCCAGCGAAGCAAAGGCCAGCATCTCGGCGGCGGCCCAGTCCAGCGGGCGCTTGTTCAGCCCCATCTCACGCCGGGCTTCCACGAACCGCACCAGCTTGGGGTGTAGATGGAAACCCTCGGGCAGGCGGGTAAGCCCCTCCATCAGGGCTGCGAGCTTCTCTGTGGCAACCCCGGTCTCGGGGTCGGGAACGCCCTCCTCCGGGCCGCCCAGATAGCCTTTCCAGACCCCACCACCGGCAGGGGGGCGGGTGGGTGTGGGTTCCCGTCGGGCCCCCGAGAAGGCGGCCTCGAGGGTGTCTTGATATTGTTTAGCCAGGGCTTCGCAGCTTTCGGGGGTGCACAGGCCCTCCTGCTCGAGCTTGGCCTGGTAGCTCAGGTACAGGGGCTTCTTGGCCGCGATGCGGCGGTACATGTTGGGCTGGGTGAAGCTTGGCTCGTCGGTTTCGTTGTGGCCGCGCTTGCGGTAGCCAATCAGGTCGATGAAGACATCCCGCTTGAACTCCTTGCGGAAGTCCATGGCCAGGGCCACCACGCCCACCAGGGCCTCGGGGTCTTCGGCGTTGACGTGGAAGATGGGGGATTCCACCATCTTGGCGATCTCGGTGGAGTAACGCCCGGCGGTGTACTCGTGGGGTTCGGTGGTGAAGCCCACCTGGTTGTTCAGGATGATATGCAGCGCCCCGCCCACCGTGTAGGCCGGCAGGCCGGAGATGTTGAGCGTCTCCTGCACGATGCCTTCACCGATAAATGCGGCATCGCCGTGCACCAGCAAGAGCATCCCTTTTTCGCGCTTGACATCCCCAAAGCGGTCTTGCTTGGCACGGGTACGGCCCATAGCCACCGGGGCCACAAACTCCAGATGGGAGGGGTTGAAATTGAGCGACAAATGCAGCTTGCCGTAAGGGGTCTCGATATCGTTGGAATAGCCCAGGTGGTACTTCACATCGCCGTGGTAGCCCTCGGGGAAGTGCTCTTCAAACTCCAGGAAGATGTCCCGCATGGGTTTTTTGACCACATTGGCCAGTACGTTCAGGCGGCCCCGGTGGGCCATGCCCATTACCACCTCCACCACCCCCTGCCGGGCTGCGTTCTCGAGGGCGATATCCAGAAGGGGTATCAGCGACTCGGTGCCCTCGAGGCTAAAGGTTTTGGCCCCCAGGTACTTCTTCTGCAGGAACTCCTCAAAGAGCGTGGCCTGCATCAGGCGTAGATGGATGTTTTTTTTCTGCTCGGGGGTGGGCTTTGGAAAGCCCGAGGCCAGGCGGGCCTCAATCCAGTTGCGAACCACCGGATCGTCGAGGTGGCCGTACTCGATGCCCACCGTGCCCCCGTAGCGGGCCTTGTACTGTTCCAGCACGGCTCGCAGCGTCGGGGCCCCGAGTTCTGCAGGGATGGGCCGGTCGAGGTCGGCCTCGCTCAGTCCAAAGAAGCTGGGGTCGAGCTCAGGGGGTGTGCGGCGTTCCCGCCCCAAAGGGTCGATGCGGGCAATCAGATGCCCCCGCTCACGGTAGGTGCGCAGGAAACGCACAGCCCGCAAGAAAAACGAGGCCAGCTCGGCGAGCGAGGCCTCGTGGATCGGTTGTCGTTCCGCTAGGCCATTGCCGGTGGGCTCGAGCTGAACCTTCTGGAAATAACTCGCCCACTCCGCCGGAATGGAGGCCGGGTTCTTTTCGTACTCCTGGTACAGCGCCTCGAGGAAAGCCAGATTCGAACTATCGATAGACCGTTCCATACTCACGATTCCCTAGTCTACTAGGTTCTGGCCCAAAAAAACGTATCGGCTCACCGTCCGCCTGGCTACCCTTAGGCCAGGGTATCTACCTGTGCGGCAGCCTCGAGGTCGAGCGGTGTCACCCCCCCTGCGGAGTGCGTTACGTAAGCCACCCTAACCCGGCCCCACATGATCTCCAGGCTGTCGGGGTGGTGGTTGGTTTTTTCCGCCAGCAGCGCCACCCTGACCGCAAAACTTACCCCATGGGCGTAGGAATCGAAGTCGTAAGTCTTCTCGATCCGCCCCTGTGTGAGATGCCATCCAGGCAGGTTTTTCAAAGCGTTTTCGATCTCTTTCTCGCTGAGCTTGGCCGCCATAAGCACACCTCCTCTCCACTACGTTACGCCTTTTGGGCCCCTCAGAATGAGGCGGGATATGAAAAGCTCGATCTCGGCTCGCATTGCTTTTTCTCCGATAGCTCCTGAAGCAGTTTGCCCGAGCTCCTCAGAGGTTGTGCTATCCTCTTTTCTCGTGGAGGCCGACGATGATCCTCACCCATATCCTTGGTTTTCCTCGTATTGGGCCCCGGCGCGAGCTCAAGTTCGCTTTGGAGAAGTACTGGCGGGGCGAGATCGGCGCGGATGAGCTCGAGGCGGTGGGTCGGCAGCTCAGGGCCCAGCACTGGGCCCTGCAGAAGGAGGCCGGACTGGCTTTTCTCACCGTCGGCGACTTCGCCTACTACGACCACGTGGCCAACCACCTCCAGTGGCTGGGCTGCGAGCCGGCCCGTTTCGGCTTCCGGGGGGATGAGCCGGAGCTCGACCGCTACTTTATTATGGCCCGGGGCCTGGCCCGCGATGGGGAGGATCCGCAAGCCGGCCGGCCAGCTTTGGAGATGACCAAGTGGTTCGACACCAACTACCACTACCTGGTGCCGGAGTTCCTCCCCGAGACGGAGTTCGCGCTTAGAAGCGAGCGGCTTTTCCGCGAGATCGAGGAGGCCAGGGCCCTTGGGCATCCCATCAAGGTGGTTCTATTGGGCCCCCTGACCTTCCTGTGGCTCGGGAAGGAGAAGGCCCCGGGGTTCAGCCGGCTGGAGCTTCTTGAGCGCCTTCTTCCGGTGTACGAAGCCCTGCTCGCTCGGCTCAGGGATGAGGGGGTGGCCTGGGTTCAGCTCGATGAGCCCATCCTCGGCCTGGATCTTTCCCCTGAGTGGCGGGTGGCCTTCGCGCCGGCCTACCGGCGGCTGGGCGCGGCGGGTATTCCCATCCTCCTCGCCACCTACTTCTCCCCGCTCATGGAGAACCTCGAGCTGGCCTGCGAGCTCCCCGTGGCCGGGCTGCATATCGACGCGGTGCGGGCCCGGGAAGAGGCCCTCCCCGCGGCCGAGCGGCTGCCGTCTGAACGGGTGCTTTCGCTGGGGATCGTGGACGGGCGCAACGTCTGGCGCACCGACCTCGAGGCCGCCCTGGCCCTGCTCCGCCCGGTGCTGGCGCGCCGCAAGGAACTCTGGCTCGCCCCCTCCGCTTCGCTTTTGCACGTACCCTATAGCCTGGAAAAAGAGACCCAGCTCGACCCCGAGCTGCGCAGCTGGCTGGCCTTCGCGCAGGAGAAGCTCGGCGAACTCAAAACCCTGCAACAGGCTCTTCTGGGAGACCCCGCGGCCGAGCCCGCTCTGGCCGAGGCCCGCCGGGCCCTGGCCTCGCGGCAAACCAGCCCCCGGGTGCACAACCCGGCGGTGGCCGAGCGCCTGAAAAACCTTCCCCCGGACGCCGACCGGCGCCGCTCCCCCTTCCAGGTGCGCCGGGCCCTCCAGCGGGCCCGCTTCGACCTGCCCCTCCTGCCCACCACCACCATCGGCTCCTTCCCCCAGACCCCTGGGATCCGCGCCCCACGGGCGGCCTACAAGCGGGGCAAGCTTTCCTGGGAGGAGTACGAGGCGGCGATGAAGCGAGAGATTGCCCACGCCATCGCCGTCCAGGAGGAACTGGGCCTGGATGTCTTGGTGCATGGTGAGGCGGAGCGCAACGACATGGTCGAGTACTTTGCCGAGCAGCTGGAGGGGTTCTGCTTCACCGAGAACGGCTGGGTGCAGTCTTATGGCTCGCGCTGCGTCAAGCCGCCCATTGTCTACGGGGACGTCGCCCGCCCCCGGCCGATGACGGTTTCCTGGGCCACCTACGCCCAGAGCCTCACCCAAAAGCCGGTCAAGGGGATGCTCACCGGGCCGGTGACCCTGCTGCAGTGGTCCTTCGTGCGCGACGACCAGCCCCGCTTCCTCACCGCCTACCAGATCGCCCTGGCCATCCGCGACGAGGTGCAGGATCTCGAGCGCGCCGGGATCGGGATCATCCAGATCGACGAGCCGGCCTTGCGCGAGGGGCTGCCCCTGCGGCGAGCCCAGCAGGAAGAGTACCTGGAGTGGGCCACCCGGGCCTTCCGCCTGGCGGCCTCGGGGGTAGCCGACGAGACCCAGATCCACACCCACATGTGCTACTCCGAGTTCAACGACATCCTGCCGCAGATCGCCGCCATGGACGCCGATGTGATCACCATCGAGGCCAGCCGCTCGGACATGGAGCTCCTGGCCGGCTTCGGCAAGTTCCGCTACCCCAACGAGATCGGCCCTGGGGTCTACGACGTCCACTCCCCGCGGGTGCCGAGCGTCGAGGAGATCGTGCGTCTCATCCAGAAGGCCCTCGCAGTCATCCCCGCCGAGAACCTCTGGGTCAACCCGGACTGCGGCCTCAAAACCCGGGGCTGGCCGGAGACCCAGGCGGCTTTGCGCAACATGGTGGAGGCGGCGCACCAGGCCCGCTCCCTGCTGCCCAGCGCGTAGGAGCGGCCGGATAGCGGGCTTCCTCTTGTGAGCAATCCGAGCCACGCGAAAGAGGCTCCACTGGCTTCCCTCTTGGTCAAGCCTCGATTGCAAAGCGCCAAAACGCTGTGCTATACTCCTCGCTGGCGCCTTTTTTGGGCTGGTCGCCCCGAGCCACCCAAACAAAGGCAAATCACAATCTGCGACAGCGTTGGTAGGCGCTGGCGCAAAAATGGAGACAGCAGTGTTCAAGACCTACGTGCCTGAACCCAAAGAACCCGGCTGGGTGCTCATCGATGCCGCAGGCCAGCCCATTGGTCGGGTGGCTTCAAAAATTGCTGCAATACTGCGTGGCAAGCACAAACCCGACTTCACCCCCAACATGGCTATGGGCGACTGCGTGGTGGTGATCAACGCGGATAAAGTGGTGCTGACGGGCTCCAAGCCCCGAACCAAGGTCTATACCCGCTACTCCGGTTATCCCGGCGGCCTGAAGCGAACTGTGGCTGCTGTGATGCTGGCCGAAAAACCGGTCAAGGCGGTGGAGCGCGCGGTTAAAGGGATGCTTCCCAAAGGCACCCTCGGCAATATTATGTTCCGCCGCTTAAAAGTTTACGCCGGAGCCACCCACCCCCATGCGGCCCAGAAACCCGTAAAGATGGAGGTTGAATAATGGAACAGTACTACGGAACGGGCCGCCGCAAGACCAGTGTGGCCCGGGTGTTCTTGCGCCCTGGCAGCGGTAAGGTTGAGATCAACGGCATCCCTTTTGCCGATTACTTTGGTGGTTTGGTTAAGGCTGTAACGGCCCTCGAGCCCCTGCGCCGGGTTGATGCCACCAACCGCTTTGATGCTTTTATTACCGTGCGCGGCGGTGGTAAGGCCGGCCAGGTGGATGCCATCCAGCTTGGCATCGCCCGGGCCTTGGTCAACTACAACAGCGATCTGCGGGCCAAGCTCAAACCAGCCGGCCTGCTGTCCCGCGACCCGCGCGAGGTGGAGCGCAAGAAATACGGCAAGCACAAAGCCCGTAGGGCTCCGCAGTACAGCAAACGCTGAACGCTGGTGCGCTCGAACCCCCACCCTCGGGTGGGGATTTTTTGTATGCTGGCTGACCATGGATAAGGCAGAACTCGAGCGCGTGGTGGCTGCTCACGACTGGCTCTGGGCCCAGTGGTGGCCGGCCTTGTTGGCGCTTTCTCCGGAACAGGCCCAGCGAGCGGTAGGTGGTTCGTTCCCCAGCATATCAGCGACCACAGCCCATATGGTCTGGGCCGAGGCCACCTGGCTCGAGCGCTTGCTGGGATGCGCGGTTGTGCAAACCCCAGCCAGCCCAGCCCCCCTCGAGGTTTTGCACGAACTCTGGCAGCAGGTGGCTGCAAAGCGAAAAAGCGGGCTCGAGGCCGCCGACCCGGATGCCCGCATCACCTATGCCTACTCGGGCGGAACCGCCACCAACACCGTGGCCGAGATTGTCTTACACTTTACCAGCCACGCCCATTTTCACCGAGGCCAGCTGGCCAGCCAGATGAGGCTCCTGGGCCTCCAGCCCCCATCCGCACACCTGATTGGTTTCTTTAGGCTCTAAATGCCGCATGACATTTAGCTGACCAAATCACGGCTACACTAAATAGGGATGTCGAAACTACTGCTGGTCGAGGACGAACCCTCTGTGCGCCTGGGGCTTCGCCTTTCGCTCTCGAAGGCCGGGCACCAGGTGCTGGAAGCAGCCACGGCTGCCGAAGCCTGGGATAAGATGCCGGCCGCCGATCTGGTCATACTGGACTGGATGCTACCGGATGAACCCGGTCTGCGCCTGCTGGAGCGCCTGCGCCGTGATGGGCGCTACGAGCAGCTACCGGTGCTGATGCTGACTGCCCGGGCCGGCGAGCAGGATCGCGTCAAGGGGCTGACCTGCGGAGCTGACGACTACCTGACAAAGCCCTTCTCCACCCCTGAGCTCATCGCACGGGTGCAGGCCTTGCTGCGCCGCGTTGGCAAGAGCGGCCGCCTCGAGCGCGGGGCCTTGAGCCTCGATCTGGAGCGGCATCAGGCGTTTTTAGATGGTCACAGCCTCGAGCTCACCCGGCGGGAGTTTGAACTGCTGGCTTTTTTGGCGCGGCACCCGGGGCGGGTTTATACCCGTGAGGAACTCCTTGAGCGGGTCTGGGGTCAGGAGTTTCTGGGTACGGCCCGGACGGTGGATCAACACATCGCCCAGCTGCGCGATAAACTGAGCGAAGACCCCAAGGCCCCACGCTTTTTGGAAACCCTGCGGGGGGTTGGGTATCGCTTCAGGGAGTGAGCCTGCGTGATGGAGCCCCTCTTGCAGATGGCTTGGGAAGTGGCCCGTGAGGGGGTGGTCGTCCACGCTGAAGGTAGGGTGGTTTATCTCAATCCGGTGGCGGCTCAGCTGCTGGAGGTAGAGCGCGACAAGGTGCTGGGCCGCTCATTGCTGCTGGCCTTGCGAGACCATAAGCTCGAGGCGCTGTGCCGGGTGGGTGGGGAGGCCACCCTCGAGACCCGCAACCGCACCCTCTGGATCAAGGCAGTGCCGGGTGTGCTGCTGCTGTGGGATAAAACCGAGGAACTTCAGCGGGCCGAGGCGCTCGAGGAGTCCAGCCGGGTACTGGCCCACGAGTTTCGCACCCCGGTGGCCGGGATGCTTTCGCTATTGGAGGCGCTGCAAAACGGCCTTTCCGAATCCGAGGCCCAGGAAGCCCTGCAGATGCTGTATCAGGAGACCCACCGCCTGCGCCGGCTGGTCGAGGATCTCCCCCTCAACCGCCGCCCCTCGCAGAACCGAACCTTTGCCCTCGAGGAATTGCAAGGCCGCCTGGAGCGTTTTTTGGCACCCCAGCTGGCACAAAAGTCGGCCTGGATTCGCTGGCAAATACCCCATACCGTCTGGGCCAACCCGGACGCGGTGTACCAGGCCCTGCTCAACCTGCTCGACAACGCCATCAAGTACGGCACGGGCTCGGAAATCGTTGTGGAGAGCGGCCAGAACAACCAGGGGGTATGGCTCGAGGTTCGCAACCAGGGCCAGCCCCTTGCAGACTTTGAACGGCTGTTTATAGCGGGGCAGCGGGGTATGCATGCCGCCAACGTGCGGGGCACCGGTCTTGGGCTGGCCCTGGTGCGCCGGCTGGCCGCAGGCTGGGGCGGTACCGCCTACGGACGTGCCCTCGAGGACGGCAACGCCTTTGGCCTGACCTTTCCGATTGGAGCTGGGGCCACCCCAGACCACTCCGCAACCCAGGTGCCTGCGTAAACTAGATGTATAAGGAGTCCATATGCGTGAAGTTTTAGACCGGGAACTCAACCAGCTCACCGAGCAGACCATCCGCATGATCTCGCTGGTGCGCGATATGACCGAGAAAAGCGCCAAAGCGCTTGGCGATCAAAATCCGCGCCTGGCGCAGGAGATCATCTCGCAAGATGCGCAGGTAGATGCCATGGAGCTGGAGATCGAATCCAGAACCATCACCCTGATTGCCCGGCAGAGCCTGGTGGCCTCCGATCTACGCTTCGCCTTTACCATTATCAAGGCCCTGACCGACCTCGAGCGGGCCGCAGACTATGCGGCCCATGTTGCCGAGGACGTAATTGTGCTGGCCAAGGAGCCGCCGCTCAAAAACTACATCACCCTCCCCGATATGGGGCGCCGCCTGGCCCTCATGCTGGATCTGATCTCGAAGGCCTTCGCCGAGCGGGACATTGAGGCGGCCAAAGAGGTGTTCCGCCGCGACGACGAGATTGATGCGCTTTACGAAGAGGTCTCGCGCGAGCTCCTGACCTATATGATGGAGGATCCCCGCACCATCACCAAGGCCCTCACGCTGGGCCGGGTGGCCCGCAGCTACGAGCGGCTGGGCGACCATCTCGAGAACATCTCGGAACGCATTATCTACTGGCTTACCGGAAAGATGGAGAAAAAGCCCGAAGACATCTACTGATGCCATTTGCGCTTGAATCCTGCACCGCAAAGAAGGGGGTGGTTTCCTGCTTCGCGGGCTACCGCCCTCACCTTTTCTTTGGCTGCTTCATCCTGTAGACTTTTGCTTTGGGTACGAGGAGGAATAGATGATTAGCGTAACGGATCTCCGCAACGGAACCAAAGTCAAAATGGATGGGGCGCTGTGGCAGTGCATTGAGTACCAGCACCAGAAAATTGGGCGTGGCGGCGCTAAAGTGGTGGCTAAGTTCAGGAACCTCGAGACCGGGGCCACGGTCGAGCGTTCTTTCAACTCCGGTGAGAAGCTCGAGGATATCTACGTCGAGACCAAGGATCTTCAGTACCTCTACCCGGAAGGCGACGAGCTGGTATTCATGGACTTGGAAACCTACGAGCAGTTCCATGTACCGCGGGAGATTTCTGAGGCCACCAAGTTTCTCAAAGAAGGCATGACCGTGCAGGGTGCTATGTACAACGGCCGTCCGCTGGACATCACCTTACCCGCCTCGGTGGAGCTCAAAATTATTGACACTCCCCCAGGGGTGCGCGGCGATACCGTCTCTGGTGGTACCAAGCCCGCCACCCTCGAGACCGGGGCCGTGGTGCAGGTGCCGCTGTTCGTCGAGGTCGGGGAGGTCATCCGGGTAGATACCCGTAGCGGGGAGTACCTGGGTCGGGCCTGAACTTTGGGGGCTCGCTGCTGACACTTGCCTTGCGGCAAGTGTTTTTTGTTGGAGGCGGCGGTAGGGTCAAGCCAACCCCGTGGCTTTATACTTCTATAGGCTACTTAGGAAGCTAGTTTAGGTTAGTGCTGTTTCGGAGGCAGTCATGAATGCAAAGGAACTCAAATCGATCCTCCAAGCCTTGCAAGAACATGAGGTGGCCGAGCTGACCCTCGAGACCCCCGACTACAAACTAACAGTCAAGCGAGGTGGGGAGGTGCAGTACGTGGCCGCACCTGCTCCGGTGGTCATCCAGCCCCAGGCGGCTCCGACCTCGAGCCCGTCTGTCCAGACCCAGGCTGAAAACCCCACCCCAGCACCCACACCCAAGCCCGAGGCACCCAAGGAGGACACCAGCAGATACGTCGAAGTAAAAGCCCCCATCGTCGGTACTTTCTATCGCGCTCCCTCTCCCGAGGCCGAGCCCTTTGTCAAAGAAGGTGATATGGTCAAGAAGGGGCAGGTTTTGTGCATCATCGAGGCCATGAAGCTCATGAACGAGATAGAAAGCGAAGTGTCCGGTGTGGTGCGCAAAATCCTGGTTTCTAATGGTGAGCCCATCGAATACGGCCAGGTGCTTTTCCTGATTGAACCGGCCTGAACAGTCCAACGGATAGAAGGTGCTATGTTCAAGAAAATAATGGTGGCTAACCGAGGTGAGATTGCCCTGCGGGTCTTGCGGGCAGCCAGGGAGCTAGGGGTCAAGGTGGTGGTGGCCCACAGCGAGGCCGACAGCCAGTCCTTGCCGGTTTTGCTGGCGGACGAGGCCATCTGCATCGGCCCTCCGCCCTCCGCTCAGAGCTACCTGAACATTCCAAACCTCCTGTCTGCGGCCATCATCTCCGGCGCCGAAGCCATCCACCCAGGGTATGGTTTTCTGGCCGAAAACCCCCAGTTTGCCGAGATGTGCCGCGACCACGGCATCGTCTTCATAGGCCCGACCCCCGAGTCTATGCACAGCCTGGGCTCCAAGGCCGGTGGCCGGGAGATCGCGGCCAGGTCCAATGTACCCACCGTACCCGGCACAGGTGTGTTGCGTTCGGTGGAGGAAGCCCTCGAGGCCGCCGAGCAGATCGGCTATCCGGTGCTGCTCAAGGCCAGCGCGGGAGGGGGTGGCCGGGGCCAGAAGGTGGTGCGCTCCTCCGAGGAGATGAAAACGGCTTTTGCCCAGGCCCAGGTCGAGGCCCAGAACTACTTTTCCGACCCAGCGCTGATTCTGGAGAAGTACATCGAGCTCTTCCGCCATGTTGAGGTGCAGGTGCTGGGGGATGGCAAGGGCCATGTGGTGCACGTCGGTGAGCGGGACTGCTCCATTCAGCGCCGCAACCAAAAGCTCATCGAAGAAGCCCCGAGCCGCCTGGAGGAGCCTTTACGCCAGGAGATTCTGGCCGCCGGGGTGCGCTTAGCCAAATACGTCAACTACCAGGGGGCGGGCACCCTCGAGTTCATCGTGGACCCGGATGGCAACTACTACTTTATGGAGATGAACACCCGGATCCAGGTGGAGCACTGTGTTTCAGAGATGGTCTCGGGGCTTGATCTGGTCAAGTGGCAGATCAAAATTGCTGCGGGGGAGCCGTTCACTTTGCAACAGGACGAGATTAAACTGCAGGGCCACGCTATCGAGTGCCGCATTAATGCCGAGGATTACGAGAAAGACTTCCGTCCGAGCATCGGTAAGATCGAGACGCTGCACTTCCCGGGCGGCCCGGGCGTGCGGGTGGACTCGCACCTATACGCTGGCTACACCATCCCACCCCACTACGACTCCTTGGTAGCCAAGCTCATTGTGCACGGTGAAAACCGCGAAGAGGCGATCGCCCGTATGCGGCGGGCCCTGGCCGAAACGGTCATCGAGGGGCCTGGGGTTAAGACCACCGTGCCCTTTCACCTGAAGGTCATGGACAACGCTTTCTATAAGCGGGGGGCGATTTACACCAATTTTGTCAGCACCCGGATGTCCGACTAGCAGAGCGGCGGGGCTTGCGCCGACTGTGGCCGGACACTGGGATTGTGCATAAAAAAAGGTTATTCTACGCAGTTGGAGGTAGTTATGGAGAAGGGTACCCTGCGAATCAAGACCGGATTCGCTGAGATGTTCAAGGGCGGCGTGATTATGGATGTGGTCAATGCGCAGCAGGCCGAGATCGCCCAGGAGGCCGGGGCTGTGGCGGTGATGGCCCTCGAGCGTGTGCCAGCGGATATTCGCGCCCAGGGTGGGGTTGCGCGCATGTCGGATCCCAAACTGATCAAGGAAATCATGAGCGCGGTCTCCATCCCGGTGATGGCGAAATGCCGGATCGGGCACACGGTTGAAGCCCAGATCCTCGAGGCCCTGGGGGTTGACTTCATCGACGAGTCCGAGGTGCTCACCCCGGCCGATGAGTCCTTCCACATCGACAAACACGCCTTTAAGGTGCCTTTTGTCTGCGGGGCCACCGATATCGGCGAAGCCCTGCGGCGCATTGGTGAGGGGGCTGCCATGATCCGCACCAAGGGCGAAGCCGGTACTGGCAATGTGGTGGAAGCTGTGCGCCACGCCCGTAGCGTTCTGGGGGCAATCCGCCAGATTCAGGCGCTGCCCCGTGAAGAGCTGATGACCTATGCCAAGAACCACGGCGCACCGTACGAGCTGGTGCTCTGGGTGCACGAAAACGGCCGGCTTCCGGTGGTGAACTTTGCCGCAGGTGGCGTGGCTACCCCGGCCGATGCAGCCCTCATGATGCAGCTTGGTATGGACGGGGTGTTTGTGGGCTCCGGGATTTTCAAGTCCGGCGACCCCCGCAAGCGGGCCCGGGCCATCGTGCGCGCGGTTACCCACTACAACAACCCCGAGGTGCTGGCTGAGGTTTCTGAAGACCTGGGGGAACCCATGGTGGGCATCAACCTGGACTTCCTCTCAGAAGAGGAAAAACTGGCCAGGCGCGGTTGGTAGTGTCCAGGCGGGCATCACTACCCCTCACCAGGCGGTGGGGGGTATTTGACTGGGTTCAAGTAGCGCCTTCGTTACAAAAACCGTTACATGTAGTTATATACTTGTAACACAATGCGCCCAGAAACTTTTGGCCTGGTTATTTTTGGCCTCACGGCCCTGTGGGTTTTTCTGGCTCTCTGGCTAATACCCATGCTGCACCAGCGTCGCCTGGAGCGCGAACAGCTGGCCCTGGCTAAGATGCACCGTTTTGCCATGCGGCACAATACCTTTGTGCGGAACCACCAAGGGCTCCGCTATGTGGTGGTCTTGGGTAAGCAGGGTTTCTGCTACATGCTGGGGGGCGAGTTTGTCTCGCGCGAACGCCTGCTGAAGGCCCTGGGTGAGGAAAACGAGAAACATTTGCTCAAGGCTGAGGCCGAAGAGAGCCAGCACAGCGCAGCCCGTAGCCTGGTAACCATTCCGGCGTAGGGCTGGATCAAATAATATATTCACGAGCGATAGATATAGTGAATAAAATAACAAAATACAGACCGGCCCGGCATTAGCACCGCGCGGCGGGTGGAGTAATATCATGGGCGTGAAAGTTGGAGTCTTAGCTATCCAGGGAGACGTGCGTGAGCACAGGCGGATGCTCGAGGCCCTCGGGGTGGAGGTGGTGGAAGTGCGCCTGCCCCAGCACCTCGAAGGCCTGGCAGGCCTGATTGTGCCAGGTGGGGAGTCCACCACCATTGGCATGCTGACCAGGGAGTATGGCCTCGAGGAATCGGTACGGGCCCGCGTACAGGCTGGAAGTCTGGCGATATGGGGTACTTGTGCGGGGGCCATCTGGCTGGCCAAACATATACCCCAGTTCCCCGACCAGCCCCGCCTGGGATGCTTGGATATTACAGTTCAGCGCAATGGTTATGGGCGGCAGGTGGACAGCTTTGAAACCGACCTGCACATTGAGGGTTTCGACCGGCCTTTCCCGGCCTTTTTTATCCGGGCCCCCCGTATTCTGGCAGTAGGTGAGGGGGTTGAAGTGTTGGCCAGCTTTGAGGGTTCGCCGGTGCTGGTACGTTCCGGAAAGATATGGGCCAGCACCTTTCATCCGGAGCTGGGTGAGGATCCGAGGGTGCATGAAAAGTTTGTTGAGGAGTGCAAGACCGTAGGTGCATAGATTATTCACGAGCACTTTACATCGTGAATATAATCACAAATGCTGCTTCTGATGACGGATTCCCTTGCTTCAGGCCCGGAAGAGGGAGTGCGCTAGCAAACCTGGTAGACTAAATAGCCCTATGGCCGGACTCGAAAACCGCAAAGCGCGCCACGACTACGAGATACTGGAGACCTTCGAGGCCGGCCTGGCCCTAAAGGGCACCGAGGTGAAGTCCATCCGAACCGGCCAGGTCGACTTTACCGGTACTTTTGCGCGCTTTCAAAACGGGGAGTTGTTTCTCGAGAACCTCTACATTGCCCCATACGAAAAGGGCGGCTATGCCAACCACGATCCGCGCCGCCTGCGCAAGCTCTTGCTACACCGGCATGAACTCGACAAACTGAAGGCGCGGGTTGAGCAAAAAGGCCTCACCCTGGTACCGCTCAAGATTTATTTCAACGAGCGGGGCAAGGCCAAATTGTTGCTGGCGCTGGCTCGAGGCAAGCGAGCCTATCAGAAAAAGGCCGATGACAAAAAGCTTGCCGTGCGCCGGGAACTCGAAAGCTGGTAGGTTGGGGCGACCCGCTACCGTACTTGCGCTTCTAATGCAGGCTGAGTAAAACTGTGGCGATTGGACTTGGGATGCAGCGCACATGGATGGTGTTAACCATATTGTTCAGCCTGGCCTGGGCCCAGTATGAGGGCCGTTTGTTGGTGGGCGGGCAGGAGAGCCAGGCCATCTACCCAGGTGGTGATTCGGTGGCCTATGGCCCGGCTAAGTTCATTGCCGAAGCCCTGGGCCTGGGCTACCTCGAGGCCTCCGACAAAGTCTACCTGAGCCTGGGGAGTCGGGTGGCGGCCTTTACTGTAAGCAGCCAGGGCGCCGATGCAGTGCGGCAGCTCAACGCTTATCGAAGCCAGGACGGCCTGTGGGTGCCGGTTCGCGAGCTGGCCCGGGTGCTGGATCTGTACTATCGCAACGATTACGGTGCCCCGGTGCTGGCCCTACGCCCGGCTCGGTTGCTGGAGGTGCAACGGGTTATGGCAGGCTCGAGCGAGCGCTACATCCTGCGTTTCGACCGGGATGTGCAGGTACGGCTCCTGGCCAACAACCCGCCCCGCCTGGCCATGATTGGGGTGACCGAGGTGCCGGACGCCCCCGCCGCCTCGGCCATCAGTTTTAGCAAAGAAAACTGGGGCACTGAGATCTACCTGCCCCAGGGCAACGACCCACCCCGCCTGATGTTTTTGCCGCAGCAGGTCGTGGTGGAGCGGGGCCCAATAACACGGCTGCCGCGTATAGTGCTCGATGCCGGGCATGGCGGCGCCGATGCCGGGGTGGTGGTGGGGGGCTTGCGGGAAAAAGACCTGGTGCTCTCGGTGGTTCAACAACTGCAAAGGCTTCTGCAGGGCCAGGCCGAGGTGGTGCTCACGCGCAACGGTGATCAGGCCGTGCCCCTGCTGGCAAGGGCCCAGTATGCCACAACCGCCCAGGTGTTTATCAGCCTGCACGCAGCACCTGGCAATCAGGTAAGCATATTCAGCCACCCCGAGATTCAAACCCTGCGGCTGCTGGAAAAAGGCCGCGAGCTCTCGGTTCGCAGCCCAGCCGCCCAGCGGGCCATACTGGAACGCTATGTGGCGGCGCCGGGTTCGGCAGCCCGGCTGGCTCAGGCTCTCGCAGAGAGCTTTGCCACAGCCGGAGTTGTGGCCAACACCAGCCAGGAGGCTATGTACGTACTCTCCATGGCCGGCGGGGCGGCGGTTTTGGTTGAGGTGGGCGTTGAGCAGCTCCGCACATCCCAGGCGCGGGCCCAGGTGGCCGAGCTGCTGGCTCGAGCAGTGCGCACCTATATGGGCCTGGCCTCTTCCAGCGGAGGCACCCGGCCATGAGACGCTTTTTAACCCTAACCAACCTGCTGGGCCTGCTGGTTCTGCTGCTGGGTGGCTGGGCTTTATGGGCCCAGCAGGACGATGGTGGCTCGAGGTCGCTCAACCTACCCTCCGACCTGGACAACCAGGGCTCGCGCATCATCCGGCTGTACTTTGCCAAGGATACCGGGGATGGTCTGGTGGTTGAGGAGCGCACCATCCAGGTGGCCGAAGGCGAGTACACCCTGGGGCGGGTTATGCAGGAGCTGGTGCGCGGGCCGCAAATTCCAGGTGCCGCGCCATTAGTTCCTGCCGGCACCCCTGCTCCCACGGTGTTTTTGCGCAATGGTACCGCTTTGGTAGACTTACCGGCGGCCTATGCGCGGCTGGGCTACGGCACCGCTGGCGAAGCCGCCCTTATTTACGGCATGGCCAGCACCCTGCTGGAGTTTAGGGAAGTGGAGCAGGTCAAGTTTCTTCTGGAGGGCCGGGAGGTGGAAAGCCTCGGGCACCTCTCACTGCTGGATCCCTTCAAGCGCGCCGGCCGGTAGCGGCTGCGCCACACTATGAAGATTGAACGGCTTTTTCTACAAGGTTTTAAATCGTTTGGTGAGCGCACCAGCCTCGAGTTTGGCCCGGGTGTTTACGGCATCGTGGGGCCCAACGGCTCGGGCAAGAGCAACCTGGTCGAGGCCCTGCGCTGGGTGGTGGGGGCTCGAGCCAGGGAGCTGCGGGGGGATGAGGCCCAGGCCCTGCTCTTTCACGGCTCGGATGGCAGGCCCCCGCTCGGCTTCGCCGAGGTTGGGCTCGAGCTGGGCGGCAACGGCAGACGGGTTAGCCTGAGCAGGCGCCTCGAGCGCGACGGCAGCAGCGAAATCCGCCTTAACAATGCCCGCAGCACCCTGCGCCAGGTCGAGCAAGCCCTGATGGGAACCGGACTTTCGCGAACTGGGTACGCCATTGTGGGACAGGGCGAGGTTGGGCAGATCCTGCAGGCCGGCCCTGAGGTGCTGCTGGCCTACCTGGAGGAGGCCGCCGGCCTGCGGGCGGTTACACAAGCCAGCAAAGTTGCCCATGAACGCTTGCAGACCGCCACCCTCGAGCTCCAGGCCCGCGCCCAGGAGCTCTTCGAGCGCAAAGCCGCTGCCTCGGAAAAAGCTCAGCAAGCCGAGGCCTCGCGCCAAGCGGCTCTGCTGGCGGCGCGTGCGCTGCTGCTGCGACGCAGTGTCCTGGCCGCCCGTATCCGTGAGGCCGAGCAAGAAGTAAAAAGCGCCCAGCAAAAAGCCCAGACCCTGGAACGCGAGCAGGCTGAAATCACCCAGCGCTTGCAAACCCTTGAAAAGGAGAAGGAACAGGCCCTGGAGGCCCTGGAAGCTGCCCAGAATGCCCACAGCGAGGCCTTGCGGCAGGCCGAGGCCCTGGGTGGTGAGCTAAAGCTGGTTGAGCAGGAAAGAGCTTCGCTGGAAGGCCTGCTGCGCCGGATAGCCGGGGAGGTAGGGGAGAGCGAAACCCGGCTCGCCCGACTGCGTAGCCTGCAGGCCCCCATCGCCCCAGCCGAAGCCCCGCCTACCCCTGAGGTTTTGCAAGACCTGCGACAGCGACTCAGTGAGCTTCAATCCGCCATTCAGAACGAAGAGAACCAGATTCGCGCAGCCCAGAAAGCCTATGAGCGCTTTTTGCAAGCCCAGGCCGCTTACGAAGCCCAAAAGGCCAGTTTTGAACAGATGCTGGCCCAGCGGGCGGCGCTGGAGGCCGATCAGACCCGGCTTGAAGCAGAACGGGCAGCCCTCCAGGCAGAGCTGGCCCAGGTGCAGCTCCAGGAAAGCGCCCTGCGCAGCCGGCTCAACGAGCTGGTTCAGCAGGAAGGGCGGGCCCGCAGCGAGGCCCGCGCTGCTCGCGCTGAGGCGGAGCGTCTGGAAGCCCTGCTGCGCTCCGGTGCCGACCTGGCCGAGGGCCCCAAGCGGGCCCGGGCCTCGGGCATTCCCGGTCTGATGGGTGTGGTGGCCGACTTAATCGAAGTACCGGCGGGCCTGGAACTTGCTATTGAGGTGGCCCTGGGGGCGCGCATGCAGTGGGTGCTGTGTGAAGACGAGCGGGCTGCCCAGGCCGCTGTGCAGTACTTAAAGCAGCAGGGGGGGCGGGCCACCTTTCTGCCCCGTACCCTGCTCAAGCCCCCTCGAGCGCGCCACGAGCGTCTCCCCTGGGCAGGAACCCCTGGCGTGGTGGGGATGGCCCGCCACCTGGTGCGGCTCCCGCTCTGCCCTGAGGCCCTTCCCACCCTGCTCGGGGAGACGCTGGTGCTGGAGTACCTCGAGGCAGC
Organism: Meiothermus taiwanensis DSM 14542; assembly: GCA_000482765.1. Taxonomy (GTDB): domain Bacteria; phylum Deinococcota; class Deinococci; order Deinococcales; family Thermaceae; genus Meiothermus; species Meiothermus taiwanensis. The sequence continues at coordinate 72,783 of AXWR01000004.1, forward strand.
CCTGGCCCTGGTGCGGCAGCACCCGGATCATCCGCGCATGGTCACCCTGGAGGGCGAGCTGCTCGAGACCAGCGGTGCCATTACCGGTGGGCGCCTGCAAAAAGGCGGCCAGATGCTGGCCCTGCGCCGGCGTTTTCACGACACCCAGGGCGAGGCTGAACGCCTCGAAGCCCAGGCCCGGGCCCTGGCCGCCCAGGCCGAGGCCCTGCGGGCCGAGCTGGTCGGTCTCAACCTGGCCCAGCTCCAGCGCCGCCAGACCGAGCTGGACTCCGAGTTGAAAGCCATTCGCAAAGGCCTGGCCCGGCTGCCCGTAGCGGGACAACCACCCCAGCCCCCCGAGCCGGTGCTGCCCCCCAACCCCCAGCGCCTCGAGGCCCTGCGCAACGAGCGGGAGGCCCTCAGTGCCCAGCTTGTCCAGCAGCGCGAAGCCGAGGCCCGCTGGCAGCGCTACCAGGAAGAGCAGGCGCGTTACGCAATGGCTCAGAACGAGATCGCCGAGCTCGAGGCTCGCTTACAGCGCCTGCGCGGCGAACAGGCTGAGCTTGGGCAGCAGCTTGTTGGCCTCCAGTCGCGCAAAGGCGCGCTTGAACAGGCCAGGGCCGAGCTCAGCCTGAGCCACCTAGAAGAACGGCTGCGCGAGGCTCGAGGCCGTACCCGCGCGCTCTCCGAGGAAGAAACCCGCCTGATCGCCCGCACCAACGCCCTGCTCTCCGACCTCGAGGCCCTCCATCTAACCCAGGCCCGCCGCGAGGCCACCATCGAGACCCTGCAGCAGGAGCTTTGCGAGCTGCCCCCCGGCCCGCTAGAGGAGGGCTCCTCGCGCAGCCTGGCCCGGGCCCTGGCCGAGACCGAGGCGGCCCTGGAAGCACTTGGCCCGGTCAATCACCTGGCCGAACAGGAATACGCCTTGCTGAGCGAGGAGATCGCCAGGCTGGAGGTGGCCCTGCAGGAGTCCGAGGCGGCCGTGCGCAGGCTCGAGGCCGAGCTACACCAGGTGTCTGCGGCTTACCGCGAGCGGATGCAGCAGGTCTATGGGGTGTTCAAGGAGAAGTTTGCCCAGTACGCCGAGGCTTTGCTGGATGCGGAAGTGGAGCTCGAGCGTTCCGCACAGGGCCTCGAGCTCGTCCTCAAACCCGCCGGCAAGCGCACGGCCAGCCTGAACCTGCTTTCCATGGGCGAGCGCACCATGGGGGCCCTGGCCTTTTTGTTCGCCCTCTCGGAGGTGGGGGAGGGGAGCAGCGGCCTCCCCATCGCCGTGCTGGACGAAGTGGATGCCCCCCTGGACGAGGCCAACATCCAGCGCTTCTGCCGATTCTTGCAGCACTTCAAGCACCAGACCCAGTTCATCCTGGTGACCCATCAGAAGCGCACCATGGAGGCCTGCGATGCCTTGTACGGCGTAACCAGCGAGAAGGGTGTGAGCCGGGTGTATAGCATCAAGCGCGAGGAGGCCCTGGCCTAGCGATGCTTGGGCTCCTCCCGCCCATAGGGCAGGGGTACGTACTGCACGCTGGGCTTACCCCCGCGCGGCTGGGGGTACATGCTCATCAGCTCGTAAACTTCCAGGGGCATCTCGGTTGTGACCCGAAGACCCATGCTGCGGGCTTCTTCCACACTGATGGGGTAGTCGTGCGTCCAGGTGCCCTGGGAAAGCAGCTCGGCCAGCTCCTGGCTTTTTTGCTCATCGAAGTGTTTGCGCAGCAGCCCGGCCACCGTACGTTTTACCTGGGAAAGGGCTTTGCGCGCCACGTCGGCCATAATCAGGGTCTGGTCGTCGATCTCGGCGATGGGCTTCTGTTCCAGCACCCGCAAAATGGAGGCAGCCGGATACTGCCCAAGCTGAGGATCCACCGGCCCCAGCACCGCGTTTGGATCCATCACGATCTCGTCGGCGGCCAGGGCGATTAAGGTTCCGCCCGACATGGCGTAGTGCGGTACAAACACCGTCACCTTGGCGGGATGCTTAAGCAGGGCTTCGGCAATCTGCTCGGCAGCCAGCACCAGCCCACCGGGCGTGTGCAGGATAAGGTCGATGGGTACGCTTTGGTCGGTCATACGGATGGCCCGCAAGACCTGCTCCGAATCGTCGATATCGATGTAGCGCGCAAACGGAATCCCCAGAAAGGAAAACCCCTCCTGCCGGTGAATCAGGGTGATGACGCGGCTCTTGCGCTTGCGCTCGAGGTCGGTAATGCGACGGGCGCGAGCCGCCAGCAGCATCTGCTGGTTGAAGTAGGGGCTCAGGCTCGAGAGGATGAAAAACAACCAGAACAGCTGGAAGAAGATGTCCATCGGGGTTCCTCGAGCAAGTATACACGCCTTGAACTAGCCAGGCCGCGTTGGCCCCTTGCCGTATGGGAAGGCAATGGCCAGGGCCCTGGCCCCGATCAGGGCCAGAATGCCCAGGCTCCACACCAAAACATCCAGGCCCTTGATTTCGCCGGAAAACAAACCCAGCATCATCTCGCGCAGCACAAAGGCCACGGCCACTTCTACCAGGATCTCGGCGCGGATGCGATCGAATTCGAAGTAGTCCACAAAAGCCCGCACCAGCTCAAGCACAATCACCAGTGACAAAACGTTGGTCACCAGATCTTTGAGGCCCAGTCGCACCGTGGGTTGGCTTACCGCCAGGCCAAGATCCAGCAGGGTGCGGGCCACGCTGACCAGCAATCCCACCAACAGGGCTACCAGCACCAGGTTGAAGATAACCCTGGTAACAACTTTAAACAGCTCGAGCAGTCCTCTCTGGGTGATCATCCTTTCAGAGCCTAACACAAGCCCCTGCTTCTAGTCGTCCAGCCTGTCCACCACCTCAAACAGCCCCGCCAGATCCATCTTGGCGTAGATGGCGCTGGTGTTGATGTTGGCATGTCCAAGAATGCGAGCGGTGGCGTGCAGATCCCGGCTTTTCTTATATATGCGGGTGCCGGCGGTGTGGCGCAGCATGTGGGCCCCGTAGTAACGCTTAGGGAAGCCCAGGTTGCGGTAATGCTGGTTGAGCATTCGGCGCAGGGATTTATCGGTCATGGCGCGCCCGTAGGCTTTGCGCCCCCCCAGGTTAATCAACAGCGACGGCTCGCCGGGGGCGGCGTGGGCCAGGCGCAGTTTGAGCCAGTCCTGAATTTCCTGGGCCAGGGATTTGGAAAGCGGAACTGTGCGCTGCTTGCCGCCTTTGCCTGCGCGCACCACCAGCAAGCGCTCGGCCAGGCTCAGGTCGTCCACCTGCAAGTTAATTACCTCACTAATACGCAGGCCCGCCTCGGCCATCAGGCGCACCGCGATGCGATCGCGGCGATGCTCGGGTTCCGTTCCGGACAGATGGTTTAGGAGCTGTTTGTACAGATCCTCTGGTAAAGCCGGGCGCCGCTCTTCCGGAGGCGTGGGGTCGCGGGGTGAGTGCACTTGTGGGAGTTTGGCGGCGTTGGCCCACTCGAGCGCCCGATAAAAAGCCCGCACGCCGGCCAGATAGGTGGCTATTGATCCAGGTTTCAAGCGCTGGTGTAGGGCCTGCTCGAGGTTGCCGCCGTAAAGCTGTAGGTGGGCGATATAGCGGTCGAGGTCATCCCCGGAAACTTTGAGAATTTCCAGCGACTGGGTCTCAGACCAGGCCCAGGCCAGGTAATCGCGCACCGCCAGCCGGTAGTTCTCGAGGGTGCGCGGGCTCAGGGTGGCCCGCTTGCGGCTTTTGAGGGTGAGGTAGGCCTCGAGCAGCTCGAGCAAAACCGCCGGGTTGCGCTCGTGGGCGGCCCGGATGGCCTCGAGGCGCCGCTTGGCTGGGTCGTGCCAGTTTGTCAGAGGAACCAACATGCCCTCCAGTATACAAAATGCGCACTTAGGGAAATAAGTGGACATTTTGTGTCAACCTGTTTAGCAAACCTTAAGGTAACGCAGCCCACCACAACACCCCTGGCTATACTGCGCAGCGTATGGAAACCAACTTTGTGGCAGCCCTGCTGATGGCGGGCCTGGTGTTCGTCATCCTGTTCTCGGTCTGGTATCCACACACCCAACAGCAAAAAGCAGATCGGAACGTCCGGGCGCTTTCGCGCATGCTTCGGCATGCCCGAAGACACAACACCATGGTGCGTTACCACAATGGGGTGCCCTTCGTGGTAACCCACCAGCGGCGGGGACTGGTGTATATGCACGGGGGCAGGCTGGTTTCCCGGGAGCAGTTGGTGAACCTACTTGGTAGTGAGGCTGTGGTGCGCCAGGCGGAGCAGGAGGAATCTATGCAGGCCCCCAACCCCACCCGGCTCACCATACCTAGCTAATCGCTTTTTACCACAAGGGTTTTTCCAGGCGCAGCCGAACCAGGCCTTTTTGAACTGTGGCGACCTCGGTCGGGCTCAGGATAGCCAGCCCGCTGGGATGTTCCAGGGGTGCCTCGAGCACCAGCTTCTTCACCACCGGCTTTACTTGCGGCCTCAACTCCAGGCCCGCCTCCGGGCTGTCCCACTCGGTAAAGGCCAGGTCGTCGGCCTCGTTGAGATCCACGGCAAAGATTCGACTGGTCTTTCCATCGTGCTCATGTACCAGAAGCAGCCGGGGCTTGGGCCAGGCCAGGCCCACCACGCGGCTGCCGGGGGCCTCGAGCAAGTAAGCGTACTCGGCGAACAAGCCGTCCGGGTTGAGGCCCAGCAACACCAGGCGCAAAACCACCGAGCCTGCGGCTTTGCTGCAGTCGGGCAGGCACAGGGGCCGGCCGTTGATCAGCGCCAGGTAGTTGCGGCTTTCGTCCAGGGCCACCCCGCCCAGCAGGCCTTGCTCCACCCCGGCTGCAAACACAGGCGGCAGGGCTTCTCGAGCCTCGCGCTGGCCGATGGGGCCAAAGTAACGCGCAGCCTGGCTTTTCAGGTCAAGGTGCATAAGCTTCTGTCCACCCTCGAGCCAGGCCCAGCCCTCGCTGGCTACCGACACAGCCTCGTTAAGCGGGTAAAAGGCCTCCAAAACGGGTTTTTCCTCGAGTCGCAGGAGGCCTATGGCTTGCCGGTTGTGGTGCTTGAAGGTGGCCCAGGCGCGGCCAAATGGCCGGGCCTGTCCCAGGTGCACTAAGCTGGCCTCGAGCGCCGCCTCGGCCCATTCCGCTGGCAAAGCAACCCCGCTCACAGCGGCCAGGGGGGTGCTCTGCCCGGCCTCCGGCGGTTGAACGGCCTGCACACGGGTGAGCGCTTCGACGTTGCCGGCTGCCGGGGCCGACCGGGCCTGCTGGACAGTCCCAGCGGCCGGCGGTGAACTGATCTGTACAGGGTTGCCTGCAGATGTAAGCTGGCCGATGCGCCACAGGGCCCGGGCCATCTGGTAGCGGCTCACCGGCTCGCTACCTCTGAAAAGACCGTCCGAACCCAGTGGTAAGACTTCCAGGGCGGTCATCCGTAATACGGCCGCCTCTGCCCAGTGACCGCTGGGCAGATCGCCTGGACGCATGGCCTTGGCCGGGAACACCACCCCCAGGTTTTGGGCCAGTTTATCCAGCACCACCGCAAGCTGGTAGCGGGTCAGCACCGACGCCCCGCGGTAGGTTTGGTCGGGAAAACCCTGTACCAGCCCCTCCCCTACCATCCGACGGATTCCGGGCAGGGCCCAGTGGTTGGGTTTGACATCCTTAAAGCGCACCTCGGCTTCTCGTATGGGCAGCGGGCTGTCGGCCAGTACCCTGGCCAGGGTGGTGGCGAGCTGGTAGCGGTCGAGGGCCACCTCGCCCCGGAAGGTGCCACCGGGGTAACCCTGCAACCACCCGCGCTTAACGACTTCCTCCACCGCCGGGGCCGCCCAGTGGTCACCGGGCACATCCACCGGAAGGGCCAGGCTCCAGACCGTTACAAAGACCGTAACAAATGAGACAATCCTCATGAGCGGCATGATAGATTTCTAAATCGGGTTTTTTAGTGCATTAATCACTGAAAAGCGTTACAAAACACCCCTTTGGTGTGGCTCTAATGGGTGTGTAAAACAAAACTTTGATAAAGTAAGCGCGATCGGTGCGCCAACCATGACCTTGCCCTACCCCATCATCCTGGTGAGCTCTATCCTGGCGGTTGCGGCTGCGTACGCCTTAGACCGGGAGGGCATTCATGCGCTGCCGTGGATGATGTTTTTTATCGCAGTGGCCGCCAGCGCCTACGGATTCAGGGTGGGGCTGGCCTCGGCCCTGGGTTCGCTGGCGGTACTGATTTTTTTTCGTACAACCCTGCTGGATTACCTGGTCATGGGGTTTATCCTGCTGTTATCGGCCTACCTGGCTGATCAGGTGGGGCGTAGCCTGCGAAAAGCGCACCAGCAGGCCCAGCAGATGGCACAGCTGCAGGATGTCTTTCTGCAGGGCCTCGAGGTCGTCCCCCGCTTTGGAAACCGCGAGCAGCTCCTGCGCCAACTCCCTGCCATGCTCGCCCAGCTACTGCAGGGTAGCCGGCTCCTGGTCTGGGTTCCTTCGGGTACCGGCCAGCTATCCTTGCTGGAAGATCCGGGGACCCGGCCGCCCGAGGCCCCCAGCCCGCTGGTGCAGCAGGCTTGGCAGTTGCCAGGCCAGGTTCATTGGAATGCCCAAAGCGCGCAGGATCGCCGGAGGGCTTCCCCATTGGGCTGGTGGGTGCCTGTTGCACAACCGGAGCTCCACGAGCTGGCCGTGGCCTTGCGAATACGCGATGAAACCGTGGCGGTCTTGCAGTTTCTGAGCAAAGACGCCTGGCAGCAGCAGGAGCGTGAGCTGTTTTTCCGCCTGGCCCAGGCCATTAGCCGGCAGCTCGAGCACCTGCACAACCTCGAGCTGCGCCGTCTCTTGCTGAAGGTGGCCGACCATCTGGCCTCGGCCAGCGATAAGCACAGGATTGCCGACGACGCGCTGCGTTTTTTGATGTCGGCGCTGGATATGGAAGCCGGAGCGGTTTTCCAATACCGCCAGGGGGCCATGCACGGGCTGGCCTGGCGCATCCCCAGAGAGCTAAGGCCTCAGCTTACGCCGCTGACCCGCAAGCTCCCCTACAACCACGGGTTGACCTGGCGGGCTTACCAGTCGGGGGCTGCGCAATTCTTTGAAAATTACTCGAGCCTTCCCGAGGCCATCCCGGAGCTGCAAGCGCTGGGCTTTGAGAGTGTCGTGGCCTACCCGGTTCACACCCGCGACGCCATGAAAGGTCGGGTGGTGCTGGTGCTGGGCAGTCGAAAGCCGGTGGCCTGGACGCGCAGCCGCAAAGAGATACTCCTGGGGGTGGAACGCCTGATCAGTTCGGCCCTGGAGCGAGTGCTGCTCGAGGAGCTTCACCAGCGGATCACCCGGCTGCTCACCGAGGCCTGGTCCTACCCCTCACAACAGGTGCACCAGCACATCCTCGAGGCCGCTGTGGAATTGGTACCCGGCAGCGATGCGGGCAGTCTGTGGATGCGCGAAGGGGATGAATACGTCTGCCAGGCGGCAATTGGCCCGGTATGGGCCTGCGAACAGCGCTGGAGCGAGGCGGCTTTTTTGGAATGGTATGGTCTCGCTAGAAGCCTGGCCCTGCGAGGCCAGCCCCGTATCCTTTACCAGACACAGCTTTTGCCAGAGGGCTGTGCGGTGAATTTGTGCTTGCCGGTAAGCCACCAGGGAAAGGTGCTGGCTTATCTGAATCTGGATAACCTTCACGACAGCGAGGCCTTTGCTGAGGACTCCCTCAACGCCGTGCAGCTCTTCTCCACTCCGATTGCCACGCTGATCCGCGAACTGCAAAGCCGCGAAGCCATGGAAAAAGCCGCCCTCACCGACAGCCTCACGGGCCTGTACAACCGCCGGGCCTTCGATCGGCGTCTCAAGGAAGAGTGTGAGCGGGCAGCCCGCTACCAGTACCCCCTCACTTTGTTGGTGGTGGATCTCAAAAACTTTAAGCCCATCAACGACCGCCTCGGCCATGTGATGGGCGATCAGGCCCTGATGGCGGTGGCTCGAGCACTTAGCCAGACCCAGCGGGCCGGCGATATGGTCTTCCGCTGGGGTGGGGATGAGTTTGCAGTGCTGCTGCCTCAGACGCCCAAGGAGGTGGCCGGGGTGGTAGGGGCCCGGATCCTCGAGGCCATCTCGAAGATCTGCCTGGGCGGGGTTTGCCTTTCGGCCAACATCGGCTATGCCAGTTTCCCCGCAGAAGCCCAGACGGCTGAAGCCCTTCTGCAGCTGGCCGACCAACGAATGTACGCCGACAAAAACGGAACTTCGCCCAAAACCAGCACCGACGGGCTCGAGGGATAGGGCACCTGCGCTTTAGCCCAGGCCGGCCTGGCCCGGCTTAGAATGGGGCTTATGTTGAAGGCCGTTCCCGGAACCAACGACATCTTTGCCCAGGCCAAGGAATACCCTTTTCGCGAGCCGGTTTTTCGCTACATTGTATCCACCGCCGAGGAAGTCCTGCGCGGGGCTGGGGCTCAGATGGTTTACACCCCCATTTTCGAGTACCTCGAGGTCTTTCAAAAAGGGGTGGGGCTCACCTCCGACATCGTGGTCAAAAAAGAGATGTTCGTGTTTGAGGATCGGGGGGGGCGGCTTCTGGCGCTGCGCCCTGAACCAACTGCATCCATCGTGCGGGCCTACAACGAGCACGGCATGAAGGTCTGGCCGCAGCCGGTTCGGTTGTTCACCTGGGGGCCCATTTTTCGCGGCGAGCGTCAGCAGAAGGGGCGTTATAAACAGTTTCACCAGGTCGATTACGAGGCCCTGGGTTTGTCGGATCCCTTGCTGGATGCCGAGGCCATTGCACTGATGGTGCGAATCTACAAAACCCTTGGCCTCAAGCACCTCGAGGTCAAGCTGGGCTCGGTGGGCGACCCCGAGGATCGCCTGCGCTATAACCAGTACCTGAGGGAGCTTTTTGGCCCTTATGCCAAGGATTTATCGGAGGACTCGAGGGTTCGGGTCGAAGCCAATCCCATGCGCATCCTGGACTCCAAGAGTGAACGCGACCAGGCCCTCATCGCCGAACTACAGCCCAAGCCCATGCTGGCCTTTCTGGGCCCGGCGGCGCAAAAATTTCACCAGCAGGTATGCAACTACCTCGATCGACTGGGGGTTGCCTACACGGTGGATCCAAATCTGGTGCGGGGCCTGGACTACTACGTCCGCACCGCCTGGGAGGTGCACCACGCCGGTATTGGGGCCAAGTCGGCCCTGGGGGGCGGTGGTCGCTACGATGGCCTCTCGGAGATGCTGGGGGGCCCGCCGGTGCCCGGCGTGGGCTTTGGCATCGGCATCGAACGGTTGGCGATTGCCCTCGAGCAGGAGGGGGTGGCCTTGCCAGCCGACCCCTGCCCTACCCTCTACCTGGCCCCCCTGGACGAGGCGGCTAAAATCGAGGTGCTGGCCCTGGCCGAGCAGCTCCGGCCTAAAGTTAACGTGGAGATCGGCTATACCCCCAAAAGCCCGCGCAAGGCCCTCGAGGAGGCCCTCAAGAAAGGAGCCCGCTATGTGGGCTTCATCGGCGAGGATGAACGGGCTCGAGGGGTGGTTACCCTGAAACACCTGGAAACCGGTGAGCAAAGGGCGCTCGAGCCCCTGCAGCTTCACAGCCTGTTCGAGGGCCCGGAGATAAAGTGATACCGGATTCGGAAAGACGGGCATTCTGACTCCTGGCGCCCACTTATTTGGCGCTGAACTGATCAGGTGATATTTTGTTATATATTTCACGATAAAAAGTGCTCGTGATAAAAATATTTGCCACACTTCGATTTTGATAACTTTTCACAAAAAGGTATGCTAAAGCCTATGCGTCGTACGCTTTACTGTGGGGAGTTACGCGAACATCATGCCGGTCAAAAGGTGGTACTGGAAGGCTGGGTTAACCGCAGGCGCAACCTGGGTGGCCTGATTTTTATAGACCTGCGCGACCGTGAAGGACTGGCCCAGGTGGTGGTCAACCCCGAGGCCTCCTGTTTTAGCGAGGCCGACCGGGTACGGGCTGAGTGGGTGATTCGCGTGGAAGGCTCGGTGCGACTTCGCCCGGCTGATCAGGTCAACACCAAACTCGCCACCGGGGCGGTGGAGGTCATCGCCGAACGCATCGAGGTGCTGGCCGAGGCCAAAACCCCACCCTTCCCCATCGATGCGGGCTGGCGCGGCGAAGACGATCCACACGTGGGTGAAGAGGTGCGGCTCAGAAACCGGGTGGTGGATCTGCGGCGCAGGCGCCTGCACCACAACCTGCGGCTACGGCATAAGGTGATTGCGGCAATTTATCGCTTCCTGGACGCGCGTGGGTTTATCAGTGTGGAGACCCCCTACCTCACCCGCTCGACCCCCGAAGGCGCACGGGACTTTCTGGTGCCCTCGAGGCTGGAACCCGGCCACTTTTACGCACTGCCCCAGTCGCCCCAGCTTTTTAAGCAGATGCTGATGGTGGCCGGCTACGACCGCTACTTCCAGATTGCCCGCTGCTTCCGCGACGAGGATCTGCGGGCCGACCGCCAGCCCGACTTCACCCAGCTCGACATGGAGATGTCGTTTGTAACCCAGGAGGATATCATCGCGCTCAACGAGGAGCTGGCCGCTTTCATCCTGCGCGAGACCCTGGGCCAGGAACCCACCCTCCCCTTCCCCCGCCTGACCTATGCCGAGGTGATGAACCGCTATGGCTCCGACAAGCCCGACCTGCGCTTTGGGCTGGAGCTACAGGACGTAACCGAGGCCTTTAAGGGGGGTGAGTTTCGCGCGTTCGCCGGGGCCGAGGTGGTCAAGGCCCTGGTGGTGCCGGGCCTGCTCTCCCGCCGGGAGATCGAGGAGCTCGAGACCACGGCAAAAAGCAAAGGCGCCGCCGGCCTGGCCTGGGCGCGGTTCGAAAACGGGGCGCTATCGGGCGGGATTGCCCGCTACATCCCCCCCCATCTACCCGAACAGCTGGGCCTCACCCAGGGGCAGACCCTGCTCTTGGTGGCCGGCCCATGGCGCAAGACCGTCGAGGGCCTGGGAGCGGTGCGGCTGGAGCTTGGGCGGCGGCTTGGCCTGATTAAGCCGGGCTTTAAATTCCTGTGGGTGGTGGACTTCCCCCTGCTGGAATGGGATGAGGAAGCAAGCCGCTGGACTTATATGCACCACCCTTTCACCAGCCCCAACCTAGAAGACCTGCACCTGCTGGACACCGACCCCGGTCGGGTGCGGGCCTATGCCTACGATTTCGTGCTCAACGGCAGCGAGATCGGGGGTGGCTCCATTCGTATTCATCGCCGCGACCTGCAGGAGCGTATGTTCACCTTGCTGGGCATCAGCCCGGAGGAAGCCCAGCAGAAGTTTGGCTTCCTGCTCGAGGCGCTATCCTACGGTGCACCGCCCCACGGGGGAATTGCCTGGGGGCTGGATCGTTTCGTGGCCCATCTAGCCGGCGAGGAATCGATTCGTGAGGTGATCGCCTTTCCCAAAAACAAAGAGGGCAAGGAGACCCTCACCGGCGCCCCCGCCCCGGTGGATGAGGCCCAGCTGGCCGCAGTGGGACTGGCTGTGCGGAGCAAGGTATGAGCGAACGGTGGGGCATATTTGCAAACACGCATGGGGTGAGGCATGTCTAGGGAGGGTCGGCGCATATCCTACCAGCTGGCCGATGCTTTTACCGAGGTGCCGGGCGGCGGCAACCGGGTTGCCTTGGTACTGGATGCGCGGGGCCTCACCACCGAGGAGATGCAGCAGGTGGCCGCCAAACTGGGACAGCCCCAGGCCGCTTTTGTAACCCACCGGGAGGGCAGTGCTTTCGAAGTACGCTTCTTCGCGGCCAATGGTGAGGTGGAGTTCAGCGGGCATGCCGCGGTGGCCCTGGCCGTTGCCCTATCGAGGGAAGTGGAGTCCTCCAGCGATCCGCGAAAGCTTTACTTCCGCACCATTGGGGAGTCGCTTTTGGTTGAGGTGGCCGATCGACGGGCTACGGTGCAAAGCCCCAGCCCTCGCTTCCGCGACCCCCCTCCCTGGAAAACCCTGCAAGAGATCATCGAGGTGATGGGGGCCAACGAGCGCTATATACACCGTGGGCTGCCCTACGGCATCACATTCACCGGCTTGTGGACACTTTTTATGCCACTGGTGGCCCCCGGGCTGGTGGATGCCCTCGAGCCCGACATGGAGCAGCTGGCCGAGCTCTCCGACGCGCTCGAGGTGGCCACCATTCACGCCTACGCGCCTTACGGCCCCCGCCGCTTTTATGCACGCACCTTTGCCCCGGCCCTGGGCATCCCCGAGGATCCCGTGACCGGTTCGCCCAACGCAGCCCTTGGTGCCCTGCTGGCCCGCGCCGGGGTGGTGCCCCGCTGGGAGGGCGAGGTATCCCTGAGCGTTACCCAGGGCCACCGCATGGGCGGCCCCGGCCAGGTAGAGGTGCGGGTTTCCTACGGCCCTGCGGGCAACATTCTAGGGGTGTTCATCGGGGGTACGGCGGTGGTGGCCGAGCATGGGGTGGTAGAGCTGGGCGGAAGCCCCAACTAAGCACCGGGATATCTTTTTGCATCCGGAAATCAGCAAAACACTTACAGGCGTGCAGACTTATGACCCAGAAGATACCCCAGCAAACCACAGCCCCGTCCATCCAACTGGCTCTAATCGATATCGACGGCACCCTCTTTGGGCCCCAGGGCGTACCCGAGTGCGCCTGGCAAGCCGCCCAGCGGGCTCGAGCCGCCGGCTTGCACCTGAGTATCTGCACTGGACGTCCCGGGCGAGGATTCGCGCTTGAGTATGCCAAGCGGCTGGATCCTGCGGGCCTGCACATTTTCGAGTCTGGGGCTGTGGTGCTCTCCGGACAGGGTGAGGTGCTACAGGCCGCTGCCCTACCGCCGTCGATCTATCAAAGGCTCCTGGCCCTGGGCCGATCCCACGGGCTACCGCTCGAGGTGTATACCGCTGAGGGCGGCTTTTATCGTGAAAGCCAGCACCCCGATCTGGTGTACCACGAAAGCATGCTGGGCTGCCCGGCTGTCATGCGCAGTTTAGACAATGTGGGTGAGCAGGTGGTGCGGGTGCAGTTCGTCTGGCGGGACTCCCCTAGCTGGCAGCTGGCGCGCGCACAAATTGCTCAGATGCCAGAAGTAGAGCTGCACGAGGCCACCAGCCCGGGCATGCCGGGGGTGGGTTTCAGTTCGGTCACAGCTGCCGGCGTCTCTAAACGGGCAGCGGCCGAGTGGGTGGCAGCCCGGCTGGGCCTGGATCTGAGTCGGTGTGCCATGGTGGGCGATGGCGAAAACGACCTCGAGCTAATCCAGGCGGCGGGTTTAGGCATTGCCATGGGGAATGCGCCGGAGCTGGTTAAGCGAGCAGCAAAACGGGTGGTTGGGCCAGCGGAGGCCTGCGGACTCGAACAGGCCCTGGCGATAATCATGCAATGGTAAAAACTTGTGTTTATTTTCACGATAACTTATGTTCGTGAAAGTGCTATCTAAATACGCTCATGATTAAACTTGTCGCACTCGACCTCGATGGAACCTTTTATGCCGGCCGCACCTTAGGTGTCCCCCCATCGGCCTGGGAGGCGGTGGAAAAAGGACGCCGCCATGGGCTTAAGTTCGCGGTATGCACGGGGCGGCCCCAGGGGGGGCATGGCCTCGAGTATGCCAAGCGCCTGGAGCCCAACGGGGCACATGTTTTCAACGACGGGGCCTCGGTCTGTGATGCGGCGGGCCGTCCCCTGGAGGCACATGCGCTGCCCCATCTTCCCGAGCTGGTTGGGCTGGCTCGAGCCCATGCCCTGCCCTTCGACCTGATGGGGGCCGAGGGGGGGCGCTACTACGAGGAAGGGTTGATGCCCCCGGAGCTGCTATCGCACGTCGAGATCACCGGGGTTGAAGCCCGCTCAGCCCGCCTCGAGGAGATTGAAGAAACCCTGGTACGGCTGTGGTTCGTGGTCAGTGACCTAGGCCTGTGGGAGAGCATCAAGCCCGAGCTGATCCGCCTGCCTTTCATCGATTTGGCCGAGTACATCAGCCCCCGCGAGGTCATCGCTGGGGTTATTCGCAAAGGCGTCTCCAAGGCCACTGGCCTGCGCTGGCTGGCCCAGTACTACGGCCTGTCACTGAGCGAAATCGCCATGATCGGCGACAGCCACAACGACCTCGAGGCCATCCGCGAGGCCGGGCTTGGCATCGCCATGGGCAATGCGGTAGACGATATCCGCACCGCCGCCAGGCACGTCACCGGGCACGTGCGCGAAGATGGCTTTGCCGAAGCGATCGAGTACATTCTGGCGTACAACCGTCAAAACCAGTTGTAATACCAGATGGCGATACCGCCCCTTGGAAGGGGTGCTCTAGAATTCAAAAAGGCAGTCAACCATAAGCAAATCTGGTATACAAGCCGGGATATTCTTCCCTTCGCAAACCCCGGCCCTGGCGCCAGTATGAATGCATGTTCGGTATTCGCGACCGGGAACTCGGCGTGCTGGTTGCTTTGATGTTCGCGCCCTTTGGTCTGCAACTCCTGGGATGGGCCGGTACGCCGCTGGGTGGGGGGCCTTGTGGCGCTATCAGCCCGAACCAATGGCTGCTCGAGCAGCCTCAAGCCTTCTTTTATGCACAAATTATGCTGTGGGGCATCGCATTGCTTATGGCCACTGGGTTTTTCATTCTGATGCTGGGCTTCATGCACAATGGCATGGTGCCCAAAGCACAGGCCCGTCCGTTTGTCTGGACAGGACAAGCCATCGGGGGCCTTACGGCCGCTATCTACGTGCTCACCCGCACCACCGGGCTGCCCACGCCAAGCCCCCTCGGCTGGCTGCTCTCCGGCGCTGAACCCATGGATGCGCTGGGGGCAATAATTCTGTTGGTGCTGGTGGCCCACGGCGTCTGGGCCCTACGCTGGCAAAAACGCGCCTATGCCCACCCTGTGCCGTAGCCCAGCCGCGACAGGCCCTGGATCGTTTCGCCGCTGCAAGTATCTATGTTAGGATATTTTGCCGTGAGCACGATTTCTGGAGGCCGCTGGGTTGCCGAAATTTACGGTTGCAACCTGGAAGTGCTTGAAAACCCCAAGCTGGTTGAGCTGGCCCTGCGCGACGCGGTGTTCAAGCTGGGCGCACCTCCCGGAAGCGTACAGGCCACGGTCTACAAGTTTTACCCGCAGGGGCTTTCCGCCGCGGTGCTTTCGCCTGTAGCCGCGGTAATGATGCACACCTGGCCCGAAGACAAGGCCTCGGCCGCGCTCGATCTTTACTTTTATAAACACGACGTAGACCCCGAATCGGTGCTGCGCGGGCTGGCCCGGGCATTTGGCGCCCAGGAGGAATCGGCCTTCCGCTTCTGGCGCGGCAACGAGCACGAGATCAAACGCCGTACCCAGGCCGCTCAAGCCAGCGACTCATCTTAACGCGTGCTAGCCTTGACAGGCTGAAGTCCAACTGGAGGAATCGCTATGCAATACGGAATGTACTTTCTTGAGCAGGTCACACCCTACGAGGCCCTTTACCGCCGCATGAACAAGGTGCTGGCGGCAGGGCGCACCAAGTTCCAGGACTATTTCATCTTCCAGACCAGCGCTTTTGGCAAGGTGCTGGTGCTGGACAAGGACGTGCAGTCAACCGAGCGAGATGAGTACATCTACCACGAAACCCTGGTGCATCCAGCCATGCTAGCCCATCCCAACCCCCGCACAGTGTTTATCGTGGGGGGCGGTGAGGGGGCCACGCTGCGTGAGGTCTTACGTCATCCCAGCGTGGAAAAAGCTGTGATGTGCGACATCGACGGGGAGCTGGTCGAGATGGCCCGCGCCTTGCTACCGGAGTGGCACCAGGGGGCCTTCGACGATCCTCGAGCCCAGATCGTAACCGAGGACGCTCGAGCCTGGCTGACCAACCACCCCGATACCTACGATGTCATCATCGTTGACCTGAACGACCCCATCGGCGAGGACAACCCAGCCCGTCTGCTTTTCACAGTGGAGTTCTACGAACTGATCAAGCAGCGCCTCAACCCCGGTGGGCTGATGGCCATGCAGGCAGGCATGATCCTGCTCACCCATCACAAAATGCACCCGGTTGTGCACCATACGGTCAAGCAGGTTTTTAAGCATACCCGCAGCTATCACAACTACATTCCCGGCTTTATGCTCAATTTTGGCTTTATTGTAGCCTCCGATGCCGTGGACGTAACCGGCCTTAGCGAGGGCACCCTCGAGGCCCGCATCCTCGAGCGGCAGCTACCGCTCAAACACCTCGACGCACCCTATATCGAGGCCATGTTTGTCCTACCCAAAGACCTTAAAGAAGCCATTGCGGCTGAAACCATGGTCTCGCGGGACGCAGCCCCCTTCTGGCTGACCGACGAAGGCGATGCACGGCAGTCCCAGGCATAGCCTGCGGTTGGTGTATTTTCTAATCACCAAGGCATAGAATCTAAGCCATGCAGAGAACTCTTTTTGTCGTAGTGGCTGTTCTGGCTATCGCCATAGCCGCCGTGCTATTTGTGTTCTTGCGGCCTAAACCCACCGCCGGCCCCACGGACGCGGCCGCTGGCGCACGTTTTGTGATCGGCAACCCCGAGGCCAAAGTAACCGTGGTGGATTTTTCCAACTATCTATGCAGCCATTGCCGCGATCACGCCAACGAGGTATTCCCGCTTATCAAGCGGGATTACATCGATACTGGGAAAATCCGCTACGTCTTCCGCGACTTTCCCTTTGGTGGGCAGGAAAACGTGATCCGGGCTGGGGAGGCGGCAGCCTGCGCGGCTGACAACAACCTGTACGTTGAGTACCACGAGGCGCTTTTCCGCGCTCAGATGCAGTGGGCAGGCCTGAGTGGGGATGCGCTTGACAACTACTTTGCCGACCTGGCGGGGCAAATTGGGATTGCACCCGCCACCTTTTTGCAGTGCCTCAAGTCGGGAAGCAAGCGGGCCGGGGTTCTGGCCGATCAGAAGCTGGCAACCGATCTGGGCTTGACCGGAACCCCATCCTTTATTGTGAATGGGGAAAAGTACACCGGCCAGCGCCCCTACGATAGCTGGCGGGAAATTCTTGACAAGGCCCTGGCCGGACAGCCCAGCAGCGATCAGGGGGGTAGCAGCAGCCCCGCCAAGCCTTAGCACAAGCTACAACACCCCACGACCCTCGCCTTAGGGCGAGGGTCGTGGCTTGGTCATGCCGGGCACTCCCTTCCAAGGGGCGGTATCACCCTCCGCTGCGCGGATAACTCCGGTTGGGTTGGTTTGCCGCCTTGCAGCGCCGAGCCAACCGAATCTAGCATCAGGAGGCCTGCCGCAAACGGGCCTCCTCGAGGGCCATCAAGGGTTTATCCAGGTGGGGCAGGTCAAAGACCACCTCTTTAATGCCTGACGTGGGCAATTCAAACATCAGCTCCACCATCGCCTTCTCGATAACGGCTCGCAAACCACGCGCCCCTGTACCGCGTTTTAGAGCCCGGCGGGCGATCTCACGAAGGGCCCCCGGCGTAAAGCGAAGCTCGATACCTTCCATGCGCAGCAACTCCTGGTACTGCCGAATAAGGGCGTTGCGGGGCTCGGTCAGAATGCGCACCAGGGCTTCTTCGTCCAGGGCCTCGAGCTGCACCATCACCGGCATCCGACCCACAAACTCGGGAATCAGACCAAAGCGCACCAGGTCTTCCGGGATCACTTCGGGCTTTTCCTCAGTTTTCTTGGGACGTGTGAAGCCGATGGGGTTCTGATCCACACGGGACTGCACGATGCGCTCGAGGCCATCAAAAGCCCCACCCAGGATAAACAAGATGTTTTTGGTATTCAGCGCTATAAATTCCTGGTGGGGGTGCTTACGGCCCCCCTGCGGCGGTACGTTGGCTACGGTGCCTTCGATGATTTTAAGTAAGGCCTGCTGCACCCCCTCACCCGAAACATCACGGGTTAGGCTGGGGTTCTCCGACTTACGGGCAATTTTGTCGATCTCGTCAATGTAGATGATGCCCTTCTCGGCCGCCTGGACATCGAAATCCGCCGCTTGCAGCAAGCGCAGGAGCACGTTTTCTACGTCCTCGCCCACATAGCCAGCCTCGGTCAGGGTGGTTGCATCGGCGATAGCAAAAGGCACATCCAGCATCCGGGCCAGGGTCTCGGCCAGCAGGGTTTTTCCCGTTCCGGTAGGGCCAATCAGCAGCACGTTGGACTTCTGAACCTCGGCCTCCGGATGCAGCAAGCGCTTGTAGTGGTTATAGACCGCAACTGAAAGGGTCTTCTTGGGTAGCTCCTGACCAATCACATACTGATCCAGGAAGCTTTTGATCTCGGCTGGCTTGGGTAGATGGCGGGGCCCCACAAAACTCGGCCTGGGCTCAGCCGCGAGCAGGTCGCTGGCCCGATCCACACACTCGTTGCAGATGTACACCTCACCCATGGGTGATTCGATGAGCTGGGCCACCTCAGGGTGCTGTTTGCCGCAAAAGCTACAGGAGGGCTTAGTGCGTTTCACGGCTAACCACCTGGTCTACCAGTCCATAGGCTGCAGCCTCTTCGGCGGTGAGGTAATAATCCCTCTCTGTATCGCGCTCCACTTTTTCGAGGGGCTGGTTGGTGTGCCGCGCCAGAATAGTGTTGAGCACCTTGCGGGTCTTGAGGATTTGTTCAGCCTGGATCGCAATATCGGTGGCCTGCCCCCCCAGGCCCCGGGCCCAGGGTTGGTGAATCATGACCTTGGAGTGGGGCAGGGCGTAGCGTTTACCCGGCTCGCCCGCAGCCAGCAGCACCGCCCCCATGGAAGCAGCGAGACCCACACAGATGGTCGAGACGGGGGCCGTCACAAACTGCATGGTGTCGTAGATGGCCAGGCCAGCATCCACATCGCCGCCGGGCGAGTTGATGTACATACGGATCTCCTGGTTAGGGTTTTGCGCTGCCAGGAAGAGAATCTGCGCCACCACTGTGTTAGCCACCTGGGCATCTATGGGCGTACCCAAGAAGATAATGCGGTCTTTGAGCAGGCGGCTGTATATGTCGTAAACGCGTTCACCGCGAGCGGTTTGTTCGATGACATATGGAACGATCATATCGGCTCTATTGTATGCCGGCGGGCTGGGCTAAGAGGGCATTGGCGCACATAGCGATCCCCCAAAAAACCAGTCAACAAGCGTGATAAGCCCGCCTTGAAAGCAGAAAGCCCCCCTACCCTGAGCCGGCTAGGGGGATCTGGATTGGGCGGAGGTTTAGGCCGGGGTGCCCTCGAGGATCTGCACCGCCTCGAGCAAGGCTTTATCGTGCAGGCGCTGTATTCTGAGACGGGCCAGGGCTTCCTGACCAAGTTCGTTCTGGAGCCGCGCAGGTGTTGTGCGGTAAGAGCGGGCCAGCTCGGCCAGGAATTCATCGAACTCTTCCTGGCTCAGTGTGGTTTTGAGCTCCTCGGCCAGGGCCTCTACTGCCAGGGAGCGGCGCAGGCGCTTGGTAGCGTTCTGACTCAGGTTCTGCTTGAATTCCTCGAGCTTGCCGTCTCGCTCGAGCTGCTGCAGGTACTCGTTGATATCGAGCCTCTGCTGCTGCAGATCCTCAGCCAGGCTCTCGAGCAGGCTGCGTTCTTCGCGCTGCTGCATGGAAGGAGGTATCTCCACCTCGAGGGCCTCGGCCAGTTTCTCCAAGAGCTGTGAAGCCTTGGCGTTGCGGGTCTCCCGCTCAAACTGCGCTCGGAGGCTCTCGCGAACCTTGGTGGTCAGGGCCTCGAGGTTGTCCTCACCGACGGTTTTGGCAAACTCGTCGTCCAACTCAGGAAGCTGCAGGGCCTTGACCTCCAGGATCTTGGTTTTGACCTCACGCACCACGGTCTCGCCGTCCTTCACCGGCACCAGAACCTCGTCGCCGGCCTTCTTGCCCAGCAAGGCCTCGCGCACGTGGGGCTGGGCGTTCTCCATCACCACCGGGAAGCGCCCCCCGTCTTCAGTCTCGATAAAGACATGGTCGTTGGCCTGAACCTCCCGATCGACCGCGACCATCTCGCCATAGCGGCTGCGCAGGTCTTCCAGCGCCCGGTTCACCACCTCCTCGGTGAGTTCGGGCGTTGCGACCTCGAGCCTGAAGCTGCGCCAGTCGGGCAGTTTTACCTCCGGGTAGTTCTCCACCTCCACCGTGTAAACGAAGGGTTCCCCAAAAGTCAGGTGCTCCTCCAGAACCCGCGCCCCCACCGGCAAAAGCGAAAGCTCCCGGGCCGCCTCGGGGAAAGTTTCGTCACGCAAGGCTTCTTTTACCTCGCCCAGCAGGATTTCTTTTCCTATCTTGGCCTCAACCACCTTGGCCGGGGCCTTCCCAGGCCTGAAGCCTGGCACCCTAATCCGGCTGGCATAATCGCTTAGAACTGAGCGGTAAGCCTGTTCGACCTGGCTGGCCGGAACCTCCACCTTGATTTTTACCCTGTAGCCATCACGTTCTAGAATTTCTGCCACAACACACCTCGAGTTCGACCGCGGGGGTCGCCAAGGTCATAGTTTACAACCCCAAGCGGGTTTGAGATACACCCTGACACCGGATTCAAAAAGATCATCAAGCTGGTGCCAAACTAACCGCACCTGGTATGACGACCCATAACCATCAAAAAGAAAAGCCCCGGGTTGCCGGGGCCAGCTGGTGCGCGGAGGGGGACTTGAACCCCCACACCTTGCGGCACGAGATCCTAAGTCTCGCGTGTCTACCAATTCCACCATCCGCGCAAGGGGGAAGAGACTTCTTCCCCATGTGCTTTGGGGTGAGCGATGGGACTTGAACCCACGACCCCCGGTTCCACAGACCGGTGCTCTAACCAGCTGAGCTACGCTCACCGCGTCGCAGCAGCAAAAGGTATTGTAGGCTTCGCCTCCTGTATCGTCAAGCCAGAGAAATCGGCAAAACCCCAGCTCAAACAACCTGCCCTGAACAATCTGGATTGACGGTCACCCCCACACACCCTATACTCGCAGCAAGGTGGCGAACAACCGTTCGTTTGAGGAAGCCAGGGAAGGAAAGGCCAACCGTCGCAGCGAAATTCTCAATGCGGCCGGTCAGTTGTTTAGCCGGCAGGGGTTTCATGCTACCTCAATGCGAGATCTGGCGAAGGCTGTGAACCTGCAGGGGGGTAGCCTGTATGCTCACATTCAGTCGAAGGAAGAGGTGCTGTTTGAGCTGGTTAACCGGGCCGCGGACGAGTTCCTGAGCAGCGCCGAGGCTGTACCTTCCGATCTTTCACCCAAGGAACAGCTCGAGCGCCTCGTGCAGGGGCACCTCGAGGTGATCGTGCGCGAGCTGGACAACGCCACGGTCTTCTTTCACGAGTGGAAGTTCCTGAACCCCGACCTACAAAGAAAAATCACCGCCCGACGGGACGCCTATGAAGCGCACTTCCGCAGGGTCATAGAAACAGGCGCGCAGCAGGGCCAGTTTCAGGTTGAGGATGTCCGGCTCGCCACCCTATTTGTGCTTTCGGCGCTCAACTGGACATACCATTGGTACCGTCCTGGTGGCAAGCTAACCCTCGAGGCGCTCTCCAGCCATTACTGCAAGCTAATCTTCCGAACCCTCGGCGCCCAGTAAATAAGGGTGGCCGAGGGGCGTGCTCCTGGCTTCAAAAAGATGGCCTCTGGAGGTCTTTGCGTAGCTAGCGAGGCCCCTTGGCCAGCAGATTGGCAAAGCCCAACGCCAGAACCAGCACCATACCCAGCGCCCAGTACGGAAAGGCGGTGGAAATCCAGCCCTGCCACTGGGCCAGGTAGACCAGTGCGCCCACCAGGATTGCAATCAGAGCCCATAGACCAAACGGCTTCAGTCCTTCCATAACACCCGCCTACTTTTTGTCGCGATGAAGATAGTAGTAGATTTCGTTGGGCACCCAGCCCATGGCGTTGGCGATGCGGTTGGTGAAGTTGAACATGGCCGCAACCTGGGCCGCTTCGAAAATAGCCTCGTCGGAAAGCCCGATGGCTCGCAACATCTGCACATCGGCGGAGCTCATCGAGGCCGAATCAACGGTGATCTGGTAAGCAAAGTCCAGCAGCGCGTGCTCTCGAGGGGTCAGGTGCGCCCGTCGGTAGTTGGCCGCGAGCACATCCGGCAAAACGGGGTCGCCGGTAATTTCGCGCAGATAGGCCGAGTGCGAGGCTAAGCAGTACTCGCACTCGTTGGCCGAAGAGACCACCACCGCGATCATCTCGCGCTCCTTGCGGCTCAGGTGGCTCTGGTCTTCGTTGCGCATCAAGAAGTCGTAGTAGCGAAACCAGCGCAAGAAGTGTTCAGGGGTGAGGGCAAAGTTGCGGGCCACGTTGGGGATGAAGCCGGTTTTTTCCCTAAACTTGCCAAACAACACCCGGACGTCCTCGGGCAGCTCGCTTTCCTCGGGCACCCTGACCCATGCGGTAGGCATTGCTTGGGGTTTGGTTTTAGAGGTGGTCTTCTTGCCACTGGCCCTGGGGGTTTTTCGAGGGGTTGCCATGGTATCCCTCCCAAGCGGCCTACCCCTGGGCAGCCCAGCGTTGCGGGGTGGCTTGACGTAAAAACTCCACAATGTCCTGGGTGCTGGTACCGGGCCCAAACACCGCAGCCACGCCCATCGCTTTGAGATGGGGCACGTCCTCGTCGGGGATGATGCCCCCACCAAAAAGCAGAATATCCTCGGCGCCCTGTTCCTTGAGCAGCCGTCGCACCTCACCAAAGTAGTGCATATGGGCCCCCGATAGCACCGACAGCCCGATGGCGTCCACGTCCTCTTGCAGGGCCGCTGAGACGATCATCTCTGGGGTTTGCCGTAAGCCGGTGTAAATGACCTCCATGCCGGCATCGCGCAAGGCCCTGGCCACCACCTTAGCCCCACGATCGTGACCGTCCAGGCCGGGCTTGGCAATGAGCACCCGTATTCTTCTGTCCATACGCCTATCTTACGGCACGTCACACAAAGCAACCAGGTGGCGCGGGCTGTAAATTGCCCGAGCTTTATAGCGCCGCAAAAGCCCTCGAATGGGCAGGGGCGGTCAGGCTGTTGAGGCTGAAAGGTTTGTGGAATGGTGGGCTTTCTCGAGGTGGGCCTTGAACTGTTCGAAGGTTACCTTAAGCAGCTTGTTGGGTTCGCCAAAAAGTGTGGCATACCATTCGGCGGCCTTGTCCAGCAAGGGGCTGTCGTAGTGGGGGTGGCCCTCGAAGAGGAGCTCGAGGTGGGTGCCCCCGTCCTCGCTCTCGCTCAGGCGCAACCAGCCTGAAATTTCCAGGTTGTGCGGCACCCCCGGCACACTGCGGAACTCGAGGTACTCAGGGGGGCGGCGCTCGGTGGCCTCGGCCACCCAGACCAGATCCACCGGCGGCTGCCCCCGCGCCCGGAAGCGCCAGGCCGAACCCTCGCGGCTTACCTCCTTAATGGCCTTGGCCCAGCTCGGCCAGCTCGAGAAGTCCTGAAAAGCCGCCCAGACCGCCTCGCGTGGAGCCCGGATATTGAGCACCAACTCCTCCCTGAAACGCATGGCTACCTCCCTTGGTGGGCTGCGCACAAAGTAGCAAGACAACGAGCACAGGCTGATGTGAGCGTATGTTGCCACAGAATGGTGTACGGGCGGTGAAGCCTGGATTACACTACAGGGATGATGAGGGTGCATGTGATTGGAGCTGGCCTGTCGGGTGCGGAGGCGGCTTTTACAGCGGCCCGCCTGGGCGCACAGGTTCGGCTGTACGAGATGCGGCCCCGGCGTATGACCCCTGCCCACCAGACCGGCCATTTTGCCGAGCTGGTCTGCTCCAATAGCCTGGGGGGCGAGGGCGAGACCAACGCCAAGGGCTTGTTGCAGGCTGAGCTGCGGGCTGCCGGCTCGCTGATTATGCAGGCTGCCGACCGGAACCGGGTTCCGGCGGGCGGGGCGCTGGCGGTGGAGCGGGAAGGGTTTTCGCAGGAGATTACCCGGGTGCTCGAGGCCCATCCCAACATAGAGGTGGTGCGGGAAGAGCTAACGAGGGTTCCTCCGGACGGCATTACCGTGCTGGCCACCGGCCCGCTCACCTCCGATGCCCTAGCGGAGCACCTGCGCTCACTTTTGGGCGAGGAATTCCTGGGCTTCTACGATGCCGCCGCGCCGGTGGTGCTGGGCGAGAGCATCAACATGGAGGTGGTCTACCGGGCCGGGCGCTACGGGCAGAGCGCCGACTATCTGAACTGCCCCATGAATGAGGAAGAGTACCGCCGGTTTTACGAGGTGCTGAGCCAGGCCCGTAAACACACCCCCCACGAGTGGGAAAAGCTCGAGTTCTTCGAGGGCTGCATGCCCATCGAGGAAATCGCCCGCCGCGGCTTCGACACCCCGCGCTTTGGCCCCATGAAGCCGGTGGGCCTGCCCGACCCCCGCACCGGCCAGGAGCCCTACGCCGTGGTGCAGCTCAGGGCCGAGGATCGGCGGGGCCAGATGTGGAGCCTGGTGGGCTTCCAGACCGGATTGAAGTGGGGCGACCAGAAGCTGGTGGTGCAGAGCATACCGGGCCTGGAACAGGCCGAGATCGTGCGCTACGGGGTGATGCACCGCAACACCTACCTGTGCGCCCCCCGGCTAATTGAACCGACCTTGCAGTTCCGGGCCTACCCGAACCTGCTGGTAAGCGGGGTGTTGTGCGGGGTGGAGGGTTACCTCGAGTCCGCCGCCACCGGCTTTCTGGCCGGCCTCAACGCGGCCCGGCTGGCCCAGGGGCACCCCCCCCTGGTTCCCCCCGAAGCAACGATGCTGGGCGGCCTGGTGCGGTACTTAGCCAGCGCCAACCCCGAGGGCTTCCAGCCCATGAACGCCAACTGGGGGCTGGTGCCTGCCGAAGCCGGACGGGGCAAAAAGTCCGAGAAACGGGCCCGGATGTTCCACCGGGGCCTGGCCGAGTTTCGGGCCTGGCTGGCCCGGTCGGCGGGCCTGGTCAGCGAGGAAATACTGGCAGGTTGAGGGCCGCCAGACTGGCGTAGACCACCTGCCAGCCCTGCTCGCCGAAGACCAGCTGGGCCTCGCCGCTGCGCCGCACCGGAGCGCCGTCCAGCACGGCCAGCAGGCGGAAGCGCAGGGTGGCCTGGTTGCCCGAGAGCTGGGTTTGCAGGTTCTCGAGGCTAAACCCATCCAGGCGAACCCCGCTCTGGCCAAACGCCGCCGAGGGATTCAGGAGGAAGCGCTGGCTCCAGACCGGGTCGTTGCACCTCAGGCCCTCGAAGACCTGGCGCAGGGCGTTTTCGGCCAGCAGGGCCGAAGGCTGGGGGCGCAGGTTGGGGTCGGGGCGGGCGATGGCCTCGATGGCGGCCCGGGCCCAGTGGCAGGGCGGCACATCCACAAAGGGCGAGGTGCCCGCCTGGGCTTGAGCCAGCGAAAGGCCCCCCAACAGCCCCAGAAAAACAAGCTTTTTCATGGCTCCACGCTGACAGATGGAGCGGCCTTCAACAAGGGAAGCGAATACCTTTCGGAGTAGGTATAAACTGTGCAAGATGGAGCGTAAGTATTTTGGAACCGACGGGGTGCGGGGCGTGGCTGGTGAGCCACCCCTGACGCCGCAATTCGTGCTCAAGCTGGGACAGGCGGCGGGGGCTTACTTCAAAAGCGCCCAAAAAAAGCCGGTGGTGTTGCTGGGCAAAGACACCCGGCAGTCCTGCGACATGCTCGAGGCCGCCCTGGCCGCGGGCCTGATGTCCCAGGGCGTGCGGGTCGAGCACCTGGGGGTGCTGCCCACCCCTGGGGTGGCCTACCTGACCAAGACCCTGGGGGCCACCGCCGGGGTGATGATCTCGGCCAGCCACAACCCCTACCAGGACAACGGCATCAAGTTCTTCAGCGCCCATGGCGACAAGCTACCCGACGAGGTTGAAGCCGAGATTGAAAGCCTCCTCGAGCGCGAGTTCAAAACCGATGGCATCGGCACGGTTTCCGACTTCCGCGAGGCCGAGCGGATGTACCTGGACTTCCTTTCCTCCAAAGGCGGCAGCCTGGAAGGGCTCAAAGTGGTGCTCGACACCGCCAATGGAGCGACCTACCGCCTGGCCCCCCGGCTTTTTCAGCGGCTGGGGGCCGAAGTGTTTGTCATGTTCAACACCCCCGATGGACGCAACATCAACAAAGGGTGTGGTTCAACCCACCCCGAGTTTTTGCGCCAGCAGGTGGTGGAGATGGGCTTTGACCTGGGGGTGGCCTTTGATGGCGACGGCGACCGGGCCATCCTGGTAGACCGGCAGGGGCGTGAGTTCCACGGCGACTATGTGCTCTACCTGAACGCCCTGGTACGGCGCGAGCCGGGGGTGGTGGGCACCCTGATGAGCAACATGGGCCTCGAGGTCAAGCTGCGCGAGGCCGGCATTAGCTTCTACCGCACCGCGGTGGGCGACCGCTACGTCTACGAGAAGCTCAAGGCCTCGGCCCTGACCCTGGGCGGCGAGCAGAGCGGCCACGTGCTCTTCCTCGACCACGCCCCCACCGGCGACGGCATGCTTACGGCCATCCTGACTCTGAAGGCCATGCGCGAGTCCGGGCGCGACCTTTCCGAGTGGTACGAGGCTTTGCCCATGTACCCGCAGCTTCTAAAGAACGTGCGGGTCTCGGACAAGCAAAAGGTGATGCAGCAGCCGGAGCTGCACCAGGCCATCCAGGAGGCCGAACAAAAGCTCTCGGGCCAGGGGCGGGTCAACGTGCGTCCCTCCGGCACCGAGCCGCTGGTGCGGGTGATGGTGGAGGGCCCCGCCGAGCTGATTGAGCCGGTTTCTTCGGAACTGGTAGCACTGGTAGAGCGCCTGGGAAGCGCCAGCTAGTATGAAGGCACGCCTACCCCTTACCGTTCGCTACGCCGAGACCGACGCCATGGGCGTGGTGCACCACAGCAGCTACGTGGTCTGGCTCGAGGCCGCCCGGGTGGAGTGGCTCAACCAGATTGGGCTCCCCTACACCCAGATTGAAGCCCAGGGCCTGGCTTTTGCCGTGGTGGAAATTGGCCTGGTTTACCGAAGCCCGGCCCGGTTTGGCGATGTGGTCGAGGTCGAAACCTGGCTCAGCGAGGCCACCTCGCGCACGCTACAGTACCGCTACCGGGTCTGGAAGGGTCAAACCCTGCTGGCCGAAGGCTTTACCCGCCACCTTTGCCAGGACGCCAGGGGCAAGGCAGTGCGGATTCCCCCTACGCTGGCAAAAACCCTGTTGACCCATGTCAATCCGCAAAGCTGAGCCAGAAACCCCAACGTGCTAAACTTGAGCACGACCATGACCCTTTTCGAACAGTTTGAGCGTCACATCAACCCCGGTCTGGCCGGGCTGCTGCGCTTTACCGGACTGGACAAGGTGGAGTCCCACGCCGAAGGGGTGTACGTCTGGGACACCGAAGGCAAGCGCTACCTGGACTTTTTGGGCCTGTATGGAACCCTATCCCTGGGCCACCGGCACCCCAGGGTGGTGGCGGCGGTCAAGGCCCAGCTCGACAAAATGCCCATGTCGGTGCGGGTGATGGTTTCCGAACCCACCACAAAGCTGGCCGCCCGCCTGGCCGAGATTACCCCCGGTGAGCTTTCGATGGTCTATTTTGGCAACTCGGGCGCCGAAGGGGTGGAGGCAGCGCTCAAGTTTGCCCGCTTCTACACGGGCAAGCCCGGCTTTATCACCACCCAGGGGGGCTACCACGGCAAAACCCTGGGGGCCCTGTCGGTTACGCCGCGCGAGCACTACCAGCTTCCGGCCCGGCCCCTGGTGCCGGGCGTGACGGTGGTGCCCTATGGCGATGCCCAGGCCATTGAGGCGGCCATAGGCCCCGAGACCGCCGCGGTGATCGTGGAGCCCATCCAGGGCGAGGGGGGCATCCGGGTACCGCCCGAGGGGTACCTGCGGGCGGTGCGGCGCATCACCCGCGAGAAGGGCGTGCTGATGATCGCCGACGAGGTGCAGACCGGCCTGGGCCGCACCGGCAGGCTCTGGGCGGTGGACTGGGAAGAGGTGGAGCCCGATATCCTGGTGAGCGCCAAGGCCCTGGGGGGTGGGGTGATGCCCATCTCGGCCACCATCTGCCGCCCGGAGATCCTGGGCATCTACAAAACCGAGCCCCTGATTCACTCCACCACCTTTGGGGGCAATCCCCTGGCCGCCGCGGCGGCGCTGGCGGCCATCGAGGTCATCCTGGAGGAGGGCATACCGGCCCGGGCCCTGGAGATGGGCCAGTACCTGATGGGGCAGCTGGCCAGGCTGCAGCAGGCCTACCCCGAGTTCATCCAGGAGGTGCGGGGCCGGGGGCTGCTGGTAGGCCTCGAGTTCACCGACGCCGACATCGGGGCGGTGGTGGTGGCCGAGCTGGCGGCGCGGGGGGTGCTGACCGCCTTTGGCCTCAACAACCCCAAGGTGGTGCGCCTGGAGCCCCCCCTGATTGTGGAGAAGGCGCACATTGACGAGTGCCTCGAGGCCCTGGAGGGGGCTTTGCAGGCCACCCAGCTGGCCTTCGAGGGGGTGCTGTAGCCTGGGTGCGCTATTCGGCGCGGGTGCTCTATGATGGTGCGAGGAGCGCCTCGTCCTGAAAACATCATGCTAGAGCAGCGAATCTACGAGCACCTCAAAAAGCACCCCAAAAAGCGCTTTAGCCTGCGCGAGCTGGTGCGGAGCCTGCGGCTCGATAAAGACGAGGCCAAAGAGGCCCTGGATCTGCTGGTGGCCGAGGGGAAGGTGGTCGAACCTCGGCGCAAGCTTTACCAGCTCCCCGAGGGGCTGGGGAAAAAGGGCCTCGAGGGCCGCCTGCAAGCCCATGCGGCGGGTTTTGCTTTTGTGATTCCCAGCAACCCCGACCTGCCCGACCTCTACATTCCCAAGGGTTACCTGGGCGGGGCCTGGCACGGCGACCTGGTTCGGGCCGAGCCGCGCCCACCAGGGCGCGACGGCAAGCCCTGGGGCGTGGTGGTGGAGGTGCTCGAGCGGGCCCACCATCAGGTGGTGGGGCGGCTGTACTTCAAGCGAGGGTATGCCTGGCTCAAGCCCGACGACCCAAGGCTGCCCGCCCTCAAGCTCAAGCCGGAGGGCCTGGAAGGCCTGGAAAGCGGGGCCCGGCTGGTGGTGCGCATCACCTACCCCAGCGGGCGCAAGCCCCAGGAGCCCTATGGGGAGTTTGCGGGCTACTTAGGCCAGGGGGAAAGCCCCGAGGTCGAGACCGAGGCCATCATCGCCAAGTACGAGCTCCGCAGTGTTTTCCCGCCCGAAGCCCTGGCCGAAGCCGAGAAAGTAGCGCATCTGGACGCCAAAGAAATTGCCCGCCGCGAGGACTTCCGGGCCTTGCGGGTTTTTACCATCGACGGGGCCGACGCCAAGGACTTCGACGACGCCATCCACATAGAGCTGCTCCCCAACGGCAACTACCGCGTGGGCATTCACATCGCCGACGTCTCGCACTACGTGCGGGAGTTCTCACCCCTCGACCAGGAAGCCTACGCCCGCGCCACCAGCGTCTACCTGCCAGGCCGGGTGCTGCCCATGCTGCCCGAGCAGCTTTCCAACGGCATCTGCTCGCTCAAGCCCCACGAGGATCGGCTGGTGCTCTCGGTTCTGGTGGAGCTGACCCCCAAGGGCCGGGTCAAGCACTACCGCTTCGCCGAGGGGGTGATCCGCAGCGTGGCCCGGCTGACCTATACCGAGGTGGAGGCCTTTGCGGCCTCCGGAAAGGCCCCAACCCCCGACTGGAGCCCTGAGCTGCAAAACGACCTGAAACTGCTGCTTGAGCTTACCCGCACCCTCAAGGAGCGCCGGCTGGAACAGGGCGCGCTGGATTTCCGCTTCACCGAGGTCAAGGTGGAGGTAGACGAGGACGGCAACCTGCACCTGATCCCGCAAAAAGAGCCCAGGGCCCGCAGCCTGATCGAGGAGCTGATGCTGCTGGCCAACCGGGTGGTCGCCAAACACCTGGCCGAGCGACAGATCCCCACCCTCTTCCGCGTCCACGAAGACCCCAGCGAGGAGGCCTACAACAAGCTGGTGGCCGCGCTGGGCCGGCTGGGGTACAGCCTGCCCGGCGGCGAGCCGAGTCCCAAGGCCCTGCAAAGCATCCTGAAGCAGGCCGAAGGCCGCCCCGAAGAAGCGGTGGTCTCCACCCTGCTGCTGCGCTCCTTGCGCTTAGCCCGCTATGCCGCGGAAAACCTGGGCCACTTCGGCCTGGCCGCCGAGCACTACCTGCACTTTACCAGCCCCATCCGGCGCTACCCCG
The DNA here is from genome assembly GCA_000482765.1 of Meiothermus taiwanensis DSM 14542. Classification (GTDB taxonomy): domain Bacteria; phylum Deinococcota; class Deinococci; order Deinococcales; family Thermaceae; genus Meiothermus; species Meiothermus taiwanensis. The sequence goes on from AXWR01000004.1 coordinate 102,834, forward strand.
ACCTGGTGGTGCACCGGGTGTTGCGCGCCCTTCTCAAGCGCCGGGTGACCCAGGCCCGCAAGGAGGAGTGGGCCCAGCGCTTCCCCAAGATTGCCGAGCACGCCTCGGAGCGGGAGCGGGCTGCCGAGAACGCCGAGCGCGAGTTGACCAAGTACTACCAGTGCCTGTGGGCGCAGAAGCACCAGGGCGAGACCTTCCGGGGCACGGTCTCGGGCGTAACCGGGTTTGGGGTGTTTGTGAGCCTGGACAACGGGGTGGAGGGCATGATCCGGCTGGGGGCCCTCGAGGACGACCACTACCAGTACATCGAAGAACTGCTGGCCTTAGAAGGCTTGCGCACCAAGCGCCGCATTCGCATAGGAGACGAGATGGAAGTAAAGATAGAAGGAGCCAACCCTTCGGCCCGGCAGATTGACCTGGTGCCGACGGAAAAGTTTTACCAGACAGAAACCCAACCCGAAGTCGAGCCGCAAAAGAGAAAAAAACGCCGCAGGGGCAAGCGTGGAAAAGCCGCCGCCCCCGCCCAACCGGCGCGCAAGGTGGTGGCCACCGAACCCAAAAGCCCGCCCCCGCACGCCCGGGCCCGCTCAAGGCGGGTGGTAGGCCCGCCCGAGGAGCGGCCCGGTTTCCAGAAACCGGTCAAGGTCAAGGCGCAGAAGATCTACTTTGGCTCTTGGGGCAGCGACCAGGAGCAGACCCCACCCGACAAAACGGAGAAGTCCGGTAAGAAAAAGCGCCGCCGTCGCTAAATACCTCACCGGAAGCAGGGCCGGTTCACCTAGCGGGGCTGGGCCACCACCAGCACCCAGTACGCCCCCCTCTTCACCATGCCCATCTCGCGCAGGTGGGGGGCCATTAGGGTCTGGCAGTGACTGGGGCTCCCGAGCCATTCCGTAACCGCTTCCGCTGCGGAGCCAGGACCCCGGTAGAGGTTCTCCCGGATCTCCCGGTACTCGTAGCCGTTGGCCCGGGCGCGCACCGCGGCGGCCATCTCCGTGCTTGAGCCTTCCTCGTGCCTAAAATCGTTGGTCTGCTGGATGTACTCGGCCCGCTGCCGGGCCACCTCCCCCAGCAGGCCGTTCCAGCGCAGGGCAGGGGCCGCCGGATAAGAACTGGAGCCGCAGGTCTGGGGCTGGCTGCGGGCCTGGTTGACAGCATTCAGGGCCAGTTGATAATCGTCCGGGGTGTAGGAAACCCCCTGGCTACCGTTGCTAGTGCAAGCCGCTAAAAGAAGGCCAAGAGCAAGGCTCCAATGCAGACGCATGGCTTTAGTCTGCCAGGGCTTTTGCTAAAGGCCGGTGAAGAAATCACAGTGGGGCGTTACAAACGGTATGCTATGCCCTGATGCGCCTGATCGGCCTTACCGGAAGCATAGGGAGCGGCAAGAGCACGGTGGCCCGGCGTTTGCGGGAGCTGGGGGTGCCGGTTTTGGACGCCGACGAGTACGCCCGCGAAGGGGCAGAGGTGCTCAGGCCGGAGATCTGCCGGGCCTTTCCCGAGGCCTGCGCGGGTGGAGAGGTCAACCGGGCCGTGCTGGGGCGGCTGGTGTTCAGTGACCCGGAGGCCCGCCGGCGGCTCGAGGCCATCCTGCATCCCTATGTGCGCCGGCGGATGCAGGAAGAAACCGAAAAGGCCCGGCAGGCTGGGCATCGCCTGGTGGTGCAGGATATCCCTTTGCTCTTCGAGGCGGGGCGCGAGCGCGATTTTGCCGGGGTGCTGGTGGTGGCCGCCCCCACCCATCTGCGCCAGGCCCGTGTGATGACCCGCAGCGGCCTGAGCGAGGCCGAGTTCGCGGCCCGCGACAAAAGCCAGCTACCCCAGGAAGAAAAGGTGCGCCGGGCCACCTGGGTGATCTGGAACGACGCCGACCTGGAGACCCTGTATAAGCGGGTGGAGGCCTGGTACCGGGAGGTGGCGGGGTGAAGCTTACCCACGACTGGCTGGGGCCCCTCGAGCTGCCCGATGACCCCCGGCGCATCGTATCGCTGGCCCCCAACGTCACCGAGACCCTCTTCGCCCTGGGCCTGGGTGAGCGGGTGGTGGGGCGGAGCGCCTTCTGCTACCGGCCGGCGGCTGCGCTCGCTTTGCCGGTGGTCTCGAGCTACACCCGGGTGCGCTGGGAGCTACTGGAAAGCCTGCGGCCCGACCTGGTGCTCGTCAGCACCGGGGTGCAGCGGGAGCTGCTTTTTGAGCTGCACCGGCGGGGGCTCCCCGTCTTCCCCATCCCCCTGCCCCAGAGCCCGTATGGCATTCTGGAGAACATCGCGGTGCTGGGGGCTCTGTTGGGGGTAAGCGAGGCGGCCAGCAGGCTCTGTGCCCAGCTTGCCGAGCGCTACCAGGCCCTGCACAAGGCGCTGCCGCCGCGGCGGGTTTACCTCGAGTTCGACCTGGGCGGCCCCATCACGGTGGGCCGCGGCAGCTATGTGGACGAGGCGCTGCGGCACCTGGGGTTGCAGAACATCTTCGCCGACCGGGCGCAGAGCTACTTCCCGCCCGACCTGGCCGAGGTGGTGCGCCGGGGGCCGGAGCTGGTCATCTACGAGCCCAAGCCGCACCGCTCGAGGCCCCTGGAAAAAGCCCAGCGCCTCCTGGCCGAGCGGGGCTGGGCCTATCCCCTGGTGGTGACGGGGGGCGATGAGCTGGCCCATTATGGCCCCTTATTTTTTGATTACCTGGAGGCCTTGGCCAAGCAGCTTCGCTCGCACTAATCTGGAAAAGATGAACCTGCAGATACTGCAAAACGAGCTTCTACGCCTCACCATCGCCCCTGAGCTGGGGGCCAGCGTGGTGGGCCTCGAGCTTTGCCAGGCGGGCTTCTGGCTGCCCATCCTGCGCCCCACCGCACCGGCCGCCCTGGCGCAGAGGCACTCCCCCGAGACCTCGAGCTACGTCCTGGCCCCCTACTCCAACCGCATCCGGGACGGGCGCTTTCGCTTTGGCGGGAAAACCTACCAGCTTCGGCCCAACTGGCCCGATGGACAGCAGACCATCCACGGCGAGGTACACGGGCGACCCTGGAGCGCACAGCGCCTCGACGGGCACACCCTGCACTGTGTTTTCGACGCTTCCGGCCTCCAGAACCTGAACTTCCCCTTCCCCTTCAGGGTGGAAGTGGCCTACCGGCTGCAGGGTGATGGAGTGGAAATCTCGACCACACTGGTGAACGTGGGAACCGAGCCCATGCCGGCGGGTTTCGGGCATCACCCCTACTTTATGCGCCATCTGGGCCTCTCGCAGGAAGCCCGGCTGTCCTTCGAGGCCCAGGGCGTCTACCTGACCGATGCGAGCTGCCTCCCCACCCGGCCCGCCCAGGCCATCCCGCCGGAGTTCGATTTCTCGCGTGCAAGGCCGCTGGGGGCTACCCGGCTAGACCATGTTTTTGCCGGCTGGAAAGGGCGGCTGCAAATGGACTGGCCGGGTTCGGGCTGGCAGATGACCCTCGAGGCCGACCCCATCTTCTCGCACCTGGTGGTCTTCACCGCGCCCGATGGCAGCGTGGCCCTGGAGCCCGTCACCCACGCCACCGATGGCTTCAACCTGCTGAGCCAGGGCTGGGAAGACACGGGGGTGCGGGTGCTGGAGCCGGGGGAACAGATTTCCGGCGGTCTGCGCCTGAGCTTGCGGCCCGGCGCGTAGCCGGCAAAAAGCGATAAACTACGGCTATGCACGTTTTTCGCTTGCGCGGCAACTTCGAAACCCTCGATATCTACTCGGCGGCGCTGTTTGAGCTGGGCGCGCGGGGCCTGGAGGAAAAACCCGGTGAGGTCTGGGCCTACTTCCCCGAGCGCCTCGAGCTGCCCTTTCCGGGGGAGTGGCTCGAGCTTCCCGACACCGACTGGCTCGAGGCCTACAAGCGCGACCTGAAGCCGGTGCGGGCCGGGCCCTTTGTGGTGCTGGCCCCCTGGCACACCTGGGAGGGCCCGGAAAAGCGCATTGTCATCGAGCCGGGCATGGCCTTTGGCACCGGCCACCACGAGACCACCCGCATGGCCCTGGAAACCCTGGCCGAGCGGGTCGAGCCCGGGATGCGGGTGCTGGATCTGGGCACCGGCTCGGGCATCCTGGCCATCGGGGCCGCCCTGCTGGGGGCCGAGGCGCTGGGAATCGACATCGACCCCGCGGTGATCCCCCAGGCCCGCGAGAACGCCCGGCGCAACCAGGTCAAGGTGCAGTTCCAGGTGGGCAGCCTGGACGAGGCCTACGATCCCCTGGCCGAGACCGCACCCCAGGCCCCCCCAGCCCAGCCGGCCCCCACGCCCCTTGTGCAGGGCCCCTTCGACCTGGTGGTGGCCAACCTCTACGCCGAGCTGCACACCTACTTCGCGCAAAAATACCGGGAGCTTTTCGGCATATGCGGAACCCTGATTCTCACCGGCATCCTGGCCGAGCGGGAAGCCCTGGTGCGAAGCGCCCTCGAGGCCAGCGGCTTTGGATTGCTGGCCCGCCGACAGGAAGGTGAGTGGGTCTGCCTGACCTACGCCGCCCGCTAAAGTATGCGTCCCCATCGTGCCTTTGTTGAAAGCATTCAGCCCCAGCTCGAGCTTACCGGGCGCGAGGCCCACCACCTGCTGGACGTGCTGCGGGCCCGGGAGGGCGACCGGCTCACGGTCTTCGATGGCAAGGGGCTGGAAGGCCGCGCGCGGGTGCTGCAGACCGGGCCGGGCTGGGTATGCCTGGAAGTCGAAGAGACCTGGCCGGCCCGCAAAGAGCCCCCCCAGCCCATCACCCTGTATGTGGCCCTGCTCAAGGGCGATCATCTGGCCGAGGTGGCGCGGGCGGCCACCGAGCTGGGGGTGGGCCAAATTGTGCCCATCCTCACCCAGCACTGCGTGGTGCGGGAGCTGAGCGAGAATAAACTCCTTCGCCTGCGCCGGGTGGTGCTCGAGGCCGCCAAGCAGTGCGAGCGCAGCATCGTTCCCGAGGTGGGGCCCTTGCTGCCGCTCGGCCAGATTCCCCCGGTCGAGCAGGGTTTTGTGGCCCAGCCCAGGGTCTCGGCCCTGGTGCGGGACTATTACAATCCAGAAAAACCCACGGCCCTCCTCACCGGCCCGGAGGGGGGCCTGAGCGAGTCCGAGGTGGATCTCCTGCTGCAACGGGGTTTCACCCCGGTCACATTGGGGCCGCGTATCCTGCGGGCAGAGACCGCGCCGGTGGCCCTTTTGAGCCTGGTAACGGCGGCTTTCGGGTTATGAACGTCCTGCGTGTGTTGCTGGTGGGCTGCCTGCTGCTGCTGCCGGCCTGCCGCTATACCTTTCTGCCGCTCGACCCCGGCCGGGCCACCCTGCCGGAGCGCTTCAGCCTGAGCGGAAGCCTGGAAACCATCGAGCGGGGCGCAGTAGCCAGGCTCACCGTCCGGCGCATAGCCGAGCCCGCTTACCTCGAGCTGCGCTGGTACAAGGGCGATCAGCTCTTTCAGGAGCGCTCCATCTGGGTAGAAAAGCCCGGCACCTACCAGGCCCAGTTCGAGCGCCTCGACGACGGCTACTACCGGCTGGTGGTGCTGGTGCAGAATAGCCCCCTGCTGCAGCTCGAGGTCGGCACACCCCTGCTGCCCCCGCCCCCTGCCCCTTAGGGCTTTTCCGGCAGCATCGTTCTTCAAAACGATACCGGTATTATCCCACCCCAATCAGCAAAAGCACCAATGGAATGGTAAGAAACGACAGCACCGACGAGGCCACAACCGCCCGGGCTGCTCGAGGGCCGTCGCCGCCGAACTCCCCCGCCATCAAAAAGGCATTCACCGCTATCGGCATGGCGCTCTGCAGCACCAAAACCTGAACATCCAGCCGCTCGAGGCCCAGCGCCCAGCCCGCCACCCCGGCCAGCAAAGGAGCTGCCAGAAGCCGCAAGCTGCTGGCCTGAAGCTCAAAACTCCCCCACTCGGGCCGGGAGCGGGCAATCTGGATGCCCAGCGTCAGCAGCATCACGGGAATACAGGCCTGGCCCAAGAGGTGCACCCCCTCATCCAGCCCCAGCGGCAGGGGAATTCCCAGCCCCCGTACCAGCAACCCCCCCGCCAGGGCCCAGAAGAGCGGCAGTTTCAGGGTGAACCCGAGGCTCTGTAAAAAACCGCCCCCACGCAAAAAAGCCGGGCCCAGCCCAAACATCAGCACGCTGCTGGCGATAAAAAAAACGATGGCCCGATCCAGGCCGGGCTGCCCCAGGGCAAAAAAGGTGAGCGAGAGGCCCATGTTGCCCGAGTTGGGAAAGGTCGCCGAGGCAATCAGGGTCTTGGTTGTACCCTTATCCAACCGCAACCACCGGCTCAACGCCAGTGCAACCCCATAGAGCCCTGCCGAGGCTATAAAAAAGGCCGCCGTAATGCCCAGCACGCTGGCCCCGGTGAGCCTGGCCCTGAGCATGGCATCGAAGATCAGCACCGGCACCAGCACGTAAATCGAGAGTTTGGACAGGGTTTGCAGGTCGAAGTCGATGCGCTTGCCCACCAGGTAGCCCATAAGCACGATGAAGGCCACAGGGACAACGGTGTTGAGCAGGGCTTCCATACCCGGGGTAGCTTACCTGAAACCCAGAGGCCAGGCTATGACCACCCCTCCAACCCCGGCCTCCGCCTTGTGCCCAAGCGAGGTGCAAAACATGCCCTGGAGACATTTTTTCTCAGCAGACCTCGGCCAGACTACCTATGGGTGAGCGAGGGCATGTACAAAGAGCTTCTGGTGGTGCAGGCGGCGGCAACCTGGTTTCTGGTGGGCCTGATCTGGATGGTGCAGGTGGTGCATTATCCCCTTTTTGCACGGGTGGGGCCGGCTGAGTTTCCCGCCTATCATGCGGCCCACTCGAGCCTCATCACCTGGGTGGTCGGGCCCTTGATGCTGCTCGAGCTGTGCACGGCCCTTCTTTTGCTGGCCCAGTGGCCCACGAGCCTGCCCGGCTGGGTGGCATGGCTGGGCCTGGCGCTGCTGGGGGTTATCTGGCTCACCACCCTGCTGGTATCGGTGCCGCTGCACGCGCGGCTGGCCGTGGGTTTCGAGGCCCAGGCCCAGGCCCTGCTGGTGGGTACCAACTGGATCCGCACCCTGGCCTGGACGGCTCGAGGGTTGCTGAGCCTGTGGGCGCTGCTCAGGTTCACGTAGAAGATCTCACACCAGGGATGCGCTTAAAGCGCCCCGCAGTCAGTCGCTAGGACAAAAAATCCAGCACAGTACGGGTGATCAGCTCAACGCCCAAGGGCAGCGAGCGCTCGTCGTCGATCCAGAAACCCGGGTGGTGATGGGGCCGGTTCTTGCTGGGATCGGGGTCGCCGGCCCCCAGCCAGAAGTACACACCAGGGCGGCGGTTGAGGAACTCCGACATATCATCGCCCCCCATCACAGGGGGTACTTCCAGTACCGAGGCCTCCCCTACCACCTCCCGGGCCACTTTCCGGAAGCGTTCGACCATCTGGGGGTCGTTGACCACCGCGGGTGATCCAGGCAGCCAGGTTACGGTGGCCCGCCCACCCATGGCCGCGGCAATTCCTTCCGAAAGCTCGGCAATGCGCCGCATGAGCTTTTCTCGCAAACCTGCGTCAAAGGTGCGCAGGGTGCCTTTGAGCGTGGCCGTCTCGGGGATGATGTTGTGGGCCCCCTCCCCTGCCGTTACCGTGGCGATGGTGATCACAGCGGTCTGAATGGGGTCGGTCTCGCGGCTGACCAGGCTCTGCAGCGCCACGATGAGCTGGGCCGCCATCAAAACCGTATCCACACCCTCGTGCGGCATGGCGGCATGCGCCCCTTTGCCCCGTAGTTCAATGGTAAAAGCATCGGCGGCCGCCATGGAAGGGCCCGGCCGCACCCCTACCTTACCCGCTGGCATCAGGCTATACAGGTGAAGCCCCACCACCGAGTCCACCCCCTCGAGCACCCCGGCCTCCACCATGGGCTTCGCCCCCGATACAATCTCTTCGGCGGGCTGGAAAGCAAAGCGTACCTCACCGGCAATCTGATCTTTGAAGCGGGCCAGCACCGCCGCCACATGGGCGGCAATAGCGGCATGGCCATCGTGGCCGCAGGCGTGCATAACACCGGGGGTCTGGGAGCTGTAGGCCACCCCAGAGTTCTCCTGTATCGGCAAAGCGTCGATGTCCGCCCGCACCAGCACAGTTTTTCCCGGCTTCGCTCCCCGCAGCCGGGCCACCACCCCGGTCTGGGCTACCCCTCGGGTGACCTCGAGGCCCAGTCCCTCCAGAAACTCGGCCAGCCTGGCGCTGGTGCGCACCTCCTGAAAACCAAGCTCCGGATGGCGGTGGAAGTCCCGGCGCATCTCAATCAGACTGGGGGTGATCTCTGCGATGGCTTCTTGTAGGTTCATACCGCCTTAGTCAAACATTCCAGCCACGACCCGTCAACTGTACGATGGATTGACACCCGATACAAAAAGAGCTCCGGAGGCCATCCTAGCACTCCCTTCGGTCGGGTTGGTTGGCCCGAACCAACCGTGGTATGACGTTAGCTAGAGGAGGGCGGGGCCGGTGCCTGCTTAGGAAACCGATGGGGGTGGGATAGGCCCCATACAAAAATACCCTGAGCTGCCAAAATCTTGTCCTCGACAGACTTTATGCGCGCAGCTTGAACTCGGTACAGCATTTGCTAGACTTGGTAAAAACCAAGCTGTACCTTTCAGGAGCAAGACCATGAGCAAACCTTGGCTAAAACACTACGACAAAGGCGTCCCCGCGGATGTGCAGGTGCCCGAGGTACCTCTCTGGCGCCTGCTGGCCGACAGTGCCCAGAAATACCCCGACCATGTGGCCCTCGAGTTCATGGGCAAGGTCATCGGCTACCGGCAGCTGTGGGAATCGGTGCTGAAGTTCGCCGGGGCGCTTAAGGCCCAGGGTGTGGGCCCGGGTGACCGGGTCGCCATCATGCTGCCCAACAGCCCCCAGTTTGTGATTGCCTTCTACGGCACGCTGGTCGCCGGCGGCGTGTGTGTCAACATCAACCCCCTCTACACACCGCGCGAGCTGCGCCATCAGCTCACCGATGCCGGGGCCGAAACCCTGGTGATCCTGGATATGCTCTGGCCCCGGTACGCCGAAATCGAGGCCGATGTACCGGTCAAACGCGTCTTTACCACCGGCATCCAGGACTACCTGCCCTTCCCCAAAAACCTGCTTTTCCCGCTCAAAGCCCGGCGGGAGAAACGCTGGGTAAACCTGCCACAGCACCCCAAGCGGCTGGACTTTAGCAAAGCCCTGCGCAGCGCCACCCCGCTCACCGAGCCTTACCCCGCCAAGCCCGACGACGTAGCCCTCCTGCAGTACACCGGGGGCACCACCGGGCTGTCCAAAGGGGCCATGCTCACCCATCGCAACCTGGTGGCCAACACCTACCAGAGCCTGGCCTGGGGCGGCGACGAGGTGAAGGCCCTCGAGGGCAAAGGGGTTATGCTGGGCGCCATTCCCTTTTTCCACGTCTACGGCATGACCGTGGCTATGAACTATGGCCTGGCCGCTGGGTACAAAATCGTGCTGCTGCCACGCCCCGAGGTCAAGCCCTGCATTGAGGCCATTGAAAAGCACGGGGTTACCCATTTCCCTGGCGTCCCCACGCTCTACATCGGCTTCATCAACTTTCCTGGCATCGAGAAGCGCAAGGTGGGCACGGTTAAGGTCTGCATCTCTGGTTCGGCGGCGCTGCCGGTGGAGGTGGCTAAAAAGTTTGAGGCCCTCACCGGTGGCAAGCTGGTGGAAGGCTACGGCCTCACCGAAGCAGCCCCCTGCACCCACTGCAACCCCCTGTCCGGTCAGCGCAAAATTGGCAGCATTGGCATTCCCATGCCGGGCATTGATGCCAAGATTTTGGACGAGAACCTGCACGAACTACCCCCGGGCGAGGTGGGTGAGCTGGCCGTTCGCGGGCCAAATATCATGCTGGGCTACTGGCAGCGCCCCGATGAGACCAGCAAAACCATCAAGATCGACTGGCTCCTGACCGGCGACATGGCTCGGATGGACGAGGATGGCTACTTCTACATCGTGGATCGCAAGAAGGACATGATTATCGCGGGAGGCTATAACATCTACCCCCGCGAGGTGGAAGAGGTGCTGTTTGCCCACCCCGGTGTGGCTGAGGCCGCCGTGGTGGGGCTGCCCGATGAGTACCGTGGCGAGACCGTGGCGGCTTTCGTTGTGCCCAAGCCCGGTGTCAACCTCACCCAGGAAGAGCTGGACAAATACTGCCGCGAGAACCTGGCCGCCTACAAGGTTCCGCGCATCTACGAGTTCCGCAACGAATTGCCCAAGAGCGCGGTGGGTAAGGTGCTGCGCCGCGAGCTGCGCGAGGCCGCCCTCAAAGAACGCCAGAAGGTGGGCAGCTAGGGCTTATCTCGGTGCCCCCTTGCCACCCGGGCCGGTGGCAAGGGGGGCTATATGTAAACCCTCGAGCGCCCCACAGCCTCAGCAAAGACCTGGGCCGCCTGGTCTACCTCGGCCTCGGTGGTATAGCGCCCCAGACTGAAGCGCACCGAGGCCTTGGCTTCTTCCTTGCTACGCCCAATCGCCAGCAGCACATGGGAGGGCTCGAGGCTCCCACTGCTACAGGCCGAGCCCGAAGACACTGCCACCCCCAGCAGGTCGAGGTTGAGCAGCAACCCCTCCCCATCGGCCTCCTGCACCGTTACGTTTACGTGCTTGGGGCTGCGTAGGGTGGGGTGTCCATTGAGCACCACGCCGGGTAGGGCCAGAAGCCTGGCCTCGAGCCGCCCGCGCAAAGCCAAGAGCCGCCGGGATTCTTCGGCCAGCCGCGCCACCGCCTTTTCTGCGGCCAGCCCCTGGCCGTACACCGCTGGCAGGTTCTCGGTGCCGCCCCGGTAACCCTGCTCCTGCTTGCCCGGGATAATCGGAAATAGCTCGACCCCTTTGCGCACGTACAAGGCCCCCACCCCCTTGGGGCCGTAAAACTTGTGTGCGGCCAGGGAAATGAGATCGGCCCCCAGGGTCTCCACCTGGCAGGGCACGGTGCCCAGGGCTTGCACGGCATCGGTGTGCAAAAGCACGCCCCGCGCCCGGCAGACCTCAGCGATCTGGCGAACCGGGTACAGGGTGCCCAGCTCGTTGTTAACGGTCATTACCGAAACCAGGATGGTCTCGGGCCGCAGGGCCTCGGCCACCTGCTCGGGGTAGATGAGGCCCTGCCGGTCGGGCCAGAGCAGGGTCACCTCGAAGCCCAGGCGCTCGAGGTTCTTCAGGGTTTGCAGCACCGCCGAATGCTCCACCGCGGTGCTCACCAGGTGCCCCCGACCCCGGGCCAGGGCCACCCCGTACAGGGCCAGGGCATCGGCCTCGCTGCCCCCACTGGTCAGAACCAGCTCGCGGGGTTTGCAGCCCAGGGCCCGGGCCAGCCGCTCGCGCCCTTCCTCGAGCAGGCTGCGGGCCCGCCGGCCGAGCTGGTGAATTGAGCTGGGGTTGCCGTACTCTTCCAGCACCCCCTCCATGGCCGCCCTGACCTCGGGATCCAGGGGGGTGGTGGCAGCGTAGTCGAGGTAGATCATGGTCTGGGGCTAACCCCCTCCCGGCTCTGAGGGCATGGTGGGCTCGAGCTGCACCAGTTTGCGCGACTCAATCAGCCGCCGCTCTTCAATCAGGTCTTTCAGGGTGGTGCTCCGCAAAACCCCCCGCATGGCTTCGTCTACTCTTTTCCAGAGGGTTTCGGTAGAGCAGTGCCCGGTCTGCCAGCACAGCCCGGGATCATCCAAGCAGATCACCGGGGCCAGGCTCCCCTCCAAAGCCTCCACCACTTCCAGGGCATCGATGTGTTCGCTGGGACGGCCCAGCCTGTAACCACCGCGGGCCCCCCGAACACTGCGGATAAACCCTGCTCGGCGAAGCTGGGCCGCGATCTGCTCGAGGTAGTGCAGGCTAATGCCCTGGGCTTCGGCCACGTCCTTGAGGGGCACCGCCTGCGGCTGCCGCAGGCCAATCTCCACCAGGGCCCGCAGCCCATACTGCGCTTTGGTCGAAACCCACATGAGCCTAGTATAAATCCCCAAAACCCGTAAGAAAAAGGTGGGTTTTCACTCTTGCCTAGCGGCGCAAGGCCAGGGCCAGCCCAAACAGCAAGGCCTGCGTAAGCACAATGGCGCTGCCGGCGGGCACATCCAACGTGTACGCCGCCACCAGGCCCGGCAAAACCGATAGCGTACCGATCAGGATGGCAGACACGGTCATGGCAGCAAAGGTCTGGCTGATTAGGCGGGCGGTGGCGGCTGGAATCACCACAAACGCAGCGATCAGGACAACACCCACCACCTTGACCGAGACCACCACCACCAGGGCTATCAGGGCTGAGAGCAGGTAGTCGTGCCGGAGTACCGGCAGCCGATCGGCCAGGGCCAGTTCGCGGTCAAAGGTGGCGTAAGCCCAGCAGCGCCAGAGCGGGGCCAGGAGCAGCATCAACAGGGCCAGCAGCCCCATCACCTGCAGATCGGTCGGGGTGACGGTCAGGATGGAGCCAAAGAGATAGGCCACGGCATCCGGGGCGAAGCCCTGTCGCAGGGACATAAAGAGCACCCCCAGCGCCACCGAGACCGCAAAAAAAATCCCAATGGCGGTATCGTCGCCCAGGCTGCTCTGCTCGCGAACCCAGGTGATGAGCAAGGCAATTCCCAGCGCGAAGGGAATAGCCACCCAAAGAGGCTCCTGCTGGAGCAGCAAGCCCAGGGCCACCCCAGCAAAGGCAGCGTGGGCCAGGCCATCCCCTAGAAAGGAGAGGCGGCGCTGTACCACCAAGACGCCCAGGTAGCTGGCCAGCCCACCTACCAGGAGGCCGGCCAGCAGGGCCCGTTGCATAAAGGGAAGCTGAAGTGCCTCGAGCATCCTAGCGACCCCCCAAGACCACCTGGTGGGCGTGGCCGACGTGCCCGAAGGCCTGGCTCAGGCACTCGTGGCAGAGCACTTTTTCGGGCGGGCCATAGCCCACCACCCGCCGGTTGAGCACCAGCACCGCCGAGGCGTGGTGCTGGGCGGCCTCCCAGTCGTGGGTGATCATCAGGATGGTGGCGCCCTGCTCGGCCTGGTAGGCCTCGAGGTGCCGGTACAGGTCGGCCTCCCCTACCACATCCACGCCCGTAGCGGGCTCATCCAAAAGCAGCAGCCGGGGCCGGCGGATCAGGCTGCGGGCCAGGTAGACCCGCTGGAGCTCACCCCCCGAGAGCGCGCCCAGCCGGCGGTGGGCCAGGTGCAGGGCCCCCACCTTCTCCAGCACCTCGCTGGCCTGCCTGCGTTCCTCGCGGCCAATCCGAAAGGGCCAGTGCCGCCTGAGCCCCGAGACCACCACCTCGATGGCCAGGGCTGGAAAGCTACGGTCGAAGCCCTTGACCTGCGGCACATAGCCCACCCAGCCGGGCGGCACCTCGCGGGGGGGATGACCCAAGACCCGGATGCGACCCGAGACCCGGGTGGGGCCGTCGCGCATAGCGCCTCGCTCGAGGCCCAGCAGGGCCTTGAGCAGGGTGCTCTTGCCGGCCCCGTTGGGGCCCACCATAGCTACAAAGGCCCCTTCGGGCACCTCGAGGCTCACCTCTTGCAGCGCCTGGAACTCACCGAAGCGCACTGAATACCGCTCAATCTCCACCGCCAGCGCGGCCATATTTACTGATAATACGCTATCAATAGATCTTTGGATAGGGGCGGCTATTCCAGCGGCACTTCGATTACGTTGCCCAGGCTCGAGAGCGGCTTATCGAACTGGCGCCGGTCGCCCACCACCACAATCACAAACTGCTCCGGGCGCACATACTGCTGCATGGCCCGCTGCAGATCGGCCGGGGTGAGGGCCTGGATCTGGCGCACGTACTGCTCGTAGTAGTCGGGCGGCAGGCCCAGCAGCTGGGTGCGGGCGATGCGCTCGGCCACCGCCTGCTTGGAGGTAAAGCGGAAGACTTCGGCGTTGAGGATGTTGTTGCGGAAGAGCTCGAGCTCCTCCTGGCTCACCGGGCGCTCGCGCAGGTCACGGAACTGGGCCAGCATCAGCTCGATCACCTCGGCGGTCTTCTCGACGCGGGAAATGGAGGCCCCGTAGAAGAAGCCCGGCCAGCCAAACCCCTGGGTCTGGGCCCCGCCGGTGGCGTAGGCCAGGCCGCGCTTGGTGCGGACTTCCAGGAAGAGCCGGCTGTTAAAGCCATCCCCCAGCACCCGGCTGGCCAGATCCAGCTCGCTGTAGCCGGGGGCAAAGGCCGTTACCGTGGGGAGGCCCATGTAGATCACGCTCTGGTTGGTCTCCTTCTGCAAAAAGTAAATGCTGGGCTTGGGGCTGGGCGGCGCAAAGCTGGGCAGGCTGACCTCGCCCCGCGCCCAGCCCTGCAAGGTGCGCTCGAGCCTGGCCACCATCTCCTGGGTGTTGAAGTCGCCGGTGATGGCCAGCACCGCCCCGTTGGGCTTGAAGAAGCGCTGGTGGAAGGCCAGCAGGTCCTCGCGGGTGATGGACTGAATCGAGGCAGCGCTGCTGATGCGCCCTGCGGGGTGGCCCTCGTTGATGCGGCGCACGAACTCCCGCACGGCGATCTGGGTGGGCTGGTCGTTGCGGCGGCGGATGGCCTCCAGGGCCCGGCCCTTCTCGAGGTCAACCCGCTCCTGGGCGAAGCGCGGGCGCAGCAGGACATCGGCCCATATCTGCAAAACCTGATCGAGGTTCTCGGTTAGGGTGTTGAAGGCCACCGAGGTAAAGAGGTTGTCGGTGCTCACGCTCACCGAGGCGGCCAGGGTCTCCAGGGTCTCGTCGATCTGGTCGGGGGTGCGATCCCCAGCCCCACCGGTGCGCATCACCGCGGAGAAGATCCCGCTCAGGCCCACTTTGTCGTCGGGTTCGTAAATCGAGCCGGTCCGCAGGTAGATGCGCCCATTTACAAAGGGCAGGCTGCGGTCTTCTATCAGTAGAACCTGGAGGCCGTTGGAAAGCTGGACGCGGGTGGGCTGGAGGGTGGGAGGCTGCAAGCGCTGGAACTGCATCTTGAAGGGGTCGGGCCAGTCGGCCGGTACGCCCTGGGCCAGGCCCAGCGTCAGAAGCGCCAGCAACAAACTCCATATCGCTTTCATCGGCTACCTCCCCGGCTAATGAGGGTGGCGACGGTGCGGTTTTGTGGGGTGAAGTATTTGCGGGCGGCCTGCTGGATTTCCTCGGCGGTGATGGTGTTGTAGATGGCCTCCTCCTCGAAGATACGCTGGTAGCCACCAAAGAACAGCTCGTAGAAGGCCAGGGTCTGGGCCAGCCCCGGCCCACCTTGCAGCACCCGCAGGTAGGCCGCACGGGTCTGGTTGCGCACTTTTTGCAGCTCCTGGGGGCTTACCGGCTCGTTCTTGAGCCGCTCGAGCTCCTCGTAGATCAGGCGCTCCAGGTCCTGGGTGGTGCGGGGGGCGCGCGGCTGGGCCGAGATGGTGAACAGGTTGGGGTAGCGGAAACCCGGCGAGGCCGAGCTCGAGCTCACGTTCAGGGCCGCCTGCTCCTGGATGACCAGGCGGCGGAAGAGCCGGCTGGTGCGGCCCTCGGTGAGGATGGAGTCAATCACGTCCATCACGTAGGCCTCGCGGTTGGGGTAGGTGGGCTTGTGGAAGCCAATCAGCAGGCTGGGCTGGGCGTTGTACTCGATGCTGGTGCGGCGCTCGGCGGTCTGAGGCGGCTCGGCGGGGATGCTCAGGTTGGGCCGCTCGGGGCCTCTGGGCACGGCCCCCATGTAGCGGCGCACCAACTGGATGTCGCGCTCCGGCTCCACATCCCCCACCAGCACCAGCACCGCCCGGTTGGGGTGGTAGTGGGTCTTCCAGAACTCCATGGCCTTGTCCACCCGGTAGCCCTGAATCTCCTCGCGGCTGCCAATCAGGGGGCGGCCATAGGGGTGCACCTGGAAGGCCGCGCGCAGGAAGGCCTCGCTCAAGGCCCCGTTGGGGTCGTTCTCGCTGCGCTGGCGACGCTCCTCCAGCACCACGTCGACCTCCTCGTAGAAGCTGCGGAAGACCGCGTTGAGCAGCACATCGGCATAGACCCGCAGGTAGAGCTCGAGGCGGTTGGAGGGCAGCGAGACCCGGTAATCGGTGCGGTCGTAGCCGGTGGAGGCGTTCAGGCCCTGCTCGCCGTTGTTGGTGAAGAGCTGGTCAATGGGGTTGGGCAGGGCCAGTTTCTTGGCCTCCTCGCGGGCCTGGTTGAACGCTGCCGTCAGCCGCTCTATCTCCCCCTGCGAAGCCCGGTTGGCAATGGCCCGATCCAGCTCGGCGCGGGCTTTGTCGATGGCCTCGAGGGCCGCTTTTTCCCTGGGCCAGTCCAGGCTCCCAATGCTGGGCGTACCCTTGAAGGCCATGTGCTCGACCATGTGGGCGATCCCCCCCAGGCCGGGGGCCTCGTCCACCCCGCCCACGTCGAACATCAGGTTGAAGTGGATCACCGGGGCGGTCTTGTCGGGCACCATCAGCACCCGCAGGCCGTTGTCCAGGGTGTATTTGCGGATCTGCTCACGGAGCTGCTGGGCCCAAGCCCCAGGCAGCAGCAGCACCAGCAAGAGCAACCAGACCAGTCTTCTCACCATGTCCTCCTGTGCGTTACTAGAGTCGTTTCCATTACGCCGCAAATTCCGCGTCCAGACTGAAGGAAGGTCTACAGTTGCCAGAGGCTAAAGTTATACCAGATTCGGTTAGTTCGGCGCCGGAAGGCGGCGAACTAACCCGACCAACGGGAGTGCTCTAGGATTCAAAAAGATAGCCTCTGGAGGTCTTTGCTATGGATGACTATCTTTTTGAATCCGGTATTATCCGCCCAACGAAGCCCTTTTGCCAAGTCGAGGCTGCGGGAGGCCCCGACGGATACTGGCACTGGAGCCTCGAGAGCGTTTCCCGCGAATACCCAGTACGGCATATTTCGCTGTACTGGATAAATTGCCTGCCACCGTGGGGCAGGCAATTGTGGAAAACGCGAGAGGCCCACGCTACCGCCCTGCCGGGCGCGGCAAGACCTGAATGATGCTATGCATGATGAAAGGCGGAACCCGCTTGCCCGGCAGGGGCCGCCCCATAAGCACCAGAAAATAGGGGCCGGGTTTGGGAAAGGTCACCACCCCTTCCACGCGCCCGGTGCGCGGGTTGAGCTGCAGGCGCACCTGGGCATCGGGCTGGGCGGTGGCGCTCACCCGCCCCTGATAAAAGAGCAGCGTGCAGAAGCAGTCCTGCGGGTTGATGGGCAGGCCACCCACCTGGATGTACTCAATCCAGGCCACCGTGGCCTTGCCAGCAATGGGCGGGGCATCGTTGGGTTCAAAGTCCACCTGGCCCTGCACATAACCCCCACTCCCCTCAAAAGGATGCCCCCAGGCCCAGCCCAGGCCCAGCAGCAGGACAAGCCATCCAATCCGGGCGTACCTCATGGCGTGCCCCCTTTCCCACCAGGGGGCAGCAGGGCCGGGTTGGTGGTAAAGCTCGTATCGGTGAGCGCCTCCAGGAAGGCCACCAGGTCGTCTACTTCCTGTTCGGTGAGGCCCAGGGGCCGGATAAGGACATCGGCATTGAGGTTGGGCTCACCACCGCGGTTGTAGTGCTGGACAACCTCCCGCAAGGTTCGGATGGAGCCGTCGTGCATGTAGGGGGCGGTCAGCGCAACGTTGCGCAGGGTGGGGGTTTTGAACTTGCCCACGTCTTCGTCCCTGCCGGTGGCGCGGGCCAGCCCGATGTCCTTGTAGACCGTGTAGAGGGCGGTGTTGCGGGGCTCGTCGTCGGTGAAGTCGGGGCCCACGTGGCAGTGGAAGCAATCGCCCTTCTCGCTAAAGAAAAGCTCCATCCCGCGCAGGGCTGCCGGGCTCAGGGCCTGGTCGTCGCCGGCCTGGTAGCGGTCGAAGGGGCTATTGTAGGAAACCAGGGTGCGCTCGAAGGCCGCAATGGCATAGGTGACGGCCCGCAGGCTGGGGGGCTCGCCAAAAACCTCCCGGAAGGCCTGGGCGTACTCGGGGATGGCCTGGAGCCTCTGGGCGAGTTCCTCGGGCTCGAGGCCCATCTCGTCGTGGGCGGTAAGGGGGCCAACCGCCTGGAGCTCGAGCCGGGGGGAACGCCCTTCCCAGAACAGGTGGCGGCGGAAGCCCACGTTGGTCAGGGTGGGGGCGTTGCGGCTGCCTTTGCGGCCAAAGATGCCGGTGCTCACCGCCTTACCCCCATCGCTAAAGGCAAACTCGGGCTTGTGGCAGCTCGCACAGGCGATGGTGTTGTCCTTGGAAAGCCGGGTATCGTAGAAAAGTTTCCGCCCGAGGGCCACCTTGGCCGGGGTCTGGGGGTTGTCCTCGGGAATGGGCACGCTCCGCTCGGCAAAAAGAATGCGGGGGCTGGTGGGGTGCGGGGGCGGCCCGGCCACAGGGGGTGGGGGGACGGAGCGGGGCCAGAAGTACCAGCCCAGCAGGCCCACCCCCAGCAGGAGCCCCGCCCAGACCATTGGCCGCCGTCGCATACGCACCTACTGGGCCAGCGAAAAGGCCGACTGCATGTTGAAGTAGACCACCGACATCAGCAGGCTGGTCTCGGGGCTCAGGCCGTGCAGCTGGCGCAGGGACTGCTTGCGCCAGTCCAAAAAAACCCCACCCGGCCCCGGCTCAAAAGCCCTGGCCACATCCAGGTTCAGCAAAATGGCCCCGCCAGCGGGCGGGATGTTGATCTGCACCCGCCGGGTCTGCAGGTCGTGCAGGCGCACCGGGATGCGAAAGGTGTCGGTGCCCATGTGGATCACCCATTTTTGGTTGCCTTCGGGGAGTAAGGCGGTGCCCTCGAGCCGGTAGAAGATGTAGCCGGGGTTCCAGGCCCAGTACATGCCGGAGTTCACCCCCAGGGGTAGCTGCTGGGTGCCTGCGTCGAGGTGGTTGAGCTCGCGCGGCACGCCCACATTGAAGCGCAGACCCCGGTACTGCCCTGCGGGCACGTCCAGTTTCATGACAGACACCCCCTGGGTGGGGCCATCGCGTTTGAACTCGGCCAGGGCCAGGCCGTCTACGCGCACCTCGCGGCCATCCGGGCGCACCAGGGCCACCTCGGAGATGTAAAACTTGAGCAGGTCAAGCCGGTAGCGCTGGCCCTGGGGGGTCTGGTAGGTCTGCCCCCACTGCAGGGGCTGGCTGCCCACCCGCAGGTTCACTTTCAGTTCCACCGGTGCGGCGAGCACATAGGCGCTTATACACCACAAAAACACCAGCCAACCTCTTTTCATACCCGACACCTCCTTTGAGGTTAGCAGAACCCGTGCGGTTTTCGTGTGAAGCAGCCCTCAAGGGGCCACATCGAGGGTGTACTCGAGGGTTTTTTCAGGCAGCTCGAGGCGTACCAGCCATTCGCCGGGCGTCTCGGCGATGAGGGCCAGATGATACTGCGACCTGTAAAAAGGCCCCCGCACCTCCTGCAAAATTTGCGCCCCCTGCTGGGCCTGAAGCCGCAGGCTGGGGCCACCCTCCAGCAGGTTGCCCTGGGCATCGCGCAGGTCGAGGTAGAGGTGAATCAGGCCACCCTGACTGAACAACTGGCCGACGTAGCGCCGGTCGCCCTGGGCCTCGGCAATGTTGATGAGGCGGGGTGCTGCAGCCTGGCGGGCTGGGGGGGGTGGTTCGGTGGTAGCCAGAAAGCCACTCGCCAGAAGCACCCCCAGCAGCAGGGCAGCCTCGAGGCTTACCGTCTGCAAACCCTTGACCCGCTTCTCCTGCAGGCGAGGCAAAAGCCATAGCCGGTTCACCGCCGCCAGCCCCACCACCAGCCCCACCAGCCCCAGCTTAAGGAGCAGGCGCTGGCCGTAGGCGGTGCTCCACAGGTTGGCCACCTCCCCCAGGCGAACCCAGGACAGGTACAGGCCCATCAGCGACAGGAGCACAACCGCACCCAGTCCCAGGGCCGAAAGGCGCTGGATGGCCCGCAGAACGGCCTCGTAGCGGCTGCCCGGCCAGGCCACGGCCAGCGCCAGCACGCTCCCGCCCCAGGCCGCCCCGAATGCCAGGTGCAAAAGCCCGGCAAACATCTGCACAAGCCCACCCCCGGCGGCATGCGAGGTGAGGGTGAGGGTAAAAAGGAGCCCCAGCGCCAGGGGGGGATAGAGCCAGCGATCCAGGCGAAACCAGCCCATGGACAAAAACAGCAGGCCCACCAGCAGCCCCAGCCGCAACAACAACCAGTTGCCTTGAGAGGTCTCGAGCAGGTAGCTGAGCAGCAGCGAGGTATCGCCCAGCATCCAGGTCACATGGTACGTGCCATAAAGGGTGGCCCCTACAGCCAGTAGAAAACCACCCGAGATCAGGTACCACAGCCGCCAGCGCCGGGCCCTGGCCACCTCCGGCCCCACATACCGGCTGAACACCCCACCCCCCAGCAGCATGAACACCCCCAGGTAGAGGATGGCCCGCAAAATCGAAAGGGTGTTGTCGTGTTCGTGAGGCATCGCAGTTCAGAGTCCGGAAGCGGCCAGTTTATGGCGGGTTGCCAAGCCCAGGTGCCAAACAATCCCCAATATCTAGTTAGGTTACCCAAGCCCTAGGAGGGCCTGTAAACAAACACGAAGAAATCGGTCTCGGTATGGCCGTCCACCCCCAGATTTTTCCACATCACCACATAGGCCCCCGGCCGCAGGCCGGGCTTGAGTGCCAGGGTTACGCTCTTGCTGGTGCGGGCGGTGGTGGTGACCCCCGCATCCACCCGGCGGGCGGCATCGTTGCGCAAAGGCAACACCCGCTGCACCAGGGGACGGGCCAGGCGCTTGAGCTGTGTAAAGTTACCCAGGGCCTCTGGGGGGGCCTCGAGGGGATACACCTTGAAGCTCGAGAGCCGCACCTCCACAGCCTCACTAAAGTTGATGGTCACCGACCGGGGCATGGTTCGGAGAGTGGCGTTGGCCGGTGGGGTGGAGCTTCTATACTCAGCGTGCGCGAAAACCGGAGACAGCAGCAGCAATAAACCAACATACCAGCGCATCAAGGTTTCCTCCTCAAGGTTCTACAACAAACACGAAAAATCCCTGGGTGGTGTGCGAATCCACCGAAAGCACCCGCCACAGCACCACATAGGCCCCAGGGCCCAAATCCGGTTTGAGGGCTATGAGCACATTCTCAGCGGTGCGGGCCTGGGTCTTCAGCCCAGCATCCACCCGCCCTGCTGGTTTAACCCCTCCAGCAGACAATGCCTTTTCCGCCAGGGCTTTGGCCTGTTCCTGTAACCAGCGCACATCCCGCCAGCGCTCATTGGGCACCTCGAGGGCATACACCGCAAAATGTGAAAAACGCAGCTCCACCGCCTCGGTAAAACTTAGCCGCACCTCACCCGGCGGCCTGCGAAGCAGCGCATTCTCGGCGGGTGAGCTGCTCACCAGATAGGCGTGCGCATGCGCGACCCCGGCCAAAGCCAGGGTCGCGGCCAGCATCCAAAAGGCTCTCATCTGACCTCAAACAGCGACTTATCGCGAATGTTAAAGGTGCTACCCCCAACCGTGAAGTCAAAGGCCGTCCCTTCGATCTCGCCAAAAATGCGCACCTGGTACTGCCCTGGAACCGCCAGGATCCATTTTGTCTGGTAGCGGCCGGCCCGATCCGCACCGGACTGGGGCCGCAGCCGGTAAATATCCTTGGCATCTTCCGACCACTTGTAAACGCGGCGCTGACCCGAGGGGCCGATAATCTCCACGGTGATGTTCTTCTCCACGCCAACCACCGGCGAGTTATCGGCCTTGCGACGGATAATCAGGTCAAGGCCGTTGATCTCTCCGGCCATCGAGGGCTCATTGAGCTGGCCCACCGCAAACACGAAAGGGCCCACCTCCACCCGCTCATGCGCCAAAGCTGGAACCATCACAAACGCCAGAAGTACAACAAGGCACGAAAAAGCACGCATAGTACATCTCCCCTGTGCCCCTCTCCCTGGGAGGGGCTTGTAGCGAAGTTTCTTTAGCCGAGAAACCTAAAAGATGCTGTGCGTAGCTAGGGGTGGCCCTCGAGCCGCCACAGCCTTCAGAAACTCATCCCTGGCATGCTGCGCCCCTGACCAGAGCCGCGCGACCAGAGAGGCCACAAGAACCCCGTTCAGCGCCGGGGTGAGATCGGGCAGCAGCATATGCAAAACGCAAAGCGGGCAATGCTCGAGGTGGTGATGGGTTTTTTCGCTGTGGTGATGGGCGTTTTCATGCGGCTGGGTGGCTGTGGGTTCTATGGAGAACATCACCACCCCACGCAGGCCAAACAGCAGCGAGGTCAGCCATACCAGGCCCATCAGCCCAAGTGCGACCAGGGCTCGAGGGGTACCTGACTTTTTACCCCGCCTCATCAATCTTCCTACATTGTAACCGATCTCCGCGTACAAATGGATTTTTGAACCAGATGCCCGGCCGCAGTCAAAAAGATTGCCTCTGAAGGTTTTGCTATGGACGGACTATCTTTTTGAATCCGGTGTTATATCGGGCGGATCAGGCCTTCCCGAACCAACTCGTGCAGCACCTCTGGCTTTGCGTCCTTGCTTCGACCCTCAGCAATGGCCCGCAGGGCGGCCAGGGCCTCGGGCTCTCCTCGCTTGAGCTGCAGGTGCAGATCACTAAAGGGGTTGAGGGCGTCCTGGCCGCGCAGGGTGATGTGGTAGCGGCCAATGGGCGCAATCGGCGCCAGGTGGGCCAGGTAATGCCGTGAAAGCTCCACGTAGCGCTCGGCATTCTGGGTTGGCTCCACCGGGCCCCGCACCTTGGCCGGAATGCCGATTGCCAGCATGCCTTCCGGAATTTCCATCCCTGGCGGCACCACCGCCCCAGCGCCCACCATCGCCCCTTTCCCCACCCGGGCTTTATTGAGCACCACCGCACCAATCCCGATAAGTGCCCTATCTTCTACCAGCGCCCCGTGCACCACCGCCCGGTGGCCTACCGTAACGTTCTGTCCCAGAATACAGGGATCGCCCGGATCGGCATGTAGAATGGCACCGTCCTGCACATTGCTTCCAGCGCCTATTATCACCCGCTCGGTATCGGAGCGCACCACCGCACCAAACCAGACCGAAGCATTCTCGCCGATTTCGGCCTGGCCCACAATTAGCGCGTTGGGGGCAATAAAGGCGCTGGGATGAATTTGGGGTATGTGTTCGCCCAGTCGGTAGACGGCCATACTTGCTCCTTTGCTCAATCTAAGTCTACGTCCAAACCCTGTGCTCGAGCCTGCACCAGGGCCTCATCCAGCAAGCGGACATCCTCGGGAAAGGCCAGCAAACGCCTTGCTTCCACCGGATCAAAGAAGCCCGCCCCGTGCAACCCCTGCTCGAGCCGAATCTTACCCTCCCCTGTCATCAGAAACCAGTGAATCTCCCTATCGACACCTCTGTTGTTTTGATAGCGCGTGGTGGGCAGTTTGTGTTTTACAGTGCCTTTTAGGCCGGTTTCCTCTTCAACTTCACGCAAGGCGGCCTGCTCCAAACTTTCCCCTGGTTCCAGGTGCCCCTTGGGGAAACACCAGTAACCCAGCCGGTCTCGAATGAGCAAGACCTGCCCCTGGGGATTGAACAGCACGCCTCCCGCGCCCAGCACCCTATGGCTCATGCGAACTTCTCCCGTAAGTACTTAAGAACCGTCTCATCCAAAAACGGCCCACCTCGGTAGCGCTCCTCGAGGTTCTCCATTCCGATGAGGGTTGCAAAGGCTTTTTCGGTGGCCTCGTCCCAGACCCCACTGGCTTCACCGGTGTAAAGCCCCTGGCGGCCAAGCAGGGCCTGAATCCAGGCGATCTCCTCGGTACGTAGAGGCCGGCCAGGTTCACCTGCACCAAAAAGCAGCCGGTGGATACCCAGCAGCCGCTGCAGTTCCACCACCGGATCGTGGTGGTCGTCCACCCGCAAATCAATCCAGCGCTCCATACCCCCATAGCCCTTTCCTGCACCCACCACCAGCAAAGCCGCCGACTGCCGGCCCCGCCGATCCCCCCCAGCCCGGTCGGCCTGGAGCAGGGCTTCCAGCAGACGCTCGGGGAAGGCCAGGTCGCTGCGTGCTAAAAAGGTTTGCTCCAGGGCCTCGAGCACCTCCGGCCCTGTCAGCAAGTTGCCTTGAGCAGCATAATTCGGCCCCCAACGGCTGCCGGCCCAGGCATGGCATTCCTGTCCGGTATAACTCAGGCTCTCGCCCGAAGCCAGCACATAACCAAACTGGCGTTTGGCAAGGTCAGGGTCGTTTCGAGCAAACACCGCCAGAATATCCTCGGGGCCGGCACCAGCTTCCATCAGGGCCAGGCCCGTAGGGCCAAAATAGGGGTTGACGTAGGACTGGGTTGCCAGCGCGCCCACACCCGCTTTAGCCCAGGGCACCACAAACCCCACCGCCAAAAACTTGCTGGCGACAGCGATGCCCAGGTCACCGGTATCGGGATCGCGGGCCACCAGCGAAAAGGTATGAACCGCCCAGTGGGCCTGGCCGCCGGGCGCTGTGCGCCTGAGCTGTGTAAAGCAGCCCGGATTCGGAGGATGTCTTCTCTGCATGATCCTTTCCTCGGAAAACCCTAACCAGAGCGCGTTGGCGCCTGGTTGGGGTGGTTTACGCACCCTATCCTACCGTTACCGCCGATCAAGCCAACACCCCAACTAGAAGATAGCCTGGATGACCAAAAATCCCATCAGCAGATGAATTAGAAACTTGCCCGCCAATCCCCCCAACAGTCCTACAACCGCCCCCCAGGCCCCCCGCAACGCCTCCTGTGTCGAACGCCCCGCCACCAGCTCCCCCACATAGGCCCCCACAAAAGGCATCAGGAATAAGCCCAGCGGAGGCAGGACGAAAACACCCAGAAGACCCCCGATAAAAGCACCCCAGATCCCCTGCCGACTGCCGCCATAGCGCCGGGCCCCTATAGCCCCAGCAATGTTGTCCACCAACGAAGAAAGCACGGTCAGCAGACCCAAAACAATCCATATCGGAAGGGGGATCTCCCCAAACCCCACCAGCAATTCGTGAAGCAACGCCGCGCCAACAATGACGAAACCAGCCGGTATCACCGGGATAAAAGTCGCCACCAAGGCCACCAACCATATGCCTACAAACAGCCAGTCGGCCAGTGTGTTCACGCTTGTACAGTGTAGCAAGTGGCTACGATACCGATTCAAAACACCGCCACATGCTGTGCAGGAGCAGAAAAGCCTTTCGCTAGCATCGTAGGGCCCTCCGCATCCCGAGTAAATGCATGGTGAAAGCCTGGCGAACAAAGACTTTTTCAAAGCTGTTGAGTTCATTACACTCTTGGGTATAGATATGGCCGCTCGACTTCGTCGCTACTTCATAACTGGTTTGCTCTCTACCCTACCCATCGCGGTAACCCTATATTTCCTATGGTGGGTGTACAACTGGTCGAACAGCCTTATCGAGGGCATTCTGCGAACCATCGGGGCCGAGCCTTCCCGCTGGCTATTACCGTTTCTGCCTATTTTGGGCATTCTCGCTACCCTCGGCCTGGTGACCCTGGTGGGCGCACTGGCTGGGAACTATGTGGGA
Organism: Meiothermus taiwanensis DSM 14542; assembly: GCA_000482765.1. GTDB lineage: Bacteria > Deinococcota > Deinococci > Deinococcales > Thermaceae > Meiothermus > Meiothermus taiwanensis. The sequence goes on from AXWR01000004.1 coordinate 128,264, forward strand.
CGGCTTATCCTGGGAGCCATCGACCGTAGCATCAAGACCATTCCCCTGGTGCGCGAGGTCTACAACGCCGTACAGCAGATCGCACACACCCTGCTGGGCCAGCCCGAGGTGCAGTTTCAGCGCGCAGCCCTGATCGAGTACCCCCGCAAAGGTCTGTATACCTTATGTTTTATTGCCAGCCCTCAGGTTGGCAAGCGCCTCTCGCCGTTGCCAGAGGGCTATACAGTGGTACTGGTGCCCACCAGCCCGGTTCCAGCCTCTGGAATGGCTATCATCGTGCCCACTGCAGACGTCATTCCCCTGGACGTTAGCATCGAAGACGCCCTCAAGTACGTAGTATCAGCGGGCTTTATTCTGCCCAACTCTCGAGCCAAGCAACTCATTGAGAGCGGCGTCCCACCCTCCGAACCAAGCCCCTAGCGCAAACCCTTTGTGGGGTCGGTGTTGATTTCAATCCGTTCCTGGGTCTGCTCGAGATATTGTTTCAGCGCCTCTAAGCTGGAGAAATATTGGGTCGGCCCCCCATGAGAAGGACGCACGGAAGCTTTGAGCACACCATCGGAGCCCTGCCATATGCGGACAATAAGAGCTATCACTTTGGGGCGCATAAGGTCACCCTCCGTGGGGTTAAGGTAGGGCCTCGAGCGTTATACCGGCGTTATGCCCCCTCGGGCATCTGTCCCGTTTGGACACGCTAGTATGGGGCCATGGAAGGAATTTCACGTACCGGAAAAGCCCTGGGACGCAGCGAAGTAGAGAAGATATACCAGAGTAAACTGGTTAGCCTAGACACCGCTGCTGGCATGATTAAAAGCCACTCGAGGGTCTTTGTCTCGGGCAATGCAGCAACCCCCACGCCCCTGCTGGAAGCCTTGGCCCAGCGCAAGGACGAGCTGGAACAGGTTGAGCTGGTACACGTCTTGCAGCTTGGCCCCGACCCCTTTCTGGCCCCCGAGATGGAGGGGCATTTCCGCCGGCGCTCACTGTTTGTAGGCCCCGCCGACCGCGAGGCAGTCAACTCCGGCCGGGCCGATTATGTGCCCATCTCGCTGCATCAAGTGCCCTGGCTGTTCAAGCGGGGTGTGCTACCCCTGGACTACGCCCTGGTACAGGTCTCCCCCCCGGACGAATTCGGTTTTGTGAGCCTGGGTGTGGAGGTAATCGCTGCCAAAGCCGCAGTGGAGCAGGCCCGGCGGGTTATCGCCCTGGTCAACCCACGGATGCCTCGCACGCTGGGCGACACCTTTGTGCATGTGTCGAAGTTTGCTGCCTTCGTAGAGGCAGACTTTCCCCTCCCAGTGCTGCCACGCGACACTTTCGGCGAGGTCGAAGCCAGGATTGGCAAGTACGTGGCCGATCTGATCGACGACGGCTGTACCCTACAGATGGGCATTGGGGCGATACCGGACGCCGTGCTGGCCAACCTCACTGGCCGCCAGGATCTGGGCATCCACACCGAGATGATCTCCGATGGCGTGATGGAGGCCTTAGAAAAGGGCATCATTACCGGGCAGCGCAAAACCTTGCTTCCCGGCAAAGTGGTGGGTACCTTTGTGTTGGGTTCTGAGCGGCTGTACCGCTTTGTACACAACAACCCCCTCTTTGAGATGCGGCCCGCCGACTGGGTCAACAACCCCATCAACATAGCTCGCAACGACCATATGATCGCCATCAACTCGGCCCTCGAGGTCGACCTCACCGGCCAGGTTTGCGCCGACTCGATCGGCACCCGGATTTACTCCGGCTTTGGTGGCCAGCTCGACTTTATCCGCGGGGCCGCCGCCAGCAACGGTGGAAAACCCATCATCGCCCTCCCCAGCAGTGGCAAGGATGGAAGCTTTAGTCGGATTGTTTCTTTGCTCAAGACCGGCGCTGGCGTTGTAACCACCCGGGCCGATGTGCACTATGTGGTCACCGAGTACGGCGTGGCTGAACTGTTTGGCAAAAGTCTGCGCGAACGAGCCCAGGCGCTTATCGGCATTGCGCACCCCAACTTCCGTGAGGAGCTTAGCCGGGCTGCGTTTGAACGAGGCTTGTTACCCAGAAACTACCCCGGTTTTTCTGTTCCAGAAAAGCCGAATGCGTGAACACCGCTCGATTGGGGTTGTCTGCGCTAGGGGTTCGGGCCTGGGGGTGGTTGCTTGCTTGGCGTGCTCAGGAAGCAGGAAATCGTGGTGGGCCGGTAGAGCAATGTTTCGCTAGAGGCAAAACTTATCATGGTCGGACGCTGTTCACCACTCAAAGTACCGACCTGCACGAAATTTTTATCCGATATCTGCGATTCATTGTGCTTGGCGCGCACTTGACAAATGGGCCGCGCCTCATCCATATACTGAACCGTATGTCGGATTCAACTCTAATTGTAGTGGAATCACCCGCCAAAGCGAAAAGCATTCAAAAAATGCTGGGCGCTGGCTATGAGGTGCGGGCCAGTAAAGGCCATATAGCCGACCTGCCCGAGCATGAGTTGGGGGTGGACACCCAGGCCGATTTTGCACCGCAGTATGAGGTGAAGAAAGACAAGCAACCCATTTTGCAAGAGCTCAAGCGAGCGGCTCGAGGCAAGCGGGTGCTCATCGCCACCGACCCCGACCGTGAAGGCGAGGCCATCGGTTGGCATGTGGCCCGGCTGCTGGGCCTTAACCCGCAAACCCCTCTACGGGTCGAGTTCCATGAAATCACTCCCAAAGTGGTGCGGGCCGCCGTACAGAAACCACGCCCAATCGACCAAAGCCTGGTCGATGCCCAGCAGGCCCGGAGGGTGCTGGATCGTCTGGTGGGTTACCAGCTCTCGCCGGTGCTGAGCATGGAGTTTCGGCGCCGGGCGCTGTCGGCCGGCCGGGTGCAGTCGGTCGCGCTACGGCTGCTGGTTGAGCGGGAACAAGAAATCGAAGCGTTTGTCCCCCAGGAGCACTGGAGCATCGAGGGGCGGTTCGAATCGGGGGGTCAGCAGTTTAAGGCCATACTCTACAGCCTGGGCTCGGAGCGGGTGCAATCCGGCGACAAATTCCTGATTACCAGCGAAAAGCAGGCCCAGGAAATCGCTCGTCTGGCAAAAGCCGTTCCAGATTACCGCATCGGCAGCATCGAGCGCCGCGAGCGGCGCCGCAACGCCCCTCCTCCTTTTATCACCTCGACCCTCCAGCAAGCGGCCAGCAGCCGGCTGGGCTGGACAGCCAGTCGCACCATGCGCGTGGCCCAGAAGCTTTACGAGGGTATTGACCTACCCGAGGGCACCGTGGGTCTTATCACCTATATGCGCACCGACTCCACCCGGGTCTCGCAGGAAGCCCTGGCCGAGGTGCGGGCCTTTATCCCACGCCACTTCGGGTCGGCTTACCTGCCCGAGAAGCCCAACTTTTTTGCGGGAAAAAAGGCCGCCAACGCCCAGGATGCGCACGAAGCCATCCGCCCCACCTCGACCGAGCGAACCCCAGACGTGCTGCGCAAGCACCTCAGCGACGAGGAATACAAGCTGTACCAGCTTATCTGGCAACGCTTTGTGGCCTCGCAGATGACCCCCGCGGTCTACGATCAGACCACGGTAACGGTTATCGGGGGTGGAACCCCCAGCGGACGATCCCCTTCGGGACGGGCAGAAGCCCGTACACCAAGCGGCGACCTGACCTTCCGGGCGGTGGGTTCGGTGCTGAAGTTCGATGGTTACCTGCGGGTGTATGGGCGGGAGGAGGGGGACGATGCCCTTCGGGACGGGCAGAAGCCCGTACAGCAAGGCGACGAAGCCGAGAACCGGTTGCCACCCCTAGAGGAGAACGCCAGGGCCCGGCTGCTGGAGGTTATACCCGAACAGCATTTCACTGAGCCGCCTCCGCGGTACACCGACGCCAGCCTGGTCAAGACCCTCGAGGAGATGGGCATTGGGCGGCCTTCGACCTACGCCCCCACCATTGACACCCTCGAGCGCCGGGGCTACCTCGAGCGCAGCGGCAAATCGCTCAAGCCCACCCCGCTGGGCCGCGAGGTGACCGAGTATCTGATCAAGAGTTTCCCCGACGTGGTGGCCTACGACTTTACCGCCCAGCTCGAGTCCCGACTCGACGAGATCGAGGAGGGCAAGGCCGCCTGGCCCAAGGTGGTGCGTGAGTTCTACGAGCCTTTTCTCAAAGACTTTGCCAAGGTACCACAAAAACTCTGCCCCAAATGCGGGCGGCCCCTGGAACTTAAGGTCTCGAGGTTTGGGCAGTTTTTGGGTTGCACCGGCTACCCCGAGTGCCGATACACCGAGCGCCTCGAGCTCAAGAAAGAACCCGAGCCCATTGGGGAAGCCTGCCCATCCTGTCAGCAAGGGCAGCTGGTGCGCCGGCACGGGCGCTACGGCAGTTTTATTAGCTGCAACCGCTACCCAGATTGCAAGTACACCCGCGACGAGGCCCCTTCCACCGGAATCGAGTGCCCCAAATGCCACGCCGGCGAGGTTGTACAAAAAACCAGCAAGCGCGGCAAGCCCTACTACCGTTGCAACAACACAGCCTGCGACTTCTTATCCTTCGACCCATTGCTGCCAGACAAGTGTCCTCTTTGCGGTTGGAACGAGGTGGCTAAGGGCCGCACAGGCAGGCGGGCCTGCACCAATCCCAGCTGTGAGCGCTACGGTGGGCCCAAGCTCGAGGCCCTGAACCAACCGCGCACAAAAAGCAGCAACAAAACCACCGGCACAAGCAAAAGCAAAGCCAAAGCCAGCGCCACCTGGGCCGACCTCGAGCCCTTTATAGCCAAAGCCAACCTCACCCCCGAGCAAGCCGAGGTGGCCCGCCGCACCCAGGGCCAGCAAAAGCAGGTGGCGGCTGTAGCCAAAGCCCTTAATCAACCCGAGGAGGCTGTGCTGAAACTCTTCCGCCAGGCCATGTTCAAACTGCGCATGGAGTATGGCAAGGCCCGCAAGGAAGCGGTAAGGGCCTAGGCAGGATGTGGTTGTATGAAGCTCCACCTCGTTCGGCTAGCCAAACGCCAGGGGCAGGCGCGCTTTCCGGGCCTCGAGGGTTTTAGCACGCTCTTGATGGAAAGGCCTCAAGAAGTAGAAGGGCCGCGCCTGTACGTGCTGCTCGAGGGCGAACTGGTGATAGACCTCCCCGACCACAGCTACCTGCACCTGCGCAAGGGCGAAGGGGCCCACCTCCAGGGCCCGCATAAAATAACCCCCATCGATCCCAGCGTGGTGGCTGTGTGGAACCCCGGAGGGTGCTAGCATAGAAGCATGAACCACCCCGAGCTAAAGCCGGTATTGGAACGCATCCTGGAAGTGGTACCGGCCCAGCAGATTATTCTGTTTGGCTCGAGGGCCAGCGGCCAGGCCCACCCGGATAGCGACTACGACTTGCTGGTGGTGGTGCCCGAAGAGTGCATCACCCTAGAAAACTACAAAGCCTTGTACCGGTGCCTTGGCCGGGTTAGGCGAAGCTTTGGTATAGATTTGATTCTGACCACACCCGAACAACTCGAGCGCGCGCGCAAGGCTTGGCTGCCCCTCTACTCCGAAGCGCAGCGCAACGGCCAGATTGTGTATGCCGGGTGAAGGCAATAACCCAAAAGCCTGGTTGCTGCGGGCCAAAGGCAGCCTTGCCCGTGCCAATGCAGGCCGCCTGGCCCCAGAGGTTCTTTACGAAGACCTTTGCTTTGACGCACAGCAGGCCGCCGAAAAAGCCCTCAAGGCCCTGTTGTTGGCTTGCAAGCGGCCCTTTCCCAAAACCCACGACATCGGCCTGTTGTTGCAGCAGCTGGTAGCAGCGGGCATAGACGTACCTGAAGAGGTTTGTGCAGCCGAGGTACTTTCCTTTTATGCCGTGGTAACCCGCTACCCAGGGGATTACCCCGATCTGGATGAAGCCGCTTACCTAGAAGCCCTCGAGCTTGCCCGGCGGGTGGTGGCCTGGGTGGAGGCGCAACTTGAGTGCTAGCATAGAAGCATGAACCACCCCGAGCTAAAGCCGGTATTGGAACGCATCCTGGAAGTGGTACCGGCCCAGCAGATTATTCTGTTTGGCTCGAGGGCCAGCGGCCAGGCCCGCCCGGATAGCGACTACGACTTGCTGGTGGTGGTGCCGCCCAGTCTGGACAAACGCGAGGCCATGCGGGCGCTCTACCTGGGCTTGAGCCAGATCAAAAAAGGCTTTCCAGTAGATGTTTTAGTGGCTTATCCCGAGGATTTGCAGCGCTACCAACAAGCCTGGATGACCATTTACCCCGAGGTTTTAGCGCACGGGCAGGTTCTGTATGCCGCTTAACCCGCTCGACCCGAAGGCCTGGCTGAGCTTGGCCCAAAGCGATCTGGCCTACGCCGAAAACCCCCCGACCCGCGGGCTTTTCGAAACCTCGACCTATCTGGCCCAGCAAGCCGCAGAGAAGGCACTAAAGGCGCTCCTGATACACCTGCAGCGTCCTTTCCCCAAGACCCACAACCTGGACTTCCTGTTTGAGCTGCTCGAGGAGGCCTCTATTACCATCCCTGCAGAAGTACGCCAGGCTGTTTTGTTGCAAAACTACACGATTCGTGGGCGGTATCCTTCTAACTTTCCCGAGCTGACCAGGGCAGAGTATCTAGAAGCCCTCGAGCTTGCCCGGCGGGTGCTGGCCTGGGTGGAAAAACAACTGCAGGTCTAGACTCTATATTAACCCACCAGGTACAGCACCTCGCTCAGGGCCTGCACATACTCCTCGGGCCGCAGGCCTTTTTTGGGGATGCGGAAGCCGGGGGGGTACTGGGTGGGCTCGACCCGGAAGGGCAGGGCCCGCAGGGCTTTGGCGTCGTAGTCGAGGCGAGAAGTCTGGAAGGCGATCTGCAGGTGCAGCATGTCCTCGGTGATGGAGACCACCCCCCGGCCCTCGGCCAGCAGGCGCAGGCGGGTGAGGGCCAGGAAGTTCTCCACCTCCTGGGGGGCCGGGCCGTAACGCTCCTTGAGCTCTTTGGCGATGCGGGACAACTGGGCCAGGCTGCGGGTCTCGGCCAGACGGCCATAGTAGCGGCTGCGGGCAGCGGGGCTTTGGATGTACTCAGGTGAGAGCCTAGCCGAGAGCTGGAGGTCGAGGGTCACGTGGCGTTCGGGCTCAACCCGCTCACCTTTCAGCTTGCGGATGGCCTCGGCCAAAAGCTCGGTGTAGATCTCCAGGCTCACCGCGCGGATGTGTCCGTGCTGCTCGGGGCCCAGCAGGTTGCCCACCCCGCGGATCTCCATGTCCTTTTCGGCCAGGAGGTGGCCCGAGCCCAGGTCGGAGAGGTCGGCGATAGCGGCCAGGCGGCGTTCGGCCCCTTCGGTGAGGCGCAGGGGGTGGAAGAGGTAGGCCCAGGCCTCCTGGTCGCGCCGCCCCACCCGGCCCCGCAGCTGGTAGAGCGCGGCCAGGCCCAGCTTGTCGGCCCGCTCGACCAGGATGGTGTTGGCCTCGGGGATGTCGAGGCCGGACTCGATGATGGTAGTCGCCAAAAGCACATCGAAGGCCCCTTCGGCGAAGGCCAGCATGGTCTCCTCCACCTCGGACTCGTGCATCTGCCCATGCACCACCCCAAAGCGGGCCTCGGGCACCAGGGCTTCCAGGTAACGGCGCCGGGCCAGGATGGTGGCCACCCGGTCGTGCACGTAGAAGGCCTTGCCGCCGCGCTCGAGCTCGTCCATGATGCCCTGCCGCACCAAAGCCGGGTCGTAGGGGGCCAGCAGGGTGCGGATGGGCTTGCGTCCGGGGGGCGGGGTCTGGATGCTGCTGAGGTCGCGCAGGCCCACCAAGGCGCTGTAAAGGCTGCGGGGGATGGGGGTGGCGGAAAGGTAAAGGGTGTCCACGGCCTCTTTGAGCTCGCGGATGCGCTCCTTCTGGCCCACCCCAAAGCGGTGCTCCTCGTCCACTACCAGTAGGCCCAGGTCTTTGAAGCGCACATCGGGTGAGAGCAGGCGGTGGGTGCCGATCACGATGTCCACCGTGCCCTGCTCGAGGCCCCGCAGCACCTCGCGGGCCTCGCGCTCAGGGGTGAAGCGCGAGAGGGCCGCCACCCGCACCGGCAGGCCGGCCAGGCGCTTCTGGAAGGTCTCTTTGTGCTGCTCGGCCAGGAGGGTGGTGGGCACCAGCACCGCCACCTGGGCCCCGTGCCCCACCACCCGGAAGGCCGCCCGCAGGGCCACCTCGGTCTTACCGAAGCCCACATCGCCCGAGATCAGGCGTTCCATCGGGCGCGGCGCTTCCAGATCGCGCAGGGTTTCTTCCAGGGCCTTCTGCTGATCGGGGGTGAGTTCGAAGGGGAAGTTCCGCTCGATCAAGGGATCCCAGTCGGGCAGCGGCCCAAAAGCCCGCCCCGGGGTGGCCTCGCGCTTGGCGTGCAACACCAACAGACGCTGGGCCAGCTCTTCCGCATCTTTGGCGGCTTTTTCGCGGCTCCGCTTCCACTCGCCCTTGCCCAGGGAGGAAAGCGCCGGGGGGTCGTCGGTGGTGCCGGGGTGGCGCTTGAGGAGCGGGAGCTGCTCAACCGGCAGGTACATCCGGGCCTCGCCCGCGTAGCGCAACACCAGGTAGTCGCGCTGGGCCCCCAGCACCTCGCGGGTCTCCAGGCCCAGGTACTGCCCAATGCCGTGCTCGGGGTGGATTAGATAGTCGCCTACGGCCAGGGCGCCGGGGTCGGCCTCCTCACCGGAGAGCAGCTTGCGGTTACGCAGCACCTCAGCCCCGCTGAAGGCGTACAGGTGGGCCTCGCTCAGGTAGACGGTGCGGCGTTCGGGCTCGAGAAAGGCTCCCTCGAGCGGCGCCGGAACCAGGTTGAGGCTGCCGGGCTGGGGACTCAGGGTGGGGGTGGAGCGCACGGCCAGGCCGGGGTACTGGGCCTGAAGCTTGGAGATGAGGTACGCCCGGCTTTTAGCGTGGCGGTAGAAGAAGACCACCGACCAGCCTGCCTCCGCCCAGGTGTGCACATCTTCGATAAACTGTGAAATGCGGGCCCGGTAGGGGGGCAGGGGCTTGTACTCCAACGATAAAGGGGGTAGCTCCGGCCCACCCAGACCAAAAGCCACGCAGTCCCGCCCCCTTAGCAAGGGCCAGAGGGCCTCGGGGGCCAAAGCCGGGGTGTCGAGGAAGACCGGGCCGGGGAAGTGCAAAATCTTGTGGGAGTCCCAGGTTTCGGCCTTGCCCGCGCGGGCCGTGAGGACGTGTCGCTGGCGGGGCTGCCCGTCCACCTTCAGCACCTCCAGCTCGTCGCCAAAGAACTCCAGCCGCACCTCGCCCAGCTCGAGCACATCCCCCTGCACCCGGTAGTCCTCTTCGCGCAGGTAGCCCATGCGCAGAAGCCGCTCCAGCAGCTCGTCGCGCAGGTAGCGACGGCCCACCTCGAGCACCAGCCGCCAGTCTTGGGGCCGGGCAGGAAACACCTCGAGGGCCTCCCGGTAGCTCATCACCACTGCCTCGGCCTCGCCGATGGCTTCCAGGCCGGGGTTCACATAGGCCGAGACCCCCAGCGCACCCAGGTCGGCATACAACCCCAGCCGCTCCTCGGGGCAGAGCAGCACCCGGGGGCCTGGGTGCTGGGCAAAGATCAGGGCACGGGCCACCTGGGGCAGGCCGGGCAGGTAATGGTTCAGAACAGAGGGCTTGGTAAGGTTCATAACAAATCATCAAAGCCCACCAGGAGAGCCTGGGGGGATCGGCTCCAGTCTACAGGGGCAGCACCGGTTGCACTACCGGCGGTTCTGGCGGGTGAATGCCATCATTGTAGCGAATAATGCTACCATTTAAGCATGGTGCGCACCCAGATTCAGCTCGAGGAAGCACAATGGCAACAACTACGGGAAATAGCCCACCACGAGGGCATCTCCGTCGCGGAGGCCGTACGCAGGGCCGTAGATGGTATGTTGAAAGAAAAGCAAAAAGCCTACCGCTGGCGCAAAGAACAGGCCCTGGCTGCGGTGGGGCGCTTTGCTTCAGGTTTGCAGGATGTGAGTAAAAACCACGACCGCTACCTGGAGGAAGCCTTTGACCCTCGTTGACACCTCGGCCCTGTATGCCCTCCTAGATCGGGACGACCACAACCACCTGGAGGCCAAAGAACGCTGGGAGGTGCTCCTGGAAGAAGATGAGCCCCTTTGCACACACACCTATGTGGGGCTAGAAATCACGGCCCTGGTACAGCGTCGGCTGGGGATAGAGGCCGTGCGTGCGCTCGAGGCGTTGATGGGCATGATAACCTTATACCCGGTGAGCCTCGACCTGCATCGGCAAGCTTTGGCCGCCTTGCTGAGCGCCGGGCGTCGAGAGGTAAGCCTGGTAGACTGGGTGAGCTTTTTGTGGATGCGCGAGAAAAACATCCGCCAGGCTTTCGCTTTTGATCAGCACTTCCTCGAGCAGGGGTTCACCAGCCCACCTTCCAAAACACCATGACCGACGTACTCATCATCTCGGGCGGCAACGCCGAAGACCTGATCGGGGCCACCCTCTGCCAGCACCTGGGGGGCCTGCGGCTGGCCGCGCTGCCCCTGGTAGGCCCGGGCCGGCGCTACGAAGGCTGCGTTGAACGCATCCTGGGGCCGCGCACGCAGATGCCCTCAGGGGGCTTTCCCTTCAACAGCCTGGAAAACCTGCTGGCCGACCTGCGGGCGGGTTTTCTGCAAGAAATCGTCTTACAAATCCGCGCAGCCCAGCTTGCCCGCCGCGAGGTGCGGGCCATCGCGGTGGTAGGCGATGCCTACGCGTTGGCCGTGGGGGTGCTGGCCTCGGACTGGGGGCGGCTGCCCCTTTTTCACCTCCAGCCCCAGATTTCGCACTATTACTGGGGCGGTCGGAGTGTCTGGGAGCGGCTACGGCAAATTAATCAGTTTGCTGCTGAAGACTACATGTTTTACGAGCGCTGGATGCACCGCTTTGTGCGAGCGGTCTACGTGCGGGACAAGCTCAGTGAGCAGCGGGCCCAGCAGCTTGGCATGCACAAGGCCCGTTTTGTGGGCAGCATGGCCATGGACACCCTGGGCCCCCCCGAGCGCGACCTGAGCGGGCTGCTGGATGGGCGCAAGGCGCTGGTGCTCCTGCCCGGCACCCGGGCCGATGTGCGCTTTAGCCTGCCCCTCATGCTGCAAAGCGCAACCTTGCTGCCCGAGTTGCAGCCGCTAGTGGCCTGGGCCGGCGACTTTACCAACGTACCGCTGGCCGAGGGCTGGGCACTGGATATTCGGGACGAGCAGACCGCCATTGCCCATCGCGAGGGCCAGCAGGTCTGGCTCCTGCGTGGGGCCTTTTCGGCCATCCTGCACGTGGGCTATGTAGCGATTGGCACTGCCGGCACTGCCAACGAGCAGGCGGCGGGAATGGGGATCCCGGTGGTGGCCTTCCCCACCCCCGGGCCGCAGTACATCTACCCCAACGCCCTGCGGCAAAGCCGGCTACTGGGCAAGGCCCTGCGCCTGGTAGAGGCCAGCCCGGAAGCAGCAGCAGCAGCCGTCCGAGGGTTTTTGCTTGACCCCCAGGCCCGCGAGGAAGCTGTCCGGGAGGGCCTCGAGCGCAACGGGCCACGGGGGGCGATACCCCAGATCGCTAGTGAGATAGCAGAGGTCTTAAGTGCCGATAAAAATCGCTTTCCTAACTGATGCACCCAGAGTGGCCGGGAGCGAGACCTGGCTGCTTAGCTATCTTCCAACACTTAAGCAGAATGGTTTTGATCCGATTCTCTACCTTTCAAGCAGGCCCTCCCTAGACGATTACGCCCGCCGGATACAGGCGGCTGGGGTTGGAATCCAGCGATACAAAAAGCTGGAGGAAATCGCTCCAACCGCGAGCAAAGCAGACCTGCGGGTAATACAGGCCTGGAACGCGCAAACATATACCTGGTCGTTCAGCCACCTTCCTGGCCCCAACCTGGCAATCATCCACGATCAGCTGGAGTTCCACTACCCTTTAGGCCTGAAATACCTGTATCGCTTTGTTTATCACCTTAGCAAGGCCAGAGCTCTGCACAAAGCCAATGCAGTGATTACAGTTTCAAAGTGGGGAGCAGAGCTCCTGAGAAGCCTTGGGCTGCCACGGGTGTTTACCGTGCGCAATGGGGTAGATGTTCAGAGGTTCAAACCCAGACCTGAGTCACGCTCCAAACTCAGATCGGACTTCGCCTTCAACCGTTTCACCGTGCTGATTCCAGGGCGCATGTCTCCGGAGAAAAACCCCTTGGCGGCGCTCTTGACTGCCCGTCTATGCCCGCATCTGGATTTCGTCTTTGTTGGAGATGATGATTCGGTTACCGGAAAAGCGGTAAAGTACCTGGCCAGAAAGTACGGCGTCAAAAACGTGAGGTTCTGGGGTAAAAGATGGGATATGCCTGAGCTGTACGCGGCGGTGGATGCCGTTATGCTCCCCACTCTGGCTGAGAACCAGTCGCTGGCAACTCTGGAGTCAATGGCCAGCGGGGTTCCCGTGGTAACCTCGAACATACCCGCCCAAGCCGAACTGATCTTAGACCAAATCGAAGGCCTGCTGGTGCCCCCCAAGCCTCCACTGCTTGCAAAAGCGCTCAATACGCTGGCCTGCGATACTCAAAAAACCGCCGCAATGGGACGAGCAGCGCGAGAACGCGTATTGAAACAGCACACGCTGGACTTGAGCACCTCCGAGCTCATTAAAGCAATACTAAATGCGCTGAAAACCGCTTGAGACATCGGTTCTTACAGCCTGAGGGTATTTCCAAGGAGGCTACGCAGAGCCGGACGATGGGCTCCTAAAACCCACTGGGTGGCAGAGGCGGCCTCATAGGCTGCTAGAATCGCAGCATGAGTTCGAAGCCACCTGCCCCCTTATCCCCCAGGAGGGCCCCATGAAAGCCTTAGACAAGCTTCCTTGGCAAAAACAAGACTTGCCTAGATTCACCGCCATGCTACTTACCCTGGGGCTCTTGGAGTTCACCCGCGCGGCCTTTTTCTGGGTATACCTACCCTTTTCATCCAAGGAACTGGGCCTAAGCCTGAGCCTGGTCGGGCTGGCCTGGGTTGTGCACTCCCTAACCGAAGCACTGAGCCGGGGCATTGGGGGGTTTTTAGTTCAGCGCATAGGCTTTGGCGCGGTGGGTGTTTTATCGGGCCTGGTGGGCCTGCTGGCTTTGTCCGGCACCATCCTTAATCCCAACAGCTGGTTCTTGTTAGCCAGCATGCTGTTGTGGGGTGTGAGCATCTCCGGTCTACAACCCGGTTATCTATCTTTTTCCAGTCGAATCGCCGTTCCTGGAAGGGAAGGCCGGGCCATCGCCTATTCGCAGTTTCTGGTGATGCCCTGGATCGGGTTAGGCTGGGTTTTGGGAACCTTTTTCATAAGGAATCTACCCGAAAGTACCTCGTTGCTACTCTTTGTTGCCCTGGGCCTGGTCACCCTGCTTGGCCTCACTAGCCTGGGTGTGCGGGAGCCTCTGCCAAAGCAAAGCCTTAACATCCGGCAGCTCATGCAGGTGCTCATCATTGTCCCAACCGCTTTTGCCCAACTTTTTTTGCAAAACCTGTTCAATCTGGTAATCCTCAAATTCACCCTCACACACCTCAAGCTGACCGAGTGGCAGCTTTACCTAGCCATGGGTCTAGCCGCCACAGTAGTTTTTCTAGGGGCCGGTATCTTGGGCCGTCTACCCGACCGCAGAGGCATCTGGCTACCCCTAATTACCAGCCTAGGCACCCTGGCTGCTATTTTCTTGCTAATCGCCCAAAAGCCCTCCTACCCCTACTTCCTGCTCTTGTGCTTGCTGGGCGGTATAGCTTTTGCAACCTTTGTACCAAGTTGGAATGCCCTCTTGGTGCGCCTGCTGCCCACAGAGCATCGCACAGCCATCTGGGGCTCGTTGATGGTGGTTGAAGGGCTTGGGGCCGCCACTGGGCCGGCCGTGGGCGGGTTTTTATGGGACTGGCTGGGCCCCAGCGGCCCCTTCTGGGGTGGGGCGGTGGTGTGCGGGTTGCTGATAGTCTTCTACGGCTTTGTTTACTGGAGGCTCCGCCGGGGCATCGCTGCTTAGACCAAAGCCCAATAAAATGGAGCTGCTATGGGATACCGAATCGAAACCGACACCATGGGCGAAGTGCAGGTCGAAGAAAGCCGCTACTGGGGGGCCCAGACCCAGCGTTCGTTGCAGAACTTCCCAATTGGGCAGGAGCGCTTCAAGATGCCCCGCTCCATCATCCGGGCCATGGGCATCCTAAAAAAAGGAGCGGCCTTAGCCAACGCCGACCTGGGTGAGCTGCCTCGAGAGAAAGCCGATCTGATCGTGCGGGCCGCCGATGAAGTAATTGCTGGCAAACTCGACGATCACTTCCCGCTGGTGGTCTTCCAGACCGGCTCGGGCACCCAAACCAACATGAACGCCAACGAGGTCATTGCCAACCGGGCCATCGAGCTGGCTGGGGGCGTGCTGGGCTCCAAAAAGCCCATTCACCCCAACGACGACGTCAACCGCGGCCAGTCCTCCAACGACACCTTCCCCACGGCCATGCACATTGCCGTGGTAGAGGAACTGCACCGACAGCTCTACCCCAACGTGCAAAAGCTGCGCGATACCCTAGCCGCCAAGGCCGAGGCTTTCAAAGACGTGGTCAAAGTCGGGCGCACCCACCTGCAGGATGCCACCCCCATCACCCTGGGGCAGGAGATCGGAAGCTGGGTGGCGCAGATCGACTACTGCCTGGGTGAGGTTCGCCACGCCGAACAGGGCCTTTATGAGTTGGCTATTGGTGGTACAGCGGTGGGCACTGGCCTCAACGCCCACCCCAAGTTTGGCGACCTGGCCGCCTCGTATTTTGCGAAAGAAACAGGGTTTCCTTTTGTGTCGGCCAAAAACAAATTTGCCGCACTGGCCGCCCACGATGCCCTGGTCACCACCAGTGCCGCCCTGCGTACCCTGGCCGGAGCCCTGATGAAGATGGCCAACGATGTGCGCTGGCTGGCCTCCGGCCCGCGCAACGGGATAGGCGAGATTATCATCCCAGAAAACGAACCCGGCAGCTCCATCATGCCCGGCAAGGTCAACCCCACCCAGAGCGAGGCTATGACCATGGTGTGTGTGCAGGTCTTCGGGAACGATGCGGCGGTGGCCTTCGCCGGTAGTCAGGGCAACTTCCAGCTTAACGTGTTCAAGCCAGTGATGGTCTACAACGTTCTTACCAGCATCCAGCTGCTGGGCGATGCCTGCGCTGCTTTCAACGATAACTGCGCCGTGGGCATTGAACCCAACCTACCGCGCATCCGAGAGAACCTCGAGAAAAACCTTATGCTGGTCACCGCCCTTAACCGTCATATCGGCTACGACAAGGCGGCTGCCATCGCCAAAAAAGCTCATAAGGAAGGCATTAGCCTCAAGGAAGCAGCCCTGGCACTGGGCTACCTAACCGAGGAAGAGTTCGACAAGTGGGTGGTACCCCTGGAGATGACCCACAATTAGCGGCCTTTTGAGAGCTCAGTCACAGCCTGAACCGGACTTGCGGTAATAGAGTACACCTGGGAGGTTCAACCATGAGTTACCCGTTCAAACTACCCGAGCTCGCTTACCCAAAGGATGCACTGGAACCCCACATTGACGCGCAAACCATGGAGATTCACCATGGCAAGCACCACGCGGCCTATGTGAACAATCTGAATGCGGCTTTGGAAAAGCACCCCGAGCTGCATGGCTGGAGCCTCGAGGATTTGCTGACCAAAATTAACCAGGTGCCTGAAGACATCCGCACCGCCGTGCGCAACAACGGCGGCGGCCACCACAACCACACCTTGTTCTGGGACATCCTCACCCCCGGCGGCAGCAAAGAACCCACCGGCAAGCTGGCCGAGGCCATCCAGGCCACCTTCGGCTCTTTTGATGAGCTCAAGGCCAAGCTGACCCAGGCTGGAGCCAGCCGCTTTGGCTCCGGATGGGCCTGGCTGGTCAAGGATAAAGACGGCAAACTACACGTCTACAGCACCGCCAACCAGGACTCCCCCCTTATGGAAGGCCACACCCCGCTGCTGGGAATTGACGTGTGGGAGCACGCCTACTACCTCAAATACCAGAACCGCCGCCCGGACTATCTGGCGGCCATCTGGAACGTGATCAACTGGGACAAGGTGGCCGAGCGGCTTTAGCCGCAAGCGCTGCTAAGGAGGCCGGGAATCCCCTGGCCTCCTTACTGCGTGCGTTCTACGGATTTGCACCCGCTGTACTGCCGTGTACCTCCACAACCACCCCCTGTACCGGCCCGGCCAGCCGTTGCTTGGGCAGAGCCAATGCGAGATTAGTAAGCCCTGCGTTATTTGGTAGTTAGGTGAGATTATCTCTGACAGGCCTGGGGAAAACCTGATGAAGAAGGATTTCTCGGATCGTCCAAATGCGTTCCGTGAGACCTGCTGCCATAGCCGGAGAACAAGGCTGGTAGCGCCGCCTGCCGATGGGCTCTGCTAGGGGAAGTCGGAGGGAGCGGTGGGGGCGGGCAAAGTTGTAGACCGTCATCCGCCAGTCACCGCGGTGCTCCCGGGACTCAGGCCTGCGGGCAAAGGCCAGGGTCTTGCGCACGGAGAAGGCGTCCATACGCCGGGCCGTGGCGTTGAGCCGCTCAATGGC